>JAFZLC010000057.1 GCA_017551675.1 Paludibacteraceae bacterium | reverse complement strand
CCTTTGCCAGTTTAGAACCCTATTACGCCATCCTCGGACTGGAGGAGGGCGCATCCATCGAGGAGATTAAACGAGCATATCACGAACTAGCCATGCAGCATCACCCCGACCTCCCTAAGAATGCTGATCGGAAAGAAGAGTGCGAGGCAAAGATGATGGAGATCAATGAGGCATACGAGAAGGTGAGAGGGTGAGTTATTCATTATACAGGTGAGCGATATGAAGAAGGAAGAGATTTTAAAAGAACGTTTCTGGGTGATGCCATTGCATGCGATTCTTCGTGTGCTGGATAAACTGCTTGTCGTTATGGTGAGTCTAATAAGCTTGTTTGTAATTTTTTCACCCGCTATAATAGCCTTTATTTTGGGGTTATTGGCGTTGTTACCATCCGTTATTTTGATTTTACTTGCCGTTAAGTTTTTACCAGCCTATTTACCAGCCAATATACTTGTCTATCTTTTTTTTGTGTGTATTACATTTGTAGTTGCCTACTATTTATTGGTTTTCGTTATTTCAAGTAAACGATTAAAAAAAATATATGAAAAAATAGTGGATAAAATTGACTCGTGGTTTGATCCATTAAGCGATCGATTTTATCCTTTGCTATTTCGCAATCCAAATCTTTCGGGTCGATTGTTGCAACATTACGAAAAGAGATGGGGCATGACAAATGAAGATATAGAGGATTACATCTCCCATAGGACACAGTTGGGAGGAGACGATTCCATTTCATATCTATTGCCAATTGTTAGTTGGCTGTGCCAACTGAATAAAAGCGCCAGAAAGGAGCAGAAGGCGTTTCTGTCGATTTTTTTAGATGAATATGAGATAGAGGATGCTTTTAATAAGGAGTATTCTGATGCGCAGAGAAAGAAGTCTTATCGATATTGGAGGGGAAAAGAGTGGAACGAGAGGAAGGCTCTGATGGAACTTCTGTTCAAACTGACCATTGAGCAGGATGGCATTCACAATGATGAATGGTATATGTTGATTCATATAATGACGCAACTGAAGTTCAACAAACATGAAATTGAATATTTCAAGAACCGATACTTCTCCTTGCGTACTGAGTTTGATGATTACAAACGTAAGAAGACTTCGTCGAAGGTCAAGAAGCCCATTGTTAATTTGAACCCCTATTATGCCATCCTCGAATTGAAGGAGGGTGCATCCTTCGAGGAGATCAAACGAGCTTATCATAACTTGGCCTTGAAGCACCATCCTGATTTACCGAAAAATGCTGGCAAAATCAAGGAGTGCGAGGAGATAATGAAGAAAATTAATGAAGCTTACGAAAAACTTCGAGGTTAACAGCTGAAATAACGTACCATCTTTACAATTAAACAGATTTGCTTATGAATAGAAACGAAATTGCAAGACAAGATAAGAGGCTGAAAAGATTTCTCCCGATCTTTAGATTTCTCGAATATAATCTATGGATGTTTTTCCCTTTTCTTCTGATTGGATTGCCCTTGTATGTAATAGCAAATATGGTGGTTCCTTTGATAATCACAATTATCTGGATGTCTTCCGTTTTTATTTTGGGGTATATCCTTGCTGCGACATTTATGCGCAGTAATGACATTTATGACAGCTTGTCTTGTTGGATACGGTCTAAATTGGTTTTGACTAATTGCATAATTCGTCATTTTAATGAGAAATGGGATATGACCTACGATCAGATAGAGGCTTATGTCTCTCATAGGGAGAAGTTGGGAAGCAATGATTCTATTTTATATCTGCTGCCATTCATTAATCAACTATGTCAATTGAATAAAGGGGCCAAAGAGGAGCAGAATACGTTCTTGTCGGCATGTTTAAGTGAAGATGAGATAGAGGATGCTTTTGATAAAGAGTATTCAGATGTGCAGAAGGAGCAGTCTTATCAGTATTGGAGAGGAAGAGATTTAGGTGAGATGAAGGCTCTGATGAACCTTCTATTCCAACTAACAGTGGAACAGGATGGTATCCATAATGATGAGTGGAAACTATTGATGCAGATAATGGTGCAATTAAAGTTTAACAGCCGTTACATCGAATATTTTAAAGATCGATACTCCTCCTTGCGTACCGAGTTTGATGATTACAAACGTAATAGCACCTCGTCGCAGGGAGAGTACTCCACTGTCAGTTTAGAGTCCTATTATGCAGTGCTTGGAGTGGAGGAGGGCGCATCCGTCGAGGAGATTAAACGGGCATATCACGAACTAGCCATGCAGCACCACCCCGACCTGCCTAAGAATGCTGATCGGAAAGAGGAGTGCGAGGCAAAGATGATGGAGATCAATGAGGCATACGAGAAGGTAAGAGGGTGAATGCTATAAATTGTGTGAATTTTTGTATATTTGTGCCAAAGGTAAAACATGGAGCAGATTCAAAATTATATTAGTGCATTCTCTGATTGTGTATGGGGTTGGCCCATGATTATTCTTCTTTTGGGCACACATATATTTCTAACGATCAAACTAAAGTTTCCTCAACGGAAGATGTTGTCAGCCATTCGCATCAGTTTTCAAAAAGATAAAGGGAGCGAGGGTGATGTCAGTCATTTTGGAGCCTTGGCCACCTCTCTTGCTGCTACGATAGGCACGGGTAACATTATAGGTGTGGCGACAGCGATCTCTATGGGTGGTCCGGGAGCTGTCTTTTGGTGTTTCCTAACGGGTATTTTGGGTATTGCAACTAAATATGGCGAGGGACTCTTAGCTGTCAAATACAGAGTGAAAACGGCAAATGGCGAGATATTAGGCGGACCTATGTATGCTTTGGAGAAAGGGTTAGGAATGAAATGGTTGGCTGTCTTGTTTTGCATATTCACAGCTTTTGCCGCTTTTGGAATAGGAAATGCCGTTCAATCGCAAGCCATCAGCGATATCTTTGTTCAGTATGACGTTCAGTATAACCCGACGGCTGATCCAGGAACGTGTCGCATCATTGTAGGATTAGTGATGGCAGTCATTGTGGCCTCTGTGATTTTTGGTGGTTTGAAGAAGATAACGAAGATCTGTTCGTTTATGGTTCCCATCATGGCAGGTTGTTATATTTTAGGATGTCTTTTTATTTTATGTGTGAATCATGCCTATATATGGGAAGCATTGTGTTGGATTTGTCGGGAAGCCTTTTCCATAAAGGCTGGGGTAGGTGGAGCCACTGGCTTTGCCATTATGACGACCATGCGGTATGGTATTGCGCGAGGACTCTTCTCTAACGAAGCAGGACTGGGTTCGGCTCCGATTATTGCCGCTGCTGCAAAAAGTAAGAACCCTGTACGTCAGGCATTAGTGCTCTCATCCGGCGTCTTTTGGGATAGTGTGGTGATTTGTACCATGACGGGTTTGGTGATTGTCTCCAGTATTTTGGCATACGATCACATAGAGGTCTCTTCATCGGGTGTTTTGACGCGATTGGCTTTTGATGAGATTCCGTATGTGGGTACGCATATTCTTTCGTTAGGCATCATTACATTTGCATTCTCAACGATATTAGGATGGTGCTATTGTGGAGAGAAAGCTGTGGAATATTTAGGAGGAAAACGAATGATAAAACCATATCGAGCCCTATGGGTTGGTGTGACAATATTGGGAAGTACGGCAGGTTTGTCGCTCGTTTGGAATCTCTCCGATATTATGAATGCTTTTATGGCTGTCCCTAATTTAATAGCAGTGTTACTCTTGTCGGGAATCATTTGGAAGGAGACAAAATATTATTTGTGGGAAAATCATTTGGATGAGAACGATGTAAAACAGTGATAATCAGCAAATAAGAAAATATAATTTTTTTTGAATCTTGTATGCAAGAAAAATCCCATTTCTAAGGGTTATTAAAAAAAAATTATTAAATTTGCGAAAATAGTTCGTTTTGGTCGAAAAACGAGAATTAGGAATATTAATAATTAAAATATAATCAATTAATTAAGTAAGCATGGCAAACTTAGATTTATCAAAGTACGGTATTACTGGTTCTACAGTAATTGCGCACAATCCTTCTTACGAAGAGCTTTACAAAGCAGAAATTGACAAATCCCTTGAAGGTTATGAAAAGGGTCAGGAAACAGAACTTGGTGCTGTAAACGTTATGACAGGTATCTACACAGGTCGTTCTCCTAAAGATAAATACATCGTTATGGACAAGAACTCTAAGGACACTGTATGGTGGACTTCAGAGGAGTACAAAAACGATAACCACCCAATGAGTGAAGAGGTTTGGGCTAAGGTAAAAGATATTGCTAAGAAGGAACTTTGCAACAAGAATCTTTATGTTGTTGATGCTTTCTGTGGTGCTAACAAGGCTACTCGTTTGGCTGTACGTTTCATCGTAGAGGTAGCTTGGCAAGCTCACTTTGTAAAGAATATGTTCATCCAACCAACAGCTGAGGAGTTGGCTAACTTCGAGCCTAACTTTGTTATCTACAATGCTTCTAAGGCTAAGGTTGAAAATTATAAAGAATTAGGTTTGAACTCAGAGACTTGCGTTGCTTTCAACGTTACTTCTCGTGAGCAAGTAATCATCAACACATGGTATGGTGGTGAAATGAAGAAGGGTATGTTCTCTATGCAGAACTACTACTTGCCATTGAAGGGTATCGCTTCTATGCACTGCTCTGCAAACTGCGATATGGAAGGTAAGAACACTGCTATCTTCTTTGGTTTGTCTGGTACAGGTAAGACTACTTTGTCAACAGATCCTAAACGTAAATTGATCGGTGACGATGAGCACGGATGGGACGATGAAGGTGTATTCAACTTGGAAGGTGGTTGCTACGCTAAGGTTATCGGTTTGAGCAAAGAACACGAACCAGATATCTATGGTGCAATCAAACGTAACGCTTTGTTGGAGAATGTTACTGTTGATGCAAATGGTAAGATCGATTTCAATGATAAGAGCGTAACAGAAAACACTCGTGTTTCTTACCCTATCAACCACATCAAAAATATCCAACCTGGTTCTTCTGCTCCTGCTGCAAAGAACGTTATCTTCTTGTCAGCTGATGCATTCGGTGTATTGCCTCCAGTTTCTATCTTGACTCCAGAGCAGACTCAATACTACTTCTTGAGCGGATTTACTGCTAAGTTGGCTGGTACTGAGCGTGGTATCACTGAACCTACTCCAACTTTCTCTGCTTGCTTCGGTCAAGCTTTCTTGGAGTTGCACCCAACTAAATATGCTGAGGAATTGGTTAAGAAGATGCAAAAATCAGGTGCTAAGGCTTACTTGGTAAATACTGGATGGAACGGTACTGGAAAACGTATCTCAATTCCTGATACTCGTGGTATCATCGACGCTATCTTGAGCGGTGATATCTTGAAGGCTCCTACAAAGAAAATTCCTTTGTTCGACTTCGAAGTTCCTACTGCATTGCCAGGTGTTAACCCTGCTATCTTGGATCCTCGCGATACTTACGCTAACGCTTCTGAGTGGGAGACTAAGGCTAAAGATTTGGCTTCTCGCTTCCAAAAGAACTTCGTTAAGTATACTGGAAACGCTGCAGGTAAGGCTTTGGTTGCTGCTGGTCCTAAATTGTAATTTCTTACATAATTTATATTCAAAGAGTGAGGGTGCGTCTGTGATGCACCCTCATTTTTTTTGCCATGATTTCTATTTTGTGCGATTCATTGAAATTAAAATGGTGAATTTATAGAACACACCTTAAATTTTATCAATCTTTTTGCTATATTTGAACGTTACTTTTTGAGGGATTTTATGAGAATTAAAAGATATATAGTATTTTTTTTAACATGGGTGATATATTTCGGAACCATTTTTTCACAGTCTATATCAACATTGGATGACGATGGCACAGAAGTATCTTCTCTCGTAGGGTATCCTTGTGGTGATTTAAGAACAATCCGCATATCAGACCCAAGTACGTGGACCACTACATTCTTTTCACAACCATATTGTCTTTGGCAACGGTCTGACAACCAAGGACTATCATGGCAGAATCTTAGGGATAGTGGTGAAGACGTGTTTGAAATTAAGGTGAGCAATGATGATGGAACCAAGCAACTCTATCGTGTCATTATTGCAAATGATAAAACTGTCGCAGAGGAAATCAGCATGATTGGTATTCCTACAAACACAGTCATTCCATATGCAATTACTAACGAGGTGACATTAGAGTGTTCGCTTTCCTTCTGTGGCTCGCAGGAGGATAGATTAGTGGTGTGGAAAGAGGATTTTAATAGTGTACCGCGTGGTGAACGACGTACCTGTGAAAACTTGGTGGATAAGAAATTTGCAGGTTACTATAATGAGTCTTCTTCTACAAACGTCGGTGATGGAAAGTATGCGGTAGTCTCTCATGTGGAAGATGGTTCCATACCAAGCTATAACTGGTTTTCGGGGGGTACAGACCATACGGGAAACAAGGATGGAGGATTCTTGATTATCAATAATAAGGATGATGAGAATTCTGCTAATAAGTTGATGTTCGAGAAAAAGGTGGAGTTTGACTTGTGTCCGGATACTTGGTACTACTTCTCTATTTATGCCATGTGTATCACTGGTGGAGCGGCCGATAATCCAAATAGAACATACGCTCCATGTAATTTTAGATTTGAAATTATTGGTGAAGATGGAGTGAACATCTTGGCAGATGCTGAATCAGGCGATGTTCCCGTCACCCCTCGTGGTATCTCAACGTGGTACAATTATGGAGTGAGTTTCAATTCGGGTACCAATAAGAATGTAATACTGCGAATTTATGATAATGCGAAGAAGGGTGTTTATGGAAATGACATGGCCATTGATGATATCTCTTTGATTGCTTGTCACAAACGAGTCCCTAATGTTCAATTAAGTGCTAAAATGGATGTGGATGAAGAGGGCGTCTGCGGTGAGAAGACCAGATTGCGCCTTTCAGACTTGTCGGAATGGAAACTTTATTACGATAAAATCTACTGCTTGTGGCAGACATCCATAGATGGCGGTCTCACATGGGAAAATGTGACAGGTGGATTTGATACCACCTATATTGACGTTACATTTAAAAAGACGCCAGAAGGTGTTCGCTACAGAGTCATCTTTGCCGCTGACGAAACGGAAGCGAATCAGATAGCGGAGAAAGGCTACTTAGACAATACTTGTCACCCGTATGCTATCAGTAACGTCTCCACGCTTACTTGTCACTGTGAACCATTGCCAATCACTTTGACGCCACAAGATACACTCATTTGTAAGTCTGCCACCATAACATTGACACCTAAGGTGGGAAAAGAAATAGATGAGGAACTGGAATATGAATGGTACTATAAAGAGGAGGGTGCTTCTGATTGGACCGTGGTTGCACAAGAAAATGGAACGACGACAGATACCATCTACTCAAAAACTTATGACATAACGCCTTCGGTCAATACGCAGTACTTTGCCATCTCTAAAAGTGCCTCTTGCGGTGGGGATTACACGGATACGATCACTGTTTCCTTGATAGACTCCATTCGCTTTGATCTGACACTATCGAAAGATGTCATCTGTGAAGGCGAGTCTGTGTCGCTATCGGTGGAAAACATCAATCCTATCACATCTGATTTTGTCTGGTCTTCTTTGCGTGAATCAGCCTCTGGCTTTTCTCCTATCTCGCAGGCTACAGGAACCACTTATCAGGAGTCTCCTTCAGAGAGTACCATCTATGTTGTCTCTGCAAAAATGGCTGAGTGCGCCAGTCAGTCTGACACAGTGCGTCTGACCGTTACGAAAACGGCAGACTTTGATTTGAAAATATCCAAAGAGACAATCTGTTTGGGAGAATCCATACAGATAGATGTCGAAAATGGTACGGTTGCTCCGTCCGATTATTCATGGAGTGTGCAGAGAGGTAACTCTACTACCTTTTCTCCTATTACCAGTTCATCAGGACTAAGTTATCAGGAGTCTCCTACGGAGAATACCACCTACGTCGTTTCTGTTGCGGGAGGTGCTATTTGCCCAGACAAAACAGACACGGTGCGTGTGAAGGTTGTAGAATCAGACCAGTTTGATTTAACTATCTCGAAAGATGCCATCTGTAAAGGCGAATCGGTAACGATTGCTGTTGAGAATGGCGCGGCAACGGAGTATCAGTGGACAGCCAAGGGTGCCAGTGCCACTACTTATTCACTGATTTCAGATGTCACAGGTAGCACCTATCAGGGTTCGCCGTCCGAGAGTACGGAATATGTAGTTTCCTCTAAGATAGGTAATTGTCCAGCAGTGACGGATACCATTCGTGTGGAGGTGGTGGAGCCATTTCAGTTTGATTTGACCATTTCGGAAGAGACCATTTGTAAAGGAGAATTGGTGACGATTGCCGTTGAGAATAGTACGACAACGGATTTTATATGGACGTCCAAGAGTGCCAGTGCCACTACCTATTCGCTGATTTCAAATGTCATAGGCACTACCTATCAGGATTCACCATCCGAGAGTATGGAGTATGTGGTTTCCTCCGAGATAGGAATTTGCCCAGCAGTGACAGATACAGTTCGTGTGGAGGTGGTGGAGCCGACTCAGTTTGATTTAACGATTTCGAAAGATGCTATTTGTAAAGGCGAATCGGTGACGATTGCTGTTGAGAATGGTACGGCGACGGAGTATCAGTGGACAGCCAAGGGCGCCAGTGCCACTACCTATTCAGTGATTTCAGATGTCATAGGTAGTACCTATCAGGGTTCTCCATCCGAGAGTATGGAGTATGTGGTTTCTTCTAAGATAGGTAATTGCCCAGCAGTGACGGACACGGTACGTGTGGAGGTGGTGGAGCCAACTCAGTTTGATTTAGCTATTTCGAAAGAGACCATTTGTAAAGGAGATCAGGTGACTATTACCGTTGAGAATGGAACGACGACGGAGTATGAGTGGACAGCCAAGGGCGCCAGTGCCACTACCTATTCGCTGATTTCAAATGTTACAGGCACTACCTATCAGGATTCGCCGTCCGAGAGTATGGAGTATGTGGTATCCACCAAGGCAGGTCTTTGTCCAGCAGTGACGGATACGGTACGTGTGGAGATGGAGGAGCCAGCTCAGTTTGATTTGTCCATCTCAAAGGATGTCATTTGTAAAGGGGAATCGGTGACGATTACTGTTGAGAATAGTACGACAACAGATCTAATGTGGACATCCAAGAGTGCCAGTGCCACGACCTATTCTCTGATTTCAAATGTTACAGGCACTACCTATCAGGATTCGCCATCCGAGAGTATGGTGTATGTGGTATCCTCCGAGATAGGAATTTGTCCTGCGGTGACGGATACTATAAGGGTGGAGGTTGCGGAACAGGGACAGTTTGATTTGACCATTTCGAAGGAGACCATCTGTAAAGGGGAATCAGTGACGATTACTATTGAGAATGGTACAGATACAGAATATGAGTGGAGTTACCAAAGTGCAGGATCCACTTCGTTCGCTTCTATTCCGAATGTTACAGGTGCGACTTATCAAGCCACCCCAGATGAGAGTGCGACCTACGTGGTATCCACTAAGTCGCTCTATTGTCCCGTTGTGACAGACACAGTACGTGTGAAGGTGGAGCAACCGCTTGTGATTTCAGCAACGTCCGATCAGACGACAGTCTGTGTCAATTCGCGAGTTCATTTTAATGTTGAGGCTTCAGATTATAAAAAGGTGACTTTTGTTCGTTATCCAGAAAAAGACAATACATCCGTGTCGGTGGTGAAGAATTTCACGGGAACGGAACAAGGCGAAGTGCAGGTGGATGATGAGGTGACTGAGAATACCTATTATGAATTAAGGCAAACGGAGGGAAATAGTTGTCCCGACGTATCGCCAGTTGTGATACGCATAATGACAGAGGATTCTTTGAAGTATGATGCCGTCACACAAGTATTGGATATCTGTCAAGGTGCCCCTGTGGAGTTGTCAGCCAAAAAGATTTCGGGGGAAGCGAAGAACTTCAGTTGGAAGAAGACGACGGATGGAGTCCAGTATGATTATGTGAGTGATGAGGAGGTAACTACCGTTTATCCGATGGAGAGTTGTGAATATTGGTTGACAGCAGAGTCGGAACATTGTGGGACTATCGCACAACAAATAGGGAAGATTAATCTGAAGAGTAACAACAAGAAGGTTACTTTGATGACGTCGGCAACCAATGTATGTGAGCAGGATGAGGTGACGTTGACGACACAGTATGAGGATGGCTCTTCGTTAGATGACGTTACGGAGATTGTATGGTATCGTTCGACGGATAGTTTGGGAGAAGGAGAGGTGGTATCACAAGCAGGGGAAAAGAATACGGAGAAGCAGATACAAGCAGACGAAACCGCTTATTATAGTGTGCAGTATGTCACCCAAGGAGAATGTTCAGCACAATATTCAGAAAAGGTGAAGGTAGAGGTGGAGAAAAAAGTTCAAGTAAACTTGCAAGCAATTAGTAGTCCATGTATGGGAATGGAATTTCCTATAAAAGTGCAAGTGGAAGGTAATCCTCAGAGAATTGATTTTTATGAGCAATTATCTAATGGAAGTAAGAAAAAATATGATGTTGTAGACGGAGAAGTCAATGTTGTATTGAAAGAAAAATCATATCTCTATACGGTAGAGGCATTCGGTCACTACTGTCCATCGTCATCGAATTATTTGCAAGTGTTTCCAGATAAGGATACACCATTAGAATGGACTACTCCAGACGACACTGCTTTTTGTGAATATCAGTATATTCATTTTGATGCGCAATATGAACATATTGAACAACTAGTGTGGGAATATGCAGAGGAGGGATCCGATTCGTTTACTGTGATAGATAAAGGAGTTGATCGTATTGACACTTTATGGACTTCCGAAAAAGCAACAAGTATGACGTTGCGTTTAACGGCACAAACACCCCAAGGATGTTTTAGAAAAGAAAAAATCCAAAAACTTTATATGGATATGTATTATCGTCCTGCATCATGGAATGTTGACACGATTATATGTAAAGGAGATGAGGTTACTTTGACAGTGAATCCAAATGATTCAAATTATAGATATGAATGGCGAGAATATGATTCGGAGATTTCAGATTTTAAAATTTTGGCAGCAGGTCCAACATTTACTTTACGACCAGAGAAGAACGGTTCTTATAGTGTGGATGCATTTGGGAAGAGATGTGAAACAAGTTATGGATACGATGTTATTCTGGATGAACCGATGAAAATAGAGACTGAAATCATAGATAAAAGATCCATTGCGTTACAGGTGAGTGGGGGATATGGAAGTTATCAATATGATTTGGGTGAAGGATATGGAACCTCCAATGTGATTGAAGATTTTGATTACATTCGCTATTATCAGGTCAAGGTGCGTGATGAACTTGGATGTGTGGCAGATACGGTTATCAAGGTACATGAGGTGGAGTTGAGGATCCCTGAGTTTTTCACACCACAGGGAGATGGGGTGAATGATGTTTGGTTGGTTGAGAATCTGAATTACTACAAGGGCGTAACGGTGAGAATATATGATCGGATGGGAAAACTTCTATTCGAGACCAAGAATCCGGAGGAGGGTTGGAATGGAGAATACATGGGACACGCAATGCCATCAACGGATTATTGGTATGAAGTTTACATAAAGGATATAAAAGAGGTTTATTCAGGACATTTTACGTTAATACGGAAGTAAGGAGAATAGGATAATACAGATATACAGACGATTGGTCGGTGAGAATCCGCCTTTCATCGAAATTTGTTGTTGATATATAAGATAAAATTATAGATTTGGAATTGTCAATAATTAAGTTGAATTCTAAAATTCACTGCAAAAAAATATTTTGAGTTGAACTGTGGATATGTTAAATAGAATTTTCGGTGCTTTTTGATTTATTCCGGTACAAATAAGAAAATCTAAATAATTTCAAAAATCTCAGAAATGAATTTATAGCATCCACCTAAATAAGAATTAGAATATGAAAAAAAGTTTTGTGTTTTTTATGATGACCTTGTTAGGATGTTTCCTATTGGCGTCATGTTGTAAATGTGATAAAAATAACCAGTGTAAATGTGATAATTGTTGTCAGTGCAAGTGCGCTGATGCTGATTCGGCAGATGAGCCTTGTGAGTTTGGAAAGCATCCTAGACCTGATTTCCGGGGAGATGAGTTCCCAGATAAGTGTCCATTTAAGGAAGAAGCAAATCCAGAAATGAAAGCTAAATGGGAGAAATGGATGAAGTTTGATAGCTTGTCAAAAGAGGAGCAGATTGCTATTCTGAAAGAGAAAAAAGCAGAGATAGACAAACGAGAGGCAGAGATTGCAGCTAAGAAAGCAGAGATGGAGCAGAAATGGGCAAATTTTGACAATCTCTCCATTGAGGAGCAGAAACAATTAATTGATATGAAGATGCCTCATAAGATGTTCCCTCCTAAATTCGGAAAAGAGTGCAAGAAAGAGTTTCGTAAAGGGAAAAGAGAGCACGGACACAGGGAGCACAGAGGTGAAAAACCTTCATTCCGTGATTAACAGGAATAATTACCAATAATTAAACTACTTTTAAAAAGGAACTGTTGCATGAAAGATTTTTTCATGTGACAGTTTTTTCGTAATAAAAACTTATCTTTGCATAATTTTAGAAAATATAATATAGGAGAAAATGCAAAAAGAACTGGAATATATCTCGTTGAAAGACATTCAAGCCATATTGTTTGATGGTAAGGAGATAGCTTTCACATCGGAGATTAAGGATCGGGTAAAGAAAAGCTATGAGTTTTTAGCTGAGTTTTCTAAAGAACGTGTCATCTATGGAATAAATACTGGATTTGGTCCGATGGCACAATATCGTGTGAGTGATGATGAAAGAATACAATTGCAATACAACATCATAAGAAGTCACTCTGCAGGTGCAGGTAATCCATTGCCCAATATCTATGTAAAAGCAGCGATGATCGCTCGTATTGGAACATTCATACAAGGAGAGTCGGGTGTTCATCCTGAGCTTGTAGAGTTGTTAGCAAATTTCATCAACAAAGATATATATCCATTCATTCCGGAACACGGAAGTGTTGGCTCTAGTGGTGATTTGGTTCAATTGGCACACATGGCATTGACCCTTATCGGAGAAGGACAAGTCAATTACGATGGCAAATTCCAACCAACATCTGATGTGATGAAGAAACTGGGATTGAACCCTATGGGCATTCATGTACGTGAGGGATTGTCCGTAACAAATGGTACCTCATTCATGACTGGTATCGGATTGATTAACTTGTTTGACGCACAGAAACTGTTGCAGTGGGCTGTCATTGCCTCTGTTATGGTAAATGAAATAGCATCATCATACGATGATTTGATGAACGAGAAGTTAAATGCCGTTCGTCGTCAACCCGGACAAGGTGAAATCGCTAAGATGATGAGAGAGTGGTGCGCAGGTAGCAAGTGTTTGCTCAGCCGCGAAAAAGCATTGTATGATGGTGGTCATCAAAATGAGTCAGTCTTCAAACATAAGGTACAACCTTACTACTCGTTGAGATGTGTTCCTCAAATCTTAGGACCAGTTTTGGAAACATTACAAAACACTGCACGAGTATTAGAGAACGAAGTCAATTCAGCAACAGATAATCCAATTGTAGACGTAGATACGAAAACTGTATATCATGGAGGAAACTTCCATGGTGATTATGTCTCATTTGAAATGGATAAACTGAAGATTGCGATTACAAAATTGACCATGTTGATGGAGCGTCAGATGAACTATCTGTTCCATGACAGAATCAATGAGATCTTACCTCCATTTGTGAATATGGGAGTGCTTGGTTTGAATTATGGTATGCAAGCATGTCAGTTCACCGCTACTTCTACTACCGCAGAGTGTCAGACACTTTCCAATTCTATGTATGTTCACTCTATACCAAACAACAATGACAATCAAGATGTTGTAAGTATGGGTACCAATTCAGCCTTATTGGCGAAAAGAGTAGTGGATAATGCATATCAAGTAATGGCAATTCACTTCATGTCAATCGTTCAAGGTATAGATTGCTTGAATTCCGCTAATAAGTTAGCGCCAAAAACGAAAGCAATATATGATGAGATAAGAGCCTTCTTCCCTAAGTTTGTGGAAGATACGACTAAATATGAGGATATTGCACGTATGCAAGAGTATTTGAGAAGCAAACGTTTCTAAGAGTAGTACTCTCTTTGGGTACGTTGAAAAGATAAGAGTAAGGTGTCGGCAGATGATGTCGACACCTTTTTTTGTAAGAAACAAGTATCGATTGGTCGATAGATATCATGGATTGGTCGATATAGTTTGGCTGTAACTCGTTGAGAATGTGAAGAAAGAAGAAAAGAGTTTTGTAGTAAGGAAAAAAACACCTATCTTTACAATCTCAATTAAAGAGTGAAAACATAAAAGAAAAACCAATGAAAGTAGCTTTAGTTACGGGCGCATCAAGAGGAATAGGTCGTGCATGCGCAGTGAAACTTGCCGAGATGGGTTATTATGTGATTATCAATTTTCAATCAAATGAAGCAGAGGCTTTGAACACATTGAAATTGGTACGAGAGAAGAACTCAGACGGAGAGATTATGAAGTTTGATGTTGCCAATCCTTCAGAGGTGGAGAAGTCCATCACAGACTGGCAAGAAGCTCATGAAAATGAATATATTGAGTGCTTGGTAAACAATGCAGGTGTTCGTCGCGATAACCTTTTGTTATGGATGACGAACGAAGACTGGTCCAAAGTGTTGGACACTAGTTTGAACGGTTTCATGTACACGACTCGTTCAGTATTGAAACCTATGTTGACAAAGAAACGTGGTCGTATCGTAAATATGGTGTCATTGTCAGGACAAAAAGGATTGCCAGGACAGACGAACTACTCGGCTGCCAAAGGTGCAGTGATGGCTGCAACAAAGGCATTGGCACAAGAGGTAGCACGCAAGGGTGTAACAGTGAATGCAGTGGCTCCCGGATTTGTTCGTACCGATATGACTCACGATTTGGATGAATCAATCTTGAAAGCACAGATTCCAATGAATCGTTTCGGCGAACCAGAGGAAATTGCTGCTACAGTGGGATTCTTAGTCTCTGATGCTGCTTCTTATATCACAGGTCAGACTATCTCTGTAAATGGAGGTCTGTACACCTAATGAGTAGCATTAAGGGTGAGTTTAATTCGTTGTTTTAAATTAAAATAGCAATTGAATAATCGTAGAGACGATGTGCACATCGTCTCTACAGTGTTTAATAATAAATTTTGAAGATTATGAAGAAAGTATTGGTATGGGCCGCTATGGCATTTGCTTCTTTGTCATTTTCCTTGCAAGCAGCAGAACCCGTTTCTGATGTGGCAGATTTGAAGGCTAAAATGCAAAAAGCTGCTGCGAATGTTTCCTCTATTCAAAGCGACTTTACTCAAGAAAAATATGTCTCTGCTATGGGTAATAGCATGAAATCGTCTGGAAAATTTTATTACCAAAAAGAAGATAAGGTGAAGTTGGAGTATTTGACTCCATTCAAACAAAACCTTGTGATGAATGGTAATAAACTGATGATGGAGATGAACGGAAAGAAAAATATAATGGACGCTTCTGCTAATCCAATGGCTGGTGAGTTGAAAAAGGTGATTTCTGCTTGTATGAGTGGTGATATCGCTAATATGGGTGAGAACTATCAGTTAGAGTTCTTTGTGGATGGTGCCAACTATTTGGTGAAGATTACTCCTAAGACTGCAGACATCAAGAAATTTGCACAACAGGTAGATCTTTATCTCGATAAGAAGGACTTCTCCGTTGTGAAGATGAAAATGATTGAACCATTGAAAAAAGGTCAGTCGAAAAATGATTATACAGAGTATACTTTCTCTAATAAAAAGCTAAATGAGAAAGTGGCTGATTCAATTTTTGTGATAAAATAAGATGCGTAAGTATATAGTATTACTTCCCTTCTTGATTGTTATAATGGCAGGTTGCACTCCTAAGTTGTTCAGGAACTTGGATATGCGACCTGCTACTTCTGTCAAGATACACCGTGGCAATCTAATGCCCGCCTTTGATCATTTGGATAGTGCTAAATATTATTCAGCACAGATTGATTTCAAGGAGAACTCAATGTCGGGTATTTTGGCGTTGACAAAAGAGTCGGAAGGTCGCTTCCGTATGGTGATGATGACTACCTTTGGTGTCTCTCTATTCGACTTCTCTATTTCGAGGGATAGTTTTATTGTCAATAGTTGCATGGAACAGATGAATAAGAAGATGGTTTTGAACATCCTGGAAAAAGATTTCAGAAGTCTGTTTATGCTGAATGTGCCAGAAACGTTTTCGGCTGTCTACTATGCCAATCCCCAAAAGCCAAATTGGATTGGTTATGGTGTGAAGGCGGATGATGGAGAATGCGATTATGTAATCTATCCTAAAGGAACTAATTTTGTACGCAATATTCAAAATGGATGTTGCATAAAACGTATGAATGCAGTTTTTGATGAGCAGGTGGTTACCATTCATCATCCGAAATTGAAGCTGAAGTTGATCTTGACAGAATTACAGCAGTAAGAGATGATATCTGTATGATACATTTTATTCAATAAGAGAAATAGCAAATTCTAAATTTTATATTGAAGGGAAGGTCGGATGTCGATGAGACATTCGGCCTTTTCGTACAAAAAATAGGGACGATAAAACGAAATAGAAATAGAATCTGTCTAAGTCAAAAGAAATGTTTCTTTATGTGAAAAAATCCAAAAAAACCGATAAAAGGGGCTATTTTGACATAAAAACACTATGATTTGCACAAATTTTTATAGTCTTTGAGCGTCTATATCGCTAAGTTTGTATAACGAAACAATGGAAAAATAGAAGTTGACAGTTTTGATTTGTTGAGTGAGTGGTAGATGTAAAAATCAAAAAAAGAGAAGTAGGAACTTTCTGAAATCATAGAAGAGAAGATGATGGAAGAAAGAATCTGAGTGATAGATTTGATTTGTTATGAGATGTCAACAATATTTTACGATTTATTATGTTAATGCTAAAGAGTTTATGATGTAATATATGGTTTTCAGACTATGGAAGGTCTTCTGTTTTTGTTTTGCATTATAATCCCCTTACAAGATGGTAAAGAAGAGACGAAGAACTTTTTATATGTATGAAAAGTTAAAATTTTCACATCAAATGTAAAAAAATGTTGTAAAGACCGAATATTGTATTAACTTTGTGGGACGTATGTAAATACGTCTTTTGGTGAAATAAAATTTAAAAAATAAAGGAGAGAATATGAATTTTGGACATTTTGACGATGCGAACCGTGAGTTTGTCATCACCAATCCCGCAACGCCGTTTCCATGGATCAATTATTTAGGAAACGAGGATTTCTTCGGTTTGATTTCCAATACAGCCGGAGGTTATGATTTCTACAAGGACGCTAAGTTCCGCCGTATTACTCGTTACCGTTACAACGGTGTGCCAATGGATAATGGAGGCCGTTATTTCTATATCAACGATAATGGTACAGTATGGAATCCGGGATGGAAGCCATGTAAGACTCCGCTTGACTCATACGAGTGTCGTCATGGAATGAACTATACACGTATTACTGGTTCAAAGAATGGTATAGAGGCTTCTGTATTGTTCTTCGTTCCTTTGAAAACGTGGGCTGAGGTTCAAAAAGTAACATTGAAGAATACAACTACCTATGCAAAGAAGATAAAACTCTTCTCTTTTGCTGAGTGGTGTTTGTGGAATGCTGCAACAGATATGGAGAACTTCCAACGTAACTGGTCAACTGGTGAAGTGGAAATCGATGGCAGTGTAATCTATCACAAAACAGAATATAAAGAGCGTCGTAACCACTATGCTTATTATGCATTAACTAATTCTAAAATAGATGGTTATGATACAGATCGTGAATCATTCATCGGTCTTTATAATGAGTTTGCTGATCCTCAATGTGTTATGGCAGGTAAGCCAGGTAATTCATTGGCACATGGATGGTCTCCAATTGCATCTCACTATGTTGAAGTAGAACTTCAGCCAGGCGAGAGCAAAGACTTTATCTTTGTGTTGGGTTATGTTGAGAATGAGCAAGAAGAAAAATTCTCTAAAGAGGATATTACGCGTAAGAAAAACGGAACATTGATCTCTTCACAAGATTCAGATGTAACACTTGTTAACAAGAAGAAAGCTCTTGAGACAATCAAACGTTTCTCTACTGTGAAGGCTGTTGACGAGGCATTTGCTGAGTTGGCTGCTATGTGGGATAAGCTTTTGGAGGTTTACGTTGTTAAGTCTGATGACGAGAAATTGAACCGTATGGTTAATATCTGGAGCCAATATCAATGTATGATCACCTTCAACTTCTCTCGTTCAGCATCATTCTTCGAGAGTGGTATCGGTCGTGGTATGGGATTCCGTGATTCTAACCAAGACTTGGTTGGTTTCGTTCACCAAGTTCCTTCTCGTGCTCGTCAACGTATCATTGATATTGCATCAACTCAATTCCCAGATGGTGGTTGCTACCACCAATATCAACCATTGACTAAGCGTGGTAACAATGACATCGGTGGTGGATTCAACGATGATCCATGCTGGTTGATCTTCGGTACGGCTGCTTATGTTAAGGAGACGGGCGACTTCTCTATCTTGGATGAGCCTGTTCCATTTGATAACAAGCCAGGTTCAGAGGTTTCTTTGTTCGAACACTTGAAGATCTCTTTCAACCACGTGGTTAACAACCTTGGTCCTCACATGTTGCCGTTGATCGGTCGTGCTGACTGGAACGACTGCTTGAACTTGAACTGCTTCTCTTGGGATCCAAACGAGTCATTCCAAACAACAGAGAATAATTCAGTAGGTAGCAAGGCTGAGTCTTTGATGATCGCAGGTTTGTTCGTAGTAACAGGAAAGGACTATGTTGAACTTTGCAAGCAATTGGGTAAGGCTGATGAGGCTGCTCGTGCTCAAAAGTGCATCGACTCTATGGTTGAGGCTGTTAAGAAGCATGGTTGGGATGGAGATTGGTATCTTCGTGCATACGACTTCTATGGAAACAAGATTGGTTCTAAGGAGTGTGAAGAAGGTAAGATCTTTATCGAGAGCCAAGGTTTCTGTACAATGGCAGGTATCGGTTTGGAAGAGGGTATGGTTGACAAAGCTATCGACTCTTGTAAGAAATATCTCGATTGCGAGCACGGTATGGTTCTTAATAACCCTGCATATACAACTTATCATGTTGAGATGGGTGAGATCAGTTCTTATCCTGCAGGATATAAAGAGAATGCAGGTATCTTCTGTCACAACAACCCTTGGGTAATCATCGGTGAGACGGTTGCCGGACGTGGTAACGATGCATGGGAATTGTTCCGTAAGATCGCTCCTATGTATTTGAAAGACCAAGCACTTCACAAGGTTGAACCTTACGTAAACTGCCAGATGGTAGCTGGTAAGGATGCAGCTAAGCCAGGTGAAGGAAAGAACTCTTGGTTGACAGGTACTGCAGCATGGATGTGGTTGACAGTGAGCCAATACCTATTAGGTATCAAGCCTGCATATACAGGTTTGGAGATCAATCCTTGTTTGCCAGCTGACATCAAGGGTTACTCGGTTAATCGTATTTTCCGTGATGCAGAGTATAGCATCAAAGTAACGAACCCAAGCGGTGTTCAAAAAGGCGTTAAGAAGTTGATCGTTAACGGCAAGGAGGTTGCTGGTAATGTTGTTCCTATGCAGCCTGCAGGTAGCAAGAACACTGTAGAAGTGATCATGGGATAAGATAAAATGAATGAGGAGAGTTCGTTGAGAATTCTCCTCAATTCTACTTATATAACAAAGGGGTATTTGTTCAACTAACCCCCGAATATTAATTAAAAAAACAAATGGGAATAACCTTATAAATCGTTGTACGACGATTTATGAGTTCCTTTAAAAGAAATAAAGTATGAAGAAGATTTTGATTGGAGCATTGGCTATCGCAGCGCTTTTCATGAGTTCGTGTGGTCGCAATGTAAACAAGCCTGTGGAAGAGGAGATCGTATATTCCAATTATCCTGAGAATTCTCCTGTAGAAAGATTTGGTAAACTACAAGTGAAGGATTTGCAGCTTTGTGATCAAGATGGAAATCCAGTTCAATTGGCAGGTATGAGTACGATGGGCTGGCAATGGTGTGGCGAGTGCTACACACAGGAATCTGTAGAGACATTGGTGAGAGAGTGGGGTATCAGTGTACTTCGTCTTGCTATGTATGTGGAGGAAGAGGGTTACAATACTGATCCGGAGGGATTCCGTGACAGAATGTGTAATCTGATTGATATCTGCGGTGAATACGGTATCTACTGTATCGTCGATTGGCATATCTTAACACCAGGTAATCCATTGGATCCTAAGTATGCAGGAGCAGAAGATTTCTTCCGCTTCATCGCTAACAAATATGCAGATAGCGACCATGTGATTTATGAGATCTGCAACGAACCAAACAACTGTTTGGAGAAGGGTGACACACTTAAACCTTGGGAGTGTACAAAGGAAACAGATGTCACTTGGGATATGATTGCAGAATATGCAAATACAATTATCCCTGCTATTCACAACGAGTATGACAAGGTGGGTGCTCCTCATCCAATTGTTATCGTTGGTACTCCACAGTGGGATCAATTGGTGGATGCATGTTTGAAAGAGGGTATGTGTCAAGGAAATGGCAAAGACCTTTGTGACTCATTGCCTCCTCGTGATGCACGTCTTCAATTTGACAATGTGATGTATGCTTTCCATTTCTATTCAAAAGAACATAATGAAGGATTTGAGAAAGATGGTAAGTCTGATTATTATAACATGTATTCATACATGTATGATGTATTAGGCAAGTTGCCTGTATTCTGCTCAGAATTCGGTTTGTGTGCTGCAAATGGTGATGGAGAGTTGGATCCTGATCGTACAGACAAATGGTTGTTGATGTTGAGTGGAAAGAACTCAGGAGAACAGTTGGTAAGCTTCTGTAATTGGAGCTTCTCTGACAATGAACGTTCCTCTTCTGCTTTGAATCCAGGTGCATGTGCAGCAAAGAACTGGAATGATTTGACTCCATCTGGTGAGTACATCAAGAAAGTGCTTTCTGTTGTTAACTTAGGAAAAGCAGATAGCTCTGTTCTAAAAGAGAGTAATGTTTATTCTAAATAAAGCAATGGGAGAAGATAATCTATGATTGTCTTCTCCCTTTTTTATATGATGAGTTCTATAAATTCATCGTTTAACCAATAGTTAATATAAAATGTGGGTTGATTGAAAACCCACCGTAATTCGTTTTTATATGAGATTTATCAAAGGTCTATTTTTGGCATGTGTGGCTGTATCGTTCACACAATGTACACAAAAACAAAAGGAGTCTCAGCTTACCGGAGAAACATCGGAAAGTAAGGAAACACAATTTGAGTTCGTTCCCCAAGACACCACATGGAAGTCATTGAGTGTAAGGGAAAAAATCGGACAGACAATGATGATTCAAACAAGGTTTGAAGATCATCGTGCCGTGGGTGGTTCTATCAAGACATTCATGGAAAAATATCCTGTTGGAGGTTTGTTTATCCCAGATTGGTATTTTAGAGAGCATTCAAAAGGTCAGGATGTATTGCAATTGATTCCTGCTATATTGAAGGAATATAACGACAATGCAAAGTGTCCGATGCTTGTGTGCGAGGACTTTGAGCGTGGTATAGGCGAGACCTATTCGAAATATACGCACTTGCCAGTGGGCATGTCTTTGGGTGCAGCTGGTGATACCACTTTAGCCTACAATTTGGGACAATCTATTGCATTGGAAGCAAAAGAGATAGGATTCAATTGGTTGTTGCATCCTGTATGTGATCTAAATATGAACCCACTACAAGAGTTGGTTGTAGAGCGCTCTGTTTCAGATGATGTAGACAAGGCGTTACCAATCTTGAAAAGCCAGATGAAAGGTCTTCATCAGCAAGGAGTAATCTCTACGGTAAAACACTTCCCTGGTGATGGTGTGACAATGCGTAACCAACATATTGTCACGACAGCTAATACATTATCAAAAGAAGAGTGGGATGCTTCATTCGGAAAGCTATTCAAAGGTTTGATTAATAGTGGTGCTGCCTCTATTATGGTAGGACATATTCAGTTGCCTGCTTATCAGACGGAGACAATCAATGGACAATTGCCACCAGCTACACTCTCTAAGGAGTTGATGATAGACTTGCTGAAAAATAAATTCAACTACAAAGGCGTTATTATCACAGATGCTTTGAACATGGGTGGATGTGCAGGTTATTATAAGAATGAGTTGGAGGTATCTGTACAATGTTTCGCTGCTGGTGCGGATGTTGTTTTATGGCCATCTATAGAATACATGGATACTGTGGAGGCTCGTATCAATCGTGGAGAGATTCCGATGTCACGTTTGGATGATGCTGTTTCTCGTGTATGGGCGATGCGTGAACGTTTCGGCTTGATTGAGAAGAAAAACGAGTTGTCAACCCCATTGACAGAAGAGGCAAAGCAGTTGGTACAAACAACGGGAACGACTATCGCAGAGAAGGCAGTGACATTGATCTGTGATAAGAACCAAGATGTTCCGTTGAGTGCAGAGAAGAGCAAGAAACTCTTGATCCTGGAAGTAGGTGCAGAGTTGAATGAAGCTAAACTGCAAGTGATGAAGGAGGAGTTGCAAGCACGTCATTTTGATGTTGATATAATGGACAATCCTCATTTCTATAGTTGGGGTTGGAGAATCGATTCATTGGACAAGTATGATAAGATATTGGTATGTTTCGAGAATCGTTATTTCCATCCATTGGGAACATGCTTGTTGAAGGATAAGGAGTCATTTGCTGTATGGACGGCTAATATGACAGATCCAAGCAAGAGAATAGGTATTTCATTCGCTAATCCTTATGTTTTGGAGGTATATGAGGAGATTTGTCCATTGAAGATCAATGCGTATAGTATAGATGCCTTCTCACAAAGAGCTGTGGTCAAGGCATTGTGTGGAGAAATTCCTTTCTCAGGAAAATCTCCAATCAAGTTGAATCGTGAGGAATTAAAGTAACTTAGTCTAATCAAAAATTTTATATAATGGAAAACAAGAAATTGTCAGTTTTAGAAAAGCTCTCCTATGGTGCAGGAGACTTGGCGTGCAACCTCTTCTGGGGTATTGTCTGCATTGCTGGTATGTTCTATTCAGACATCTTTGGATTAACTCCTGGTGATGCTGGATTTATGATGATGATCATTGGATATTTGGATATTGTCATCGATATTTTTATTGGAGGTGCATCAGACAGATGTAATACAAAATATGGAAAATTCCGTCCATGGATTCTCTATGGAATGATTCCATTCTGTGTTGCAGGTGTTTTTGCTTTCTTCACTCCAGATTTTTCAATGGGTGGTAAGCTGGTATATGCTTATATCTCATTCTTCTTATTTAGAATTCTTTATGCTGTTGTAAACGTACCTTATGGTGCATTGTTGGGTGTTCTTTCTGAAGATCCAAAAGAGAGAGACTCTGTATCGGCTTATAGAAACATTGGTGCTCAAATCGGTTTCTGGTTGAGCTTCGCAATGGTTATGAAGTTTACTCAATACATGAAAGATGCGACAGGAGCTAACACACCTAGTTCTTTCTTCTACGTAATATTGATTTATGGTGTTGTAGCTGCTATTTTGCTTTTCTGTACATTCTATTTCACAAGAGAGCGAGTAAAACCAGTTAAGGAACAGAACAATAGTTTGAAAGATGACCTCAATGACCTTGTAAAGAATCGCCAATGGTGGTGCCTTTCTCTTGCAGGTATTGCTTTGATTTTGTTTACAGCATGTCATAATTCTGCTGCTACTTATTATGCAAAGTATTTTTTGGCTGATATTGAGATAGTAGAGCCAGGCAGTAAGATTGTGGAAATTTCAAAAACTAACGATAATAAAGAGACGCCTATTTATAAGTTGGAGAATGGTAGAATTGATACAGCTTCAGTGGGTGTTATTAAAGTAAATGGAGAAGATGTTTCTATTGAAAGATGTTTCGAGTCTGTTGCACCCGATGGAAAGGCTGTCCATATAATAGCTGCAAGAGGTAAAAAAGCAAAACCTCAGGTTGGCGATAATTTGAGTTTCTTCAAATACAATATTAGTGGAACTTGCTTTGGAATGAATGTTGATTGGGAGTTGTTCTATACACTTTTTGCCTCATTGGGAACATTGTTTACAATTCTTGGTACGATGCTTATCAAACCAATTGTTGCTAGATTTGGCAAGAAGAAAGTTTGGATTGCTTGTTTCTTATTGTCTGCTTTGTTATCAATTCTCTTCTTATTTATCCCTAAGAGTGGCCTTTCTACAATTATTATATTAAATTGTTTGTTTACGCTTATCATTGGACCTACAGGATTCATTATGTGGAGTATGTATGCGGATGTTGCTGATAATGCCGAGGTGGAGACGGGTCGCCGTGCGACAGGTTTGATCTATACATCTGCTACCATGGCTCAGAAGCTTGGATATGCGATAGCTAATTCACTTCCTTTGTTCGGACTTGCTATGGTCGGCTTTATCGCTAATGATGTGAATATTACGGACGGTATCAAAGATTCGGTTAAGACAATCTTTGTTATTGTTCCATTGATTGGAGCAGCACTTGGTGTGATTGCTTTGATTTTCTATACAATCGATAATGAAAAGATTGCTGAGAATTCAAAGAAATTGGCTGAAATGAAAGCTGCTAAAGGAGAATAATTAATTTCTTGAAATAAAACTTATAAGGGATGTGTCATGTTGACGCATCCCTTTTTGTTATAGATAAGCACATAAAATTGTTAGCAAATTCCTTCCGTCTCTTGACGATATTGAATTCGATGTGGTCTGTACTGCTCGTCTACTTGCACGAAGGTGAAGAGCCCTGTTATGGCAGTCCTTCTGTTGGGTCCGTTAGGGTCGGCCGTTATGGTGACTTGCAAGACTAATTTCACAGGTCCTAATTCAAACGGTTGGGCAAGTACCTCCACCGTTTCATGAAGGAAAACAGGCTTTATGAATTTTATTTTGTCAACAGTAAACGTGTACATCGTTTTTCCTGTTAGGGCAATGGAGAGCTCATGTCCGGCATTATCCATCCATCCCATAGCGGTGCCCCCAAAAAGGGTGCCGTTTATATTTAACATCTGCTCGTTGACCGTGTGATAATGAACCACTGTCATGTGCATCAAATCTTGTTGTGTCATAACCTCTTTTTTTATGTGTAAAATTACACAAGATTGGTTATCTTACAAAACAGATTAGATTTCTTCTGCTTTATTTTCGTGAATCGCTATATTTTCTTATTTTTACAAGAGATAAAAAGGGGAGTAGAAGGTTCTTCCCCTCATAGAAACATAAAGGTGAGTTTTTTGTAAATTCACCACTTTAAATTAGATTAGAAAAATGGCAAAATCAAATAAAAAATCGAGGGCAAGTCTTCCTCATAAAAGAAAACAAAAGACAAAATCTTCAATTGTTGAAGCAAGAATCACCAAGCAGGAGATGTTGGATCGCACGGTGAAACTGTTCGAAAAGAATCCATCGCAAACATATAATTACAAGCAGGTTGCTTATGAGATTGGTGTCACCTCTATGCTTCAAAAGCGTCAGTTGGTACAGATCCTAGAAGCATTGGTGTTGCAAGACTATCTGAAAGAACCAGCAAATGGTAAGTACCGTTTGGACAACACTTCAGGTTCGGTTATCGGTAAGCTGGAGCGTCGTACGGGTGGTAAAATCTTCTTAGTACAGGAAGATGATCCGTCGAAGGATGTCTTTATCATGGATAAATACTTGAATAGGGCCATTGTGGGAGATATTGTGCGTGTGCGTCTGTTTGCTGGACGAAAGGGTCAGATTCAGGAAGGACAGGTCTTGGAGGTGTTGCAACGTGGTCATGACACCTTTGTGGGTAAACTTGATGTGAAGGAGAATTACGCATTCCTTCAAGTGGATGACAGATTGCTTACGAATGACATCTTTATTCCTGTAGATAAGTTGAAAGGTGGAAAGAATGGCGACAAAGCAGTGGTTAAGATCGTGGAATGGGAGAAGCGAGATAGAAACCCTGTTGGTGAAGTGTTGGAGGTGTTGGGTGCATCGGGCGACAATGAGACGGAGATGCATGCCATCCTATTAGAGTTTGGATTGCCATATTCATATCCATCCGCTTTGGAGGATGCTGCTAACGAGATACCAGAGGAGATTACAGAAGAGGAGGTGAAAAAACGTTTGGACTGTCGTGAGATACCAACGTTCACCATCGACCCTCGCGATGCAAAGGATTTTGATGATGCATTGTCTGTCAGAAAATTAAGCAATGGTAACTGGGAGGTGGGTGTTCATATCGCAGATGTTACACACTATGTGAAGGTGGGTGATAGTATCAATGAGGAGGCCTACAAACGTGCTACGTCTGTCTATTTGGTTGATCGTACCATCCCAATGTTGCCAGAACGATTATCTAACCAGTTGTGCTCGCTTCGTCCGGATGAAGAGAAACTATGTTACTCTGTGATGTTTGAAATGGACGATGATGCTAATGTGTTGAAATATAAGATCGTTCATACCGTTATAAAATCCAACAGAAGATTTACATATGAAGAGGCACAGAGTGTCATCGAGACGCAAGAGGGCGATATGAAGGATGAAATTTTGGCGTTGGATGCGTTGGCAAAGAAGTTGAGAGAGCGCCGATTCAAATCGGGTGCCATTGCTTTTGAACGAACGGAGGTTCGCTTCGAAATCGATGAAAAAGGAAAACCTCTCAGTGTCTACTTTAAGGAGTCGCAAGATGCGAATAAACTGATAGAGGAGTTCATGTTATTGGCAAACAGAACCGTTTCAGAACATATTGGAAAAAAGAAAAAAGAGGAGAAGGCGAAGACATTCATCTATCGTGTGCATGCGCAACCTGATCCAGAGAAGTTAAATAATCTATCACAGTTTATTTCCAAGTTTGGTTATAAATTAAAGACAACAGGAAAAGATAAGGAGGTCTCCACATCCATCAATCAGTTGCTTAATCAGGTACAAGGAAAGAAAGAGCAAAATTTGATTGAGACCATTACGATTCGTTCCATGGCAAAGGCAGAATACTCTACGGATAACTGCGGTCACTATGGTTTGGCATTTGACTTCTATACACATTTCACCTCACCTATCAGACGATATCCAGATATGATCGCACACCGTCTGTTGGATATCTATGCAGACGGAGGTAAGAGCGTGGATGAGAATGTTTATGAGGATATGTGCAAGCATTGTTCTGAGATGGAGCAGTTGGCTGCCAATGCCGAACGTGCATCCATCAAGTATAAACAAGTTGAGTTTATGCAAGATAAGGTGGGACAGACTTATAACGGAGTTATTTCAGGAATTCAAGAGTGGGGAATCTATGTGGAATTGAATGAGAACAAGTGTGAAGGAATGATTCCTATTCGAGATTTGGATGATGATTATTATTCATATGATGAGAAAAACTATTGCTTGGTGGGTAAGAAGTATCGCCGCACATATAGTTTGGGAGATGAAGTGGTGGTCCGTATTAAGAAGACCAATTTGGATAAGAAACAGATGGATTTTGAAATGATAGAAAGATTATAAAAAATGAAAGGATTAAAATACGTTGTATTATTGCCCCTTCTTCTATTGATGGGGTGTAAGTCGGAGGAGTCGGACAGAACAGATATGAATCTCAGAGGGGATGTAAAATCCCTATGGGAACGTAAATATGTGGCAGAGGATGTCTATGGAGTTGCTCAAAAGGGGAAACTGATATCTTCGGTTAAGTGTCTGTTTAATAAGGATGGACAGATGACAGCTACATATTGGTTTAATTCAGATGGGGACACGATACAGCGTGTTATTCAAATATATGATGAGAAGGGTCAATTGACGCAAAAAAAGATGTATGGTGATTTTGGAGAGTTGGACTTCGTGTCGAAATTCACTTATGATGAGAAGAATCGTGTTGTTGAGATATTGGATTTGGATCCGGACGACTTTATGATTAAAAGAACCGTTAAAGAATACAATGATGATAATCTGATTGAGACGACTTTGGAGTATGATAAGAAAGAGAATCTGACAAGCAAGACTATTGTACAGAAGAACAAGGAAGATCTTCCAAAGGAGGTGAAAATCTATAATGCAGAAAGAGAATTGGTGAATTTCCGTCGGGAGGTTTACAATGAGAAAAAGAATCTGACGGAGTTTACAGTCTTTGCACCAGATGAAACGACGGTGATGTTACATGCACAGCTCTCTTATGACAGAGGTGGTAATTTAACTTCAATCGAAACAGTGGGTGAGAATAATGAAGCCTTTGAAAAAGAGGAGAATGTATATCAGTTTGACCAAAAGAACAATTGGATTTATCAAGGCCATTATGTAGGAGGTGAAATCAAAGAATTGGTAAATAGGGAGATAGAATATTATTAAGTAGGGTTCTATACATTCACTGTATAAACAAAAGATGGTATCATTTATAATTTATTTGTTTAAAATGGTGAAATTATAGAATTCGCATTAATCGTTGTGAAAACGTTATAACAGAGGTGTTGCACGACATTCTTGGATCGTGTGTAAAAAATTATTATTCAATATTTTATGTAAATACAATAAAAAGGTGTACCTTTGCACCCTATTTTTAAACTGATACGTACAATATGAGTACATTTAAGGAATTAGGGCTTAGCGAAGAGATCCTTCACGGCATTGAAGATTTAGGTTTTGTGGAACCTATGCCGATACAAGAGAAAGTGACTCCGTTTCTGTTAGGAGATAATACAGAGGATTTAGTCGCACTTGCCCAAACGGGAACAGGAAAGACCGCAGGATTTGGTCTTCCTTTGTTACAATTAACAGACAGCAGTGTGAAAAAAATCCAAGCTCTTGTTCTATCACCAACAAGAGAATTGTGTATTCAGATCTCAAATGATTTGAAAAACTTTTCGAAGTATATAAATGGGATGAAGATCGTTCCTGTTTATGGTGGAGAAAGTATTGTTACGCAATTTAAGCAGTTGGATATTCCTCCACAAATTTTGGTGGCTACACCGGGACGTTTGATTGATTTGATAGAGAGGAGCAAGGTAAATCTATCTGCCATCAAGTATTTAGTGTTGGATGAGGCTGATGAGATGCTGAACATGGGATTTCAGGAGGATATTGAACGTATTCTGCAGGAGATTCCAGAGGAGAGACGTACGTTGCTCTTTTCAGCTACTATGCCAAAGGAGATTGCCAACATTGCAAAGAAGTATATGCACAATAGTGTGGAAATCGCTATTGGACGTAAAAATTCGGGTACAGAAAATGTGGATCATATCTACTACATGGTACAAGCAAAAGATCGTTACAATTGCTTGAAACGTGTTGTGGACATCAATCCAGATATTTATGCGATTGTCTTCTGTCGTACTCGTCAGGAGACGAAGGAGGTAGCAGAGAAACTGATGCAGGATGGTTACAATGCAGATGCATTGCATGGTGATTTGTCACAGGCACAACGTGATACTGTCATGCAACGTTTCCGTATTAAGAACCTTCAGATTTTGGTGGCTACGGATGTGGCAGCCAGAGGATTGGATGTGAATAATCTGACGCATGTTATCAATTATAACTTGCCTGATGATGTGGAGAATTACACCCATCGTAGTGGTCGAACGGGACGTGCTGGTAAGAAAGGAATCTCGGTTTCAATCATCCACTCCAAAGAGAAGGGAAAGATAAAAACGATAGAGAGAACCATTAATCGTACGTTTGTACAACAACCAGTTCCTTCTGGATTGGAGGTGTGTCAAAGTCAGTTGTTCTCGTTGATAGGTAAGATTCAGAATGCTTCGGAAAGTGTTGATAAGGAGCAGATACAACCTTATCTGCCGATGATTATGGAGCAGCTGAAGGATATCAGTCGCGAGGATTTGATTGTTAATTTTGTATCACAAGAGTTCAACCGATTCTTGGAATACTACAAGAATGCGCCTGATTTGAATATTCCAGAAAAAGAGAAACGTTCGAAAGGTGAACGCTCTGGAAAGGGCAGAAAAGGCTCGGAAGCCCTTCAACGATTGAAGATTAACATGGGTTCGCGTGATGGATTCACCCCTAAACGTGTGTTGGGCTTGATTAATGAGACAACAGATAGTCATGATATAGATGTCCATGATATTGAGATCACATCACGTTACTCCTTCTTTGATGTGGAGAAGCGTGTTGTTCCTTCCATGATGAGTGCTTTTGCTCGTCAGAAGGATGGAATCCAATTGATGGAGGTGTTCAAAGACAGAAGATCGCGTCGTAACGCAATGGAGGAGGAGATGAGTCGTGGCGGCAGAAAAGATAGACGTGACAGAGATAAAAAGAAGTACAGAGGCGGAGATAGAGAGTGGCGCAAAGGAAAGGGCGAGGAGGCTAAAAACGAGCGTCCAAAGAAAGAGTTCCGTCGCAACAAAGATAGTTTTCGCCGTAATAGATAACGGATAGAGGATAATGACGCATGATTGTTTCAATAGGCAATCATGCGTCTCATTATATTTATACACCCTTAAAATCTGATTTTATGGAAGACACCTACTTAACAATCGTCCGTCCGTCGGAAGGATTATACAAGGAGAAAGGAAGCAAATTTTATGCTTTCGCATTTCCTGTTTCCACAAAAGAGCAGGTGAAATCCATTGTGGATGAGTTTCGGAAGAAATATCATGACGCTCGTCATGTGTGCTATGCCTATCGCTTAAATCCGATGAACATAGAGACGCGTGCCAATGACGATGGAGAGCCATCTGGTACGGCTGGGAAGCCGATGCTTGGTGTATTGGTGTCGAAGGACGTGGTGAATGTCTTGATGATTGTAGTGCGATATTTTGGAGGTACGTTGTTGGGAACGAGTGGTCTTATCAATGCCTATCGAACAGCCTCGCAGGATGCTTTAGAACAGAACGAGATAGTGGAAAAGAAGATAGAGGTGGCATTTACAATTCATTTTGGCTATATGGTGATGAATGATGTGATGAAGGTGATTAAAGATGAAGGACTTGAGGTTCTTTCACAGAACTTTGATAATGAATGTATGATGCAGCTGCAGGTGCGTCAGCGTGACTATGAAAAGGTGTTGAGTAAGTTGCAAAAGGTGGAGGGTTGTTCGCTAGATGATGATCTCGCTTAACACTTGTCACTATTGTTACAGATTTTTTTCTTCCAACCCTTGCAAATTACCTGTAAAAATTCCCAGAAAAGTTAGAATTTTCCGTGCTTTCACCCACAAAAAAGCTTGATAAAAGTTGTTTCTTTTGTTTCGCTGTCGTACTTTTGTAAGCAATCGGGTGAGCGCCTAGAACAACTTGCCCTTATTTAATTCGCCTAAATACAGAGAAATATGTTATTCTCATCATTAACATTCCTTTTTGTGTTTCTTCCCGTCGTACTATTTTTTTATTGGATAGTTCGTCCGCAGTTAAGAAACACCGTATTACTATTGTCCAGTCTTTTCTTTTATGCGTGGGGAGAGCCAAAGTATGTTTTTGTGATGATCTCAACTATTCTCATAAACTACATTGGTGCTTTGGCGGTGGACAAATACAGGGATAAGAAAATATTAGCTGTCACCCTTACGATAATCTGCGACCTTCTGTTTTTGTTTTACTTCAAATATTTTGACTTCTTCATATCGAACATAAACGAAGCGTTTCACAGCAACTTCGGTCTGTTGAATATTCTGATGCCAATAGGCATATCTTTTTACACGTTCCAGTCCATATCCTATGTCGTGGATGTATACAGGGAAGACGTGCCGGTACAAAAGAATCTATTCAAGTTGGCATTGTACATTAGTTTGTTCCCTCAGTTGGTGGCGGGCCCGATTGTGAAATACCATGACGTGGCAGAGCAGATAGAGGACAGGCAAGTGAATTATGAGGAGATTGTGGTGGGTATAAAGCGATTCATCATCGGACTTTCAAAGAAGGTGTTGATTGCGAACACCATGGGTGCCATTGCGGACAATATTTTCAGCAAGTCGGTGGATGAGTTTAGTACTGCTGTCTCATGGTTGGGTGCGATAGCCTATTCAATGCAAATATTCTTCGACTTTAGTGGTTATTCCGATATGGCAATCGGTTTGGGATTGATGTTCGGATTCAAATTCAAGGAGAATTTCAACTATCCGTATATCTCAAAATCCATTACGGAATTTTGGCGTAGATGGCATATATCCCTGTCCACATGGTTTAAAGAGTACGTCTATATTCCATTGGGAGGAAACAGAATCTCGCAAAGCAGAACATACATTAACATAGCCATTGTCTTCCTATTGACGGGGTTCTGGCACGGAGCGAATTGGACATTTTTGTTGTGGGGTGTATGGCACGGAATGTTCAACATTTTAGAAAAGGCGACGGGACTCCACAAGGATAGCGGTGTGAGGTGGAAAGAGAGTTTGAAGCATGTGTATGCGATACTGATTGTGCTCTTTGGCTGGGTTTTGTTCCGTGCGGACAACATAACGTATGCATGGGCATATATCCGCAATATGATAGGCTTGTATGACACCACCACTTATCTGAAATTCAACAGTTACTTTACCGGTTTCGATGTTTTCATAATGATTCTGGCGATTGTGTTCTCAACGCCGATAGCCTCAAACTTGTTGAGTTCAACATCTGAGAACTTTTGGGAAAAGAATTTGCTGAATGCGACCCTAATCATACTGTTTATAATCAGTGTCTCCTTTTTGGTCGCTTCTACATACAATCCATTTATTTATTTTAGATTTTAATTTATGTAGATGATGGACAAATCGAATATATTCAGACTATTAGCCGTTGTCATTCTTTCATCTCTGACAACGTACTTTCTCTATCGATCACAAATTATTAACGTATCGAAGAGACCCATAACAGTCTCATTCACCGCAAGAGGTAATGTGGATTCTCCCTTTGCTTTGTACTATACAGAAGACGATTCGGAGAGCTTTTCAGAAGAGAAGAAGGCTTTCTCTGAAAACAGTTTAAAAACAGAGAATACAAAATTTGACATTCAGTTGCCTTGCACCCACGTCGCTCAAATCAGAGTGGACTTCTTTGAGAAACCGGGCGTGGTGTATATTTCCGACATTTCCATAAAAGGAGACAAGAAGATATTGTTTACATACAACGATGTGAAGATAACAAATGATTTGACATTCGAGCAAGTCCCAGAGGGCATTAAAATCACTTCAGATAAGATCGACCCGTTTATAATAATTCCTGATTTGAATATAAATCAATCAGCATGGTTTGTATGGATAACAGGTCTCATTGCGTGGGTGCTTTTATCCCTTTTATACTGGTGTATTTTGCGATACATGTATCGTAAGATGAATACAGGGAATGAGGCGTTTTTATTATTGATTCTTCTGATGCTATTTGTTCCAAGATTCTTTGTTAGTGAAGAGACTGTTTCTGTCGTGGAAAAACGTACGTTGACAGAAAAGCCGAAATTGAATTTCAAAGAAGATATGAAAGGATATGGTGGCAACTATGAAAAATGGTTTAATGATCATTTCTTTCTGCGAGAAGAATTACAAAGTCTTCACGATGGTATTTTAAATGTATTCAATGGCAGTCAGGGACGATTATATAAAGATGCATTTGTTGGAGAGGATCAATGGATGTTCCTTCGTAAGTATAATGGTTTTGAGAATTACGCCAATGTGAATTTATTCACGAAAGAAGAGTTGGAGTCTGTCTCATTATATTTGCAGTATCTGGAGCAATGTTGTACTCAAAAAGGAATGAAATTTTATTTTGTCATAGTTCCGGACAAAGAAAAGGTGTATGGGGAGTATTACAAATATGTAGAAAAGGTTAATCCTGATTCGTTAGGCAGAGCACAACAGTTGATAAAATATCTAAAAAAGAACACTGATTTGAAATGCCTTTCTTTGCACGATCGTCTGATAAAAGAAAAAGATAAGGATCTGTTATACTATAAACAGGGAACGCATTGGACTGAACTGGGGGCATATTATGGTGTTGATGAATTGCTGTCTTTTATAAGTTCTGACATGGAGTTGAATCGAAGTTCGATTGCCTCATTGGATTCAATGTTAAAATTGGATGGAGACATACTTGGCTTGTGTCCTGGGTATAAGAAACAAGACGAACATTATTATAAAACACCAGTATTAAATGCAGAGAGTAGTGTCTCTTTTGAAGATGTTTATTACCATTACAGATGTCCGTCTCGTCAAGGGAAGATAACTGTACTTGGCGATTCGTTTGGATTTTTATTAACTAAATATTTATCATATTCGTTTGGTGAGTCACAGCTGAGTCTTCATGCAAGACGAGGAAGTTTCTTTGTGCCTAAAGAAGAGATAGATACGTTAAATTCTGATTGTGTTGTTTATGAGGTTGTGGAGAGATCTCTTCCACAGTTAACCATTCCGGAAAGGTTATGGCGTTAAAGTAGGTTAGAGGACCCCATCAGGTATTATAAGAGTTCCTTAATCTCTATTTGTTTTAGTTCTCCTGTTGAGAATAGTTTAGGACCTGACAGAAGGGATAGAGAGGTTACATCGTCGCCGATGTGGAATACTCGTTCCATGAATAGCGTATGCAAAGTATCGTTTAGATAATCTTTCAGGCATTGAAGGCAGGTCTCTTTGTCGAAAGGTAGTAGGATACCATTATAGAATGGGGTAGAGTGTATTTCGGACACTTCAGAAAGCAAGTTGACTTGTAGCAGTTTTTTGTCGTCAGATAATTCGATAATGGCATTGGTGAATACATCGGACACGGACAAATAGATTCTGTTGGCTGCAAATCGTTTCATGGAATAGCCGTTGCGTTTGGATCTGCGGGTTGCTCGGGTTGTGTAGCGAGAAGCGCATTTAGGGAATCCTTTTTTGCTTCCAGTATGCTGGTTGCTTGTATGTATACCTTCTCAAACACATCGCGGTTTTTCGTATACCAAAGTAGAGACGAGTCGAAGTCCGCTTCGCTGTATCCATATTTCTCCAGTAGTTGGGTGTAATAAAGGAAACGGGTCTCATTTGTAGGTAGTTCGAATTGAGACATGGTTGATTGCATCAGATAGTATTCGGATAGTATCTGAGCCATATCCTTTTCTGGGATAATGGGTCTTCCCTTGTCATAATGGCAACTACTGAGTAGGGGAAGTAGAAGGAATAGAAGAAGTCGTAACGTTTTCATTGTCATTCTGTTTTTGGCTCAGTCTCTTTCTCTTTGTCCTCTTTTTTCTCTTTAAAATCTTCAATCAGATACTTGCGTTCGAAAAGGACTGCGCAGAAGATGCTGACGCAGATAGCGGCATCTGCGATATTGAAGACAGGGTCGAAGAAGGTGAAATGAGAACCTCCAACCAATGGTATCCACGAAGGGAGGTAAGTATCGATTAGAGGGAAGTAAAGCATATCGACCACTCTTCCGTAGAAGATAGGAGCATATCCTTCTTCAGGGAACATGGTTGCTATGGGGTGTCCAGAATCGAAGATGACGCCGTAGAACACGCAGTCTATGATATTACCGAAGGCACCAGCCAATAGGGCAGCAACGCAAAGGATGTAGCCGACACTGTAACTCTTTTTGATAATGAGATGCAGGTAATAACCGATCAAGCCGACTGCAACAACTCGAAATAGGGTAAGAAAAATCTTGTTGAATAGTTCTATGCCAAATGCCATTCCGTTGTTTTCAACGAAACGGATGTGAAACCAACTGAAGACTTCAAGACTCTCTCCGATGAAGAAGTGCGTCTTCACATATATTTTCACAATTTGGTCAATCAGAATGATCAATCCAATACAAACTGCTGCGATGATGGCTTTTTGCCTTTGTGACATTTTCTCTCTTTTGAGGGATACTATCCCAGGTTATTACTTGATAAGGATGACTCAGTAGTTTCATCCTATAGCATTTATGGCGGGTTTTATAAATCCACCATCCATACTAATTCTCGATTAAACGGTGAATTTTTAGAACTCACCTTATATGAAAAAAGTTAGGAACTCCATTGTGAAGTTCCTAACTATGACAATCAATTATTATTTTGCACCATTTTTCTTAGCGTCGATGCAAAGAGTAGCATGAGGAACAGCGCGTAAACGCTCTTTTGGAATCAACTTACCTGTCTCTCTGCAAATGCCATAGGTTTTGTTTTCGATTCTAACCAAGGCAGCCTGTAGGTGCTGAATGAATTTCATTTGACGTTGAGCTAAACGACCTGCTTCTTCTTTGGTCATTGTAGCTGCGCTCTCATCCAATTGTTTGAATGTAGGTGACGTGTCGCTCGTGTCATTTCCATCCATATTTGCCATACTTGATTTGAATATCTCGTAATCGCGTTTGGCTGCTTCTAATTTTTCTAAAATGAGCTCCTTGAATTCCTCCAATTCAGCGTCTGAATATCGTGTTTTTTCTGCCATAGACCTACTATTTTGTAATTAAACCCTTGCTTTAGTAATAAATAATTATTACGGTTGCGAAATTAGGGATTTATATTTAGAAAAAAAACTTTTGTGTTAGTTATTTATTAACAGATGGAGATGGTTGTTTAAGCAAGCTTATTTGTGCGTTGTTATTCAAAGATATCTTTGAGCACGTAGAGTGATTTGATGTCGCCCATGCATTGTGTGTGAATTCTATAGTATTGCAGGATACGGTCGATTACTTCGCTTCGTTCTGCTTTCGTGAAGCGAAAGAGGTGAAAATTTCGGTAGTTCATCCGTAGAAGCAGTTTCATCTTGTCTGTTTCGTTGGAACGGAGGAAATATTGATGTTCAGGTTGGCGGGATGTGAACTCCGCTTGTTTCATATCGAAATAGACGTTGTTATAAGGAGTGTCGATGGAGGGTTGAAATCCCAGGAAACGGGAGAGTCGCAGGAGGAAGGCGATATGGAAGTTGCCCAAACTTTTTGACTCGTGGTTTAGTTGAGAGATGGAGTGATGAAGGAAGCTAAAGAGCGTATCATCTCTTTCGTTGGTTTTCAGTACTTGCAATAGGATTTCAGCTATAAAGAAGGCCAAAGAACTTTTTATGGGGTTGAATAGCAGTTCCATTGTTGGCTCCTCTTGTTTGATTTCTGTAATGATGTTCAATTCTCTGGTGTTTCGTATGTTTACGTCCAGATTGACAAGGGAGAGAGGGTGTAGGTAGGCGATTGCGTTTCCTTTTTTCTTGCTTTGCGCACCATATAGCAGATAAGAGGCACGTCCTGTTTCCAGTGTATAGAGATGGAGGATGGATGCGTTATCTTTGAATTTCTGAATTTTTAAAACGATGGCGTCCGTTTTCAGTTGCATGATGGAGTGATTTAGCGCAAAACGGTACAATGGAAGCAGAATTGTCCGGTTTCTTTGATAACCAGACATCTCTTTTCGTTTCTGATTTCTCGTATGGTTTTAGAGAGGATGTTTTGCAAATATTTCTGTTGACAGAGTCGACCGTCCTTATTGCGGTAGAACTCCCAGTAGGAGATGTCGAATGAGGCACCAAATACGTGACTTGAGGTGTCGCGGGTGGCATTTTTGTTTTTCTTTCGAAGTCCCGTCTGACTCTCCATGGTTCTAAGGCAGGAGGTGAGTTGTAGTGAATACTCTGGCAATTTTCTTTTCTTCAAATTCTCATTGAATCGCACACTGATTTCCTGAAGAAGGTTGATGGCTTCAGGGGTCAGGTAGGGATAGGAGTGTTTCATGCGTTTCTTCCGATAGAATATGCCATCATCTACAAACTGAAGTTTTCCACATTGAAGGATGGAGTCTCTGACGGCAAGGAAGTCTGCATTTTTACGAAATGGTTCGTGCAGTCCCACTTCGCGTCCCGTCTTGATGTGCATCTTATTGGGGTCTCGCAGGTTACGGCTATTGCGTAGTTTTGAGTAGACCGTACAATGCTCTGATTCGTCTTCGATGAACTCTTCGAAATCATCAATCACGTCAATCTCTTCGTCGATCACATCTTCCACAGCGGTTACAACTTTCTCTTCCACTTTGTCTGCTTTCTCACGAGGGGAATCGCATGAACTGACGAGAAAAGTGAAGGCGATGAATGATATGACGGACCAGTTCTTCATGATTAAACGTCTTTTCTGAATACTTTAGATTGAAGGGTGGCGATTAGGGCACCCTCTTCGTTTCTTACTTCTACATGATAGGAGGCGATGGTGCGACGTAGGAATACCTCTGTGGCATGAGCGAAGAGTGTTCCTTTAGAGACGGCTTTGATATAGTCCATCTGACCATCAAGGGTAACGGCGGCTTTTCCGCGTGAGTTGGCTGCTGCCGCACACACATAATCTGCCAATGTGAATATAGCACCGCCTTGCACGGTTCCTAATCCATTGAGATGATTCTCCGTTATATTCATCTTTCCAGAGGCTTCTCCTTCTCCTATTTCGAGAAGTTCGATGCCATTGTAAAGAATGAATTTGTCTTTTTTTAGCAACTCTATGACTTCGTTATTCTCCATAAATCTTACAATGTTTTTTCATAACATCTTCTGCGGCAATATAATTCATTCTCATAGTTGCTCCAGATGTGAACGGCATTGACGTTTGTTTCCAATTGCGGATTGGTGATGGCAATTGGAATGTTGTTGTCTATGTATGTTTGTGTCATCTGAGTGTAATAGAGAGAGTGTATTCCCTTCTTTTGCCATTCTGGCAATACTCCATTGAGATAAAGATCTATGACCTTAGGCTTTCTCATGGCTTTCAATATGTGAATGAACCCAAATGGGAAAATCTTTCCTTTTGCTTTCTTGTATGCTGCAGATAGAGAGCACATACTGATACCGAAGGCAACCACGGTATCGTTCTCATCCACTACAATGCAAACGTATTTGGGGTCAATAAATGAAAAATAGCTTGCCACGATGGAGTCAATCTCCTTATCTGTCAATTCAGAATATCCATAAAGATTTGAAAAGGCTGCGTTTAAAGTGTGAAACAGTGGTCGAGCATATTTTTTCAAATCCTTCTTCTTTGTGAATGATAGCGCGCGAAGGTTGTAGCGCTCAGCAATCATTTTGCTGACTCGTTTGATCTTTTCTGGTATGGCTGAAAGCCCTATTTTATATTGCAACCAATCTTCTGCCTTCTCATAGCCGAGTTGCTCCATAAAACTCACATAATAGGGATGATTATAGATGCTGGCAATGGTTGGTTCGTTTTCATATCCATATACTAACATACCTTCTCGATCCATATCGTTGAAACCTAATGGACCTTGAATGATTGGCATGCCTTTGGATTTTCCCCACTCCTCCACAGTGTTGAGAAGGGCTCTGGCTACTTCAATGTCTTCAATGAAATCAAACCATCCGAAACGCACCTTGTTACCCCATTTCTGGTTAGCAATGTGGTTGATGATACCTGCTATGCGTCCTACAATCTTCCCATCTTTGTAGGCTAACCAATATTCGGCTTCACAATGTTCGAATGCAGGGTTCTTATCTTTACGAAGTGTGGCTAATTCATCAAACTCCAATGGTGGGACCCAATAGGGACAATCTGAGTATAGATCATTGGCAAAACGGACAAATTGCTTTAACTCCTTAAGCGAGGATATTTTTCTAATTTCTATCATTTTTATAAAAAAGTAACGCTGTGCAAATCTATAAAAAAAATTTGTGGTTTTTAAAAAAAAGATTACTTTTGCACCCGCATTGCCGCTATAGCTCAGTTGGTAGAGCAACGCATTCGTAATGCGTAGGTCGCGAGTTCGAGTCTCGCTATCGGCTCAAGTAAGTGGTAATAATGGAAGCAGTTCATTCGTGAATTGCTTTTTTATTTGGTAACCTTTTCAGCTACAAATTTACTGCCATTCCAAGTAAAACGTTGGGTCATCTTTCCTGATGGGGTATCATATACATACTCAATGGATTTGCCTACACGTGGTAAACTACATTGTGCTCCATTGGGATATTCTGGTTGAACACCCAAGTCGTAGGCATACGTGTATATCATTTTTTTTGTCGCATTGTCGTATTGGTAAAATGATTGTCCGGTTAGTTCTGTGTCAGTCGGTTTCCCATTCAAAAGAAGAACGAAGTTGGAAGCCACTATCTTATGCTTTCCATCTGTACTGTTCCAAAAGCAGAATTCAACATATACGGATTCCTCCTTTGAATAGATGGCATCGTAGCGAATATAGCCGTTTTTTGTGTCTACAGTAAATGATTTCCCTTTGGGTAATGTCTCCCCTTTTTGGTATTTCTTCCAATTATCAGCAATTTCAACAAAGACTCCTTCCCCATTACTCTGTGAGAGTATGGCTGTTACGAAGTCTGTGATCACTGGCTTTTGACCCGTATAATTTACAGGGAAACTGGTGAAATATGTGGTTTCTTCTTCCTCTTCTTGTGCTTGAATATTGGTTATTGCCCCTATCAGCAACATCACTATGAAAAAAATCTTTTTCATGTTTTTACCTTTATTTGATTGTAGAATAAAATTCAAATAACCGGCTGGATTTTATATCATCCCAGAATTTTGGGTATGACTTGCTTACAACGGTTGGCTCTTCAATCGTTATTTCGCCTAGTTTGAGTACGCTTGGTGCAAATGCCATTGCCATTCGATGGTCTTTATAGGTGGCTATCTGCGGTTGCTTTGCTCGGTCGATTCTCTCTCCATCCCATAGCAAAGTGCCAACACCTTCCTCCTTCAGTACAAATCCTAGTTTCTTGCACTCGTTTTTCAGTGCTTCTATTCTGTCGGTCTCCTTGATCTTTAGGGTTTGCAACCCTGTGAAATGAAATGTGGTGCCTAAACTGCAGCAGGCTACAACAAGGGTTTGCGCTAAATCGGGCTGACCAGTGAAATCATACTCAAAATGAGAGACTGCATTCTTCGTCTTGCTAATCTTAATTCCTCCTTGTACGAATTGTGTGCTTACACCCAATGGTTCGAAAATCTTTCTGCCCATCGAGTCTCCCTGCAAACTCTTCTCGTAGAGATGTGGCAACATAAAGGTGATGGCAGATGTGCTCAATGCGGCTATCTCATACCAGTAAGAGGCGGCAGACCAATCAGACTCTACCGTGTAATTGGTGGTTTGGTATTCTTGGGATGCAATCTGAATACTTTTGCCCTCCCATTGAGAATCTACACCATACTCTTTCATCATCTGCAATGTCATCTCAATATAAGGACGGGAGATGATCTCTCCCTCTAGGTGAAGTGCTATTCCTTTTTGTGTTGTGGGGGCTATCATCAATAGGGCAGAGATGAACTGACTACTGACACCTCCGTTTAGATGAACAGTACCTCCTGATAGCTTCTTTCCATGAATCTTTAAAGGTGGAAAACCTTCCTTCTCAAGGTAACTGATCTCGGCGCCTATGTTGTTTAGCGCGTCGACAAGTATTCCGATGGGACGTTGTTTCATTCGTTCACTTCCTGTGATGGTCCAATCACCGGGCTTTCCTGCCAAATAGGCTGTTAAGAAACGCATGGCAGTACCAGCAGCACCAATGTTGAAGTTGGTCTCATCCTTCGAGGTGAGTGCGGCACTTAACACGTCTGTGTCATCACACTCAGCCAAATTGTAAATTTGTCCAGGTGATTTGCTTAATGCGTTTAGTATGAGCGCTCTATTGCTAATGCTTTTAGAGGCTGGCAATAGTATTGTCTGTTCTGAACTCCTCTGTTCTGAAAGGTTTGCTTTGACAAGAATGCTTTCCATCTTAATTAATTCACATTGTTTAGAAGTTTTTAGATGCCAACGGAGTCGCGATAGAAGTCGAGTGATTCGAAAATCTCCTGTTTCTCCACTATTGTGTTGATTTTCACTTCTCCTATGTTGGACAGAAGAGTGAAAAGAATGGTATCCTTCTCTTCGTTCTTCTTATCGTGTGTCATCAGTTCGTATAGACGGTCATACTCTTTACAAGTGATGTAGAAGGCACCGTAATTCTCTTTGATGAACTGAATGGCTTGATAAAGGGGTTCTTTAGGGAAGCCACATTTTTTATGACTTAGATACAATTCGGCAATCATACCCCAAGCCACTGCATATCCGTGTAGTTTTGTCTCTCCTCGTTCGATGGCATGACTTTCAAAGGCGTGTCCGATTGTATGACCGAAGTTGAGTGCTTTTCGTATGCCTTTCTCTGTTGGATCTACGGCAACAATCTCTTCCTTTACATGAATGGATTCATGAAGCAGTTTTGGAAGTGCTTGATAATCAATATTGTCCAAATTCGTTTCGCAGATGTGTTTCCATACGGTAGGATTGGAGATAAGACCGTGTTTGATCATCTCTGCAAAACCAGAGAAGATATTTTCCTGAGATAGGGTCTTGAAGAATCCCACGTAGATGAGTACGCTTAGTGCAGGATTGATGACACCGATTTCGTTTTTCAGGCCATTAAAGTTGATGCCTGTTTTTCCACCCACAGCTGCATCTACGGCTCCTAATAGGGTGGTAGGAACATTGATATAGTCGATTCCTCGTTTGAAGGAGGAAGCGGCAAAGCCTCCAAGGTCGGTTACCATTCCACCGCCTAAGTTGATGAGTAGCGACTTGCGTGTAGCTCCCTTCTCACTTAGTTGTTGCCATACGTATGCTAATGACTCGAGGTTCTTGTTGTCATCTCCTGCAGGAATTGTGATGACATGGTCGGCAGGAATGTTTACGCCCTTTTGTAGGATGGGCCAACATAACTTCAACGTGTTCGTGTCTGTTAGCACGAAGGTGGATGAGGGTTTAATGTCTTTTAATTCCTCGAAAAGGGAATCGACAGAGTTGGATATATTAATCTTTTGCATAAACCAATTATTTGCTTTCTTCGAAAATTGTTTTTAATCCTTTTATCTTCTCATTTCGGATACGCTTGAGTAGGGCGTTCATTTCGGAACGTGCGACAGATGCGTAGGAGCATTTCTCATACACCTCGATGGTTCCTATCTGATTCTTTTCTAATAATCCTTTTTTCATTAGAAATCCTGCGATATCCCCTTTGCTAAGTTTGTCTTTCTTTCCTTTCCCTATGTACAATGAAATCCAAGCAGATGGCTTCAGTGCGGGAGGGTTGTCTAGTAAAGGGTAGTCGCTGAAATCATCCTCTGAGAGGTATTCTGGTAATTTTTCCTCTCCATGCAGGATGATGTATGCATTACCTTCGGCAAACATGCGGGCTGTACGTCCGTTGCGGTGTGTGTAGGCTTCTTGATTGACGGGCAGGTGATAGTGAATCACATGCTTGACGTCGAGAATGTCTAATCCGCGTGCAGCCAAATCGGTGGATACAAGCAAATAGGAACTTCCACTTTTAAACTGGAAGAGAGCCTTCTCACGGTCCACCTGTTCCATTCCTCCGTGAAACATTTTGCAATCGGCACCATTCTTACGAAGATAATTGGCGACACGTTCCACCGATTCTCGATAGTTGACGAAAATAAGGGTTGGCTCGTTTCCGATTTGACAGATTAGTTTCATGAGTGATTCTAATTTGTCTTTTACGGGTGAATGAACGATGTATTTTGTTAAGTTAATCTTCTGTCCGCTTTCACCGAGGAATTCCAATATCATCGGATTGTGAATCTTCACGAAGGGAGGTATTTCGTCGGTGCGTGTGGCAGAGAGTAGCATCTTCTTTTTTAGTCCGGAGAGATGACTGATGATTTCTTTCATTTCATCTTGGAATCCCAATTCCAACGATTTGTCAAATTCATCCAAGATGAGGTATTTGATAGTTTCCGAATTGATATTGCCTTGTTGAATATGATCTAAGAGTCGTCCTGGCGTTCCGATTAATAGAGCGGGTGTGTTTTCTGTTAGGGTTCGCTTCTCCTGTTCAGATGAATGTCCACCGCAGCAGCAGGTGACCTTAAAGGAGGATTTGAACGACTTGAAAACTGTTTCTATCTGAAGAGCCAATTCACGGGATGGAGCAATGACTAATGCTTGTACGCCTGGGGTGTCTTGCCTCATTTGGCGAAGAAGAGGCAACAGGAATGCTAGTGTTTTACCTGAACCTGTAGGGGAGAGTAGGAGTACGTCGCGTCCCGACTCGTTAGCTTTGAGTGCGGCCGTTTGCATCTCGTTGAGGCTTTCAATGCCAATTGTTTGTAGTGTATTTTCGATGATTTCAACCATGGCGTCAAACTATTTTTTTGTATGTTTCCATCAGTTTTGCTGCAATCTTTTCGTCTGAAAAGTTGGCGGCATGACGATAGCCCTCTTCTATCATCGTCTTGCGGAGTGACTCGTCCGAAGTGATTTGGATGATTGTATTGGCTAACTCTTCATCATCGTCGCAAGAGACGTAGCGAGCAGCCTTTCCGCCTGTCTCTTGGAAACAGCTGCCTTTGCTTGTGATGACAGGGGTTCCCATGACAAGGGATTCCAGTATGGGTCTTCCAAATCCCTCAAAGAGAGAGGGGTAGACAAAGATGTCTGCCAGTTGATAGAGAGGAGGAAGGTCTGAGGTTTCCACATGACCGATGAAAAAGACTTTCTGATCCAGTTGATATTCATGGATCATGGAGAGAAGTGTCTCCTTGTATTGAGAAGGGTTGCCTGCGATGACCAAAGGGAGTTCCACTTGAGGGTTGCGCATCGCCTTTAAGATTAGTTCATGGTTCTTGCGACGTTCAATGGCGCAGATAATCAGCATGAAATGGTCGGGCAGGTTGTATTTAGTTTTGATGATCCTTTTTTGTTCATCTGTCACGGCATTTCTGAAGACGGTGCTATAGCCTTGATATACCACATCGATACGTTCCTCTTTTTCACCCAAGTAGTTGATGAGGTCACTTTTGGTCTCTTCGCTGATAGCTATAATTCTGTCGGCGACACTTGCACCATGAGTGTATTTTTTTCGAAAGGAGTAGCGGTCGAAAAGAGGAAAGAGTTCAGGGTTTTTCAAGAAGATGAGGTCGTGCATGGTGACGACAGTATGAGTGCCTGTTTTCTCTATGCCGTAGGGTAGTTCATGGCTTAATCCATGATAGATGTCAAGTTGATCTTGTTGGATATCGGAACAGATGCTTTTCGTTCTCCAAAGGGAGGAGAAAGGACCCCAAGAGTGTAATCCCTGAGGGGCTCGCACCTGACAGATGGATTCGTTATGAGGGAAGGAGATGGCACCATGTGTTTTCGGGGTGTATAAAAAATATTGGTTCTCAGAATAATAGTCTGACAGCAAGCGTATAACGTCTCTGCTGTAGCAACCTAATCCACGAGAATTGTAGAAAGCACGTTTGGCGTCAAATCCTATTTTCATATACGATGCATGTTATTCAATAATGACTTCTCTGGAGCCGTCGGGAAGCTCTTGTATGGAGACTTTAACGGCATCATCAGGAAGAAGATTGATAATTTTTTCTGGCCATTCCACGAAACAGAGGTTTCCGCTATAGAAATAGTCTTCATAACCGAAGTCGAAGGCTTCCTCCTCTTTGTTGATTCTGTAGAAATCGAAGTGAAAGATAGGGTCTCCGTTGCCCGACTTATATTCGTTGATGATAGCGAATGTAGGGCTGTTGATACTCTCCTTGACACCTAGTTCCTCGCAGATGGCACGTATGAATGTGGTCTTGCCAGCTCCCATGGAGCCGTAAAACAAAAACACTTTATTATCACCCATGGCAGCAATAAACTCTTTTGCTGTCTGATGAATGGAATCTAAGTTTTCTATCTTCATTTCGGTTGTTAATGAAAGTCTGTTTATTAATGGATGAAAGCTATTTTCGTCACCATCTTCATGGAACCGTCCTCTTGTGCGGCAAATATGTAATAGATACCAGATGCAACACGTTTGTTGTTGAGGTTTTTACCGTTCCATGTGAATGTTCCACCGTTTGAGTAATCCTCGTAAATAACTTTTCCTTCAACATCAGAGATACGAACGAGACTGTTTCCTACCAAGCCTTTGACTGCGATTTCTCCGTCGAAGTCTGGTGTCACTGGGTTTGGATAAGCATAGACGCCAGTGTAGTCTTCTGCAGGCTCTGAAGAGTTGGTCATGTATGAGAAGAGACCGTTGGAAGTGGCAATGTATAATTCGCCTGTTTCCTGGTTCATAGCCATATCGATGATGGTGTTGGATGTCAGCGGACTATTTTCTGTTGTGAAGTGTTGAAGCGTCTCTTTTCCATCAGGAGAGAGGAGATAGACACCAGAAGTGGAGGACCCCAACCATTTACGATTACCACCATCCACGATGATAGCGTTTATCTGGTCGCTTCCTAGCAAGTAATCTGCATAGTTTGCATTGTCTTCACGCGTGATTTTAACACGACTGATGGTGAAGTTTTTGTCAAATATCTTCTTTTGATCAGTGACGATTAGCGGACCTGTGCTGGTTCCGATCCATATCTCATTGTTTTTATCTTCAGCAATGCATCGGAAGGCATTAGGACTGACAGTGTTTCCGTCAGCATCTTGGAACGAACTGTAGTAGATGTGCTTATCATCACTTTGTTCGAATGGAGTGCCGTTTTGGTCTATCACGACTACACCAGTTCCATCGTTCGGACGAGGACGAATAATCCATAGATAACCATTCTTGCTGATGAATGTCTCCTTGAAACGAGTGTCGTTAACTTCCGGATAGTTGAATGACTGCCAAGTGCCGTCTGCTTTTTTCACAACCAGTCCGGTAGGGGATAGGTGGTTAGGTATCCACAGATTGTTGTCTTTGTCGAAACAGAGACCGTCAATAAGGATACGGCTACTTGTATTGGTCAGAGTTGTGTTTTCTGTCCAGTAGTGTTTGTAAGGCTTTTTGTCATATAGTTCGAACAAAGAACGCCATGTGGCTACATAGATTCGTTTATGGTCGGAAGGATCCACTATTGCATCCAAGACATCCACGAATCTTGAATTTTCACGGATGGTAACGCCTGGCTCAAAATCAGATTCAGTAAGGACGGTCCATTCGTTGTTTTCCATGATTTGGAGAATTCCCGGATAATCACGCGTTGGGATGTCGAAAGGTCCACCACTACCCGTGATGAGTTGACCATACTCGTATTTGAGGAATGCAGCTGTGTGAGATAGAGGTCCGTTAGGAACATATTTGCCAGCCGATACGCCATATTTGTATTTAAAGAGGTTGAAGATTTCAGATTGACTATTAAAGTAATTTTCGGCACGAGCCACCCAATAAGAGTTGGTGGAAGGTGTATAGATGGCGTGTTTAGTGTAATCAGAGAAGACGATCTCTTTTAGTTCCAATGATTTGTCGTAGTTGAGTAGAGAGTCGCCTGCAGCGATGATGATAGCATCAGGAGAGGTGGTGATGCTCTTGAATTTGTGTATCTCTTGTATGGTGGTGATAGTTTTGTCAGAATGAACCACAGAGAAGGAATCTTGATAAACCAAGACAAGTTGATTGTTGAAGTTGGCAATCGTTTGTAGTTCTAAATCTATAAAGTTAAGGGAATCAGAGTTAAGGGAATCAGAGTTAAGGGAGTCAAAGACACTATATTCAATTGTTTGAAGTTGCCCATCTGTTATGGTTACACGATTCCATTTTGCATAATCGGCTAAGTTAGATTCTTTGATGTTTGCACATCGCAATCCATTTTGCGTCAAGGCATAGATGGTATTGTCGATAATTTCCACCTGATATACAGCAAGATATTGTCCATTGTCACCGATGATGTACATATCTGCAATTTCGTTTCTTTTCATATCAACGACCACGATTCCCAATCCGCAGGCCAGGTAGGCGTATTTATCATGGGTGGTGATGCTATTGATTTGTTTGTCATTGATCTCCTTTCTTTTGAAATCGGATATGTTGATGACTTTGTTTTTCTTGATGATATCAATGTTACTATTGTCATAGCCAATGATGAGGGCGTCTAATTGTTCGCTGTAAGCGATTTTTGAGATGTAACAATCAGACAAACCATCAGCTTTCGTGTAGGTTTGAATGTTCTCATACTGTTTGTCAACGGAGAAGAGAACACCATTACCTAGTGCGTAGATTCGATCCTTGGACTGTGTAAGGAAGTCCACTTTATTGTAGGAGAAGAATGTTTTCCATGAGCCTATCTCTTGTGCTGAAGCAGAGAGAGTTACCAAAAGCAATGGAAGGAAGAATAATCTGAGTAGTTTCATTGCGTTCGTATTTTAAAGGTTTTTATTCAAAAATTGTAATAATTTCTCAACGGCTTTTCCTCGGTGACTGATTGAGTTTTTTTCTTCCATTGAGAGTTCTGCAAAGGATTTTGAATATCCGTTAGGTTGGAAGATGGGGTCATACCCAAATCCCTCAGAACCATGTTTTTCCGTTAGAATTGTTCCTTCAACAATGCCTTCGAAGAAATGTTCTTCTCCCTCCCAGATAAGTGAAATGACAGTGCGAAAACGCGCTTTTCGATTCTCTTTTCCAGAAAGATTCTGCAATAGTTTTTGCATATTTGCCTCTGAATCTTTGTCAACTCCTGCATAACGGGCAGAGTAGACACCAGGTTCACCATTTAGAGCCTCTACTTCCAAACCTGTGTCGTCTGCAAAACAATTACAACCAAATTTGTCGTATAGGAAATGTGCCTTCTGACTAGCATTGCCCTGTAGCGTGCCAGCAGTTTCCGGTATGTCATCGTAAAACCCCAATTCATTAAGTGTCTTTATGGATAAAGAGTTACCCAATTTACTTTTTATCTCATCCACTTTGTGGGGATTGTTTGTGGCAAGAACTAAATCTTTCATTTTGCTATTTGTATTAATTTACAAAAGTAACGTAATTTTTGCAGAAATAGTGGGCGGAGGTATTAAAAATAAGAAAAAAAATTGCATGAGAGGTTGAGGTGGACCCTATAAATAATTTTATTATAACTCTCCTAAAAAAATAGATAAAACCCTTTGTTTTCTGGCATATGAAACATATTTCCACTCTTTTTGTAACGAGATTCTCCGTTGACACATGCCAAAACCCTTTATATTTGCCATCGTAAACGGAAAAGAAATAATTTCGTTCTCAGGAAACATTTATACTTTAAAATAGTAGCCACAATCACTCTGTGAAGAGTTAGTTGTGGTTTTTTTTTGTGAAAATCTATTATTTCTTTGCTTGAACAGAAATCTTTTCGTAATTTTTCAAATCAGTTTATATGAGTTCAAGTGCTCTATAAATAGACTATTTAGACAAAGTAAGTTGAAAGAAAAAGTGTACGAAATATTAACATGGATACCTCAAGGCAAGGTTGTCACATACGGACAAATTGCAGAATGCTTGGGAGACAAAAGATTATCCAGAGTGGTTGGCAATGTGTTGCATCAGAATCCGGACGAATTCAAATATCCATGTTATAAGGTGGTTAATTGCAAGGGCGACCTCTCTGAATCGTATGCATTTGGTGGAATTGAGGCTCAAAAGAGAAAGTTGGAGAGTGAAGGGATTCAAGTGGTAAACTATAAGGTGAATTGCCATGAGTATCAGTTGTCTGATGATGAGATGAAGATTATAATAAATAAAATGAAGATATGAGAAAAACTGTTATTAGAAGTATTCTAATGGGTGGCATTCTTTTAGGAATGTTAGGTTGTAAAGATCATGTGAAGTTCCCTCAACCGAAGGAAAGCGAACCAGAAAATCAGGATACGGTTGTTGTGGATCAGATGACGGTCTCCAGTGAACAAACAGTAGATGAAATAGTAGATGAACAAAAACGTGTCATAGACCGAGTGGATTCTATTTACACATATATGGAAAAAGCCTATGCTTCGAATGTTATGAACAGAGCAAAACTAGATTCTCTCTTTTGTAGTGATTCGTGGAATGAAAAGGTTGAGGCGATTTATGAAATGGATAAGGAAGTCGATGGAATCGGCTTTTTTGATGCAGACTATTGGGTCATGGCACAAGACTTTGATAAAATCACTCACAAGGATATTACTTTGTTGAAATTGACTGATACGGAAGCGGTTGTCTCCCTCTCCCTCAGAATATTCGAATCGTCTCCTTACAGACCTATTGTACTTGAGTTGAAAAAGGAACGGGGTAATTGGTTTATCAGTGACTTTATTGATAAAGCGAATGATGTTGATTGGGAAGAGTCTATGATAGACTATCTGGGTGACAATTACATGAAGTGATAACCATTTGTGAATGAATAATATAATCCACCTAAATATGCGGAATATGAAAAAGATGATGAGTGCCTTTGTGGCGTTATTTGTATTGATGTTTGGTGTGCAAGCGCAAATCTATTATGTAAGTAAAACAACGGGTTCGAATGGTAATGATGGTTTGTCAGCTGCTACGCCGAAGAAAAATTTACAGAAAGCGTTGGATATAGCCCCTGCAGGTGCAAAGATATTGGTGGCAGAGGGTAATTATGTAGGTACTTTAGATTGTGGTAATATCTTCATTAAAAATCCTGTTACGATAGAGGGTGGGTATGCGACGGATTTTAAGTCGCGTGACGTGTTGAAACATCAAACTACGGTTCAAACCAACTCCACGACAAACGGTACGGCGCAGGGTCAGGGTACAGTTCAGATTAAGGTGTCGGCAGCCGGTCGGAAAGTGACCATCGACGGATTGATTTTCAACCAAGGAAATTCCATTGCGTATAATCCTAAAAGAGAAGGACAGCCGCAGGGAGTTGAAACGCCAATGATGCAACCTGTTGGAGCATCTGGTATTGGAGGTGTGGATTGCTCAGAGCAGAATGTCAGAACGAACCGCATGGCTCTTATCTATTTGGATAATCCTGAGGTGGATATTGAGATTAAGAATTGTGCCTTTGTCAATGGCTCCAATTATGGTATCTTAGGTATGTTCAAAGGTGTGGCGACTATCAAAAACAATATCTTCGTGAATAATGTGATTGCTTCGGTTGATATCAGAGGTAGTTATGGGGAATATGCTAATAAATTCAGTAAGGTCTATTTTGAAAATAACACGGTGCTCTTCTCATGGAGCCGCTTAAAAGATATGGGTGACATGGGGTATGGCTTCTGTATAAAGCCTGGTACGGATTGTTATTTGAGTAATAATATTTTCGGATTTTCTGTTTTTGCAGGATTGGATCGTTCGCATGTCGATTCCAACAAGCAAAAGGAGGCGAAGCGCATCACTTCTGTAAAAAACAACCTTTTCTGTTTGAACAAGAAGGGAGACTTGGTGATTCCTGGTGGTGGAATGATGATGAGAGTTAGTGCAGAAGATTTTGCCGATGTGGATGCTCTAACGGAGGCTACAGCCAATAAATCCATCACGGATGCTAAGGTGTTTAATGGTAAGTTGGATGCAGCCTATGTGAATGGCTTTTTAACGGCTACTTATAAGGAATCGACCGACTATAATGCCAACTCACTATCCAATCAGTTTCGTTCGGCTATAGGCATGAATCAGGTGGGAACCATGCAGTCGTCGGCTACAATGTATGCCAATCGTTATAATTTACAAAAGGCACTGCAATTGTTTGGCGCAGTAGCTGGATATGGCGCTCAATTGAATATGACGAAGTGAGTTTTCGATAATTGAAAAAATAAAGGTGTTCATTGAAAAAAAGAAAATCATAAAAAAATTATGTGTAATTTTGTCCTCCGATTGATGTTTATGATGATGGATATAGTGTAGGTGAAAGGTATAAGAATGTACTGAGGATTTTTTAGTGAATAGTTAATTGGGGATGCAAATCCCTGTATTGTATAATAGGTGTATTAATCATTTTGTAATGAAAACCAGACTGATCTTTGTTCTGTCATTGTGTTTTACAATGTCTGTTTTCTCGGCACCTCCAGGACCAGAGCAACCCGGTGAGGAATGTCGTCATGAGTTTCGTATGGAAAGTTCCGCGACTTACTGCGATTCAGAAGGATATGAGACTTACAAGTGTAGAAAGTGTGATTCTACTTATACTGTGACAGTTGCTCCTATAGGACACGATTATAACAGTGAATATGTAGTAACGAATTGCGAAGAGGGTGGTGTTATTAACCATACATGTTCGCGATGTGGAGACAAAACCAGTGAGACGTTTGCTCCTCAACAACACCAATATCAAGAGGAGACCATTGCTGCCACTTGTACTGAGAAGGGGTCAAAAAAACATGTTTGTAGAATCTGTAAATACTCCTACACTGAGGAAATCGAGGCATTGGGACATGACTATGAAATAATCGTTCATGATCCGACGATTGATGAGGATGGTTATACACTTCATCGATGCAAGCGTTGTTCCGATTCTTACAAGGACAGTTATATCTCAAAATTGGATGCAAAGGAGTATTTCAGTAAGGTGCGTTTCAGTGAGGTGATGCCTTGCAACATGTCCACTTACGTGAATACGGATAATTATAATTTCTCTGGTTATATAGAATTTAAGAATGGAGCGTCCTACCAAGTCGATTTGAAAAATTGTGTTTTGACGCATTACAAACTAACCTCTAAAAATAAATATAAAGAGAAGTGGGTGTGGACCATTGATAACACTGTTTTGTTGAAAGGCTCTGATTTGTCTATCCTATGGGCGGACGAATCGACCACCAACAATCATGCCCCTTACAAATTGGATACGGATGGCGGATATCTCACCTTGTCATATGATGGTGAATTGATCGATTCGATAGCCTATGGCTTTACGGATTCGCACGTTTCATTTGGACGTTATGGAGATGCGGAGGGTTATATGCAACCAACTCCGTTTGAAGAGAACACGTTTGTTGTTTCTGATTTGACAGAAAGCAACAGATGTCAGATACCTACCTTTAATCAGCAACCAGGACTACTTCAGTCGCCAACAGAGGTCACCATATCATGTGCCACCTCGGGTGCTTTGATTTACTATACATTGGATGGCACGGAGCCATCAGAGACGAATGGTATTCTTTATAGCGAAGCGATTAATGTGAGTCAGAATGCCAACATTCGTGCGGTGGCTATTCATACTGGTATGTTATCCAGTAAGATTGCCACGGCTTCCTATATCTTCAGCGACAGCAAACATGAGGGCTGTGGTGGCTATACCGTACCGATTGTTTCCGTTACGATTGATGAGCTCTATTACGATGACCCAATGTTGGGTATGTTTGTGACGGGTAAAAACGGTGTTTCGGGTGAAAAGGATTGCCAGAGAACAGTTTCCAATGCCAATCGTGATTGGAAACGTCCGTTGAATTTTGAGTACATCGTAGATGGTCGTCAGGTGGTTTCGCAAGAGGTGGAATCTGAAATTGTTGGAGGTTGTTCAAGATTGGAATCCATCAAATCCATCTCTTTGAAATCTTCTAAAAAGACGGGTGTTGATCATTTTGATTATCATTTCTTTGAGTCGAAACCCGATATGATACATCAGACACTTCATTTGAGAAATGGAGGTAGCGGTTATAGTTGCGTACCGTTCCGTGATGGTTTGATGCAGACGTTTGCTATTGGTATGAACATCGATTATCAGGCCTATCAACCAGTGGCCTACTATCTGAATGGAAAGTATGTGGGTATGATGGGATTGCATGAACGTACCACTGCAGATTACGTGAAGGCCAACTATGGATTGGATGATGATGAGATTGATATGATTCGTGTCTCCGACCAATTAGGTATCAAAGCAACAGAAGGGGATATGGATGCATACAACGAGTTGGTGGATTATTTGAACCATACGGATGTGAACAGTGAGGATTTCTACAAAGGGGCTGCTTCTCGTATGGATATGGATGAGTATATAGACTATCAAATCATCCAACAGTTTGTTGCCAACACCGACTGGCCAGGCAATAACACGAAGATATGGAGAGAAAAGAATGGCGGTTTGTTCCGATGGATTTTATTTGACTTGGACTTTGGCTTCAAAATATGTTCGGATTGGAGTGGAACCAGCAGTCGAAACATGATCCAATGGTGTCAGGGAGAAGGAAGCACATCATGGGCTAACAAACATGATTGGATGGTAAATATTTTCAAACCATTGTCTAAGAACAAAGAGTTTGAACGCAAGTTTGTCACCAAGTTCTTACTCAATCTTGCTGATCATCTCTCTGAAGAACGTATCAATGCTGTGTTCGACAGTATCACAAGTCTGGTTAAAGAAGAGTATTGTGCCTACAAAAACACGGATGCCGCAAAAGCTGCAAAGGATATGCGCACATTCGCCTTGGCTCGTCCAGAGTATATCTATAAACATATAAACACATATGTGAATGGAAATGGGGCGGTGGAACTTTCCATCCATTCAAATGTGGAAGGTGCTAAGTTTACATTAAATGACGAACCATTTGTGAAGTTTGATGGTAAATATATTGCAGGTTATGACATGCAGATTAATGCGTTTGCACCTGAGGGATACATATTCTCAGGATGGGAGATTTCAGAAGAGAATAACATTGAGATAAAGGAGCAATCTGGAGAGCAGGCAATGTTCTTACCAGGTTATCTGTCAGGTTCATTGAAGGGTGCTACTCAAATCACTGCAATCTTTGAGAAGTCTCAAAACGTTACTCCTACATTGGTTATCAATGAGGTTTGTCCAAGTAGTGATGCCAATTCGAAAAATGCAGATGATTACGCTAAATATCCTGATTGGATTGAGGTGTATAATTATGGAACATCAGCTATCAACCTTTCAGGTTTCCAATTGAGTAATAGTAAGAACTCTCAGGTATCTGTATTGCCATATAGCATGGATGATTTGACGGTGAAACCAGGAGAGCGTCTGATTTTGTGGGCAAAGGGTGACAGTCGATATGGAAGCAACTATTTGGATTTCAAATTGGATGTGGATAATACGTCACAAATCTGTTTGATGGCACCGGATGGCAATCTGTTGGATTGCGTACAATATGGCAAACTTGCCACCAATGAATCGTATGGTAGAAGTACGGATAATGGAGATGATTGGGTTATCTTCTCATATTGTGATGATGGAAGTACATTATCGGCCACACCTAACGATAAGAATGGTTCAGGATGTGATAAGTCTGGTGTAGAGGAGTTGAAGCATGAGAATACGATTGTGCTCTATCCAAATCCAGCCAAAGACTTTATCAAGATCGTATGCAGTGAGAAGATTCTAAATTGCATTTGCTATGATATGCATGGTATGGTGATGGGAAGTAGAATGCAAGACAACCAAATGGATGTGCGCGACTATCTCCCAGGTATCTATATGCTAAAAATAGAGACCGATGAGGGTGTCTATTATCAGCAATTCATTAAACAACGGTAATAAGATGATCTATTTCTTACTTTGTTGTACGATGGAAATGAAATATTTATGAAAGCGTAGATCTTCGTTCAACTCAGGATGGAATGAGCAGACCAGCTGATTCCCCTGACGTGCAGCAATAATGTGATTGTCTAAAATGGAAAGCACTTCGACGGGTTCGGTATTTGACGGACTTTGTTGAAGTGTTTTTTCTATATAGGGAGCACGTATGAAAGTCATAGGGATTGTTCCGATACCGTTCACATCGTGTTCGGTATAGAAACTACCCATCTGACGTCCATAAGCGTTACGATGCACGCGAATGTCCATGGTTGCAAGGCGCTCACGTGTCTCGTTGTCCACCTCTTTTGCAAGCAATATCATCCCTGCACAAGTGCCAAAGACAGGCAATCCTTGTTGAATGGCATTACGAACAGGCACCATCAATTGTTCATCATTCATGATACGAAGCATGGCTGTGCTTTCTCCTCCGGGGATGATTAAGCCATCAAATTCTTCATGAGTCCAATCGGCTAGGTTTCGAACAAGAAAGGAGTCGACACCGATCTTTTGTAATATTTGTTGATGCTCTGCGAATGCGCCTTGAAGGGCTAATATTGCTATGCGAAGTGGTTTCATATTTGTTTTATTTTATTTTCCTCTTTCAGCCATTAATAATTGAATCTCATCTTCATTGATTCCCACCATTGCTTCTCCAAGGTCTTCGCTTAATTCGGCAAGAATCTTTGGATTGTTGTAGTTGGTTACAGCCTTAACAATAGCTTGAGCTCTCTTCTCTGGGTTACCACTCTTGAAGATACCACTACCTACGAAGACACCTTCAGCACCAAGTTGCATCATAAGAGCTGCGTCGGCTGGGGTTGCTACACCTCCTGCTGCAAAATTCACAACTGGCAACTTGCCATTGTCGTGTACGAATTGAACTAAGTCGAAAGGTACACGTAGTTGCTTTGCTGCCTCGTATAGCTCATCCACACTCATTGAGGTGAGACGACGGATTTCACTTTGCATCAAGCGCATGTGACGAACAGCTTGCACCACATCTCCCGTACCTGGTTCTCCTTTTGTACGAATCATAGTTGCACCTTCGTTGATTCTGCGCAATGCCTCTCCCAAGTCTTTTGCACCACAGACAAAAGGTACTTGGAACTTACGTTTGTCTATGTGATAGATATCATCAGCAGGAGATAACACTTCACTCTCATCAATGTAATCAATCTCGATAGCCTCCAAAATCTGAGCCTCTGCGAAATGTCCGATTCTACATTTAGCCATAACAGGTATGCTTACTGCCTCTTGAATACCTTTGATCATCTTTGGATCACTCATTCTGCTGACACCTCCAGCTCTACGAATATCGGCTGGGATACGTTCTAGTGCCATTACTGCACATGCTCCAGCTGCTTCAGCTATGCGAGCTTGCTCGGGTGTTGTTACATCCATTATCACGCCACCTTTTAACATCTGCGCAAGGTTGCGATTTAGTTCGGTTCTGTCTTCCATATCTTTTTTTTGTTTTTTAATTTTGATGCAAAGGAAAAGACAAAATCCGAAAAGGTAAAATTATTGTTCCGAAATAGCAAAGTATTGTACTGCTATTTATAAATCGGATAGGTGTGATTGTCGGTAGGTAGAGGCAGAAACACCTTCGTGGGCACGAAAGAATTTGCAGAAGATGACTTGGGATGAGAATCCTAATTTTTCAGCGATCTCTTGGATGTTCAGTCTTGATGTGTCGAGTAGGATTTTAGCTTTTTGTATGAGGTAGTCGGCTATGACGTCCTTGGGAGATTTGCCTACTAGTTTATTGGTTATTTGGGAAAGGTAACGAGGGGTGATGGCAAGTTTCTCGGCATAGAAGGTTACGTCGTGAGCTTCCTGATAGTGGTCGGCAATCAGAGAAAGCAGTTGGTTGTAAAGGTCGGCAGCACGGAGGTTGTGTCCTTTGCTTTTGATGGCGTAGACCACTTGACTGTGCATGTATTCATGGGCTTTAGCGATGGCCGTTGGTACGTCGTCGCCCATTCCCAACCGTGTGGTGATGGCAGAGGATAGAGCACCTCCGACGCCATGTCTTTGCCATCCCTCGATGTTGTAGGAGGAGACAAAGCGTTTGTAATTTTTCCCATATAGAAGGGCGGTTACTCTTCCTTCTGTGTGCATACCGCCGCGCAGGAAGATCCATTCCACTCCCATGTTGTTTAGTTGTTGGGCGGCGTGGACCATATCGTCGTCAGTTTGGATCTTCTCCCCAAGGATTAATTCGGCTTCGTTGCATCGGATAATCAGTAGTTGGGTGATAGGCAGGATGTATTGGGTAAAAGAGTGGATAGCTTCGTCCGTCATCAAGCGACTGCCATGAGAGGAGAGTATACCGGGGTCGCAGACGATTTTAGGGCAACCAACGATTTCCGTTCGCAGTTGGCGGATGGTGGATGCATCGCCCATGATTCCTAGTTTTATGGCTTTGGGATGGAAACTGTCAATGACAGATTGCACCTGACCAATCACGATATCAGAAGGCAGATGTAATAAAGAGTGTACACCAGCATGATTTTGTACGGTGACGGATGATATGGCAGTCACCGCATATCCACCTAAAGCAGTGATGGTTTTAATATCAGCCTGAACACCTGCACCGCTGGTATTGTCGGAACCTGTTATACTGAGTATCGGAATGATTGGATTCATGACTGCAAAGGTAGGGAGAAAAGTGGGAAGTTTAGTAAATTCCTCCCATTTCTCATAATGTAATATTATCGACGAATTCTTTAGCTTCTTTCAGACCAGCGCTTGTGTTATCAACGATAAGTTTGACTGCATTTAGTTTATATCCCTGTCTAACAAGTTCTTTTGCCTCGTTGAGGATATTCTCAGGTATGTTATCGAGGGATGGCAGGTCCTGCTTATTGTTAGATTGATCGATGGAATCTTTTTCAGAAGAATTATCATAAATTCTTGTATTAGAAGGTTGTTCTGATTTATCGTATGCACCTTCATTTTCTTTTTTTCTGTTGAAAAGGAAATCAAAAATACCCATGAGTAGTTTATTTAAAAAACATAACAATTTTAATAGAGACAAGTTTAGACATATTCCTTTAGAAAAACAAGACCTTTTGAGAAAAAATGGAGCCATCTAGGTGATTATTGTTGCTGGCTTCATCTTGTACACTTGAACTTACATCAACTTAATTTACTAAAATAAATTGCCAAAGCTATGAAAGAGGTCAATAAAAATTCTATATTTGTAGAAACTAATTTTATTCATATCTAGTAGTTATATGTACTCAAAATCTATTCAATATATCGGTTGTGATGATGCCGATATGAAGCTTTTCGAAAGTCAATATGTTACCCCAGAGGGAATGTGCTATAATTCGTATCTGATTACTGATGATAAGATTGCTGTAATGGATACGGTGGATCCTCGTAAGACGGATGAGTGGTTGAAGAAGTTGTCTGCGGCTTTGAATGGTCGTAAGCCAGATTATCTTGTGGTGCAACACATGGAGCCAGACCATTCAGGATCTATATCGGCATTCCGTAGTTTATATCCTGATGCTGTGATAGTCGCTTCTGCTAAGGCATTGCAGTTCATGCCTCAATTTGATGAGAAGCTAAACGTTGGTAATACGATGACAGTGAAGGATGGTGATACGTTATCATTAGGTCATCATACATTATCGTTTATTACAGCACCGATGGTGCATTGGCCAGAGGTGATTATGACATATTGCCCAGAGGAAGAGGTTTTGTTCTCAGCCGACGGATTTGGTAAGTTTGGTGTGATAGATGCGGATCCAGACGATTGGGCATGTGAGGCTCGTCGTTATTATTTCAATATATGCGGTAAATATGGAGGACCTGTCAGCACTGTCTTAAAGAAGGTGGCAGGTTTGTCAATTAAGACTATATGTGCGTTGCATGGACCTATCTTGGATGGTGAAAGAATGGAAGAGGCAATTCGTTTATATTCCATTTGGAGTAATTATGATATAGAGACAGAGGGGGTTTTGATTGCACATGCCTCTATCCATGGCAACACGGCTAAGGCAGCTGAGACGTTGGCAGAGATTTTGAAGAAGAAGGGTGCTAAGAAGGTTGTTGTGGCAGACTTGTGTCGCGATGATATGGCAGAGGTGATAGAGGATGCTTACAGAATGAACAAGTTGGTTGTCTGTGCTTCATCTTACGAAGGAGATGTCTTCCCTCCAATGCACATGTTCTTGTGGAAATTAGGTCTCAAGGCATACCAAAACAGAACGATTGGTATGGTGGAGAATGGAACGTGGGCACCATCAGCAGGACGTGCTATGCGTGCGTTGATTGAACCAATGAAGAATGTGACTATTGTAGAACCACTTGTATCGTTACGTTCTTCTATGAAAGAGAGTGATATACCTCAGTTGGAGGCGTTGGCAGATGCAATGTTGGCGTAACGTTTAAAGTATAGTGCGAGGCAAGATTGTGTCAGGCACTCTTGTCTCGCATTTTTTCTATTCTGTAATTGTCATACACAAAAGATTTTTACAGTAAAATCAGAAGTAAAGTCTTCGAAAATCAGTATATTTTTGTATTTTTGTACCCTCTATAATATAAACTAAGATGGCAAACAGTTTTGAAATGATTGCTAAGACCTTCCAAGGGTTGGAAGAAGTGCTGGCTAAAGAATTGCAAGAGTTAGGCGCTGAGCAAGTTGAAATTATTACGCGAGGAGTTCGATTCTATGGAGATCAAGAACTGATGTACAAGGCAAATTTTAAATGTCGTACAGCACTTCGTATTTTAAAGCCTTTTTACAAGTTTGAAGCAAATGACACCGATGAGGTGTACGAGATAGTAAAGGCGTTTGATTGGTCTCAGTATTTGGATCCAAAGAAAACATTTGCCATCGATTCTGTTGTTTTTTCCGAATCATTCAAACATTCAAAGTTTCTGGCATACAAGGTAAAGGATGCTATAGCAGACCATTTTATGGAGAAGTATGGCGAGCGTCCGTCTGTCAGAATAACCAATCCAGACATACAGCTAAATATTCATGTGTTTCAAGAGACATGCACCCTATCTTTGGATAGTTCGGGTGAGTCGTTGCACCTTCGTGGTTACAAGGTGGAACAAACGGAGGCTCCAATCAATGAAGTCTTGGCAGCAGGTATGCTGAAATTGGCTGGTTGGGATGGACAAACAGATTTCATGGACCCTATGTGTGGTTCGGGAACAATTGCCATCGAGGCTGCAATGATGGCCTTGAATATTGCTCCTGGTATTTATCGTAAGGGGTACGCTTTTGAAAAATGGCCTGATTTCAATAAGGATCTTTTGGACGAGTTGTTCGAAGATGATTCTGAAGAACGTGAGTTCAATCATAAAATATATGCTTCAGACATTTCATCTGCTGCTCTTCGTGTGGCTGAAGAGAATGTTAAGAGTGCTGGATTGAGTAAGTACATTGAGTTGTCTCACCAACCATTCCAAGGCGTTCAACGTCCGGTAAACGAGACGATGATCATGTTTAATCCTCCGTATGGTGAACGTTTGAAGGTGAATAGTCTATCAACTTTGTATGAGGAGATTGGTAGTAAGTTGAAGAACGACTTCACCGACATGTCTGCTTGGATTATCTCCGTTCCTTGTGAGGCAACAGATCGCATCGGATTACGTCCGTCTGTGAAATATCACTTGATGAATGGTTCTATTGAATGCGAGTTCCGTAAATATGAACTATTCAAAGGCCGCCGTGATGAGTTTTTGAAAGAACGTGCGGATAAGAAAGAGGAGGAAGCGAAAAAGACAGAAGATGAGGCTCCAACATACAATGATCGAAATGGCGTATTCTTGCGTCCATTCGAAGATCGATGGAATCGTGAATCGATGAGTGAAGATGAGTTGAGTGAATATCAACGTCGTCGCCATGAGACTTTTGCTAAGCGAGAGATGTTTGAGCAACGTCAGAAAGAGCGTGAGAGTCGTCCTAATTATGGTAATCGTCGAAACGATGATGATAGGAGAAGTTACGGTCGTCGCAATGATGATGAGAGAAGATCTTACGGCGCACGTCGCAATGATGACAATAGGAATGAATATAGAGATGATCGTCGTTCAGAATACCGCGGTGATAGAAATGAGGGTGGAAAATGGCGTGATGACTCAAGAGGAGATCGAAAATTCAGCCGTCGTGAAGGACGTGGAAGTGAAGGACGCGATTTCAAAGGAGACAGATCGGGTGGTAAGAAATATGACCGTGATCGCTCTAGCAAAAGAATGAGAAACACAGATATTAAGGGTCCACGTCGATTCCGAGATAATGATGAATAAAAGAGAGTTTTATAAGAACTTATAGCTGATTATCAGATAATTTTTAGGGGAGCATTGTCGATGACTATGCTCCCTTTGGTTTTTATTATTCGTGCATAATTTTACTAAAATGCAGTTTCAGGAGTTCTTTGTTTTATATCATAGTTATGCGTTTTAAGAGTTGCACCAGTAATTTTTCTTGTAATGTTTAATTCTGACAACAAAGATATAAATAAAATTAAAAGGTGCAAGTTTTTTACAAAAAAATTAATAATGTTCTAAAAATATGTTGCTTTATGTCTAAAAACATAAAATCGGGGTTTATAAGATAGGGACAGACCCTAGATTTCAGTATAAAGAGGGTTCTTTATGACTGATTCTAGAGCCTGTCGGTCTGAGAAAAAACAAAAGTGGGAATATTTAATGGTGAATTTTAGGACTCACCTAATCTCATTAAGATCAATTAGTTTTATTTGACTCTATGAATTCATATCGTAGAATTTTTGAAATTAAAACGGAGAATTTACAGAGTTCGCCTTTATTAGTTTTACTATCTGGTTGTTAATTCGCAGAATGTATACGCCAGGGGTAAGCGTTTCTGTATGAAGGAGTGCTTCTTCGTCTGCCGAACCACTGATTCGTACAATTCCTAGTTCGTCATACAGTTGATAATGAAAGACGTTATTGTTCCATAGGATATGAAGAGATTCTTGGAACTGAATAGGATAGACCATCAATTGGTTATTGTCAGGATTGTTTCCTTCTTTGGTTTCTACGAAAATAGCATTTTTAAATGTGGTGTTTCTTACCGCGCTGGATGGTATGGTGATAGCATCCGTGCTAATGGATGATTGGCAACCATTCGCATCTGTAACGTGTAGAGTGACGTTATATCTGCCTCCATTATAGAAATAGCAATAAGGATTTTCCAAGAAGGAGAAGAGTCCGTATGGAGAGACATTAGTGGGTGTGTTCATGGGTTCTATTAGTTCCCAATAGGTGCTGACGATATCTCCCTCAGTCAGATTCTTAAACTCGATCAATTCACCTTGTTCAATGTTTACTTGCTCCTCTTGTAATGTATGTGTTTTATTGTTAATGATGTATTCAAAGTTGGCATGTAGAATGACAACCGGGATGTGTATGGTGGTAGTATATGACGCTCCTGTTTGTTTCGAAACACGCGTGATTGTCATGTCAAAAGGTGTCTCTACATTCGGACAGTAGATATAGCCATTGACGGGTGTGTTAGGATAGTAGATGTTTGTACATGGGCCATTCAGTCCTGCAGTATACATCTGGATTCCTGCATTGTTTTCATATTGGTAATAGTAATCACCACTAATCAGTTTCCCGTCTTCATCCAGATAAAAACAACCTAGTTTGAGGGTGTCTCCTTGACAGACCAATCCGCTGATGACAATCTCATCCTCTATGATTTCAGGGACGTCGGAAGTGGTGACAAGCACCTTGTTGCTGATGGTTGTCCCACATTCACTTTCTGCATGAAGTCGGTAGTATCGAGATGGTTGCTCGCCGTTGATTGTTAGGGAGACATTCTCTGCGGATTCCGTTTCAGAATGTAGTTCGTGCCATGTCTCGTTATCGTCGCTGTATTCCCAATAGATGTTTTGTGCGTGTGAAACGGAACAAGCGAGTTGAATAGACATGGATTTTGTCAGTTCGACTACACCGTCCGTGTGCGTAAGATTTTTATTGGCGAAAGTGGCACTGTCGATTATTGGCAGAAGAGGGGATAGAGAAGGCTGCTCTGCTATGAAGAGGGATACTTCATTACTATATGAGATGTATTCTCCAGAGGTGGTCATTCGACGAAACCATGTTTGGGATGTGACGGGGTCGGGAGTATAATCAATATCTGTAGCAGAAGGTATGTTTACATATTCTCTTACGTATTCATTTTTATATTGCCATTGGTACTTATAATCACCTGAACCTCCTTCACTCTCTGTTACACGAAGAGTGGGAACGGAAGCTCCTTTGCATACGACAATGTTTCCCTCGCTATAGATTCGTCCACCTCTGATGGGTGAGATGCGATACCCGTTGTAACAGCCAGTGGTGTTTTGCAGATAGAGGGCTTTGTTGGCATATTCATCAGCAGTGTAAGGGAGTGTCGTGATGCCGTATTGTTTAACAGGCAATTGTGAGTCACCCTGCAGGATATAGTTCGTATTGATGCTTTGGTCACGAATGGTCAGTTCGACGCTATCACTCTCCTCCTGAACGTATGTTGTGATGGTTAATCCTAAGGCAGATACATAGTCAAATGTCTCACCCGCTTTGCCTTTTAGGGCAATGATATTACTGAAGTTGGAATAACATAGATTGGATACTTCTCGCTTTATGTAAATCGAATCCTGTATGGATATATGTAGGTTCTGATTCTTTTGCTGCGAGATCTTTGCCCAATCCTGCTGATTGTCGGATTGGAACCATGCATAGGTGAAGGTGTCAGACTCAAATGATGGAACGTATGCCACAGAGCCTTCAATTTCGATTATCTCACCATTACATGGATGAAGATTACTGCAGGTGATGCGATTCAGTGAAGAGTCAAGAGATGGGGTGCTGTTGATGACAAACTGTATCGCATCGCTAGAACATTTTGCATTGGTGCTGTCGATTGTACACAGATGAATTGAAAAGGTTTGATACGGATCATCAAAGCCCTGATAGGTGATTTCTGTTGATGTGATGGATCTGAAAGAGAGAGTGTCGCTAATGAGATGGTCGTTTTCGGTGTGTTGAAGTGTCCACAGACACTCTTTCACTTTCCATTGCTCATTCAGATCTTTGAGAGAATCGATTTTCAATGGATTCAGTTTTAGTGTGTAGTATTGCCCCATGCACACTTGTTTAGGGTATGAGATGTCTGTAAGGGATGGCTCTATCTTCTCTCGAACGGGGATAAAGATAGTGTTACTGGTATCAGAAGAACAGAGGTCGTTTATAATCCTTCTGACGAATAGGGATTGTTTCAGATTTGTCAGCAATAAATCTTCAGAGGTTTCCAACGGATTATATGAATCTCCGTCGTAAGAATATTCCCAAAGGAAGGTTTTAGAACTGTTACCTCCACTCACTTTTCCTCCCTTTATGGTAATTGTGCTATTGTAGCATAGTGATGAAGAGGGAGTTTCTAAAGGGTCTTGATGCAGGCGAGGAAGTGAGTCTATGTTGAAGTAGGTGAAATCGGACTTGCAACCGCTTTCTTTGTGTGTACCTGACACTCCATATTCGGTCACTTTTATTTCGGAGACTCGTTGTAGTTTCAATGAGTCTTGTGTATACGACCAAGTGATTTGTTTCTCATCGTCTAGCACTACCCATGTGTAAGAGTAGTGTTGTGTGTCGTATGCTTTTATTGTCACAGCGTCCGATTCACAGCTGTCTTTTTCTTGATAGATGGAGGGTTGATGGGTCATAGCCCATAGTGTGAAGGAAAGAGGTTCACTGTATTGGGTGTCACATACATCTGCGTATAATGCACGGATTTGAATGTGATTGTCTTGAGAGAAGTCGATGCCTAGTTTGTCCTCAAAACGGAGACAATAGTCTAGGTCAAGTCTTCTGCCTGTTGTCCTGCTAAGTGGAGAAACAGGTACATACTCCTGATTATTGATGGAGATTTCCCATCCGTATGAGTATCCATCAAATCCTACATAGCCATAATAACCTCCAGTTGGCGAAGAAGAGAGGATGAATGGTAATGAATCAGAGTAGCAGAAGCTGTTTTTCCCCTCATTTTCGAGAGAGATGGCACCCGCTTGGAGATCATCGTAGAAGGTTAGTTGTATGGTGTCAGAATAGACAATGCGGTTGTCTATTGTTGAGGCTTGCCTTCGTATGTAATAGGTGGAATTGTTGGATGAAGTTAGGTTCATGATGATGTCAGCACTCAAGGAGTCGGGTTGAATGGCACCAGTGATGTTTGTCCAAACATCAAGATTGTCGCTTAGACAAACCTGCCACTGATAATGAAATTCTCTAGGGGTACCACTTGTTGGAGCATAGGAGAATCCTTCTGCCAAGCGTCCGCTGGTGATTGTGGAGAATTGTTCGTTTCTACAGACAAATTGATCTTTGTAGATATATCCGCCAGTACTTTTTGTATAGAATGTTAGAGGAATAGCCAAAGCAGATGAGAAACAACCATTTTCAGTGTTGTCTTTTCGTTTAAGATAGACGATGGTTGGCGTTTTCTCTGTAATCTGATTGAACGTTAGTAGCTGATTGTTAGCACATAGGGTGTCTGTACATTCTTCGTCGGCAAACCAATAGCATTCATATCCCAGTTCCGTGTAGTTGATACTCAAGGCATCACCCATTTCGATTCCTTCGGTGATTACTTTTCCCTCTGGGGTAGTTGCTTTGATAATCACCTTTGAAGGATTCGGAGCTTTGTTGGATAGGTTTTGCTTGACTGAATTGGAATAGACAGTAGAGCAACCATCATTGAAGGCTCTTCGTACGGTGTATGAAGTATCGATGACATCCAGGTTGAAGAATTGTGCATAGTCGGCTATGCCATGATGAATCTCAGATTTTTCCCATACGTTATTCTTTCCGTATTCAAACCACGTTGAGAACTCTTCATGTTCTGGATTGTAAAGATAGGGTCCGAACGTCCCATTTGACCAAACTTCGAAAAGAGGTGATGCTTGGTCGACGGTTCCGTCAATTAAAGATCCTGTTTCGCCATTGCAATAAAGCTCTTTTTCGGCAGAAATAGTGCCTGCCAATGACTCACTTCCATCTAATAGGAGTGTGGATGCAAGGCTTAGTGTAGGAACGATATATAAGGATATGGTGTCAGAGTTTTCTGTCTGCTCCATATTATCGATGGTGAAATAGGATACTCTGTAGAATGAGACTTTTTTCTCTAGTTGTGTTCCTGTTGTATGTGTAAACACTGATTTTAAATTGCATGTATCTAATAGCACACTACTGGTTGTGACGGGTTCAGCCGTGTTGGAAGCTGAATAGAGGGCATAAGCTCTGGAGTTTTCTGTTCCGTTGATTAAATAAAACCAGCGGTAGTTTAAATTACCACCTCCATCCGCACTAATTCGTCCTGCATTTGCCCCGCTGCAAATCCAATATTTCTTATCAGATGCTGGTGACTCATCGAATGATAGGTGTCCTCCATCAATGTCATACGTAGATATGTGAATTGTATCATAGTTGGATGACAGACATCCGTCATACATTGTCTTTGCATAATAGGTGCGAGATGTCTCGTCAATATTAACCGTAGATAATACTTCCTGTACAGTTGTGGTGTCCAAAACTTGCAGGTTTCGATTAAACCAAACATAGTCATAATTGTTGTCGATACCCCACATCTTGGCTTTGTCTCCTCTTGCTATTAGAGGAGTGTACAGAATATTGTCTGCTGTTGTGAGAACTTCGTTTTTTATCTGCACAGTTTTTATCGATGATGTGTCTTTGCTACCACATCCGTCGCTTGTCACGCGACAGAAATAGGTGGTTTGTTTTAACTTATACATCTCTTGCAGAGCTTGTCCGACGTATGAGATTTCTGTCTGTTCGTTGATAGACTCCCAATTCTGTTTGTCGGTCGACTTCAACCATTGGTATTCGTAGTGGTGGTTGCCCCCCTGAGCATCGGTTCCTTCAATATGTGCAAGGGCGTCGTTGTAACACATAAGAAGAGTATGATTGTCAATTGTCCCAGCTTTTAGTGGTTGGTATACTCCTTTGGTATAGGAGTTGGTCGAGTGTGTTCGTCCAGTATAATCTCCTATGCATGAGATGAGTGCGTAGAACTCGCAGTTTTCGGAAAGATTACCGATGTTGAGGAATGAGTATGCGCCTAAGGCATTGGAACCTTCAATTGTTCCTAAGTATTCAAATGGCATACTGGCATTCTCATTGACAACAGAAAAACTTGTCATTCCTTTACTTTTATACATCCAATCAATCTGGTAGTTTCCATCACCTCCTTTTATCTCGTTGACAGAAAGGGTCATCATTCCACTGTTGAGACAAAGGGTATCATCGTTTACACTGCATCCGATGGCACTGCTTTTGATCTTTTCAAATACGTTGAAGTGGTAAGCGATTGTGTCGGAAAGACAATTTCCCATTCCTCTTGAAGCCATGTAAACATAAACGGTGTTGTCTCCGCTAGTGAACCCTTTCCCATTGTTGTCGAGGGTGATGGGGTTGCCCGACTTCCAACTGGTAGGAGAGAAAGATGGGTCGCAACTCCAGAAATAGGTGCTTCTGTAGTCTCTTGGAACGCAGAGTGATACAGATGGAAGATTGTTTTCGTCGTAGATATTGTTGCTTGTCAGTATGATGTCATCCGTAGAAAGTGTAGCACCAACGTTGAATAGCAGTTGAATCTGGTTGGATGATTCACTTGTGGTGCCACATTGATTTGTGCAGACCAACTTAAAGGATGTGTTTTTGGTGTAGTTCGCCAGATCAATGGTGCATAGCGGAGCATCCGATCCTGTTGTTCCTCGATTGGATGGCACTTTCTTCCATTCTCCGTCTCCCTCTTTCTGATACCATTGAAATTGAGATGCCCGTAATGAAGTATTTGCAGTTAGGGAGACAAGTCCGGTTTCGCCTTTGCACACATAGTATGTGTTTGATAATGATTCTCCATCGATAAAGTAGATGTTGTTCACTTTGATGGATCCGATGCCAACTATGGAGTGGATGTTGGAGAAGACAGATTGCCTAGTTCCTCCTGCTGGAGTATAAGATAGTTTACATCTGTACTCTTGTGTTGCGTCATGGATGGCGACAACGTTAATCTGTGCGTTGGTACCACAGGTGCTCCAACTTTCTCCGTTCCTTTTGTACCATTGATATGAGACTTTTGAGGGTTCGATGACCTTGTTGTCATATTTAGGAAGTTGAAGTGTGTCGATGGAGAGTTGCAGACTATCACCACCGCATACTGTAGAGGTAGAGGTGAGTGATTTGGAGGATAAGATGACGGGTGTCCCATCAAAGCCTTCGTTAAGAAGAATATCTATCTGTTTTAACTGTTTACATCCCTTTAGGTTGCTACCATATCGCTCTATTGTGAAGGATGCAAGGTTATCAGCGAAGTCGTCGGCTTTTAAAGAGTAGTTGATGCCTGTCAGATAGCTTTCGTTATGTTTATATTCCCTTCCATTTAACCAACAACTGATTTTGTCTGATGCAGAGATTTCGTCGGAGGTGATGAGGGTGGCAATACTATTTCCCTCTTGTAGGGATTGTGCATTGATAGTGGAGGGTGCTGCCGAAAGGTCGAAGGATAAATCTTTTTCGACAAAGACTAATGCACTTGGAGATGTCTGTTGGTAGATCTCGTTTGTACAGTAAGCGTCAGAGACGGTTACGCTATAGGCTGTAGTTTCCTTTAGTCCGCTTGCATGATAGATGGTTGACAGTCCAGGCTCTCCGGATAGAACTGTATCTTTTCGGATTTCATTCCATGAGAAAAGGTAGTTGCCAGATCCTCCTTTAATGACGGATTTATCGAGTGTGATCGACACATCATCGCCATAGCAAATGGAATCTTTGCTATTCTCAACGACTAGGTTGGAAATGGTAGGGTAGGTGTGAACCCTAATGGTGTCTGTCACATGTTGACAACTGACGTTCCCAGCCATGAGGTGAGAGGTGCGAGTGACAAAATATTCTTTGTCGGGTAGGTCAAATACGGAGGTGGAAAGTATATTGGATGTGTATGCAGTATTCAATAGAGAATTGTTTACTTTCCATTCATAAACGATGTCGTCGCTAGTCTTCTCATTGGGCACAAAGATGTTTACCACGTTACCATAACATGCATGATGTCTATTATCTTGCGTAACTCCTCCCGAAGAGGTGGCTTGCAACTGAGTATGTTCGACTGGTTCTTTGGTTTGTGACTGATTGAAGACCAGAGGGGTAAATTTGGTACACTCTTTTTTTGTTTTGAAGGCGATGTAGTTTAGATTACCCATTAGGGGAAGTCGGGTCTTTGCGTTAGCGTTGTAGATCGTATCGTTGTTGAAGACGAACCCGTATGTGTAGCCCGGTTTCGTATCGATGGAGAGTTCGATGGAGTCGCCACGAATCAGACATGGACCTACGATTATATCCTCTTCTTGTAAGGTTAGGTCTTCGCCAACGGATATTTTTATTCCTTGTTCGGAGAAGATGGTGTCGCCACAGAACTCAGTTGCGGCATACAAGGAGGTATCGGTGGTGACAACAATGGAATTTCGATGATCAGCGTAAGGGCGGATGATTCCTTGTTTATCTTCATACCCATAAAATTTTTTGAACACATACCCCTCGTTGTCTAAAACGGATGAATTGAGATAGGTTTGAGACAGAAGTAATTTTGAATCGTAGCAGGCAAAGAAATCCTCTTTGTTTGGTTGACGGCAAGTTGTAGCTTGGGTGCTGTGTAAGGAGCTATTTTCACCACGTTACTGAAGGACTTGATGGCACTGCTTTCCGATGCATTTTCTCCAATGGATGTAACCATTCTTCTAAAGTAGTATTTCTTATCGATGACTTTATTCCAACTGTTTTCTAACAGATGAGATGACGAGATAACCTTCCCTTCTGAATCAAGCATGTTTGTCCATGATATGCTATCATTGGAGTATTGCCATACATAGCTATAGGTGTCATCCCCATATCCACCCGATACGTTTCCTCCTAAAATAAGAGGGTTCTTATTGTTTTTGCAGGTGTATTCAATCGTACTATTACTACTATTTTTGAATTCAATGTTGTTACCAATGACACTTCCGATGTAGTTGATGCATAAGTAGAGTGGTTCACTTACACAGCCAGTTGTCATTCTCTCTTTCTCAATCTTTATGTAGTTGCAGTCTGCATTGTACCATTCTTCTCGTTTGATGGTATGAGATATGGTGTGACCAAAGATTGTATTGATGATAGATCGTTCGTTCCAGAGATATTCTCCATGTTCATCTTTTTGGTTGGTTCGATAACTGATGAAATAACGGCAGGAGGATTTTTCAGGATCTGAGTCATTGATTCGTATGGTTATGTTTTTTTCCTCTGGCACTTGTATGCTTAAGTTCCTATTCCCACTCTCTGTGTAGTTGGCATACCCTCCGTCCACATCAACGTACGTCTTTAGTAGTTGAGGCTGATTGGATACATTAAGGTTGATGGGGAAGGAGACACTATTTGCGCAACCGTCTTCTATTTTTACGGTTGCAGTAACATTGGATTTTCCTTGAAGGATGAATGGAATGAATAGCTTGTTACCATACGTCTCGGCATTGAATGCTTCGAAATCAGATGCGATGGAGTATTTTAGATTATAGGTATCGTCATGAAGTGGATTGTCATAGGCATTTTTGTATTCTTTCCCGCTTTCAGGGATGAAGGTTATGAGCAGGGTGTCTTTTAGAAGTGTTCCTTCACATATTTCAGACAAGGAATCTAAAAGGAAATTATTTTTTGTAATGGGGTGGTAATGTTGTACGGTCACATAGTTGTGTTCTCCATTGGCATATACTTTCCTGTTTCCAAAATTCTTCACGAGGACGAATTGTCTGAAATAGTATGTCTTCCCTAATTTCAGGAATTTTTTACTTAGACATAGATCAGGGTTGATGGAATCAGTGTTCAGATTATCCGTTATGGGTTGCCAGCCTATGTTGGAGGATGTCTTGTACTCCCATCCATAGTAGGCTCCGTAGATGGATTTTGGGTAGGAGACGTTAGACCAGTTGATGGCTTTTCCTTTGATGGTGAACGCATTGTTGGAGTTGCATGACAAATCATCTTCGTCATCACCGATAGGTGGACAGATAAACTGTGTTAGTTCATCCTCTTCAAATCCATCTAAGGAAAGAGTATCGATGACTTCTATTTTCAGAGTGTTACTATGACATGAGAAATCTTTGTTGACATAGGTCCGATAGATGTAACGGAGACTCCCATTGAGCAGACGATTCTCGTTGTCTAAAAAATCAGCGTATTTTAGATATTGATCATAATCGGACATGTTGGGAGAACAGGAGCTCTCTTTCTTTGTGATTTGTTTGGAACCATCGGTGATGTTCCATGAGATCCATTCTTGCGTGTTAAGTCCATATACAGAGGGACTTTGCGTGCTAATAATGGGATATTGCATATTGTTGTCGGAGTTGTAAAGTCCGTAAATAGGACTTGCATTGGAAGAGGAGATGTTGGGTAGTATGGCCTCATCCGTGGATAACGTACCTGCGTAGCATGTATACACATTGATATCTTTCTTCTCTTGGAAATTTATCTCTTGCGTACTTCCTTTGTTAAATTCAGCGTGAACATTGTAAGTGAGGTATACGGTGAAGTAGAACTGTTTTGGGAATGTGTCGTTGTTTGTTCCAAGCAGTTTCTCAATCGATGAGGTTGAGGAATAGGTGCCACTGATAGCTGGAAGTTCGACGTCATGTCCGGTTCCCCTTCTTGTCTCGTTATAAGTTGCAATGCGAATCACATTGCCGTTGTATTTGATGTCTAGTGTGATTTTGGTGGTGGATTTCTCCACTTTGTCTTCTTGCCACAATCCCCAACCTCCCGTCTCAATCTTTACAGTTGGTGTAATGTAATTGAATTCCAGCAGATCCTCTTTTTGATAGTAGTCTTTCGTGGGAATGATATTCCCAGATTTTGTTTTTGTGATATGGTTATTTATTTCAGCTTTGATCTGAGCAAAGGGAAAAAGAAGGATGAAAAATAGGAAGTAATATAATTTTTTCATTGTGATTGATGATAATTAGGTGGGTTCTATAGATTCATGATTCATTTATTCAATGTAAATAGTTTTGGTGCTCCAAGTGCTCCAGTTGCCCCATTGGTCTTGACAACGAACACTAATGGTATGGTCGCCTGCTTCTTGAAACGCATGTTTGACAGAGGATAATTGCGTGCCGGTGATATAGGTGCCGTTATAAGCACCTTTCCCTTTTTCGTAAACTTTATCCTTTCCCCAATCATAGCCAGAGGTATGGTCAAACAGTTTTCCATCAATGCAATATTCATAGAGGATGATTTTGTCATTGTCTGGGTCGGTGCAATGAGCCTCAATTTTGCGGTGTAGAGGATAGCCTGTCACAGGAGCTAATGTGAAATTGGCAATAGGAGGACGGTTTACATACAACTTTAGTAGAATGTTGGCAGAGCCAGTCAGACCTAATATGTTTGCAGTTGAAAGTGTAACGATAGCATCTATGGTAAGACTATCTTTACTCAACTTTCCTAGGTTTGACCGACCATTATTAAAGTAGTACTCCTTGGCAGATGTTGTTGATTCGATGATGAGGATTTTGTTTCTTGTTGTGTCAATCTTCACACATAGGTGGTTGTCGAACTGCGTATAGTCATACGGACTATCCCCAGGATAATACCAAGAGTCGGTGGTTCCATCCTCTTGATAATCTACGATGGCTAAGTCTTTCCAATAGTAATAATCGTCTCTTTTCTTTATTAGAGGTTTTACAACGGCAGTAAAATTACCGATATAGCCACATATATCATTGAAATGATAATCAATTTCGATGGTGTCACCCCATGTTACATCAATACAGATATATTTCTTCCCGTCGATGGTAGAGTCTTTTTCCGCCACAAGAGAGATGGTAGGAGGGTCTGTATGATCATAGAAATAATCGTCACGCGTGTCGCACGCATAGCATAGTCCGATCATTACGACAAAGCAGATTGTTTTGTAGAATTTCATTGGATTCATTGTATGTAGTTGTGGTATTATTTGTGAAAATTATAACAAACAGCTAGAGAGAAAAGTGGTTTTATATATTGTTCGTCATTGCCAAACAAAATATATTCTTGAGCTTTCAATTCAATAGAAAGGAAGGAGCAGGGGAATATTTCCCATGAGACACCTGCATTGGCTCCATAGACGATGCCACTGATCTCTTTGTGAATCACCTCACACTCCCATTTGTCCCAACCTACACTGGCAGCAAGGTTCAGTGTAATGTAGGACCATCCCCACGGATTCACAGGAGAATAATTAAATCCAGGAGAAAATAACACGATACCAGTAAAATCGGTGTGTCCAAAGGTAGCTACCTCATGGTCTATCTCTGCAGATAGTGCACTTTGGGAATTGAAGTGATAGTGATATATGATTCCATAATCATATTTGTTTTTCGTACCAATACCTCCACGCACTCCAATCGTGTGTATCCCTTTTACGTGAGTCAACCCTTCTGCTTGAAGATCTGGCAGAAAGATCAATTCAACAAGCATTAGCAGGAAAATGAACAGTCTCTTTTTTTTCATATCAAAAATATAATGAATGGTGCACGATTAAAGAATACGACAATTGCCATTTCTCTCAATCTTAGCAATCATTCTTGGTGTTTATTGATGCTATTTGGTAGAAAATTTCGTCAAAACTAGAAGAAATTTCATGTGGCAAATATAGTAGATTTAATTCTAATAAAAAAAGATTGTTTTGCTTTTTTGTAAATAAAATGAATTTTTATGAAGATAGTCTATCCTATAATCACTCTATTTACCTTTTCATCCCAAGGTTCTTGAGGAATGGAAGGTAGAAGTTGGCATGGAAAGCAGACACCTATTTTATGACAAGATAGGCGAGCAAGTAGTTTGTCATAGTATCCTTTCCCTCTTCCCAGTCTGTTGCCAGATGGGTCGAATGCCATACCAGGGATGATGGCAAGGTCGATTGTGGAGTAGTCTGTGATGGCTTCTCCTACGGGTTCGTCAATGTTGAAGGCTCCTGTTTCCATGTTGGTTGTTCCTTGGAATGGTCGGATCTCAGAATCCTCGTCGATGACCACCGGAAGTAGTATGGTTTTGCTTTCGCTCCAACGCTCGATGAATGCGTGTGTGTTTATCTCATCGGGGAGGGACCAAAACAACAAGACTGTTTTTGCTTTTTGGAAGAGAGGGTCTGATTCAATCAACTGGAGGGCTCTTTTCCCATAATAGTCTTTTTCCCACCCATACATTGCCTTTATTTTTAGGCGTATCTCTTTTCGTATGTTTTTTTTCTCTTCCATGACTACAACTTGATAACTTTTCTATAAGCCGTTCTTTGTGGATAAATTACTTTAATAATATATGTTCCGGCAGGGAAGTTGCCCATAGCAATCGTTTCTGATTCTGCAGGATTTTCCTTTGAAAAATAGTTGATTCCGTTCATGTTGTAGATGGCGAACGAGAGAGGTGATTCTTCAAAGAGAATGTGGACATCGTTTGTGGTTGGGTTAGGATATAAAGTTATCTGTGTATTATCGGAGTTGACTAAAGGAACGTCTGTTGTCATTTGAGTGGCGATCCTTGGTTCTATCAGTAGGGAGGCTGCCCGATTATATTGAGGATGAGAGGTGAATGGCTTCCATTCTCCTTTTTCTTTGAAATAGGCAGTGTTATGACCAGATTTCTTCTCTTCAGTGATGTATATGGAGAGAGGATAGGTGTAGTTTTGTGGAGCTTCAATGGCGATGAAGAAGGAGGAATCTACTGCAACGACAGAATCAAGTCGAAGGTAGTTGTCGCGAGACATTAAATTGCTCTGCACATTCTCCTGAAAAGTGTTTTTACGTTGATTATAATAGCAGTCGGATATTCTTACACGTTGTTTGTGGATAAGTGAATTCGGCTCATTGTCTCCTTTGTAAATTTTGAGCCATATTGTATCTGATTCGTAGAATGTGCCTTTCTCTAAAAGGAAATGAACGCCGTAGATATATCCGCTTTCCTCGTATTTCTCTGCATATTCATAAATGCCGTTTGAATTGGTTCCTGCTGGGTATTCTTCTGTTTCAGAGAGGTGTAGTTGGTCTCCCTCTTCTAAGTTTGACAGACGATGACATGGATATTGATGCGGTTCCAATCCTCCAATTTGTGTTTCTTCGCTCTTGATAGGATCGAGTGCAGTGGATAATGAAACGTTTCTTGTTTTCCAAACTTTGTTGATTCTGTAAAAGAAATCATTACTTGTAATTCCACATCCTGAAGGTTCATATCCTCCTGATAGTGCTCCGATGATTTGATGATTGCTATTGAATAGGGGTGCGCCAGACGAACCTCCTTCTGTGATTCCGTATTCCCATCCGGCAACATCCCAATGCGCATTGGTTGAGAATTCAATATTGTCCGAGCAACATCTAAATGTGTTATTAATAGGAGCTGATAGGGATTTGCTTATTTTCTTTACATCACCTTCTGGATGATGAATGGTGTAAACAAGGCCATCTATTGTGGAGGAGATGTTCCAACCTGCGTAATAGGTGTTATAATCGGCAGGAGGATTTTCATCCAACAGGAGTAATAAGAGGTCAGTCTTTTCATAAATCGTTACAATAGAGGCACCAGATAGACTCATCTCCAAGGTTCCTTGGATATTGTCAAGGCAGTGGGGTGTCTCGTAGTTGAAGTAGAATACGCTACTGGCAGCCATTTCGCTGGCTGTCTTTTTGTTGTCGAATGCGATGCAGTGGGCGGCAGACAACAGATAAGGAGTTCCGTCGTTGGCGGTGTTGTTGATTAGAGAACCGCTGCAAAGGGTTTCTCCGTTGAAAACGATTAAGGCAACGCTTCTTTTGGATCGTTCTTCAGCATCCTTGGTGCAGTTGACATCCACTTCACAGGTCTCGGAGATGCCGAAAGCGGGTAGTTTGCGTATGTCTTTAAATCCGTGGTTCACTTTTCCGATGGATATTTCTCCCGTGCTTCCTTTGGGCTCGATGTATTCGACGATGATACTGTCACCATCGAGGATGGAGGTTGCTAAAATGCCACTGTTATGATTGTTTTCACTAGTGAATGCACCCAGTATCTGATGTTTGTCGGGTGTGTATATGAATAGTTGTGCACCATCAGCAAGATGATACTTGTCGAAGATCAGATTTAGACTAAGAGCGTTTTCGGAGTGGATTTTCACTCTCCAAACTTTTGTGCCGTCGGGCAGATAGGTGGTTGACCCACTATTGTCAGGTGTTAGATTGACATTAAATCCATAGGCGAAACGCAATCCTCCTTTGTAAGAGGGGTTTTCCTTTTCCAAAAGGTCCATGCTAAATGCAGGCATCTCTTCCCACTCGTTGCTTATTCCATGTCGCAGACTACTGCCTTGAAGATGTTCGGGCAGAGGGAATCCGCCGTGACTGATTTGTGCATTGCTATTGAAGAATGCACAACTTAAGAGTAGGAGAATAGATAATATATGTTTTTGAATTTTTCTCATCTGAACAGAACTATATTTTGTTAAGAGACACCCGACAAAGCACCTCTAGTTTATAGAGGTCAAAGATAAACATTTGTGGGTGATTGGAGGTTAGGTTTCGTCTGAAAATTTTTGAAAAAAGAGATAAAAGGATTGAAGCAGGACGCAATAATCTTGTTTTTCGAAGAAACTCTTGATATTTCAATATTTTGATATCTTTTCGAAAATCATCTTTTTTCTCGATTTTTTGATAGATAACCCATAGGTTTTTTAGAGAGGAGTCGGTCTTTTGTAAGAAGATGTTGCTCTCTTCGTAGTTGATCTGAGTGGCGGGGTTGTCGATGTGAGACAAGTGGAAATGAGCCTTTTTCAGTTCCCATCCGAAGAGGGTGTCTTCATGTCCGTATTCTGTTAGCGATTCGTCGAAGGTTACTTTTTCAAAGACCTTTTTTTTAATTAGGAAGTTGAATGTAGAAAAAGAGCGAAAGGGATGAAGATTTCTTACTGAGGCACTTTTCACCTCGCGGTGGATTCCATACAACCAACGAAGCAGATGAATGGAGTCGGGTTTCTCATCTGAATAGTGATATCCTCCCATGATTACATCAGCATTGGAGTTCTGAGCAGCCGTCAGATAATTATGGATGAAGTGAGGGGAAGAAGGTAGGGTATCACAGTCCATAAACAGAAGGAATTCGTATTGGGCAGTGTTGGCCAATTTGTTACGAATAGCGGAACGACCTATATTATAAGGTAATTCGATATACTGAACATGGGGAAGTTCTGCGAGTAGGGCGTTATCAGACAAGAAGGATTGAGATCCATCATCCATTAGAATGATTTCATAGGGACAAGAGAGCTGAGAAGCCTGAGCAGACAATTCATGAATCAGTCTTGTTACATTATAATTATAAATAGGTATGCAGATGGAAAGCGTCATATTATTTATTTTGATGCAAAAATACTTTTTTTTTACCAATTGAGCGTCACTCTTTTCGGATTTACGGGATGTGATGCAATTATCATACTCTGTCCAATAGCATAGATATATTGATATTAGGCAATAAATGCAAATTGTCGTTTTTTTATTTGAGTATTTTGTTAAATGTTGTAAAAAAAATATTAATTTTGCGCCGAATTTTCGATATTTTTGCTTTCAATGGTATGTTGAACAGCAGGGGTAAATCGGGTGATCCGTAAGTTGTTGATTATAACTTTGGTATGGTGAGAAAAAAAGTAAAACAAACCACGTAATGAAATTAAACATTAAATATTAACAAAAAAAATGAGAAGTAAAATTAGAAAGGTGACCTGGCTGGTCTGGGTGCTTTTGATGCTGCCGATAGGCCAAGCTTTAGCGGCGGTGTATTCTAACAAAAATGGAGGTACCAGGTGGACCTTGGATACCGACACTGGTGTCTTAACTCTCTCAAAGGAGGGAGATGGTAAAACATCGAATTATCACCACACTTGGTATTATCCGAGTGATGGAAGTAGTCGAAGAAATGGAGACTATACCGAGAGTAGTCCATTGCGTGGTAGAAACTACGTTGATTACATCAAAACTGTAGTTGTAGAAGAGGGTGTAGTTGAAATTGGTGCAGCATTCTTTGCTGGACTGCCAAATTTGACATCTGTTTCTTTGCCAAATTCTTTGGAAGTAATTAGTTACGAAGCATTTCGTGCGTGTCCAAAGTTGGATTCCATTCATTTAGGTCCTAATGTTTGTACATTGGGAGATCGTTGGTTGACAGGTACATATAGTAGTAACTATTACAATGATCGTTATGCTACTAATGGTTCCAGATCAACGTTGGATTCAATAAGAGTAATTACGGTTGATCCTGACAATCAATGTTTCGTAGTTGACAAATATGGTGTGCTTTACACAAAGGATATGAAGACTTTGGTAAAGATTCCACAGCACTTACTGATTGATGAAATTGTAATTCCTGAGGGAGTGACCAAAATCGCTACCGATGCTTTGTATCAACAGCAATATTTGAAATCTATTGTGTTGCCTACCACTTTGACAGATGTACAATATGCTGCCTTTGATGGTATTCCTACATTGGAGAAAATTTGGTTTAATTCTACTTATGCTCCAGAATTTGAGATTGGTATTGGACAATCAACCAATCATGATGGAACTATGTTGATTTATGTTCCTTGTGATCCTGATGAGAATTTGGAAACCCGTATTACAGAATATGGAGAACAAACAGGAATCAATGTAAAAAACATTCAAGCCTTTGTAAATGAATATACTATTGAGGCAGTTGTTGCTACAAACTCTGTCGGTAAGGGAACTGCTCAGGTGACAGTTCGTGGTGTTACTTGTGGTGATAATACGGCTACTATTGTGGCAACTCCATACGGTGGTTATCACTTCTTATATTGGAAGGATTCTAAAGGAAATGAGATAGGTGAATCAACATATACATTTACATGTACAGCTGATGAAACCTATACTGCTTATTTCTCAAATAATGAATATTACTTAAATGTAAAGGCAGAGGATCCAGCTATTGCTACTACTACAGGTAGTGGACGATATGATTTTGAAGCTGAGGTGCAGATTTCTGCCACAGCTAAGAAAGATTGTTATCATTTCTTGAGATGGGATGATGATATTACAGATAATCCACGTACAGTTGTGGTTGACACGGCTAAGTTGACTTATACAGCCATCTTCACGAAAGATCAGTTTATCATCAATGGACTAACAGATCCTGCTAATGGTTCTTTGGGTACAGTTTCAATTGTAGATGCTAATGGTAATTCAATTTCTAATGGTAACAAGGCTTCTTGTGGTGACTTGCTAACTTTCACAGCAACTCCTGCAGAAAATTGTCACTTTATAAATTGGAATAATAATTCAGCTCTTACTAATAAGACAATTGATACAGTCGTAGGGGGTAATATCTCTCTTAAAGCATTCTTTGCAAAGGATTCTTTCTTAGTCTCTTTCTATAATACTGACAATACATTGCTTTGCCAAGAAACGTATGCATTTGGTGATACACCAGCATGTGATAAGGCGGAGGATATTGAAACACCAGAATATACTTATGAATTCAAGGGATGGAATCCTCAAGTTGCTCCTGTAAGTGGTGAAGCTACTTACTATGCAGTATATGATACAATTGCTAATCCATTTGATTTCATTACTGTTGTAGAGGGTAATCAAACAAAGACGAAATATAAGTTTGGTGAGAGCGTTGCTACTCCAGCAAATCCTAATGTAAAAGAGGGATATGTATTCAATGGTTGGTTTGATGCATTAAGAAATGGAGAGGAGATATCTTTCCCATTCAATATGCCAGCTAAGGATACTACTGCATACGCAGTGTTTACTCCTGATACATTTATTTTGACTTACAAGACATTCGATTCTACGACTGTCATTACTACTCAAAAATATGCTTTCGGTGAGGCTGTAAACATGTTGCCTGGAAGAGAAGCTCCTGCTCGTGAAGGTTATACTTTCAAGAATTGGTCTTCAACATTCCAAACAATGCCTGCTCGTGATACATTCGTAGCAGCTGTTTATACGGTTAATACATATCATATTACATTTAAAGACATTGACGGTACAACTCTTACTGAATATGATGTTCAATATGGTGAGAGTGTAGAAGATTATTCTATCGACAAAGAGGGTTATACTTGTGATGGTTGGTTAAACAACGGACAACAAGTTAGCTTCCCATTCAATATGCCAGCTGAAAATGTTACGTTAGTAGCTAATTGTAGCATCAATACGTATAGTTTGAGTTTCTGGGCTGATCCTGATACTGAAGAGCCTATTGATGTAATTACAGATGATTTTGGTGCTCCTATCGATGCAACAGGAATCGTTAAGCCTGAAAAAACGGGACATACATTCGATGGTTGGGATAAAGAGATTCCGACTACAATGCCAGCAGAAAACATTGATTTCATTGCACTGTGGTCTATTAACATTCATGAAGTAACATTCAAGAAGAATGAAAATGAAATCATTTCTTCAGAATTTTATGAATATGGTTCTGAATTCAATGTCCCTGACGATCCTGATAGTGTAGGACATACTTTCGCAGGATGGGATCCGGAAATTACTAGTTATCTTGTTCCTGATCAAGATCTAGAGTTTGTTGCTCAATGGAGTGTCAATTCATATGATTATATTGTTATTAAGGATAATGGAGAGAAAAATGATACAATATCCTATCCTTATGGTACAACAATTACACTTCCATCAACACCAGAAAAAGAAGGTTATACATTCTTAGAATGGTCTGATTCAACTTCTGTAATGCCAGATCACGATGTGACTACTAAAGCACAATGGCAGGTTAACACATATAACTATACTGTTATTAAGAATAATGGAGAAGATGATGAAACAACGCCTTATAACTATGGGGATGAAATCACACTTCCATCAACACCAGAACAAGAAGGTTATACATTCTTAGGATGGTCCGATTCAACTGCTGTAATGCCAGCTCGCAATGTGACTACTGAAGCACTATGGGAGATCAATCAGTACAAAGTGACATTCATGAAGAATGAAAACGAGGTTATCTCTTCTATGGATTATGATTATGGTTCAATTTTTGAAATTCCAGCAGACCCAGATAGTGTAGGACATACCTTCATGGGATGGAATCCAGAGATTACTGATGCGGAAGTTCGTGATGAAAATTTAGTCTTTATTGCACAATGGGAGGTTAATTCATATAAGTATACTGTTATCAGAAATAACGGAGAAGAAGATGAAACAGTAGAGTATGAATACAATGAAGATATCGAACTTCCTTCAGCACCAGAAAAAGAAGGTTACACATTCATAGGCTGGTCTGATTCAACTTCTGTAATGCCAGCTCACGATGTGACTACTGAGGCACAATGGAAAGTTAATTCTTATACGTTGACATTTAAAGATGAGTTGTCAGTAGATACTATCATCAAGCAAACTAAGGTTGAATATGGTAATCCAGTTGTTGCTCCTCAAGATCCTAAGAAGACAGGTTATTCTTTCGTTGCTTGGGTAGATGAAGATGGTTCTAGACTCACTTCTGCTGTTACTATGCCTGCTTCTGATATGACTTATAATGCAACTTATAAGATCAATTCATATATCATTAAGTTTGTTGATGGTGATGGTGAAGTAATCGTATCTGACGGACACAAGTACTCTGATACGTTAGAGTTCGGTAGCAAGATTAAAGTTCCTTCAACAGTTGAATCTTGGCACGAAGAGGAATTCTTGAATTTGTGGAGTCCAGCATTTAATGCAGACACAACGGTTCCTGCTAGTAATGTAACGTATGTAGCTCAATATAATGGAGAAAAAGTAAAAGTTAGATTCATAGATGGACAAACTTATGATGTTTTGGATTCTATGTACTATAATACTAGTGCAAGGGTTCTTGAATATACAAAAGATGTCCCAGAACATGAAGGATATACGTTCTCAGGTGAATGGGAGTTGGCTAATGATAATCCTGTTACTTTCCCATACCAGTTACACTCTCAAAATGTTGATTTCTATTCAATATATAATATAAATTACTATAAGTTGACATTCCTTCGTGATGTAAATGATACTATTGATGTCTATGATTCAGTATCATATCAAACTAGGTTCTGTGGAAGAGAGGGTTGTATTTACCCTGATTCTGCATACAAAAAGGGATATACATTCACAGGATGGTCTGATTCATTAGATGCAATGCCTGCTCATGATGTAACAATTATGGCTCAGTTCTCTATAAACTCTTACAATGTAACGTCTGTAAATCTTGCTACAGGAGAGAGTACGGTTGCATCTTATGAGTATGGTTCAGAAGTTTCTGCTGCTGAATTTTCAGAAGATGAATGTTATGAATATTTGAATTGGAGTGATCAAGTGGAGAATGGACAAGATGTGAGATTCCCATTCAATATAGATCAGGATACTACTGTATATCTTCTCAATCAACTTAAGCAATTTACTATTTCTTTCATAGATTATGACGGTGCAGAATTGTATGCAGGTAAACAGTATGGCACACAATACTTGGTAAATAGAGAAGGTGATGAGTTGATTCATAATTACAAGAGCGATAATGAAGATAAGAGTCTTAGTGTTGACTTGATTCCTAGTCGTGAGGGTTATACGTTTATTGGATGGACATCTGAATATAATGATGCAACAACTCCTGCAATGGCTAATTCGTTGTTGCTTGGGGTGTTAATGCCATGCTACGATATCGAATACAAGGCTAACTATGTAATCGATACATTCAATGTTTACTTGGCAAAAGACTTTGATGCTGGTAAGCCTATATTCTACGACACAATCTCGTATGTATTCAACGCAGACGTAACTGAGCCTGAGCGTGATTCTATTACAGGTTATCATTTTAATGGATGGTACACATTCCCTTCATACGAGAATGTTGTCTTCCCATTCGTAATGCCAGCTCATGATACTATAATCTGTTTGTATCAATATTCTCCTAATCAACATGAGTTGACTTTCAAGGATTACAATGATACTACTTTGAAGAGCACTACGTTGGATTATGGTACTCCTATCTCTGCCAGCTCCGATTCAGTGGCATACGCAGCAATAGTTCCAGTTCCTTCTCGTGAAGGTTATACTTTCACTGGTTGGGATGATGAAATTCCTGCAACAATGCCTGATTCAGATGTTGTTTTGACTGCTCAATACGAGATCAATTCATATCCTATCACATTCTACTTCGACAAGGATAGCATCTTATATACAGATACGATTGAATATCAATCAGCTATCTCAGTTCCTAATGTAGAGCGTGAAGGTTATAAATTTAATGGATGGGATGCAACAATCCCTGGTAAGATGCCAGCTGATACACTTGAGTTCTATGCTCAATTCGAGGCAATCCCTTATACATTAACTTATGTTGATTTCGATAGAAGTGAGATTGTTAAGTTCGAATATATCTTCGGAGATGAGGTATCTTATCCTAAAGAGGATCCTTCTCGTGTAGGTTATACATTCGTTGGATGGTCAGACTCTTTGGCAACAATGCCTGCTAAGAATGTAACAAGTCAGGCTAAATATTCTATCAATCAATATACTGTGTCATTCATGGATATCAATAATGAAGAGATCTCTTCTATCACTGATGATTACGGTAAGGTAGTAACTGCTCCAACTGCTCCAGCTGTTGAAGGTCACAAGTTTATTGGATGGGATAAGGAAGTTCCTGCAACTATTCCAGATTCAAATGTTGTTTTGACTGCTCAATATTCAATCAATGACTACTATGTATACTTCGTGGATTACGATGGCGATACATTGTTGGTTGATACAGTTCCATTTGGTTCTGACAACATTGCATACCCAGCAGATCCAAAACGTGAAGGATATGACTTCGTTGGTTATATCGAGAAGGTGCCAACAACAATGCCTGCTCATGACATTATTGCTAAGGCACAATATGTACTTTTACAATACAGCGTTAAGTTCTATGATTCATTCAACAACAAGTTGTTGAGTGACTTCCATGAGAATTATGGAACACCAGTGGTAGTTCCTTCAGTTCCAAAACATGAAGGTTATACTTTCACAGGATGGTCTGATACTGTTCCTGCAACTGTTCCTGCTAAGAATGTAAAACTTACAGCTCAGTATGCTATCAACGAATATGTATTGACATTCAAATTCAAAGATTCAACTATCCAAAAAGAATCTGTTGAATATGGTGCTGCTGTAGAAAGACCTACTTTCGTTCCTGAAGTTGGTTATCATTTCGTAGAATGGTCTGATAAAGACTCTATTCAAACAATGCCTGCTAAGAACGTAACAATCACTGCTAAGGTGGATGCAGATTTGCATACTATCACTTTCAGAGATTATGACAGTACATTGATCAGACAGGTAACTTCTAAGTATGGTTCTGTTCTTTCTACGGAAGACATTATTCCATCTCTTAAGGGTTATACATTTGATAAATGGTCTATCGATATCCCAGCAACAATGCCGGCTTATGATACTGTTGCGTATGCAGAGTATGTTCCAAACCAATATACAATTACGTATAAGGATTATGACCAATCAATTGTTCGTGTAGATACATTCTTCTACAAGGATACAATTAAGGCTATCGAAGGCCCAGAGCGTGAAGGTTATACATTCAAAGGTTGGAAAACAATCCCTACTACAATGCCTATCGGTGGCGTTGAGGTAACTGCTCAATACAAGGTTAACTCATATATCATCTCATTTAGAGCTATGGATAGCACTAAGATTGAGACTAAGAGTCGTGAGTTCGGTTCTGAGTTAGTTGCTCCTGAACTTCCAGAACTTGAAGGATACACTACTTTGGGATGGGATAAAGAGGTTCCTGCAACCGTTCCAGCAAAGAATGATACATTCTATGCTCAATATCAAATCAACACATACAGCATTTCATTCGAAGATAAAGAGGATGGAATTGTATATAAGCAAGATTCTTTGGATTACAATTCTGTAATTGAACTTCCTGAAGAGCCTACGAAAGAAGGTTACTCCTTCGTTGGTTGGGATATGAATGTTCCTACTAACATGCCTGCAGTAAACATTGTAACGTATGCTGTATGGAAAGCTAATCCTTATGTTCTTTCATTCGTTGATTACAATGATTCAATTCTTGATATCGACACATTGGACTTCGGTGCTAAGGTTGTTTACCCTGCAGACCCAGTCCGTGAAGGTTACAACTTTGTAGGTTGGGCTGATTCACTTCTTACAATGCCAGCTTACAATGATTCAATCATCGCTCAATATCAAGTTAAGAAGTATGAGGTTATCTTCAAAGATGGCGACAGCATCATCTTCAAGGATTCTTTAGCATACGGTGATACAATCATCGCTCCTGCAGATCCAGAGAAGAAGGGTTACCAATTTGATGGATGGAATCCAGAGGTTCCTGTTACGGTTCCTGCTTATGATATAATCCTTACTCCTACATGGACGAAGGCTGAGTTCGTAATCACATTCTTGGATTACGATAGCACAGTGGTTGCTCAAGACACATTGATGTTCAACGCTAACATTGTTAAGCCTAAGGTTACTCGTGAGGGTTACACATTCACTGGATGGAATCCAGAGGTTCCTAATAAGATGCCAGGTGCTGATTTGACAACAATTGCTGAATATACGATCAACAAACATGAGGTTATCTTTGTTGACGGCGATGACAATATCATCTACAAAGATTCTTTGTACTTCGGTGATACAATCGTAGTGCCAGCTGATCCTACTAAAGAGGGATATGACTTCGCTGGTTGGGATCCAGAGGTTCCTGTTACGGTTCCTGACGAAGACCTTTTGATTACTCCAGTATTCACTAAGGCTGAGTTCATTATCACATTCTTGGATTTCGATAGCACTGAGATATTCAAAGATACTTTGTCATACGATTCTAAGATCGCAGTTATTAAAGATCCTACACGTGAAGGTTACACATTCTCTGGATGGAATCCTGTGGTTCCTAACAAGATGCCAGGTGAAAACTTCACTACAATCGCTGAGTATACAATCAACTCTCATATTGTTACTCTTCTTGATGATGATGACAATATCTTGTTCAGAGATACATTCGTATACGGTGATTCAATCAAAGTTGACACAGTTCCTTCTAAGGATGGATTCACATTTGATGGATGGAATCCTGTAATCCCTGAGTTGGCTCCAGATAGCGATCTTACTGCTCACCCAACTTGGGTTGAGGATGCATTGGTTTTGGATTCTGTTGATGCATTCGCAGACAACTTCTGCGCTGGTGATGTAGCTCGCGTTTACTACAGCGTTTCAAGCGGTAAACCAACAAGCTTCACAATCACATTTGATGCTGCTACTACAGATGCTGGATTCGAGACTCAAACAGGTACAATTGGTGAAGACGGCGAAATCTTCATGACAATCCCTGAAGGTGTTGAAGAAGGTGATTACACTGCTACTTTGCAATTGACAGGCGTGGATAGCACTAGCAATGCTGTTGACTTCAAGTTCGCTACAAATCTTTCATCTAGATACATTAGTAGAATGTGGGATGACGTTGTTGTATGCGACAACTCAGATGAAGAATTCGAATCTTACCAATGGTATAAGAATGGTGAGAAGATCAAGGGCGCAACTAAACAATTCTACTGCGAATTGGGTGGCTTAGACGGATTCTACTCTGTCATTGTTAAGACGAAAGATGGTAAGAAGAAACATATTTGCGGTATCCAATGCGATTATGTTCTCCCTCCATTCTCTCTTATCGCTTACCCTAACCCAGCTAAGGCTAATGAACAATTCACTCTAGAAGTGAAGGGCTTGACTGAGGAACAGTTGAAAGATGCTAAGATCTCTATATTCAGTGTCTCTGGTAGAGTTGCTCTTACAGAATCTGATGTTGAATATAAGAATTTAGTTTCTTTGCCTCACGGCGAATACATCGCTTTGGTAACTTTTGAAGGCAAGAGTGCATTCTGTAAGATTTTAGTTCAATAATTCATTCAAAGTAGTTAATTAAGTAATAAAATGAATAATTTCAAATCAATTGTGGCTGCTGCTATTGGACTCCTTGTTGGAGTCCAAGCCAGCGCACACGATAACTTCAATTATTTGAATATCACAGCTGGTGGTGGTCTTCATACGATGCTTCATAATCCTAAATTAAATCCAAATGACACAGAATCCAAAGGGAAATTAGGTGCTGGAGGAACGTTCAACGTCAATTATATTCATTTCTTTGGTAACCATTTCGGTATTGGTACTGGTTTAGGTGCATCCTATAACCAATCTCGTTCTATCCTTAATGGTATGGATGTTAGTTTGGAAAATGATGCTTACAATGGTAACCAAGCTTACGAATATCGTATGATCTATTCCGACTGGGAAGAGGTTCAACGTGCTATCGTTGCTGAATTGCCTTTGGGATTCTATGGTAGACAAGACCTCAATGAGAAAACGTCTCTTATGCTTGGCTTGGGTGGTAAATTAACTTTCCCATTCATCTATAAGTATGAGGTAGTAGATGGTGATCTCGAAACTCGTGGTTATTACAAAAAATACAATAATGAGTTTTTTGATTTGCCTCAGCATGGATTTGGTCATGATAATACTCCTTACTCTGGTTCAACAGATGCTAAACTTGGTTTTTCAGCTTACCTTGATTTAGGCCTTAACCACTGGTTGAATGAGAAGTTGGCTTTCTATTGGGGTGCATACTTCAATTATGGTATTACAGACCTTACAAAGTCTCACCAAGCTGCTTTGTATGACGTGAATTCAAATTATTCAGGTGTTCATGCTTCTAAAGTGGTTGACAAAGCTTCTCTTCTTTCTGCTGGTTTGAAGGTGGGTGTGACTCTTGCCTTTGGTAAGAAGCCAGAACCAGTTATCAACGATACAGTCTTTGTTAAGGATACTGTTAGCATGGATGATCAGTTGATTCTTCAAACTCCTGACACATTGGCTGCTGATTCTTCTTGGATTGATGTGGCTGATATGATTGCGAAGTTGCCAGATTGGGATCACTTCAACTATAAGAACAAGGCTGCATTGGAAGAGGCTACTAAAGCATTCTCTGCTTTGTCTGACAGCGCTAAGGCTGAGATCCCAGAGAACTTACGTGATAAGTTGTTAGGATTGAATACGAACGTAGCTAAGTCTACTATCCCTAACTTGGAAAGTTCGTTGAAGATCAAACACTCTTACGGATTCGCATTCTCTTCTTCTGATGGTCACTTTACGAAGGAACAAACAGATTACATGCATTTCGTTGCAGACTGTTTGAAGATGAACCCTCAGGCTAAGATTAGCGTTATCGGTTATACATGTAATATTGGTTCTGAAAATCAAAACGAGGTGTTCGGTTACGACCGTGCAATCCACGTACACAACTACTTGATCCGTTACGGTGCCTTCGAAGACCAAGTCATAATGGATACGAAGACATTCCACGATCCAGTAGCTCCTAACGATTGCGAGAAGAACCGTGCTAAGAACCGTCGTACTGAAATCAAACTTATTAAGAAGTAATTTCAATAGTACTATATGATAGACGAGGGATGCGTAATTTGCGCATCCCTCGTTTTTTTATTCTCTTCATATTTCTTTGTTGTAACAAAAAATGAATTTTGCGTCGATTTTTGTTGTTTTGTTGATTTTGATTAAGAAATAATTTTTTTAGGAATAAATAAAATTGAATCTAAACTGTTGTGAGAAAAAATTTTAATTTTGTAGTGTTTTTTAAAACGTTGATTACGTAATGACTGATGATGGATCATCACGGGTGAAAATCCGAAGATGTATGTGGATGAGAATAATTCGAAAATAAACCATATGTTTATAGCTAATCTTAAAATACAAAAACATGAAAAGTACAATTAAAAGAGCAGCCTGGCTTGTCTGGGTGTTTTTGATGCTGTCAGGCGCTAGTACATGGGCGGCAGAATCATCTGAGAAAGTGATTAGTATGATTGAACAATTACCAGATTGGACAAATTTCAATTACACAAACAAAGATGCTTTGAAAGAGGCAACGAAGGCATTTTCTGCATTGCCAGACAGTGTAAAAAATAAAGTTCCTGCCAATTTGCGTGAAAAATTGAATAACTTGAATGACAATGTGGCTAAAGCTACAATTCCTAATTTGGAGAAGTCATTAAAGGTGAAACATTCTTATTCATTTGCTTATTCTTCTTCTGATGGTCACTTCACAAAAGAGCAAACAGATTACATGCGTTTTGTGGCAGACTGCTTGAAGATGAACCCTAAAGCAAAAGTTAGTGTAATCGGTTATACTTGTAACATTGGTTCTGAAAACCAAAACGAGGTGTTTGGTTATGACCGTGCTATTCACGTACATAACTACTTGATTCGTTACGGTGCTTTCGAAGATCAAATAGTAATGGACACTAAGACTTTCCACAATCCAATTGCTCCTAATGATTGTGAGAAAAACCGTGCAAAGAATCGTCGTACAGAGATTAAACTGATTAAAAAATAATCTTGTTGGGTTCTGGTTCAAAAGAGCAAGAACCGACATAATTCAAGACAAGACGAGGGATGCCATTATCGGTCGTCCCTCGTCTTTTTATTGCTTAGTAGATGATGTCCGATGCTGCAACAGAGACATTTGTTCAAATCACAATACTGTCTTTTTAACTCGATTAATGCTTGTGATTGATAGGCATTACAAACCTCTTGCCCTAACTCCCTCCACTTAGTTATAAGATTGTTTTTCTCGGCTGGAATCTCCTCTAATAGTCGCATGCTTTTCTCTTGCATCTGTTCATTCTCGTGCTTTTCTCCGTAGATATAAAGTAGTGGAACAACGGCATTGATGATGAGAGTGTTGATTGTCCCGTCGTCCAGATGCTTGGTTCTGTGAACAGATTCTTTGCTAAATTTATAATGACTTTCCCAATAGGTGGAGGTCTTACATTGAAATAGTTTTTGTATCTGCTCCTTACTATTGCACTCCATGATTCGCGAAAACAGATGGTCAGACATATGAATCAGTGCTGCAAATTGTGCTAATTTTATGTGAGGGAAGTTGGATGGTCTCATTTTAGAGTATTTCCATAGGGTTCCGTCAATAGGGGTCAATTCAAATTTTTTACGCAAGTAGTCATAATGTTTTCGTAAGCCTGTTTCGTATTCATCTTGTGGATCGCCATGTAATAACCCAGCTTGTCCAAGTAACAGAGCTTCCACCTCCATAAGATTATTCTTATGTTTTGCCAGCACGCGCAGTGGAAGTGATTTTGCCAATAGTTCAAATGGAAGGGCATTGGTGTGCATGCCGAAGCTCTTTAGAAGTATCAGATAGAATGTGGAGGACCAATCGTTTTTGTTGGATTCCAGGAGAGTGACGAGTTCTCTGGATTTGCGATGTATTCGTTCGCAAATCATTCTTGTAAGTTGGAAACTCAAATAGTCTCTGTCAATGTTTTTCCAAAGCAGACTACAGCGGATCCATCCGTTGGTTTGTGATAGCAGTTCGTAGTTTCTTTTTACTGAGTCGACTAGTTCGATTTCCATCTGAGGTATGACCTCCCCGTTTTTCCGATAGATTCGCATATCTGATTTTTCAACCACATGGAGTATGATGGAGTCATATCGCAGGTCGTTTTCATGATGATGTCTGTACCAATCAGAGGCAGACAGGTGTATCTCAATGTTACCTGCCCACATGGTGGTACCGATTTTCACTTTCGCATTGAAAAAGTCAGGTCCAGCATCTTTATTTAGCTGTCCGACGTCAATAACCTCCAATGGGATTCCATCCACAGTTTGGATTTGCGTCATTTTAAAATGCTTGCATTGCCAGGCATATTGCAGTAGGCTTTCATTCATAGATTTCATAATAAGAGTTAACAGATATAATTTTCCCTTCAAAGTTCGCAAATTTTTCTAAATTTGTATCTGTTTTATCAGTAAAAATATGAGTGCCAGAAAAAAAATTGCTTTTATCATTAATCCTATTTCAGGAACAAGTAAGAAAAAGGATCTTCCCGATTTGATCAAATCCAAGATGGATTTGGAAATATGGGAACAGCCAGACATCGTTTTTACCGAGCATCAAGGACATGCCAGCGAGTTGGCAAAGAAATTTGCCGAACAATCGTATGACGTGGTGGTGGCCTGTGGTGGAGATGGAACTGTGAATGAGGTAGCCTCTGGTTTGATTGGTTCCAATACCTCTTTGAGTATTGTGCCGTATGGATCGGGTAATGGGTTGGCTCGTCATTGGGGTTTTTCTTTGAAACCTAAAAAAGCGATCGAACAAATTTGTTGTGGTACCAGACATCCTATGGATTATGGTATCGTAAATGGTTTGAAATTCTTCTGTACATGTGGTACAGGTTTTGATGCTCATGTCAGTCATGTATATGCGAAAGATGGACATAGGGGTTTCATCACCTATTTGAAATATATTCTTTCTGAATATCGGACGTATACTCCCAATGATTATCAGTTGGAGGTGAATGGAGAGGTCATTAATCGTAAGGCGTTTGTGATTACATTCGCGAATGCTTCTCAGTATGGTAATGATGGCTTTATAGCGCCACATGCTAGTACGCAGGATGGTGTTATGGATATATGTGTGATGGATTCTTTCCCAGTTACATCAGTTCCTGTTTTAGCATGGCAGTTGCTGAAAAAGAAGTTGGATAGAAGTTCGTATACCCACTATTATCGTGCGAGTGAGGTTACACTCAAACGTACGTTCGAAGGTGAGTTCCACGTAGATGGCGAGGCCGTTGAAATGGGCAAGGAGATAAACGTCAAAATCATCTCTAACCAACTGCATATTTGGATATGATTAGAGATTGATGATAGAAAGAAATGGAAGGCATTATTTTGAAAATAATGCCTTTTCTATTTTTTCAGAGATTCCTAAACGTCCATTGATAACAGAGACGACTTCGAATCTTCCTTTTGTACATAACTGATTGTCGGCAAGGTTGTAGATATCTTCGTAAAAGACATATCGTATACCCTCTTTTTGTACGTTGAGTCGGCAAACAAATTTATCATTGCTTTTTAAAGAGCGTTTGTATTGTAGTTCAGCTTTCGCCACGACTAAAATAATGCCTTCGTTTGTCAATTCCATAAAGTCCAGATTGAGTGTTTGGATGTATCTGTGACGGGTATGTTCCATGTAATGCTGATAGTTGGCGTTGTTGACAATACCTTGCACGTCACATTCATAATCTCTCACCTCAAATTCATATTCAAAAATGTATTCCATCCTTAATTATCGATTTGTTTTTTAATAGTGTGCAAAGGTAAGGAAATCTTATTGAAAAAAAGGATGTATCCAAAATTGAATTATGACATGCTCACAGACAACAAAATTTGTTTTATTAGTTTATCCGTTGAATGTTTTGACGAATGAGTTGTATAATTTACATATAATAAAAGAAAAGTAGGGTATAAGATTTTGATGTTGTATGGTAGAGATGCAAAGCGAACATAACCGCCAATGTTTATTATTAAATAAAAATTTGCAAAAAGAGAGGGTGCATCAAATTCAATTTTGATGCACCCTCTTGCCCTCTAAATAGAATGTCTTTATTTCACTTCCACCTTGAAAGATTTGGTTTGGTTTGATATGATATAAACACCAATAGGAAGATTCTTCTTGCTGATGGTCTCATTGATGGATTCTTCCTTCTTAAAGGTGATATTGTCGATTTTCTTTCCTGCTGCGTCATAGATGATATATTCACCTAAAGGCTTGCTGTCTGTTTCTGCATATACACTCTTCACACCTACCGATTTCGCATTGAAATTGATCCAATCGATATTTGTATAACTGCCATCGATGACAATACGCATCGTGTGTTTGCCTTCTTTTAATTTGGCAGTTCCATTGACGGTGGTGTAAGTGTCCCAGGTGCCATCTATATTTGGTACACTGATCTTTCCAGTGACGTCCTCGCCATCCATCTCTATATGGAAGGAAGAATTGTCATTACCGGAGGCAACTCGAGCACTCCAATCGTAGGTGTCTGAAACGGTTACATTGACTGTGTATTCCATCCACTCTCCAGCTGTGGTCCATCCAATCATATAACCTCCTTCGTGAGTGGTGATGTCCACACCTTCCTCTCGGTATTCTTTACCTTTGTTCTCTTCTTCATCATCTGAATATGCGACGCCACTTCCGCCTAAGTCAAAATCTTCTGCTTCGATCTTGCCTGGAATGATGCTTGGTGTTCCATGATAAGGAGCTCTTGGCACACGAACGAGAATGGAGATGGATGATTGTCCTTCCTTACCCTCGTTGTCTTTTGCAACGGCTTTGAGTGTGTAGGTTCCTGCTTTCAGGTTTCCTATGTTTTGTGTGTAAGGCGCAGATGTGCTTTCACCTACTATTTCGTCGTTGAGATAGAACACAACGGATTTGATACTTCCGTCTTCGTCACTTGCCTCTGCTGTGACTGTGATGTTTGAAGTCTCATCCAATTTGTCACTCTCTGTTGGAGAGGTGATCTTAACCTTTGGCGTACCTTTCTTGCCTTGACCGATGAAGGTGCTGACACTTCGTGCATCCAAAGTGACTTTGAAAGTGCTTCCTGAACCAGCGATGTTAGATTCCTTTGAGACGTTCTTTTGTCCGTTTGTCATGTAATGTTCCCACTCACTTATTTCCGTACCTGGTATCGAGAAGGTGATGGTTTGTGAAGAGGTGTTCTTATTAACCGCTACAATCACAATGTCATTATCCTTTTTAAAGGCGGATACATTTACGTTGTTGGCTGGCTTCTGTGTGGCATCGATTCTGACGAAGCCTGGGCGAACGAATTTAGAATAATGAGCAAAACAGTAACCACGTTTAGTGACATTGCCATTATCCTTGATCAAACTGTATGAACGACGAATATACCACCACACGTAGGTTTGGAAATTACCGACTACCATTGCGTTGGTCATGTGGTCAGACACTTCCAATGCCTCTGGCCATGTGTCGGCATCACTCGAACTATTTGGATAATATACCTCTGTCATCCATAGCTCTTTTCCTGCACCTTTGGATTCCCAAAGAGGATAGGTGAAATTGCTAACCTGTGTTCCATATAGGTGCGTAGCAAGTATATCCAAGTTGGCCAATGCCTTATCATCTTTTAGTATTGGGTCGGAAGTGCTTTTGGTGTATTGGAAAGACTCTGGAGCCATCACTCGACAATTGATGTCTTTGGCATAATCCCTCATGAAGGTTGCCATATCATTGGATGGCCACCAAGTCCAGTCCGATCCATAATCTGGCTCGTTTTGAATGGACATGGCATACAAGTCGATGCCATTCTGCTTCATATAGTCGATGAATTTGTTCAAATGCTTCACATAATCGCCATAAGAACTTGTCTTTAATCTTTGTGAAGAACTATATGACTCTGTCATATTGCTTGGCGGACTCCAAGGGGATGCGAAGACGTAGGCACCTTGCTTTATTGCATATTTGGCCGTTTCAATCTCTTTCGACCAGTTGCTTTCAACAGGGTCTACGTGAATACGTAGGACAGATAAACCTAGTTGGTTATCTCCATTATCAAAGGCTGTTTTCCTTTGTGATTCAGATAAGTCATTAATCCATGTTGGAAAGTTGATTCCTCCAAATCCACGGATGACCTGGTGCTCTTTGTTGATGTCTACATTGACAGTTTGTGCAGAAAGCACTGCCGGAAGAAGGGTTAGCGAGGCCAACATCCATTTCCTTAAATGTTGCATAATGTGGTTTTTCATTTCAGTACTACAGTTTTAATTTAATATAATAGTGTCTTAATTTAATATCGATTAAATGGTTCTTGTTGTTGAGAATAAGTCTTTTATTCTTATTCTCACCTTGCAAAGATAAAAATACATTCTTTAATTTTGACGTTGTAAGAAAAAAAATTATATTTCCGAATGATATTTGCCCTAAAAATCGAAGTGTAAATATTCTCTTAGAATCGAAAATTGTGAGCTTTTGTATCTCTCTGTAAACATGTGAGATAAATGGATCAAAATAGAATTTGATGACAAAACAGATTGATAAATCAATATTTTTATTTAGCCTCTTTGCCGTGATTTTAATGGCTTGTAGCCGTCATCAGCCTACGCCGATAGAGTCGAACGAGATAATGGAGGATACTTGTTCTGTCATTCCGAAGAAGGATACGGTGTACTCTTTAAAGATTAGTGCGGTGGGAGATATGATGGTGCATGATTATCAGATACTCAGAGCACACCGCAATGACACGGATTCATTTGACTTTTCACCTGTTTTTAAGCAAGTTCAATCCTACTTAGATGAGGCTGATATTCTTGTGGGTAATTTGGAAACCGTTTTTGCAGGAAAAGATAAGGGAAGAAGCAATAAGGTCCTTGGCTATTCATCCTTTCCCTATTTCAATTCACCCAATGCTTTTGCAGAAGCCTTGGCTCAGGCTGGTTTTGATCTTTTGACCACTGCCAATAATCACACGTTGGATGCCTATCCCGAAGGTGTTGTTTCCACATTGAATTTATTAGATTCATTGGGTATCAGACATGTGGGAACGGCTCGTGATTCTGCAGAAAAGCAACAACTCTGTCTTATTGAAAAGAATGGAATCCTTGTTGGATTTTCAGGTTATACGTATAGTTTAAATGGTATTCATAGACCTAAGGATAAGCCCTATTTAGTCAATGAGTTTATTAATTACGACACGACGAAGATAGGGGAGATGTGCAATGAGATTCGTCGGTTGAAAACGGCTGGGGCGGATTTTGTTGTTGCGTATGTTCATGCAGGCACGGAGTATCAGAAAAAACCGAATAGCTATCAGCGAAGAGTGGCTGATTCGCTCTTCCATGTTGGCGCTCAGATGATAGTGATGAGTCATCCTCATATCTTGCAAAAGATGGATGTGCTGACTTCGAAGGATTCGCTGAGGAAAAGTGTTGTGGCCTATTCATTAGGTAATTTTATTTCATCGCAGGTGGCGAATGAAAAATCATATAAAGATATTGGAGCCATTTTGGAGGTGGAGGTGAAAAAATGGAAGGATAGTACTTTCATCAGTGCAGTTTCCGTCATCCCTACTTATTCCTATTGGAGAAAAGATCATATAGGTGTTTTGCCAGTCATCAAGGCGCATGATTCGCCCAATGAGGTAATCAAGTTAAGAAAGAAGGATACGATGAAGGTGAACAAGGCTTATTATCATACATTGGAAGTGCTTCGTGGAGACATGGATAGTACGCTGTGGAAGATTGAAAATGAGCGGTATCGCTTGGAATGGAGATGATATAAATTTATCGTTTATCTGATTATTTTCACATTTTAGTTTATCTTTGCAAGCAAAGGAAAGACGAATTATATGAAACGACTTGTATTTTTATTGAGTATTTTTTTTAGTATTGGTTATGCATCAGCACAATTAGTACCTCTCAATTTTGGCAATTTTGAAACATGGACCACTCGCGATGTGAAGGAGTCGGCTGTGATTGGAGGTGCAACTAAGAGCATATATGTATTGGGACCTAATGAACATATACCAACCAGTAAATTGGCTCCATATCCGTATGGAAAGAAGACGTTCTGGTCATCTTCCAATACGTACGCACGTGTGGCAGGTGTTGTGAAATCAAGTTGTTCTGTAGAACCAGAGTTTCGTGATAGTGCAAATAAATGTGCTCGATTGGATACAAAGGTTGAGAAGGTGAAGGTGTTGGGACTTATTAATGTCTCTGTCCTCGTTTCCGGCAGTCTCTTTACGGGTGAGACGATAGAACCAATCAAATCGGCTGATGACCCTTATTGTAACATCAGTTTTGGTGTTCCATTCAACAAAAAACCGAAAGCTCTCGTATTGGATTATAAATGTAAGATCTCCAAGAATAACTATGTGATGAAAATTTCTGGCATGAGTTCGAAGCGCATTGATGGTGTGCAAGACCGTGCAGAGATCATTGTCTATCTACAAAAAAGATGGGAGGATGCAGAGGGGAATATTCACGCAGTTCGTGTGGGAACCATGCGTACTCAATTGACAGAGGATGTACCTGATTGGAAGAATGCCCAACGAATGGAGATTCATTATGGAAATATCACCCAGACAGATTATTATAAGGATTATATGCAGTTAAGCAGTCGTTATCGCGCCAAGAATAGTAAAGGTATGGTGGTGCCGATACAAGAAGAGGGATGGGGAAGCGAACATGACACACCCACTCATGTGCTAGTTATGGTAACTGCAGGAAACCACGGTGCATTTATTGGAACCGTAGGTAATACATTATGGGTGGATAATATTTGTTTTGAATATTAAAAGGGAAAAAATCATGCTCTTCGAATCTGCGGATGGAATAGCATGATTTCCTCTTATTTCTCCTCCAAAATAGAGTTGACCTCTTCTGTTGTTTTGTATAGCTTGTCCTTACAATATTTGATGAGCTCTGTGGCACGTTTGGCCTTTGTAGTGAGCTCATCAATTTCTAAATCGTTAGCTTCAAGTTGTGATAGGATTTCTTCCAGTTCAGTGATAGCACTTTTATAATCTTTAATCTTTCCCATACATTAGTACATTTTGTAGGTTGTTTTAAGGACTCTGAACTCAGTACGACGATTGATGGAGTCTGCAATCTCCTTCTGCTCGTTGCTGATGAGTGAGTTGATGTACTCTTCATCAAGAACATCACCTACCTTTAAGAAGCTGTATTTCTTTTGGAGGTTTTTATCAACCGTGACTGGTTGTGTCTTTCCATATCCTTTTGCGGTGAGTCGTTCTGCTTCGATACCCTTCTTGATAAGGTAATCCACAACAGATTGAGCTCTCTTTCCAGAGAGTTGCAAGTTACCTTCAGCAGATCCGACGCGGTCTGTGTGAGCACCAATCTCGATGGTGATGTTAGGATTGTCGTTGAGAATCTTCACAAGTTTATCCAATGCTGTAGATGATTCGGGGGTCAGCGTGGCTTTTCCGAATTCGAAGAAGATATTATCCAATCCGACAGGCTTGCTGAGTGATGCCAAATTAAAATGAATAGGGAAGGTTTTGGAGTCTTCCAAATCCATGGTGACAGCCTCTTCCTTTTGATTCAGGTATCCTCTACAGTTACCCAACATTACATAGTGGACATTCTTGTTGAGTGATATTTTGAAAGAACCATCCTTCTTGGTGTGTAACTTCATGTTTGTACCATCATCACCGACAATTCGGATGGTGGCATCGCCTAATGGCTCTCCGCTTAGGTCGGTTACTTTACCATCAATCAGATATTCGATAGGAGGGAGCTCAAATTCATATAGTTTGTCATATCCTTTCTTCTCGCCTCTGTTGGATGAGAACATACCTTTCTCCATTCCAGTAATGAAACTGATACCAAAATCATCTCCATTAGAGTTGATAGGATACATCATATTGGTCACTTCCCATTCACCATTTTCCAACTCTGTAGCGTAGAATAGGTCTAGTCCTCCGAACCCAGGATGTCCGTTGGAAGAGAAGTAGAGTGTTCCATCCTCTCTCATGTATGGGAACATCTCGTCGCCAGGTGTGTTAATGGATGGACCTAAGTTGACAGGAGCTCCATATTGAGAACCGTTTTTCTCGCTTCTCCATAAGTCTTTGCCTCCAAATCCACCAGGAAGGTCAGATACGAAGTAAAGATATTTATCATCAGGTGAAACTGTTGGATGAGCAAAGGTGATGGAGCTGTCTTCTGATAGTTTTATCTCAGTTACCTTACCCCATTTACCGCCGGAGCGTGTCACGGTGCAAATCTGTGCACCACGGTTTTCTCCTTTTTCCACATAACAACGTGTGAAATACATGGTTTTTCCATCAGCGGAGAAGGATACAGAACCTTCGTCAAGGTCTGTATTGATATCCCCTTCCACAGGTTCTATGTTATCCCACTCACCGAGAGCGTTGCGTCTTGCTGAGTAGATGTCGTTGTTTCTCACACCTGTGATTTTGCTGGCATTGCCGCCGATTTCTTTGTTTTCGCGGGTAGAGTTGAAATAAACGATGTCTGGATCTCCTCCAGGAAATGCTGGAGAGAACTCAGTTCTTTTTGATGCAAACTTAGTTAGCTTGGAAACATTATAGCGAGTAGGATGTTCCTTCCATTCAGCAGCATCCAAAGATGATTGTTTACCATTGATAGCTCGAATATCATTTGGACGACTTTGCAAGTAGATGTCATATTGAGTGATGGCATCTTTCTCCTTCTTGTTTTTTCTTAGGGCTTCAGCATAGTATAGGTATACAATGGAGTCCTTGTAGTTATATCGAACAGCATTTGAAAGAGCCCTTTCAGCCTTTTCGTTTTCGTTGATAAGAGAGTAGCACTCACCTAGTCGGAAAGCAGAATAAGCTTTCATTTGACGGTCTTTCACCTTTACCTTCGGATAAATCTTATTGTAGATGGATGCGGCGTTGTAGTATTCTCCGACCTCATATTTCTTGTCTGCCTTTTTCAATTTTTGCTTGAGTGAGCAACCAGAGAAAAGCAGTGTAGGAAGCAATATTAAGATTAAATATTTGAAACGCATATTGTATGATATTGTTATCAGTAATAAAAACGGATTGTTACCTCTTTTATTTTAATTCAAGGAGTTCCAACCTTGAGCTTTTAGGTCTATCTCGTCACCTTGTCGGGTGATGAGACGGCAACCAAGCGCCTTGTCGGTGGTGTGTCCGATGACTTTGACTCCCGGAATCTTTTGTACAATCTCGTTTGCAGACAACGGAACGGTGAAGAGCAGTTCGTAGTCTTCTCCTCCGTTGAGGGCGGCAGTGGTCAGATTCATGTTGAACTCTTCTGCCATCACAGCCGTTTGGTAGTCGATTGGAATACGATCCTCATACACGCGGCAGCCTAATCCGCTTTGATTGCAGATGTGCAACAACTCGGATGATAGTCCGTCGGAGATATCCATCATTGCAGTTGGTAGGATATTGTTCTTTGCCAACTCCTCGATGATGTCCTTTCTGGCTTCTGGCTTTAATTGACGTTCGATGATGTATTCTTTTCCTGCGAAATCAGGTTGAACGGTTTCGTCACCTTTGAAAATGTTCTTTTCACGTTCCAATAGGAGAAGACCCATGTAGGCTGCGCCAAGGTCGCCCGACACACAGAAAAGGTCGGTGTTTTTAGCACTGTTTCTTTGTACGATTTTTCCTTTTTCACCCTCTCCAATGCAGGTGATGCTGATGGTCAATCCTGTTAGTGAGGCAGAGGTGTCGCCACCCACCATATCCACTCCGTATTTTTCGCAGGCAAGACGAATGCCGGCATATATCTCGTCCAAGTCTTCTATACAGAATCGTTTGGAGATACCTAAAGATACCGTGATTTGTTTGGGTTGCCCATTCATTGCATATATGTCTGAGAAATTGACAATGGCAGATTTGTAACCCAAATGCATGAGTGGACAGTAGGTTAAATCGAAATGCACTCCCTCTAAAAGCAAGTCTGTTGTCACCAACACCTGTTTGTCTTTGTAGTCGAGGATGGCTGCATCATCGCCAACACCCTTTAGCGTGGATTCGTTTTTTAACGTGAATGATTCGGTTAAATGTTTTATTAGTCCGAATTCACCTAATGTAGATATCTCGGTTCTCTCTTTATTTCCCATTTTGATCTTTTTTGTTTTCAAGATTCTTTGTGGTAATCTCTCCTCTGATGAAATCACCATTTTTTTGAATGAAAGGAAGTGCGTTTCCTTTCCAGTATTTTTTATATTTTCTTTGTCTCAATTGATCCAAAAACTCAGGGGTGTTGTTGATTACCCAGATGGTGTCGCTTTTCGTGAACTCGTAGTGAATGAAGTCAATTTCGAATTTCTTCACGAAGTCATCGACGGTAAGACTATCATGCTTTAAAGAATCGACGTCAGCAAAGTCTGCCAACGTGATTTGAGGCATTTGTTTAGGTTGTTGAAGCGAATTGGGTTTCACCATCTTCATGACGCCATCACATTGCGCGCTGCACATCCACCAGCTTAGTCCGAATATGGTTTGCTTCTCAATGGTCCATCGCTTTAACGAAAAGTATCCTTGGTCTGAAGTTTTTATTTTCAGGTAATCATTTTCTTTGTATTCCAATATGCAGGCGGTACTACCATTTTTCATTTTCAATGTAGTCTCCTTTTTGTCTCTATACCCATTGATGAGTGCGCTCCTTGTCTCTTGGTTCAATTGCAATTGGCTTTTCAATCCTGTGACGAAATAGTTCTCCAAAGTCTGAGCCTGACAATGAAGTGATGTTGCAAGAACCAACCCGATGAAACTTATAAGGGAAAGTATGTGTTTCATATAAAAATCCATTTTCGCAAAGTTATAAAAAAGAATCGTATGATGACACAATCCATTCGAATTTTCGTCTTCTGATTTGTGCTGTCTATTGATGATGGATGGAGATGCTTCAACCTCGCATGGCTCCAATAGTTAGCAGAACCACGCCAACAAGGATTCCACAGAGCAACAGACCTTTTACTTTCAGGTTTTTCTCTTTTAGGAACAAGGCTCCGAATAGGAATGGCACGACTGCACCAGACCTTCGAATGGTGGAGACAATGGAGATGAGCGCGCCATCGGATGAGAGTGCCCAGTAGTAGACATAGTCGGCCACCATTAAAAAGAGGGATATGCCTACGATGCTCCAACGCCATTGAAATGGTGTTGTGTTCTTTCTGTTGGGATACCATAAGGTGAAAAGAACGATGAGCATGATGATGGCTTGATAAAGGGTGCTGTACACCTGTACGGCTACGCGGTCAAATTCATGCATTAGGTGCTTGTCGTATAGTCCGCTGGCAGACCCCAGTAGTGTGGCGAGGACAATCAACCAAATCCATTTGTTGCGTTTCCATGAGATTCCCTCTTTCAGTCCGGCAAGGGAGAAAAGATAGAAGAATGTGATGGTGATGATAACACCAATGGCTTGCAGAGGAGTCAGTCTTTCAGAAAAGATGAAAAAAGCACCAACCACTGTCCATACGGGTTGTGTGGCACGTATGGGTGAATAGATGGTGATGGGTATATTTTTCATGCCGAAATAGGCGGATATCCATGAACCAAGTACGATGACGGATTTCAGCAAGATGAACAGGTGTGCTTTCAGTCCCACTTCGGGTACGTAGAAGTGCAGAGATTTCATGCTTTCTGGTGCAATGGAAGATGCAGCCAGAGGAAATAGGAATAGAATGGCGGATATGATGATGGACAATGTTAAAACGGGAATGACAGCATTCTCTTTCAGCGACATCTTTTTGAACACATCATATATGCCAAGCAATATGGCAGAGCTAAGCGCTAATAGTACCCACACGGCGAAACTATGAATTAAGAGTTAAGAATTAAGAGTTAAAAAAGTTGGGAATTGAGAATTAGTGGGGCTGTTATAATTACCAGATGAGTTCACCTTTCCCTTGACGGATGATTACAGGCTCGTCGCCTGTGCAATCAACAATGGTAGAGGGGTCTAACGAACCATATCCGCCATTGATGACTACATCTGCGATGTTCTCATATCGTTCGTGAATCAATTCGGGGTCGGTGAAATATTCTTGAATCTCGTTTTCATCATCACGCACAGAGGTGGAAAGAATAGGGTTGCCCAATCCTTTGACAAGCTCGCGGATAATGTTATTATCTGGAATTCTGATTCCGACTGTCTTTTTGTTACGAAAGAGTTTGGGTAGGTTGTTGTTGCCGTTCAAAATGAAGGTGAATGGACCCGGTAGGTTCTTCTTCATCAATTTGAAGGTGTCATTGTCCACTTTGGCATATTCGCTAATGTGACTCAGATCGTAGCAAATAAATGAGAGATTAGCTTTCCTGACATCGATGTTCTTGTATCGGCAGATTTTTTCTACCGCTTTTGTGTTGAAGATGTCACACCCCAGTCCGTAAATGGTGTCAGTGGGATAAACGATGAGACCTCCGTCACGAAGAAACTGCACCACTTTGTCAATCTCCCTTTGATTGGGGTTTTCTGGATATATTCTAATCAGCATATACTATATGTTACAAGAGTTTTGCCATCATATTGGGACAGAACCCTTTAAAATTCGGTGCAAATTTACAGAAAATGCGACGAGTCACGAAATATTTATAAATTTTATTTGAGTGGAAATGTTGTGTTTTCAAAAAAATGTGTTAAATTTGCGCCCGATTTAATTAAAAATTTTTGAGTTATGTATTTAGATTCTGCAAAAAAGCAAGAGATCTTCGGACAATACGGAAAGTCCAATACCGATACTGGGTCACCAGAGTCTCAGATAGCGCTATTCTCATACCGTATTACCCATTTGACTGAACACATGAAGTCAAATAAGAAGGATTATAGTACACAAAGATCTTTGAAGATGTTGGTAGGAAAGCGTCGTCGTATGCTTGATTACTTAAAGGAACAAGATATTGAAAGATATCGTTCTATCGTCAAAGAATTAGGTCTTCGTAAGTAATTCTTCTTGGAGAGAGAAAAAAATGAAGGGTGTGTCAAATGGCACACCCTTTTTGTTTGGTTAAATCTATATGTTTTTGCTTGAAAAGAGACAATGTTATTGAGACACATTCGTTGTCTCTGTGAATTCCTCTTCGACAATCTTAACGTTTATGTTCAAGTTTCCTGAATTTAATAGTGCGGCTATTTCTTTTGCTTCCTCACGCGAGAATTCCCCTGAAATCTCGCATTTTCCACATGAGATGGCACAATTTACTCGTGGCACACAATAAACACGACCGTTCAAAACAACGGCGATCTGTCTGCCGACATTATCTCCTGTGATTTTTTCCCATGCAACACCGGCTTCAGGAGTCATCTCTAGAGATACGTAGTTATAATTATTGTCGCTTCTCGTTTTTGCACTTGTGATGATATTGCCACTAAGAACAGCTTTTTTCTCTTCTCCGTTCGATTTTAGTGCGATTAATTCGAAAGTCTCTTCATCCTCTTCTTCTTCGTAAGAGTAATAAGGCGTATAAAGTTTCCATGAAAGGAAGATGTTTGATGGAAATATTTTTTTCTCTTTAGCTAAATTGAAGTACTCGGATATCTTTGCTGTGTCTTTTGCTTTAGCATGACCGATAGTAGAACCGGGTATGGGAGTTCCGTCCATATTGACACTTATAAGAAGCATCGTGAATAGAGGATTCTTTTTCTGAAATTCTACTTCTTCCTCGTAGGATGTTTCGTTTTTATATATGCTGTCTAATTCCCTTGTCCATTCGTCTTCCTCTTTCGGTTCCTCCACCTTTGCTTTTTCTTGTACGGAAGGTTGTGCCTCTTCCAGTTCTCTTGCCATATCATTGACGGCACTTACGTTTGAGATGATTTCGCTTAATTCAGCGGTCTCCCAAAATTCAAGGTTGGCATGACCTAGAATCTGCTTTCGAACGCTTTCTGGGCTTTCTACACCCTTTAAATAGATGCTTATCAGACCTTTTGAGTCATCGATGGCGCGGATATCTATTTGCGAGATTTCGATGTCCTTGAGTCGGGAGCGGAACACTTCAATCGTGTTGTTCGTAGCACTTTTTACCTCATCTTTGAGAATTATAACTACGTCGTTGTCGCTGGTGGAATTGTTGATTTCCCCCTTCTGATCGGGAGAGGAGAACACCCTGTTTAATGGGTAGCCGTTGGCTTTGAATTCCTCATAAAGGAGGTCTATGATATCGGCTGAATGATCGTTTTCCTGTTTTGCTTTTGCTGCACCGAGAGCTGAAGTGAAGATACCATCGTTGGCATGTGTGCCAGCAAGTGATTTGAGTATGTCGGGTGTGGAGATTTCCACTACCAGGTGCATACTATTTTTGTTGTTGTCAGCAATGAAATTGCATGAAGAAAGGAGCAGTAGAGCACCTATCGTCAACAATGTAAAAACCGAATTGGAGATGTTAGCCTTTTGCATTTTGTCTGAATTAATAATTGTTCTTTTTTGATAGACAAATATAGACATTGAAAAACAATAATACCTTAACATTCTCCTTTTTTTATCGATTTATGATATGATTTAGAAGGAGGGAAATGGACATTTTATAGAATTATAACATCTGACATTGAAAAAAACACTAATAAATCGGGATTTTTGTGTAAGTTACCATAACTTTGCCCATGATAATCAAAAAGTTTTCCGAATGAGTGAAAAAAATGAAAAACAGAGGAAGTTGGATGCTCGATACATGCGCATGGCGCGCATATGGGCGGAGAACTCATATTGTGTGCGCAGGCAGGTGGGAGCCCTACTTGTAAAAGACAAGATGATTATTTCAGATGGGTATAATGGAACACCATCAGGTTTTGAAAATGTTTGTGAAGATGATAATAATGTGACGAAGCCATACGTTCTTCATGCAGAGGCGAATGCGATAACGAAGGTGGCACGTTCGTCTAATAGTAGTGAAGGAGCTACGTTATACGTGACGGCATCTCCGTGCATTGAATGTGCGAAGTTGATTATACAGTCGGGCATTAGAAGAGTTGTTTATGGTGAAAAGTACAGAATAATGGATGGAGTGGAGTTGTTGAAGAAAGCGGGAATAGAAGTCGAATTTATAGAGGAGTTGGAAAAATGAAAAAGATATTAATGCCGTTGGCTTTTGCCACTGCTGTAATTGTAGGTTTGTGGATGGGTAATCAATTGACTCTCAGGAGTCAGAATGGTTGTTTACAGACTGATGAAGATAGTCCCATCGTTCGAGGAAATGGAGGCGGCGAAATAGAGATGTTGCTTAATTTTATAGAGACGGTGTATGTTGACACTGTTGATAAAAAGAAGCTCTCAGAGGAGGCAATTGTTAAGATTATGTCGGGATTGGATCCTCACTCATCATACATACCTGCAGATGAACTTCAGATGGTGAACGATGACCTTAAGGGTAGTTTCTCAGGTATAGGTGTGCAGTTCAATTTGCAGAATGATACGATCATGGTGGTCAGTGTCATAAGTGGAGGTCCTTCTGAAAAAGTGGGCGTTCAACCAGGTGATCGCATTGTCGAGGTGGATGATTCCGCATTTGTCGGAAAGGGCATTACAACGGAAAAGGTGGTGAAAAAACTTCGTGGAAAGAAGGGAACGAAGGTGAAGATCGGTGTTATGCGATTTGGAGTGGATGAGGTGGTTCATTTTACCATTAAGCGAGACGATATACCTACGAATAGTGTTGAGGCTTTTTATATGATTGAAGATGGCGTTGGTTATGTGAAGGTTGATAAGTTTGGCGATAATACAGATGAGGAGTTCTTTAATGCTTTGAGTTCCTTGAAAAAAATGGGTGCTAATTGCTTCATCGTGGATTTAAGAGGAAATTCAGGAGGATTCTTAAATACGGTGACTAGCATGGTGAATGAGTTTTTGGAGAAGGACGCGTTGATTGTATATACGGAAGGAAAGGCATTCCCTCGTGAGGAAAGTAGAGCAATGGGAACGGGAAGGTTCCAAAATGACTCTATAGTGGTCTTGATTGATGAGTTCTCAGCTTCAGCTAGTGAAATCTTTGCAGGAGCCGTGCAGGACAATGATAGAGGAATGGTAATCGGTCGTCGATCTTTTGGTAAGGGATTGGTGCAGAATCAGTTCCAGCTTTCCAACGGGTCGGCAATCCGTTTGACGATTGCACGCTATTATACACCATCAGGACGTTGTATTCAGAAACCATATCGTGATAAGGAGAAATATCAGGAGGAGATCTATGACAGATATAAAGATGGAGAGATGGATTCCGATACAATTGGAATAAAAGGAGATAGTGTTAAATATTATACAACCAAAGGACGTGTTGTATATGGTGGTGGAGGTATTACACCTGATTACATTGTCACAAGAGACACTGTGGGTCTCACCACTTATTATACAAAGTTGATCAGTTCGGGTTCAATCTATGATTGTGCTTTCCGCTTTTTGGATGAACGAAGGAAAACCATCTCATCAATGAGTTTTGATGAGTTGTGTTCCTATCTTGACAAACAACCTTTGTGTGATATCGCCATTGATTTCGCAGAAAAGAAGGGAGTGAAAAAGGATAAGGAGATTCGAACAGAGACACGAGATCATATATCGAAAAGAATGAAGGAGTGCATAGTTCGAAATGCCATGGGCACGGAAGCTTATTATAAGGTTGTAAATCAGTCAGATAAAATGATTGATTTTACATTGAAAAAATTGAAAAGGTGATTTGTGAAGGAAAAAGCAAAACTTATTTCGAGATAAAAACATTTGTGAATTCTTTATTTGGAATAATCAAATTTAAAAGTTATCTTTGTATCGTCATAAGTTTGTTTTTTTAAGTTAAGCATCATAATAGAGTTCTGGTTGGAGACTGGAATTCTATTTATTTTATGATTTTTTGAAAATCAAATTTGTTTATAGGGGATTAGGAGACTGATTCCGGCAGAGAGTTTAATCTAAATAGTATAAATCTAAAATTTTATATTATGGCTACTGTATCTTATGTAACGGAAGAAGGTTACAACAAAATGTTGGAAGAGTTGAAGCATTTGGAAACGGTTGAGCGACCAAACATTTCCAAACAGATTGCTGAGGCTCGTGATAAGGGTGACTTGTCGGAGAATGCTGAGTATGACGCAGCAAAAGAGGCACAAGGATTATTAGAGGGTAAAATTTCTTTGTTGAAGGAAAAAATTCTGTATGCAAAGATTATCGACTCTTCACGTCTAAACACGGAGGTTGTACAGATTCTGAATAAGGTAAAAATTAAAAATACTAAGAATGGTGCAGAAATGTCTTATACGTTGGTATCAGAACATGAAGCAAATTTAAAAGAGGGAAAACTCTCCATTAACACACCTATCGCCAAGGCTCTATTGGGCAAGAAAAAGGGCGAAGTGGTGGAGGTGACTGTACCTGCTGGAAAAATTCCTTTCGAGATTGTTGAAATTTCATTCTAATATATTATGGCAACAATATTCACAAAGATTATTCAAGGAGAGATTCCTTGTTACAAGATAGCTGAAAACGACTCCTTTTTTGCATTTTTGGATATTAATCCTGTTCAAGGAGGTCATACGTTAGTAGTGCCAAAAATTGAGGAAGATTATATTTTCCGTTTGGATGATAAGACAATAGGTGATATGATGGTGTTTGCCAAGAAGGTAGCGCTGGGTATTGAAAAGGCCATTCCATGCAAGCGTGTCGCAGTTGCCGTACTTGGTTTGGAGGTGCCTCATGTGCATATTCACCTGATTCCAATTCAAAATGAGGGCGACGTGAATTTTGCCAAGAAAAAGAGCTTCACTCCAGAGGAGATGAAAGCATTCGCTGAAAAAATCAGTTCAAACATAAAATAAGGAAACTAGGAGAGGGGAATAGAGTACATTCCTCTCTTTTTGTTTCAACGGTGAATTTAAGGAGTTCTCTATATATCAGAAGGAGAGTTTTTTTAATGTATGGCAAACGAATTTCTGCAAATTGATACATTGCAAGGGAAGGTAGGTGGAGACACTTTGGGAACGGACTTGAGTCAAAGTTCGACGGGGACTTGTTTCTATCTCAATCAGGCTCCATACAACCAATTGCCTTCCTACGAATTCTCAGGTTTGCAAAAATACATTTCGGAAATTTCCTTCCCAGAACGACAGAGTGTACAAGAAAAGTCGTTCATCTCCACGATACCTTCTAAGGAGGGAGAACCACGTAAGCAGTTGGTGCAGCAACAAGTCTGGTTTATGCCTTTGATGCTGTTGCTTTTTGTCCTTTACGGATGGGTGACATCAGCCTACTCAAAGGTTCTGTCTCAAGAATTTAAGGAGTTCTTCTATCCCAAGAGTCGCAATGATATGTTTACAGCCTCTATGGTGGAAGTTTCTAAGATGAAAGCCCTGATGCATACCTTGTCTATCTTTTCCATCACAATCTTTTGTTACTTTGTATTGACAAATCTGCTGCATCATAAACCATCCTCATTTGGAATTTCATGTCTGATGTTATTGTTGGTTTTTGTTGCCTATGCGGTGTTTAAGTTCTTAGTGACAAGATTGTTGTGTTACGTCTTTTTCGATGGTAAGGTATGGATAGCACTCAAGCAGTCATTTTCCACGTTGACATCTATGTTGGCCATTGCACTTTTTGTGGTGGATGTCATTGCTGCGTATGCACCTGATATGATGGCAATTGTGGCGCTTTATGTGGGATTGGGATTCTGCGTGATTGCGTTGTTGTTGTATGTGTTTAGGATTTTATCTATTTTTTTTACAGGGATTTCCTCTTTATTCTATTTGATTTTGTATCTTTGCACGCTAGAAATTTTGCCGTCAATAGTTCTCGTAGCAGGATTGATGAGCGTAGTCTAATTAATTAAAATAGAAAGATTTAAGAATGGTGAAGATTAAACGAATTTTGGTGTCACAACCGAAACCTAAAGCAGAGAAGTCTCCATATTTTGACTTAGAGGCAAAGTATGGCGTAAAGATAGACTTTAAACCGTTTATTCATGTAGAGCCTGTTTTAGCAAAGGAGTTTCGTCAGCAGAAAGTGTCTATATTGGATCATACTGCGGTTGTTTTTACAGCGCGGACTGCCATTGACCATTTTTTTAGATTGTGTGAAGAGATGCGACTGAAAATTCCAGAGACGATGAAATATTTCTGCGTTTCACAGTCGGTAGCCAATTATCTTCAGACGTACATTCAATACAGAAAGAGAAAGGTGTTCTTTAGTGCAACGGGCAAGATTGAGGATTTGATGGTCAGTGTCAATAAGCACTTGGACGAGAAGTTCTTGGTGGCGGTTTCTGATGTTCATGACATCAATTCGGGAGCGGCAGAATCAGACAAGGAGGATATCATTTCGTTGATGGAAAAGGCAAATGCAACATTTACGAAGGCTGTTATGTATAAAACAGTTAGTACAGACTTTACGCAGGAGGCCGATTTCAATTACGACATGTTTGTCTTCTTCAGTCCTTCCGGTATTGTCTCTCTGTATAAGAATTTCCCAGATTTCCAACAAGGAGAAATCTGCATAGGTTGTTTGGGATCAACAACTGCCAAGGTGGCTAAGGAGGCTGGTTTGACAGTTAACGTTGAGGCTCCTACACCAGAAGCACCTTCAATGCCAGCAGCCTTGGATTTGTTCTTAAAGGAAATGAATAAGAAAAAATAAAATTTAAGCTGTGTCAAAAAGTGAGTCCGCTCGCTTTTTGGCATTGTTTTTTTATATATGCAGAATCGAAACACTTTTTCAAAAAAAGAACATCTTTTTGGTGAAACAACAGTTGATTTACTCTACGAAAAAGGACTTTCGCTTTTTTTGTATCCCTATCGCCTAATGTTTCGCCTAGTGGATGATGAAGAAGTGCCGGTGCGATGCTTGGTCAGCGCGTCGAAAAAAAGATTCAAGCATGCGGTGGACAGAAACCATCTGAAGAGACAGATGAGAGAAGCCTATCGTTTAAATAAACATTCTTTGTTCTCTTTTTTGGAAAATAATGGTCAGCATCTTCATTTGGCCATTCATTTTGTGGGAGATAAAATCGAGTCATCCTCCTTTATGCAAAAGAAGATGGTTCAGCTTCTTTCCAAACTGGAAAAGCAATTGCAACAAAAGGAGGAGAACCGATGAGTGATGAGATGAATCAACGGAATCTAATTTCCAGAGTGTTAATTTCATTATTTCTTCTTCCGATAAAATTTTATCGGGCATGTATCTCTCCAATGTTTCCTCCATCTTGTCGGTATACACCCACATGTTCGGAATATGCTATGATTGCATTGAAGAAGCATGGGGTTATCAAAGGAAGTTGGTTGGCCATAAAGCGATTGCTAAGATGTCACCCTTGGGGAGGAAGTGGTTACGACCCTGTTCCATAAAGATGAAAAGGTGTTTTTTGAAATGTAAATATTTTTATACAGTTTTTCCTTGTATATTGAAAAAATATACATAATTTTGCAAGAAAAATGAATAAATATTCTGTGATTTAGTTCATCAGGTGAAATTAAAAGGAGAAAATTGTGAAAAATAAGTCGAAAAGGTTCGCAGCAATACAGGAAATCATCTCCAATTCCGTAGTAGGAAGTCAGGAGGAGCTATTGCATCGGTTGGCAGAGCGAGATTTTGTACTCACACAGGCGACGTTGTCGAGGGATCTGAAGCAGATGAAGGTACTCAAGACAATCAACTCGTATGGTGAATATGTATATCAGATGCCGACGCAGGTGGTGGCAAGTGAAGAAAAGGTTTCGATGGAGAAGTATATGTCTGCGAATATATGCACTTCGGTGGATTTTTCGTCGAACATTGTGGTGATTCACACCAAACCCGGATATGCAAGTAGTTTGGCATCCGAAATAGACGAGCAAGCTAATGATGCAATTCTAGGAACGGTGGCAGGTGATGATACAATTTTTGCAGTAAAAAAAGAAAATTTAACTCAGCAGGAGGTGATAGAGGCGTTGTCTCGGGTCATTCCTACTATAAAAAGATAATTTCAGCTGTATTTCATAAAGAAGAACTATGGAACAGGAAATTGAAATATGTGTCGCTGATGAGCGTCATATTCGTTATGTGGATACCATCTTGGAGACAATAGCAGCAGCTGCCAAGGTGCGTGGTACGGGAATTGCTAAGCGTGATCCTGAGTATGTAAAACAAAAAATGCGTGAGGGAAAGGCTGTCATTGCCTTGTGCGGTGATGAATTCGCTGGGTTTAGTTATATTGAGACGTGGGAGAACAAGAAGTATGTGACTACTTCTGGTTTGATCGTTCCTGAAAAATTCAGAGGTCGTGGTCTTGCTCGTCGCATTAAACATATGACTTTCACATTGGCTCGCTCTCGTTGGCCTGAGGCTAAAATATTTAGTTTGACATCTGGTGCTGCTGTGATGAAGTTGAATACTCGTTTGGGGTATTTGCCTGTCACATTCGCCGATTTGACAGAGGATGAATCCTTCTGGAAAGGATGTCAAGGATGCATCAATTATGATGTGTTGGAGCGTACGGGTCGTCGCTATTGTATTTGTACGGGAATGTTGTTCGACCCTAACGAACCTCTTTGCGTACAAAGAGCAGAGGAAGAATTATCAAAAAAATAAAAAACATAAATAAACAAAGATATGGCAAATAAGAAGGTTGTCGTTGCATTCAGTGGTGGTCTTGATACCTCTTTCACTGTTATGTATTTGGCTAAAGAAAAGGGATATGATGTCTATGCTGCATGTGCCAATACGGGTGGCTTTAGTGAAGAACAATTGAAACAAAATGAAGATAATGCTTATCGTTTGGGCGCTGTAAAATACGTTACACTTGATGTCACTAAAGAGTACTATCAAAAGAGTCTCCGTTACATGGTTTACGGAAATGTGCTTCGTAATGGTACTTATCCTATTTCTGTTTCTTCTGAGCGTATTTTCCAAGGCATGGCAATTGCTCGCTATGCTAATGAGATTGGCGCTGATGCCATCGCTCATGGTTCAACAGGTGCAGGTAACGACCAAGTTCGTTTCGATATGACCTTCTTGGTAATGGCACCAGGCGTTGAGATTATCACACTTACTCGTGATATGGCGCTTACTCGTCAATATGAGATCGAATATTTGAATAGAAATGGTTTCTCTGCCGATTGGACAAAATTGAAATACTCTTACAACGTAGGTATTTGGGGTACATCAATCTGCGGTGGTGAGATTTTGGACTCTAAACAAGGATTGCCTGAAAGTGCTTATCTGAAACAGGTGACAAAGACAGGTAGCGAGATCTTGAAAATCGGTTTCAAAAAAGGAGAGGTTTGCTCTGTTAATGGTAAAGAGTTCGCAGATAAGATTGAATGCATTCAAGAAATTGAAAAGATAGGTGCTGCTTACGGTATCGGTCGTGATATGCATGTGGGTGACACAATCATTGGTATCAAAGGTCGTGTCGGATTCGAGGCTGCTGCTCCTATGTTGATCATCGGTGCTCACCGCTTCTTGGAGAAATATACATTGTCTAAATGGCAACAATATTGGAAAGACCAAGTGGCTAACTGGTATGGAATGTTCTTGCATGAATCTCAATATTTGGAGCCTGTTATGCGTGACATCGAGGCTATGCTCGAAAATTCACAACGTAATGTGAATGGTGAGGTTACTTTGGAACTTCGTCCACTCTCTTTCTCAACAGTGGGTGTTGATTCTAAAGATGACTTGGTGAAGACTAAGTTTGGTGAATATGGCGAGATGAATAAGGGATGGACTTCTGAAGATGCGAAAGGATTCATCAAGGTTACATCTACTCCTCTTCGTGTTTACTACGCTAATCATAAAGACGAAAGTAATAATATCTAATATTTATTTAATTGAGGGAGGCGCATCTCATCGGGTGCGCCTTCTTTTTTATCAAACATATATATGAATATATCCATAATAGTTGCCGTTTCTGAAAATGGCGTGATTGGTAAGGATAATCGTTTGTTATGGCATTTGTCAGGCGATTTAAAACGATTCAAGGCATTGACGACCGGACACACCATCGTGATGGGTCGTAATACGTTTCTTTCCATAGGAAAAGCCTTGCCCAATCGCCGTAATGTGGTCTTATCTCATTCGATGAAAACGGGTGATGTGGAGAATGTTGAGGTGTTTGATTCTGTTGAGACCTTCGTTCAATCTATTCAACAGGATGATGAAGTGTTTGTCATTGGCGGTGGTCAGATCTATCGTCAATTCCTGCCATTGGCATCCAAGGTGTACTTGACTCGTGTTCACGTTACTATGGATGGTGACACCACTTTCCCTGAGTTGTCTTCGTCTGAATGGCAAGAGATTGCTATGGAAAAGATGTCGTCTGATGAGAAAAATGACTATGACTATGATTTTATCGATTATTATCGAAAAAAGAACTAAAGGTGAGTCTTAAAAATTCACTATTTAGACAATCTGTTTCAATGTTTTGACGTACCTTTGCACGTTCTTGAGATTGAAATTATTTTACAGTATGAAATCGAATTCTATCACCCAAACGAAGCATCATGCACGAATTGCTTTGTTGGTGCAATATTTTTTGTGTGGTTTTATTTTTTCTGCCTTACTCTCTCGTTACCCTGCATTGAAAGAGTATTATGGTATGACGATGACTCAGCTAAGTGGCGTGCCGTTGTCTATGTCGATAGGTTCATTGTGCACAATGCCTTTGTGTGTTCATCTGATGGCCCGATATGGAAGTAAGAAGATGACGATGGCTGGATTCATCTATATCTCATTGCTGCCGTTGTTGTCGTTGGTACCTAATATTATTAGCGTCTATATAGTGGCTTTCTTCTATGGTTGTTTCATCTCTATGTTTGACGTGGCGATGAATGGTAATTCGATTATTGTGGAGAATGCCTATAAGAAACCAATCATATCTATGTTTCATGCCTTCTTTTATGTGGGCGTCTGTCTGAGTTCCATCCTGAGTGTGATACTTATATCCAACCATGTATCCATTCAGCAACATCATATCTTGATGGCCTTTTTTTCATTGGTTGTTTTAGCTTTTATACGCAGATATTATTTGAAGGAGACCATCACAGAACCTAAGATTCCAGCCAAGAAAAAGATATTATTTCCGACTGGTTTGCTACTATTATTGGCCTTTGTCGCTTTGTGCGGTAGAGTTGTTGAGGGTGGTGTCAATAATTGGAGTACGGTCTATATGAAAATGGTGGTTGATTTCCCTGAAAATCTAGCTCCATTGGGATTGGCCATCTATTCAGCATTTATGTCTATTGGTAGATTCTTCTGCGACTATGTGCGCTCTAAGTTCCGTGAGTCTCACATCTTATTGGCTTGCTGTGGCATCTCCTCATTGGGTATATCCCTTATGATTTGTAACACATCCTCTGTTTTTGCCTTTGTCGGACTGCTGATAGCCGGTTTGGGAATCTCATGTTTGGTACCGATTATATACAGTCTGGCTGGTAGACAAAAGAATGTCACACCCGCCATGGGTATAGCTATGGTCAATACGATTAGTGGCACTGGATTCCTTTTCGGACCTTTCGTGATAGGTATACTTGCGGATCATTTCGGGTTACGTACCTCTTTTTTCTATATCTGGTGTCTGACGATTGTCATGATCTTCCTGATGAATCGTTATAGAAGGAAGGAAAAAGAACAATGAAAAAACACATTTGCACGATAGGTAGGTTCTGCATTTGTCAAATTTTAATGAAAAAACACCGCCAGATCACCCTTTTTTAGGGAGAAATCGCATTAACAAATGTCAGAACGAGATTGATATACGACATTAATTCTATATAATTATACAGAATTTACAAGTAAAATATTATTTTTTGTTAATGGGAAATCTACCATTTCCCGTTTAGACGATTATTAATTGGAAAGATAAACTAAGTATCAATATAGTTGTTATTATACAAATAAATATCAATCAAAAAAAGTAGATTTTTTTTTGGGTAATAAGAAAAATTTCTATCTTAGTAGCGAGTTTAAGGGGGAAAAATCCAAATTCATCAGCTGGAATCGCAGAAGAGAAGATCTTTTGCGGTTTGGACTTTTCTCTTTTTTTTAAAATGGTGATGAAGATGTCAGTTGTTTGTTTAAAGTGTAGTTTGTTTTAAGGAGAATTAAAAGAAGAATTAAATGGTAAGCGAGAAATTAAATGGTGTTGTTTTTAAAATGATTTGCGTATGGAAAAATTTCAGTTCAATCAGACAAAGGTCGCAATGGTACTTGCGATGTTGTCGCTCGGATTATCGGCAAATGCAGATGTTAAGGTGAATGAGGTGATGCCATGCAACATTTCAACATTAATGGAGAATTACAATTATCCAGGATGGGTTGAAATATATAATAATGACGCTAAGAGTAGTGTTAATCTAAAAGGCTATAAGTTTGTTCATTACAAATCACAGGATGACGGTACATACAAGTATGATTGGACGTGGAGTGTTTCTGGTGATAAAACCGTTTCAGGTAATGGTTACAAGTTATTTTTCTTCGATGGGTCTGACATGGATAGCAGACGCGATGTGAAACTAGATTCTGATGGAGGAGTCTTGGTGATTCGCAACGCAGCTGGTATTCAAATGGATTCGTTCGTCTATAAATCTACCCAAACACACGTATCATATGGAATCGGAGATGATGGCACCTTAGGATATATGATACCAACACCAAATGATGCAAATGGAAAAGCCTACAGTTCTTTAACATCAGGAAGATGTGCTAAACCGTTATTTTCTAGTGATTGTCAACCTGGATTGAAAAGTGGATCATGCAAAGTGACATTAACTACGACAACTAGTGATGCAAAAATCTACTATACAACGGATGGATCTGAACCTAACGAAAATAAATGTGAATATAATGGCCCTATTTCACTTAGTAGCACCAAGGTGATTCGTGCAAGAGCCTACAAGAAAGGAATGATACCAAGTGCTATTCAGACCGGTACCTTCTTATTTAAAGATGAAAAACATTCTAATGGATATACCATTCCTGTTGTTTCAATTTCTACAAACAAGAAATTCTTTACTGATGATGAGATCGGTATTGCTGTAAAGGGAACGAATGGAAAGGAACCAGAGGTTTCTTGCTTGATGGATGATGGTCGTGCTAATTATCTGCAAGATTGGACACGTCCTGTCAATTTCGAATACATTGTTGATGGCAAAGTGGTTGTCACTCACGAGGCAGAGGTATCTGTTATGGGTGGATGCTCTCGAAAAGCAAAAAACACTGTTAAATCGTTGAAAATTAAAGCTGGTAACCGTATGGGGTCTGGCAACTCTAAGCTTAAATACGACTTCTTTGCTGATAAAATAGGAAACAAGTATAAATCACTTCAATTGAGAAACGGTGGAAATGCTTACGACCCTCGTTATGTTCGTTGTCGTGATGGCTTTATGCAGTCGGTGGCAAAGACGATGGATATTGATTACCAAGCCTACCAACCTGTCGCTTATTACCTAAATGGAGAATATATGGGCTTGATGGGATTGCGTGAACGTACCAATAAGGCTTATGTTGAATCAAATTATGGATTGGGTTCAACTGACATCGACGTGTTGGAAATCACTAACAAAGATGGTGTATCCTGTACTTGTGGTGATAAAACGGCTTACAATAACATGGTCTCTTTCTTGCAGAACGGAGACAAGAAGAGCAGCGATTTCTATGCTCAGGCTGCTAAGATGATTGATATGGATGAGTATCTAGACTATGAGATATTTGAGCAGTTCATTGTTAATACGGATTGGCCAGGAAACAACTCAAAATTGTGGCGTGAACATGATAACGGACGTTTCCGTTGGATTTTGTTCGACACTGATTTCGGGTTTGGATTGTATGGTGGTGATGATCCTAATTATTGTACACCTTCATTAAACATGATTAAATGGTGTCTCGGCGAGGGTAGTAAAAGTAACTGGTCGAACGACGAAGAGTGGAAGGTGACTATCTTTAAGAATATGATGCAAAACCCTACATTCAAGGAGAGATTTGTAAACAGATTCCTCGTTCACCTTGGTACCACCTTCCGCGAGGAAAGAGTGACACAAGTGTGGGATAGCATCTCCTCATTGGTGAATGAAGAACATAAGTCTGCATTTAACGAAGGTATTAGTTCCCATGGAATGATGACATTCGCACAGGAGAGACCAGGATATGTGTACAAACATTTGATGGATTATTATGGATATGATTCTCTTGTTTCCCTTAAGGTTTCATCTTCTGCACCTGATGCACATATTATGATGAATGGAGAGTTGATGCCAGCCAATTACTTTAGTGGTAAATATTTCTATGGAAAAGAGTTGAAATTGGAGGCTATTGCTCCTTCTGGATATGAATTCTTGGGTTGGCAGTTGGATGGTGCTGCAAACGTTTCAACTGAGAATATGACATGGAAGTACTACACATCTGAGAATGGACCTTCCAGCGATTGGAAAAAGTCTAGTTTTGATGATTCTAGTTGGAAGACTGGTTCTGGTGTGATGGGTTATGGAAATGACGCTTCTTTTTATGAAACGTTTATCAAGTCTGGTGAAGAAGGAAACCATTATGCGGCAGTATTCTTTAGATCGACTATCGACATACAGGATTGCTCGAACCTGAAAGATGTGAATGTATCCATCCTATATGATGATTCATACGTGTTCTATTTGAATGGAGTGGAGTTGTCTCGTGCTAACATCTCAGGTAGTCCTGTTTCTCCAACTGCCTATTGTGGTCAATATGCTAACAATGAGACAGCTACCTTTACGATCCCTGCCTCTGCATGGAAGACTGGCTTAAATGTTTTGGCAGTGGAGGTTCACCAACATGAGGCTCAAAGTAGTGATTTGACATTCTCGTGTGAGATGAGTTCGTTGACGGGTGAGAGTCATTCTAATTATATCAGTACCAATGCGGTATATACCATGACTCCTAAGAAGGGAACAAAGATCAAAGCTTACTTTGCTAAGAGAGGCGATTGTATGCAACCTAACTTAGTGATCAACGAGATCTGCTCATCTAACAAATCAGCGGGTGGTACTCCAGATGAATACGGAAACTATCCAGATTGGTTTGAGGTGTACAATGCAGGTAATGATACGGTCAACTTGGCTGGTATGTATTTGACTGAGAAATCTTCCAATCAGTTGGAGTATATGATTCCTTACGGATATGAGGAGACGAAGTTGGCTCCTAAGAGTCGTTTGGTATTCTGGGCTGATGATAAGCCTTTCCGTGGACCATTGCATGTGGGATTCAAATTAGGAAACAAATCGAATGCTATGCTTGCCATCAATATGGTGTGTGAGAACAACATTGAGGAGGTCAATGTTGTAGAATACAAAGCATTACCACCTAATAATTCGTATGGACTAACTCACGATGGTGGTTCCGAATGGAGTATCTTTGGTGAGTGTGAGAACGGTATCGTTTATTCTCCTACACCTGGAGAGCAGAACAGCTCTGTTTACGCACCTTCTACCGAATGTGGTACATCAGATGAGGAGGATATCTATTACGACGAGGAGGATAACAGTGTAACTATCTATCCAAATCCAGTTAAGGATGATGTGACCATATCTGTAAAAGAGGCTCGTAGCATGGATGTCAATGTATATGATAACATGGGTCGCTTGATGATGAGAAGTTCTTCTTCTGAATCTGCCATCACGATGAACATGGCATCATTGCAAACGGGAATCTATCACTTGGAAATCATAACAGATGGTTTGACTTATAGTCGCACTATCTTGAAAGAATAAGGGTGAATCTTTAATAGAAAGGGAGTTTTGAGGGTGTGTCTCGTTGGATGACACACCCTCTTCTCGTTTTGTAGTATGAATTGTGTTTTTTATGGCAAACTTCTTTCTGTTTTTCCTCCTTCGTATGATTGAATTTTTTAATTTTGCATAAAAATTCATCTATACATTTTCTTATGGACTTTATTGTTGCTCTTTTTAATGGTACAAATATTGCCTCAGTTTTGGTTTACATCTGTCTTACTGCATTTGTTGGACTTCTACTCGGTAAATTAAATTTCAAAGGTGTCAAGTTGGGAATTGCAGGTGTCCTTTTCATGGGTATCTTTTTAGCTCACGAAAAGAACTATTTTGGTTCTGCGCCACTCAATCCTGAAATCCTCCATTTTGTAAAAGAGTTTGGATTGATTCTATTTGTGTATGGAATCGGTATCAATGTGGGTCCTCGATTCGCTAGTTCATTTAAAAACGACGGACTAAAACTGAACGGATTGGCGGCTCTTCATGTCTTGTTGGGTGTGATTGTCACCATCTGTTTGTTCTACATAACAGGTTTAGACAAATCGGTTATCGTTGGTATCTTATCGGGAGCAGTCACCAACACCCCAAGTTTGGGTGCAGCGCAACAAGCATTGGGTGATAATATGACTGGTATTGAACAATCGGGAATGGCTTATGCTATGGCATATCCTTTTGGTGTGATTGGTATTATCACCACCATCTTATTGATTCGTGCCATCTTTAGAATCAAGGTTAAGGAAGAAGAGAAGATCTACACAGATCAGATTTCTAACAATAAACGGGGAAAATTAGAGAGTGTGCAGGTAAAAGTGACCAATACTAATTTGATAGGTCGAACCATAAAGGAGTTCAAAGAACTCTTTGGACATAAATTGGTCCTTTCCCGAATTTTGAGAAACAATCAGTTCGATATCATCCATGATGAGGAGATCCTACAAGAGGGTGATGTCATATTCGGTGTTTCTACGAAAGACTATGTGCCAACATTGGAAATGTCTGTCGGACCAGTAGAACTTGGAATGAAACGAGAAGTGGATGGCTCGTTGGCCATGTTTGAAGTACTGGTCACCAATCGGAAAATTGCAGGTAGAACGATTGAACAGATTGGTATCTATCGTCGATATGAAGCTAATATCACCAGAATATTCCGTGCAGGAGTGGAGATCCTTCCTACGTTGAATACGACTATTGAGATGGGTGATACGGTACGTGTGGTTGGTAAAAAGACATTGTTGCCAGAGATTCAAAAGGAGATTGGTAACTCACTTCAGCAACTTGCCGTACCAAATGCAGTGGCTATTTTCTTGGGAATCTTCATGGGTATCTTGTTGGGTAGTATTCCAATTGCCATACCAGGACTTCCTGCATCTGCTAAATTAGGATTAGCAGGAGGGCCGTTGATTGTCGCATTGCTTTTGGGACATAAAGGACGTCTCTTTAACATCGATTTTTATATGGCACCAGGAGCCAACGCCATTTTCAAGGAGTTGGGAATCATCCTCTTTTTGGGAAGTGTCGGACTCTCGTCTGGAACCAACTTCGTGGAGACATTCTCCAATGGAGGATATACATGGATGTTGTATGGTATGGCCATAACATTCATACCAGCTGTCATTGTAGCTGTAATAGCACGCTTGATGAAGTTTAACTACCTTAAGATATGTGGATTCCTTTCAGGTGTCACCACCAATCCACCTGCCTTGGAATATGCCAATTCCATAGCTCCCGTACAAGCACAATCTACAGCTTATGCGACGGTTTACCCACTTTCCATGTTCCTTCGTATCTTAACGGCACAGATTCTGATATTGATACTTTAGACCTGAAACGCTTGAACAGATATAGCAAGGGACAACACCCTAGGTGATGTTTATATCAATTGGGTGTATAAAGGGGAAAAATGATATTGTCGATTTAAGATAATTGAGAAAAAAACGACAACTTTTGTAGGGAAATACAAAACATATCAAAAAGAAAAAATCCCATTTCATCGAAAAAATATCTGTTTGTCGAATTAATTTCACCCCACAAATTTAATTAAACAAAACTCACAAGAACTTGTTGATATAATTTTACATTCGTAATTGTTCATAATTAATCGTGTAAATTACAGCGATGACTCCGAATGGGGAGATTAGTGGAACATATAGGATTCCATGATTATCTTCCAGAACAACAGGACACAAGTAATAGACGATTTGGAAATCATTTCAGATTGCAATTTCTACTTAGATGAAGATATGACATCGACATCGAGTTTTAGAGGTCATTATCTTCGAGTGCCGTTGGAGACAAGGACGTTCAATATACGGGTCATTTCACATTGCTTCGTGAAAGATAGAATCTATTTCGACTCTTTTTGTACACTTTTCTTGTATTCTGAAGGAGAGACACCCGTTGTCTCTTTAAATTTCCTGCTGAAGTTTGCTTGGTCGGTATAACCCACAAGCAATGCAATTTCAAAGAATGAATATTCTGGGTGTTCGATAACCATTTGTTGTGCGTCTTCTATTCGAAGTTTGTTGATGAACGTGTTGAAATTACATTTCTCTTTTGTGTTGATGAAGTAGGAGAGTTGTTTTCTCTCCATGGATAGCTCCTGACTTATTTGATAAATTGTAATCCCCTCTTTACGATAAATATGGGAAGAGATAATGTCTTTCTTCCATTTTCCCCATTCGTTCGTTTCAGCATTGTTTACGGTTTTCTCGTTGTGATTTAATTCCACCTCGCCTGATTCATAGATGCTATAGAAGATTTTTGGGTATTGCATATAGAGTATTCCGACCACTATATACAACGTCAACATCAAGAAATTGAGAATCGTACAGAAACATATATCTAGACAAAATGTAATTAGAACAGCTGTGGTGGCAATGCCTATCACAAACCAGAAAGAGAGATGAATGAAAAACAATCCTTTAAATAAGTTCTCGTCTGCAGAGTATTCACTTAATCGGTTCCTACACTCACGTTCCTCTCGGAAGTATTGAACAATATATTGATAAGATATGACGACGAAATAGATCAATCCAGCCATTCTCAGTAGGACTTCCCAATGGAAATGACCATTTTCTGATAGAGAAAAGAACAAATTGTCATAATAGACAGGTATGTGAGATTCAAAACAACGAATAATAATGTACAATCCGATAAAGGCAAATACAGGGGTGAATTTTCGTATTATATAGGTTCGATTTATAATCTTTGGGTTCACCATGTTGATGTGTGACATTCCCAACAGATGTGCCTGAAAGATAGAGGCAATTAAGAAGGGAAAGCTAATCAACTGAATTGGATAGTTGGACTTGATGATGCAGTAAGCCCCCAAAAATAGATAGGAAAACGACAAAACTCTCAGTGATATGCGAAAATTACGTATTCCTTCATGCTTTGGAAGGGGAACAAATAAAAATACTATCGCTAGTAAAAATAATGACACTGCAAGTGCATAATACGACAACTTAAATATCTCACTCATCTTTTTAATGTAAAAACTTGGAATCTGTCACTGTTGCAATAATGCGTTTTTATATCTCACCAATATATTGCATTATATGTATCTCAAATATAAGAAATAGTTACATTACTTGATGAGGAAAGTTAATCTTTTTTATTTCCCTACTATTATTTATTGACGTATATCAAAATTCAATGCAGGTTATAACCACCTGTTGTATAGAAGATTATTGTTTCTTCTTTAGCTCTATCGTGACGTCTTTCTCTTTTCTTCCTTCGTGCCATGTACCAGAACCTCTTTTTTCAATATAATCCACGTCACGTAATGAGATGACAGTGTCATTAGGCACATAACCTGTTTGGGTTGTGTTCACCGTGATTTCTTCGCATGTACCGCAGTTGGTGGACCATATTTCGGTAAACACGCCATCTTTATTGGTGTATAGAGTGTCATAATCATGATTTAGATACATTGGAGCTCGGTCTATGATGACGCGAGCTCCCTCGATAGGCTTTTGTGTGCCTTCTTCCATAACATTTCCGCGTATGATATAGTCTGCGTGTGGACATCCATATTCATCTGGTTCGTTGATGATTGTCGTGCAAGCTCCTCCGCCTATTAGAGAAGTCAGTATCAATAGTAACTTATTGAAAAAATTTTTCATAAACATTTGATTTATCAAGTTTGTGTTGGACAAAAATACATAGAAGGTAGAGAATAAACAAGCAAATAAAAAAAAAGTTCCATAAATTATGGAACTTTCTATTCGATATAACTAAACTGATTAAAGTTTGTTAATCATCTTAGCCAACTTAGACTTCAAGTTAGAAGCTTTGTTTTTATGAATAACGTGAGTCTTAACCAATTTATCCAACATAGAAGATACTTTTGGATATGCCTCTTCAGCTGCTTTCTTATCGTTTGTAGCACGCAAATCGCGAACTGCGTTACGAGCAGTCTTAGCATAATATCTATTTTGCAATCTTCTCTTCTCAGTTTGTCTGATTCTCTTGATTGATGATTTGTGATTTGCCATCTTTTTACTTTATTTCTTTATTTATTTTTTATTAGTAGCCTCTAGGGGAATCGAACCCCTCTTTAGAGAATGAAAATCTCTTGTCCTAGCCGATAGACGAAGAGGCCAGCCTGTTTTTGCATTGATCAATCGAAATTTCTCAAATGCGGTGCAAAGGTAGTGCAAAAAATCACATATCCAAAATTTTTCTATACTTTTTTGCTCTGCTCTCGTGATTTTTCTCCCAAGTACCCTCCATGATGGCGTTTTGCGTACTCTTCATTGGTGAAGTTGATTTTCTTCATTGTACTAACTACGAGAATGTCACCTATCACGGTCATAATCGTCGTGGAGGTGGTTGGTGTCAAGCCCAACGTACACACCTCTTTAGGGTTGCCTGTGTATAGCAAGGCATCGGCTTCTACAGCCAGTAGACTGTCTGCGTTTCCTGTGATGACAATGAATTTAATGGAAGGGTATAATCCTCTTGCTAAGGAAACCAACTCAACAATCTCTCTTGTTTTGCCTGAATTGGATATCAATAGCATGATGTCATTGGGTTGGATTAATCCAAGGTCGCCATGTTGCGCCTCACTTGGATGTAAAAATACGGATGGTGTTCCGGTGGAACTAAATGTTGTGGCAATGTTTAATGCAATCTGACCTGCCTTGCCCATGCCACTGGTCACCAACTTGCCTTTCTTCTTATGCACTTGCTCGACAATCATATCGATTGCCTTCTCAAACTGATCCGTTACCGGGATGTTCAACACTGCCTCTGCTTCGTGCTTCAGTATCTCTTGTATCTCTTGATTCATGCCCATCTTATATTTAACCGTGCAAATATACTAAATCTGTATGACTAACGATAACATTTCGCAACATTTTGCCTTTGCACGCTTGTCAGACAGACTCCAATTTAGTAACTTTGCGGTGAGGGAAAAGCCTTTTTTATCCCATGATTATTAATGGTGTGCTCTTCTTGAACCCACCTATATGTATTACAAAAGGTGATTTTTTGTTTTCGATGAAATCCCTTTAGTTGATTTAAAATATTTATGTCAGAATTCAAGTGCGAGGAGGTACTTCCTTACGACTCCCAAGAGAGTAAAAAAGAACAGATTTCTAAAATGTTTGACCGCATTGCTGGTGCTTACGACCCGATGAATCACTTGATGTCATTGGGACAGGACCGTCGATGGAGACGTAAGGCAATAGAACGATTGGCCTCCTTCTCTCCCAAACGAATCTTGGATGTGGCTACGGGTACGGGGGATTTTGCTATCGTGGCAGGACTCTCATTAAATCCTGATTACTTGTTGGGCGTTGATATCTCTGAAGGAATGATGAATGTGGGTCGTGAAAAGGTACAACGATTGGGCCTATCCGATAAAATCTCCTTTCAATATGAGGATGCGACGGAACTCTCCTTGCCATCCGACTCTTTCGATGCTGTCACTGTGGCTTTCGGTGTTCGTAACTTCTCCAGTCTCAGCAAAGGATTGAGTGAGATCTGCCGTGTGCTTCGTCAAGGAGGTGTGGTGGCTATTCTCGAAATGACTGAACCTGAAAATTGGTTCTTTAAAATTGGGTATAAACTCTATACGAAACTTTGTATTCCGATTCTTGCTAAGATAAAATCCAAGGACCAGTTGGCATACGATTATTTACCTAATTCGATTGCTGCTTTCCCTCAAGGGGAGAGAATGCGTCAGCTGCTGCTCAGTTGTGGATTTTCTTCGGTGGAAATTAAAAAGTTCACCATGCAGACGTGTACCTTCTATTTGGCTATCAAATAGATCGTCATCTATTTTTTTCTTTCAGAAAGGATAAATTTTATACTTTTACAAACATAATCAATAACAATTATATACATGAAAATACTTATCACGGGTGCCAATGGCTTTATTGGTAGTTTTGTTGTGGAAGAGGCCCTCAACAGAGGTTTCGAAGTATGGGCTGCCATGCGTTCATCCAGTAGCAAAGATAATCTAAAAGGATTGAATCCTAATTTTATAGACCTTCCTTATGCTGATAAGGAGAAACTGAAAGCGCTTTTCCTTCAACAAAAGGAATCCATTGGTAAGTGGGATTATGTCGTTCATACGATGGGGTTGACCAAGTGCAAGCAGAAGACAGATTTTGATGTTGTCAATTTTCAATACACACAAAATCTTGTGAATGCCCTCATAGAGACTGAGATGGTGCCCGATCATTTTGTTTATATGAGTAGTCTCTCCGCCTTTGGTGATGGTGATAAGGTAACATTGAAAGAGATTAAGCTGGATGATACACCAACGCCCAACACCTATTATGGAAAGAGCAAATTGAAGTCGGAAAACTTCTTACGCTCTCTTGACGTGGAGAAGTTCCCTTATACGATTCTTCGTCCGACAGGTGTCTATGGTCCGAAGGAGAAGGATTATTTTGTTATGCTCCAAACCCTTTCCAACCATCTAAATCCTGGTATTGGTTATGACCCACAATACATCACCTTCATTTATGTGAAAGACTTGGTGAAGACCATCTTCCTTGCCATTGAGAAAAAAGCCTTTGGCAAAGCCTATTTTGTGGCAGATGGGGATGTGTGGACTTCCGACGATTATGCGGCACTTTGTAAAAGATTGTTGGGTGTAAAGGCACTCACGCTGAAGATACCTGAATTCCTTGCCAAGGGCGTGTGCTATGCCTTTGATAAAGTAGGAGGTTGGATGGGTGTAACCCCAACACTCAACATTGATAAATACAATATCTTAGTGGCTAAGAACTGGAAATGCGATATAGAACCGTTGAAGAATGACCTTGGTTTCAAGGCTGATTATCCTTTGGAAAGAGGTATGAAAGAATGCATTGATTGGTATCGCAAAGAGGGATGGCTGAAATGATGCAGCTTGTCTGTTGTCCGGTGGAGACAATGAATGGTTGTCACTAAAGGATTAGTAAGTCTCCATCTCAATCAAATACCAATTCTTGTTGATGTAGATGAAGTTGTAGAAGGCTTGAAGCACTCCACGTTGGTAGATGTATATTTTACGATTGTTCCCTTCTCGTCCCGATTGAATGGCATAAAGCATATTGCATAATTGGGAATAGTTCAGCATCTCCCAATCGCGCGGCATGACAAGTTTCTTCTTTGATGCTCCATCCGATTCCTTAACCGTTATGGGAAGAGGGAAAATGATGTGATTGAATTGGAATTCCTTGTTGGAAGAAAACAGATTGATGAAATCCACAAATACTTGGTCTTGTTCGTTCATCTTAGGACCAAGATCTTTCGATGTAGTTCGCCACCCACCTTTTTTTTGGAAAAGTAGTTTTCGTTCGACACTTTTCTGTGATGTTTTGTAAAACGTCACCTCGCAACTGGTCTCTTTGTTGTTCAGCGCAAAAGAGTCGATGCAAACGACACCAACAGTGGCTTTTTTCCCATGATCTACATAGTCGATAAAATACGAAGAGAACTCCTCTTCTCCATACGCATGGATAAAGAAGAACAAAGGGAACAGAAGTACCCATCTTTTCATATTTTTACTAAATTGAAAGCTCATCCGATCTTGCTTGCCACTAAATTATATAAACATAGTCTGACAAAGGTATAATTTTTGGCGAAATAAATACTATTTTTGGCGAAATAATTAAAGTGAGCCCTATAAATTCACTGTTTAAATAATCATTCCACGAAATGATTTTGTAGAACCCACCTAAATAGAGATTGGAAATGAGAAGGTTTGTTATACTATATGTCTTTACGTTTGTCAGTTATATGTTTTTGTCGATTCTGATAAACAATAAGTTTGGTGGCATACTCCACATCCCGTATTGGCAACCACTCCCGTATGGTATTAACATTGGGTTCCCTGTTTGTTATTATAGTTTTGTTATAGATGGAGAGGTGCAACATGGGGTCACGCATTCTGTTTCATTAAACCTTGTCATCATCTTTCTTCTTACCTTATTTGTTCATAAGACATTTGGGGGCTCTGTGAAGGATGTGCTTCCGATTGAAGAAATAAAATGTTTGCGAAAGGAGAGACGATTGTCATGCACAGGGAAGGGATTTTTGAATATCTGTAAAACCGTTGTAAGGTTCATTGTTTTGCTGTTTCTGATCCTCTTCATTTTTGGTAGTTTTGCTAATCTGTAAAAGTCACTCAAATAGTTAACTATAATCCACCAAAAAATTGTATCTTTGCCAAAAAGTGTATATATGGCAGATTTGGATTTCGCAATAGAGAATTCCCAGATTGGGAACTACGATGACGATAGTATCAAACATTTGGAGGGGTTGGAGCATGTTCGACTTCGACCAGGTATGTACATTGGAAAGTTAGGAGACGGATCTCATTTTGACGATGGTATATATGTGCTTTTAAAAGAGGTGCTTGATAATAGTATCGATGAGTTCCGTATGAATGCCGGCAAGCAAATCGACATCAAGTTGGAGAATGGCGCAATCACCGTGCGCGACTATGGTCGTGGTATTCCACAAGGAAAGATGATTGATGCTGTTTCTATGATGAACACGGGTGGTAAATACGATAGCAAGGTGTTTAAGAAATCTGTTGGTTTGAATGGTGTCGGTACGAAAGCGGTCAATGCTCTTTCTTCTGAATTTCGTGTTCAGAGTTTCCGTGAAGGAAAGGTGAGAACGGCTATCTTCTCAAGAGGTGTATTGGTGAGTGACTCTGGTTTGGTGGATACTGACGAACCGAATGGTACGCTTGTCTACTTCCGTCCGGATGATGATCCCAAATATAAGCTTTTCGTCGGTTATAAATATAACGAGGAGTTTATCGAAACCATGCTTCGTAACTATGCATATCTAAATACTGGACTGACACTTTATTTCAATGGAAAGAAGATCCATTCTAAGAATGGTCTGCGTGACCTTTTGTCTGAAAGAATGATCGAAGATGCTTTGTATCCAATTATTCACCTGAAAGGGGAGGATATCGAGATTGCTTTCACCCATTGTCAGCAGTATGGAGAAGATTATTACTCCTTTGTCAACGGACAATACACCACACAGGGAGGTACGCATCAGTCTGCTTTTCGTGAAGCATTGGGCAAGACCATTAAGGAGTTTTACAATAAAAATATGGAATTGGCCGACATCCGACAGGGAATCGTCGCAGCCATCACAATCAACGTTCAGGAACCAGTATTCGAGAGTCAGACTAAGACTAAGTTGGGCTCCAAAGATATGGATTTGGAGGGAACCATCTCCGTCAATAAGTTTATTAACGACTTCGTTAAAAAGGAGTTGGATAACTATTTGCACAAGAACCAAGAAACAGTTGATATCCTACTTCAAAAGATACAAGAGGCAGAGAAAGAGCGTAAGGCCATCGCTGGTGTGACAAAAGCGGCTCGCGAGCGCGCTAAAAAGGTTAGCCTTTGCAATAAGAAACTAAGAGATTGTCGAATTCATTATAACGATGTGAAGGGAGAGGGACAAGCACAATCGTCTATCTTCATCACGGAGGGACTTTCAGCATCAGGATCCATCACCAAGTGTCGTGATGTTGCTTATCAAGCAGTATTCAGTCTTCGAGGAAAGACTCCGAACAGTTGGGGATCCACACGCGAGATCGTATACAAAAATGAGGAGTACAACCTACTTCAGGCAGCCTTGAACATTGAAGAGGGCATGGAGGGACTTCGCTATAATAAAGTGATTATTGCTACCGATGCGGATGATGATGGTATGCACATCCGTTTGTTGTTGCTCACCTTCTTCCTGCAATTCTTCCCTGATTTGGTGAGACAAGGACATGTTTATATCCTTCAGACACCGTTGTTCCGTGTGAGAGACAAGAAACAGACGTTCTATTGTTATACGGATGAAGAACGTGTGAATGCCATTAAAACAATTGGACCGAAGGCTGAGATTACTCGATTCAAAGGTTTGGGAGAGATAGATCCAGAGGAGTTCAAGTTTTTTATTGGAGATGATATACGTCTCGACCAGGTGATTCTGCGTAAGGAAGATGCCTTTACAGAGTTGCTGGAGTTTTATCGTGGTAAAAACACTCCTCAAAGAAGAGACTTTATCATCGACAACCTAGTCATCGAGGAGGATGTGCCAACAGAATAAGGTGTGTCAACTCATTGGTTTAAAAATTAGTATGTTAATAATAAATAGAATATGAAACCACTAAACGAATTAGTAGTAGGCATTTGCAATGACCATGCGGGTGTGGAAGTGAAAAATTACATTATCGAACAGTTAGGTAGTAAAGTGCAAGCTTTCCGTAATTTTGGAACCAATACGACGGATAGCTGTGACTATCCAGATTATGCGCATCCTATGGCACTCTCCATAGAGGCGGGAGAATGTGATTTCGGTATCGCTATTTGTGGAACAGGTAACGGTATTAGTATGACCTGCAACAAGCATCAGGGCATCCGTGCAGCTCTTTCATGGGAAGTTGAAATCGCTAAGTTGGGAAGACAACATAACAATGCAAATGTAGTGGGAATCCCTGCACGTTTCATCTCCAAAGAGAAAGCGTTGGAAATCGTGGAAGCTTTCCTAACAACTGATTTTGAGGGAGGTAGACATGAAAGACGTATAGCAAAGATTCCTGTGGAGAAGTAAAAATTAGGTAAAATCTCTTTGACATATCCATTTTTTCCCTATATTAGCATTTCCATAATATAGGGTGGGTTTTATATTCGTTTCGTGTAAAGAACTCACCATAAATAAATTAGTAGACAGGATTTTAATTGTTAAGTATTTAATTTTAAAACATATAATAGGCGTAAACATGAACATGAACAAAGTTATTAAGTACATATTAGGAGCAACGATGGTTTTCTCCTCCACATTGGGGGCAGTTGCTCAGAACTCACTCTCTTTTGACAAGGAACAGTATCAAAAGGCATTGTGGATGACAACTCGTTTTTACGGTGCACAACGTTCCGGAGTGGGACCTAACTGGTTGTTGGCAGAACATGAGCCAACAGGTGTTCCCAATGCGCTGCAATCATATCTTGGCAATTTCAAAAAGGGACAATCCTTTGTGAAAGATGCAGATGGCGATTATGATTTGACGGGTGGATGGTTTGATTGTGGTGACCATGTGAAATTTGGACAGACGGAGTTTTACTCTGCCTATATGTTGCTATTGGGATATTCCGAGTTCCCAGAAGGATATGATGATTATTACTCATTCGATTATAAAGGATACATTTCATCGGGTGACTACACATGGGAGGGCAAGAAAGGTGCTCCTAATGGTATTCCCGACATCTTGGATGAGGTGAAGTATGCTACCGATTATCTGATGAAATGTGTAAGAAGCAGTTCTGTCTTCTATTATCAGGTGGGTGATGGTGATTTGGATCACAAACATTGGGTGACAGCTTCAGTGATGGCTACGTTACCTAACAACGAAGGTGGTGAGGCTGGTGGTTCCAGACCTGTTTCTAAAGCCTCTGGAAATGTGACTTCTATGGCGGCTCTATGTGGTTCTGCCCTTGCTGCTATGGCACGTCTCTATAAACCGTTTGATCCGGATTACGCAAAACAATGTCTTGATAAAGCATTGGTGGCTTATGAGTTTGTGAATGGTACGGCACAAGGAAACTCGTCTGCTGGTGGTTTTTATGGTTCAAAACCTAAATTCATAACGGATATTGTGATTTTCAATGCTGAGTTGTATCGTACGACTGGTGATAAAAAATATTTGACAGAAGCAGAGAAGAACAGTACATGGATGAATGAAGAGAAAGACTATAACTACAACTATTCTCTTTGTTACAACAATACGGATGATTTGGCTGCCTACCTAATGGCTTCTTTCGGCTCCGCTTCATCGTATGGTGAAAAAGCCATGAAGGTGATGGACTTTTACGTTAATCAAATGTACAAGCCAACATCAGGTTATATGCTGAACAAGCAAAAAGGTGCATGGGGTATCCTTCGTTTCCCTGCCAACCAAGCATTTGTGTATGGTTTGTATAATAAGTTGAAGGGCGAAATGTCTTCAATCAACCAATATTCTTTGTACACCATAGAATATATTATGGGTAAGAACTCAGGTAACCTCTCTTACATCACTGGTTTCGGAAGCAAATCACCTAAGTATGTTCACCACAGAAACTTCTATGGAGAAGATACTGATAAGGAGACAGGCGTTTCCATCAAATCTCAATATAGTCAGTTGGGTTATCTTGTCGGTGGTAATTTGGATGGTAGCTATAACGATGTTCCTGGTGCTGATTACACCTATTCAGAAGGTGGTATCGACTACAACGCCGGATTGGTTGGTGCATTGGGTTATATCAACTCCATCATCAACCCTGTCAATGTCAACAAGTTCGGACACCCTACACCTGATTTGAGCGGAACGAGATCTCTTTGTGGAATGCGTTCCATCGGATTGGATTCTAAGGTGCCTGCTGATGGCAAAAAGATCTTTACATGGTATTTGGATGATAAAAAGATAGAATCATCTGCTGCCGCATCAACACTTAATGTATCTACTCCAGGAGAGTATAAATGCGAAATAGATTCAGCTGGTGTATGGACTACTAGCGCAACAGTTACTGTTATCGCTGCTCTTCCTACGTATGACTATGAACCTGATATAGAACTTTGTAATCCATCTATAGCTTCAATAGATTTTGATTATGGTGATATTCCTGTTACATATCAATGGTACAAAGATGGAGAAGAATTGAAGAATGCTACTTCATCATCTTACACATTCACTAAAGGTGGTGAATATTTATGTGAGGTTTCAGCTGCCAATTGTGATGCTATAGAGCTTCCTGTTCACGTTACATCTTTGTTGCCTAACATTCCTGATGCTGTTTCAGATGCAACGGGTAAAGTGACAATGAAAGTTGAGGAGGAAGGTGATTATGAATGGTATGATGTGATGGAAGGTGGAACTCCTTTAGCAACTGGAAGTACCTATACTACCACTATCACAGCTGATAAGAATTTTTATGTACAAGATGCTGGAGAGATGAACATTGTTGTTGGTCCAACAGAGAAAACATTCTCTGGAACGGGAGTCAACTGGGGTGATATCGCAGCAAAATTCACGGCCAACAAGCCATGCACCATCACTTCTATCTCTCTTTATATCTTAGGTTCTCCATATAACACAGGAAGCCAGACTGTAACGGCTGAGTTGGAGACGGGTGGAAAGAAAAAGAGTTTCACCTCTGATGCTTTCCAAGTATCTTCTGGAAATAAGTTCGTCACTGTAACTTTCAGCAATCCAATAGAGATTGACAAAGAAGGTTCCTACTCTCTTACTTGTAAGTGCTCGGCATTCGCTATCGCATATTATGAGAATATCTCTGACTATTCATCATTTGCTCACCAAGGAGATCCTCTTACTTTCACTGGTTCTGGCAATCAAACCAAAGGATTCCCTGCAATTGCTAATTGGCAGGTTACAACGGGTTCGGGATGTGCTCGTACGGTGGTTAAAGCCATATTAGGTAATGGAGTTTCTTCTCCAGACATTCAATCAGAGATCTGCACATCATATCCTAACCCTTGTAAAGATGTTCTTTATATCGAACTCTCAAATAGCGACTTCACTGGTAATGTAACAGTAGAGTTTGTGAATTTGTTGGGCACAGTTGTCAAAACAGGTAACTTTACTTGTCAGCAACTAAAGAGCGGTATTAATGTATCCGACTTAGCTAAGGGTATCTATGTGGTACGAATCCAGAACAACAAAAACAGTGTGACACGAAGAATCATAAAAGAATAAGACTTCTTTTTGAATGATAATTAAAGGCGATCTTAGTGAAGGTCGCCTTTTTTTTGAATAGATGGTTCAAATGAGACTTTTCTACCCGAATTTAATCGAAAAATCCATGAAATAAGTTACGGTACACATCTAAATCTTTCTATTTTTGTAGTAATAATTATTAAAAACATACTGTATGAAATTTTTGCATTATTTTTTATGTTTAGGACTTGTGGCAACTGTGTTGTCTTGTTCTAAGGAAGACGAGGAGGATGACAAATTGCCTGCACCTCCAAAGGATGAACAGAATGATTCCATACCTCAGAACCCAGATGATAATTTCACGAATGATGATTTTAAATATTTTGGAGCAGAACTTTACACAAAGGAGACGTTTAAGTATGGTCGTTTTGAAGCAAGGATGAAGATGGCTTATGCTCCGGGATGTATTAGTTCGATGTTCCTTTATTACAATGACTCATATATGGGAAATGGTAAGATTTGGAATGAGATTGACATAGAGGTGATTGGAAAGTATCCTTCCGCTTTTCAGTCGAATATCATTACAGGAGAATTGACTGCTAAGGTGACTTCAGAGAAGATGCATACTCTCTCATCCCCTGTAAATAGCGATTATCATGTCTATACGATAGAGTGGAAACCAGATGGAGTGACATGGTATCTAGATGGTGTGGTGCAGAGAGCGACGTTGCTCATGAGTGACATGACCTATAAGCAGGTGGAAAATTTGGTTGAGGCTCAAAGTCTTCGATTTAATTTGTGGGCAAGTTCCAGTGTGGGATGGGTAGGTCAATTTGATCAAAAGAACATTCCGATAGCACAATACATAGACTATGTTAAGGTATATGATTATGATGCAGATACAGATTCGTTTACGGAGCGCTGGACGGATGATTTTGACACCTTCGACTCTTCACGTTGGAGCAGGGGAAATTGGAAGATGGAACTTGTGACAGAAAGAACAACGAATGTTGTGGTAGAGGATGGTAATATCGTTTTGAAATTGACGAAAGAAGAGAAATGATGATTTGATGATTGAAATAAGAAATGACATAAAAAAAGGGTGGTTTGAAATCTATAGATTTTAAACCACCCTTTTCCTGTATCATGACGGGTTTTGTGATTCATTCTTTATTCCTCTGTGTCTAGCTCTTTTGGATCAGGACCGTATTTGTTTTCTCCCACATTTCCCGTCTTACACATCATGATAATTAGTATGATTGAACCTAATCCTGATATAATCGACATGACTAAGGAACCAGGCCAATGCATGATTTTAAGTAACTCATTTAAGTAAATCGGTACGGCGATTATAACCCAAAAGCCATCTTTGTTGATGTCGTGTAAGCGACGTACTGTTACGGACAAAAATGGTAGAATGAAAGCCAAAGGTATAATCGTAAGAATGAATGAAAGAGTAGGATCCGTTATCGTTTTGCTTAATATGAATATAATAATAAAAAAGGGTATATTGAAAAGTTGATACATCCAAAACTCCTTGCGACGAGCACGGCCAGAAAACCTGGCGTAATTAGTGGTGAGACATGAAATAATGTAATTCATAAAAAATGGTTTTTGTTGTCATAAAAAAAAGGAATACGCAAAACCTGCCTATTCCTTTCTCTTTTTATCGTTTGTGAACGTTAATTATTCTTCATTATCCAAAGCTTTTGGGTCTGGACCATATTGGTTCTCTCCTTTGTCTCCTGCCTTAGCATAAAAGTACAATAATATAAATGAACCAACATAAGGAACAAGATTGATTAGCATCCACCAACCAGATTTGTTGATGTCATGTAGACGGCGTACGCCTACAGCCAAACTTGGTATAACTAAAGCTAAAGCGATAATCAAAATTATTATTGCAGCTAACATAAAAGAACCGCCTGGCTCTCCAGTACGTTGAAGTATATTGACTATGATGCCTAATGGTAAACAAATAATAAAATTGATAAGAGCGAAATGCCAGAATTCTTTGCGGCGTGCACGACCAGAGAAATTAGCGTAGTTGGTCGTAATACATGACTTGAAATACTTCATAATGAATTTTTTAAGTTATTTGTTAATAATAATATTTACCCTCTGTTTCTTTTGACAAGTCTATGTCAAATGCATAATAGCCAAATTGTCCTTCTATGATTTCAATGCGATATTTTTGCTTTTGTACACCCTTTATTTTTGTGTATACGTCAAAAAAATTGTTGCATGTTCCACCATTTTCTGGAAATACATTTTCTATTGTTATTTTATTTTTTTCAACGGTAACTTTTGATACTGGTTTTGCGGTACAGTTGCAAAGACTCAATCCTTTTCGAATCATCATACCTTCCCCTTTGTCCATATCGAAATCGTATGTCATCACAAGCTCTTCGTTGTCTTCGTTGAGTTCCAAATTATTTATATACTTGTCATAGTCGTATCGGATGGTCTTCACAAATGTGCCTGAGACCTCCATCTTTTCTTCCTTCTTACAGGCGGTTAACCCTACAATAAATAAGAAAGAGACTAGTACCTTAACAACCTCTATTATATATTTGTTCATAACAATATGTCTGTGTTTTTATAACTTACAAGGGGCAAAATTACAAATTATATCCACAAAAGCAAGCAAAAATCATAGTTTTTTTCATAGAAGGGCTTGATTTTCCATTGGAAAGGTCGTAACTTTGCAAAAAACATCAGCAGGCATGACATTTTTAATCGACTATTTTCGTTCTTATATCCCCTTTTATCGAAGAAATTTGAAAATTGCCTTTCCTGTCATGTTAGCTCAATTGGGTCAAGGAACAGTTCAGTTGGCCGACACCATTATGGTAGGTCATTTGGGAACCACAGAGTTGGCAGCAGCCTCTTTTGGAGGAGCTGCTTTTTTTATTGGGTTTGCTTGCTCTTTAGGCCTTTCTTTTGGTTCCACGCCTCTGATCGGTCGTGAGTTCGCCGCAGGACATCATCGCAAGGCAGCGGAGCTGTTTCAGAACTCAATTTTGTTCAATCTTATAGTGACCATCCTTGTAGGCTGTGCAATGCTTGCCGTCTCTTTCTTCTTGGATCGACTAGGTCAGCCGGATGATGTATGGCCACTTGCCACTACTTATTATAAAATTCTTCTTGCCTCCTTGCCGTTTGTACTTTTGTTTCAAGCTTTCAAACAGTTTATGGAGGGCTGTGGCAACACACATTATGCCATGGTTATCACGATTGTGGGCAATGCGTTGAATATTCTTCTCAACTATGTGATGATATTTGGAGTGTGGGGATGTCCTAGATTCGGAGTGGCAGGAGCTGCGTATGCAACGCTTATTTCGAGGATTCTTATGTCCATTGCCTTTGTAATTATTGTTTACAAGAGGGCACCCTATTCAAAATATTTTTTGTTTTTCAAACGGAATCACTTTTCAAAAAAGATATTGAATCAGCTATTGAAGATTAGTGCTCCGATAGGACTTCAGATGTTGTTGGAGACCACTGGAATGAATATAGCGGTTATGTTCGTTGGTTGGTGTGGAGAGGTTGCTTTGGCAAGTCATCATATAGCGATTAACATATCGGCGGTGACGTGGATGATTAGTTGTGGAATCGCTGCCGCCACCACCATACGGGTTAGTCATCAGATAGGCATGAAGGATTTTGCTTCCATGCGTAAAGCGGGTATTGCTTCCATGCATTTGAGTCTGGCGTTTATGGGTGCATGTTCCATTCTGATGTTGATTTTCAAAACGCAGATAGCCTCGTTCTTTACAAATGATCCGGAGGTGATTGAACTGGCATCGACATTGATTATGATGGTGGGTATCTATCAGATCGGCGACGGACTGCAAACTGTTACGATTGGTGCCTTGAGAGGATTGGCGGATGTTATCACACCGATGGTGACAGCCTTCGTATGTTATGTGGTGGTGTGCTTGTGTGTAGCCTATTATTTTGGCATATACAAGGGGATGGGAGCGGTAGGCGTGTGGATAGGTTATGTCGTTGAGTTATATCTTGCATCGGCCATACTTATCTTTATGTTTTTTAAGAGGACAAAGAAGTATATGTCATAAATTTTTTTATATCTTTGTAACCTCAAAAGAGAATTTTTAATTTATTAAATAATAAGTAGAATGGTTAATTACAAAGATCTAGGCTTGGTAAACACAAGAGATATGTTTGCTAAAGCAGTCAAGGGAGGATATGCAATCCCTGCATTCAACTTCAACACTATGGAGCAAATGCAAGCTATCGTTCAAGCAGCAGTAGAAACTAAGTCACCTGTTATCATGCAGGTTTCTAAAGGTGCAAGAAACTATGCTAACGGTACTATCTTGCGTTACATGGCACAAGGTGCTGTTGAGTACGCTAAGGAATTAGGTATGGCTAATCCACAAATCGTTCTTCACTTGGATCACGGTGATAGCTTCGAACTTTGCAAGGATTGTATCGACAACGGTTTCTCTTCAGTTATGATCGATGGTTCTTCATTGCCTTATGAGGACAATATCGCTTTGACTAAGAAAGTTGTTGAATACGCTCACAAATATGATGTAACTGTTGAGGCTGAGTTGGGTGTATTGGCAGGTGTTGAGGATGAGGTTCAAGCTGAGGAATCTCACTACACTAAACCAGAAGAGGTAATCGACTTCGCTACTCGTACAGGTTGCGATTCATTGGCTATCTCAATCGGTACTTCTCACGGTGCTTACAAGTTCAAACCAGAACAATGTACTCGTGACCCTAAGACTGGTAAATTGGTTCCTCCTCCATTGGCATTCGACGTTCTTCACGCTATCGAGCAAAAATTGCCTGGTTTCCCTATCGTTCTTCACGGTTCTTCTTCAGTTCCTCAAGAGGAAGTTGATACTATCAACGCTCACGGTGGTAAATTGCCAGATGCTGTTGGTATTCCTGAAGAGCAATTGCGTGAGGCTTCTAAGAGCGCTGTATGTAAGATCAACATCGACTCTGACTCTCGTTTGGCTATGACGGCTGCTATCCGTAAATATTTCGATGAGAACCCTAGCCACTTCGATCCTCGTCAATATTTGAAGCCAGCTCGCGAGAACATGAAGAAGATGTACATGCACAAGATCATCAACGTTCTTGGTAGCGACGGAAAAGCTTAATATTTAAAACTTCCATAAACCAAATAGAGTCGTTGGGTTTCCCGACGGCTCTATTTTTTTTTTGCTATGATAATTGCATCCTTTCATTCTCTATCGTATTCCTCCGTGCCGGTTGTTATATCTACATTCATACCAGAGCGTTGCCCTGGACTTTGTAAAGAGTTGCCCTGATGGGGCGAAACGGCATCATCTGCCCTACAATGGTATTATTCCATTACTTAGCCAAGAGCATCGACTTGGGGTTACTTATACCAGCTTTTGCACACAAACAAGACAAAACGTCATGCAAAATTTGCACAAACATGTCAAATTGTCTTAATTTTATTTAAAAAATAGGGTTAGCACACATTTTGATATACTCTAAGTGTTACCGCAAGGCAACAACTTAAAATTACAACAACTTAAAAATTATAATTATTGGAGGATACGATTATGTTAGATCTTAGAAATTCAGAAATGTTCACTCGTCCATTCTGGGACAATGTGTTTGGAGTTAACTTTGGTATGCCAATGTTTTTGTACACTCATCCATTCGATATGAAGAGCGGCTACCCAGTTCATTCGAATAAACAGATTGGTAACGCTGGTCAATGTGGCGATTCCAAATCAAAAAATGAGTGTGATTATTATTACAATCATCAGATGCAGTTGAACATTGCAGAGGATGATAATATGTATAAGATTATGATGAGTGTCCCTGGTATGGACAAAGAGAACGTGAATGTCTTCTTAGACAATGGCATTTTGCATGTGAAGGCCAACAAAAAGGAGGAGACGGAAGATAAGACCAACTACATTACTCATCAAATAAAAACGGATGCCTTTGAGGAGACGTTTGAGATTCCTGAGAATGTGGACAAAGAGTCTATCACTGCAAAAGTTGAAAAGGGAATTCTTACCATTTCCATGTCGAAAAAGACAAAGCAAGAAAAAAATATAAAACAGATAGAGGTGTTATAATCAACCTTCCTATCTTTTTAGCAGGTGATGAAAGTCACCTGCTTTTTTTTTGTCCCTATATGATGATATACTCTAATATCAGCACTGTGATGCAGCTGATGCATGCCACAGAAAATAACTTGGCACCTAACAGTGAGGCGACGATACTGACTACAAAGGCAACAAATCCTGCAACGGGTGACTGGGTCACACTGATGATGGCGGGGAACGTCATCACAGATAGTGTAACATAGGGTACGTAATACAGGAATGAACGAATGAATTCATTCTTTATCGGTTTGCGTATCAGTGTGAGGGGAAGTACACGAACCAAGAATGAGACTAAAAAAGCTACGAATATATATATGTAAACATTGTGTTGCATCACGCTTCCGAATTAATGGTTTCTTCTTTGACGGGTTTTAAAATGGCAATGGCGGATGAGATCAAAACCGTCAATATAATCATGCGAGTGCCATCGGTCAACTCCTTAACAAATGGTATTTGTGTGCACAGATAACTCAATGCGAAACTCACCACAATGGCAAGGGCGATGATCTTATCCTTTTTTGCTGGTGGAATAATGATGGCGACAAACATACCATATAAGGCGACAGATAGTGCACTTACCACATTCGCAGGGAAGAGGTTGCCAGCCCATATTCCTAATGCGTTGCCCAATCCCCATAGAGGAATGGACATAATCATTGCTCCATAATAATAGGATGGGGAGAGGTAACCGGGACGTGCTATGGCAATGCCAAAGATTTCGTCGGTGATTCCGAATCCCATCAATATGCGATGAAAGAATGATTGGTTGGGATTGAAACGTTGACTGAGGGAACAACTCATCAACGAATAGCGTGCGTTCACCACCAATGTGATAATCGCCACTTCTATATAGGCCTCCATCGCTTGAATGGAGGAGTATAAGGCATATTCTCCTGCTGATGCGTGATTCAAAATACTGGATAAGAATCCTTCGAATGAATTGAGTCCGGCATTTCGTGCCGTGATACCTAATGAAAATGCTACGGCAAAGTACCCCAATCCAATCGGAAGTCCATCCCGTAAACCCTCCATGAAATCACATTTCTTTTTCTCCATCATCTTTTTTCATTATGGGAGTGCAAAGGTATAAATTTTATAACAAAAAACATACCTATAAAGCAGACAAGGAATCTTATTTGCATTGCTTCATTCATTCACTTTTAGAATTATTACAAGTTATAATGAGATGTACAAAACAGAATACCCATATTTGGTTATTACTCAGATTTAAAACAGGTTATATCTTTGCAATGTTCAAAGTTAAAGTTAACGATTTTGTTCAGATATACATAAAAACGGTATGCTCAGACATAAAATACAAGCCATAATAAAATATAAATAATAAAACATATCGTTTTACTAAGAACAGTACCACATAAGGCAAGAGCGCTGTCTGTGAAGATTCCATTGCGGAGAAGGTTTCAAGAACATTCTTCGCAACTCTTGTTTTTAGCGACTGCTCTGTGTACCCCAATAGCCATATATGATAATCACATTTCCCCCTTTTACCTAATTATTATGATTGCCATGCTTGCAGTCGAGTAGACCTCCGATCTAGCCTATAAAAACTAACTGAATTACGAAAAATTATATACTTTTGCATAAAAACAACCGAGAGACAATTGACAAATTGAACGGATAAGATATTTAGTTCAGCAAAAACGAAAACTTAGAAAGATGGCAGTTATAATAAACCCCAAAGAGACGGATGCAGTATGTTTCGCCCTTGTAGCCAAGGAGCTGATAACGAAGAAGGATGGAGGTATGTTGACCTTTCATGACATGGTGTATCTAAAGGGGTTATATCCGGAGGCAGATTTTTTCGAAGAGGAAGCGTATAATTATTGCACATTGGAGTATAAGGGAGAGTTGCCTGAAGGATATCAAACGAGGGCCATTCGTAGTTTTTTTGCAGAGAATGAACCCGACCTCAATCTGAAGTTGTCCAGAGCCCGTTCGTTGTTAGCATGGCGTCGGGATAACAAATACTGTAGTTTTTGTGGTTCGCCGATTGTAGATCATGCAGTACAGACGGCGAGGGAGTGTCCGCAGTGTAAGAAGGTCTATTTCCCAAGGATAGAGCCTTGCATTATAGTGTTGGTGAGCAAGGGAGATAAGATTCTGTTAGTGAAGCATATTCAGCGCAATCAAGACGTGTATGCATGCATAGCAGGCTTTATTGAGGTAGGGGAGTCGGCCGAGCATGCCGTAAGACGAGAGATAGAAGAGGAGGTAGGCATACAAGTAAAGAACATACAATACAGAGGAACGCAGAGTTGGCCCTTCCCCGACCAGTTGATGATAGCCTTCACTGCCGAGTATGCCAGTGGAGAGTTTAAGTTACAACCAGACGAGATAGCCGATGCCCAATGGTTTGATCGAGACAATTGTCCCGCCACCCCTCCTGCAGGATCTATTGCTTATAAGTTGATTTGGGGGGAGATTTGAATTTGTATACCAGTCATGGAAACCCTAATCCCAATCGTATCTATTGGGTGGCTCCAATCACTGTTCAGCAGTATGAGCGTGTGAAGACCCAATGTAATTTCGAATACAAATGGATAGAAGACCATAGAGGAGACAAAGTCTTTCATAGAAGTTACAAGAACTTCAGTCGTTTGTTGCGCATGATCAACAAAAGAATGGGCGACCTGAAGTTTGAAATACCTTCAAAGAAGGTTTTTGAAGGTAGGAAGAGGGTGTATTTGAATCCAGATATTTAAAGGGATTTAGATTTGGAGGGGAAATGTCTCAGTAGTAAGTACTAAGTAGATAGTTCTTGATAGCTTTTTGCCATATCTAAAACCCTCTGTTTTACCTTTTCTTGTATTTCTATTGGACTTAGGACTAGTAAATCTTTGCCGAAGGAAGATAGCAATCTAATCAATTCGTAATTGCATTTACATTCTATCGAAAAAAAGACTCCATCAATAAGCATTGAATATTCTTTACGTAAGGCTATTTCATTATTGCCAGAAATGATTTTCTGTGAGCCATGCAGTGGTTTGGTCAAAACATAATCTTTGGAATAATCGCTCACCCAAAAGACAATGTGTAGCATAGGGTTCTCAGAATAGTTAGAAACACCAATAATGTCATCAAAATATTCATCAAAATCATCTGGTGGATTTTTATAACATTGGTTTTTAGAAGGTTGTATTTCCACAATACGGTCTAGCGGTAATGTCAATATTTTATCGTCGTTAGTCGCACAGCCAATAAGATACCAACGGTCGTTGTATTGTCTCAAAAGGTATGGGGATAAATCGATATTTAGGGGCGTTTTATCTCCAAAACGTTGGTAAGTTAGATAAACTACCACACGATTTGAAATAAAGTTGAAAATCTGACCCAATATGTTGCTATTTTTTAGATATGGATTGTTACTAAAACAAATTATACGGCGACGTTCCTCAATGTCGAGTCGCTTTTTGAAATCTTCGAGCCATTCAAAGTTTTTCAAACCATCAAATTGGCCAAGAGTCGAAAGAGTTTCTTGTAAAAGATTTTTCTCATCATCAGAAAGTTTTTTTGTAAAAATAGAAAATGAGGGGTCAGCATAACGCAGACATCGTTTCCCTGCTGCAGAATATCTTTCTATTTCTGCACAAAACGTTCCATACTCGATGTAATTTAGATCCTTTTCTATCATTCGGCGAGTAACAGGTTTTACATCGATTGCTTCAAGTTTTTCGTTGCACTTCTCAGTCAGATCATCAAGATTATAAAAATGATGGCGGTCTGAAAGAAGTTCATCGAGGAACTTGATGCGGGATAGGGCGTTTTTGTTGGTGGGCATGATTACTTTTCTAATTGGTTGTTAATAACTTTCCAATGTCCATTTTTATCGTCCGACAATGCTTGACTTTTTAAAATATTCATTTCGTCTGGATTGGCAAATATTGAATAATTCTTCCAAAACGAATTTTGGAAGCCTCCTTTGCACTTTTGCTTTCTAAGTGCACGGATTTTGGTTGGAATAATATGGTGGTGAGTGAGAGCATAATGGGAATTAGATTATTGAAGTAATTATTACCTCTACTGTATTCAAAAGCAAATTGAAGCCATCTTGTTTATATATCTTTTGGCTATCTTCTTCCGAATACTTCTTCGTATCATTATGAATGAACGCATTTCGAATATCAATTGATTTTCTAATATAATCATTGATAAACGCAGAGTCATTATGTCCACCTAAACCGACATAAAGATTTATAGTTTTATCCAAGGTAGATGGATTAATGTTTTTCCCATCAACTTTCACAAGTTCATCCTTTTGTTTAGCAAATTTACCGTAAGTTGAGTATTTATATAGTCTCCTTGAATTATTCAATGCCCAACCTGTTTCTGTTTCGCTGATGTATTCCTTTGTAACGAACTCTAACGCCTGATACAATGTCATATATGCATATGCGAAATCAAGGCTGTTCTTTGCAGAAAGAACCTGTTTTGAAGATTGTTTCAAAACATATTCAAGTTCGTTCTTTGTAAACTCACTTATTTTTGAAGTCGTAATCTTAGAAAGCAAATCATTGATTTTCCTGAATGTTTGTTTCTTGTAGCCACTATTCAATGACACTTCTACTGCATTTTTAAATGACTCGAAATTTGCATGTGAAAACATCTCAGGAAGTTTAAGCTCAGGAGATTCTTTGATGTAGTAGCCATCCGCACCTGCATCCAAAAGGGCTTTCATATTCCAAGCCTTGTTAGATGCAGTTAAAATGATAACTTGATTTCCTCTATTTTTTTCCTTAATTGCTTTAAGAACTTTCATTCCTGAAAAATCATTCGCAGAATAGATATTATCTTCTTTTGTCCCTAAAAGACGCAAATCCAAAAGATACAAATCATAATAATCTGAGTCAATTTTACGCTGAGTCTCGTTTCGAATATCATCATAAGAACCGATTTCTTCATTAATTACATCAAACGAACTAAATTCAACGAACCATTTTTTTAGTACATCAGACCAACCCTTGTCGGCTTCGTCATCAATCAATAGTATGTTCTTGCCCGTTGCAATTTGAACTTGCTGTTTTCTTTCCGTATAATCAGAAACTCCTTCAAATAACACTTGCAAATTTACCGTATTTGCAAATACATATTTAAAATATAGTTTCTTTTTTGCACGAATTATATTGGTGGCGGAATCTCTATCATCTTTACTGATAATTCTGTTGAAAACATCCGCCCCCCATTGATTTGCCATTGAGTGAGATCCGGTTTCAGCATCGGGATGGATTTGTATTTGGTCAAGGAAATCAGACTTGTATGTTTCGATTGAAAGACCTTCCAATGCCTCAATGGAATCTTGTGCCATATTAGGATGACAAAAAGCAACTCCCGATAAAGTTAAAAAAATCTGACTACATTCGCCATTATGTAAAAAAGATAGTAATGGCAAATTAGAAACAAATAATATCGGAATTAACGCAACTTTTCGAATCTCAGCAACGGATAGTCTCAAGTGCATTGCAATCATCAATGCTAAGGCTGATTCTGATACTGCATCTAAGTCGATGATAACTTTATCGTCTGTATTTGCATTTGCAAATATAGTCACAACAAAATTGTGAATCTTTTCAAATTCATTCACTGTCATGTCTTGTATTGGAATTATCTCACCAAGTTTTTCAGCCCATGCAGAATGTTTCTTATCTCCAAGTATAAATATTTTTGCCATATTGTTCAAAACTAATTATAATGTTGTGAATGTTTTTTCTAAAGAGATCAAATGTTACAGGTTCGTCTTCAAGTTTTTCCATTAAATCCTCATAAGATATGCCAATTTTGGGACTTGATAAAGTCACAATTTTTTTTAGATCTACTGCAATTTTTGCTAAATAATCTATGGTTAGACGGTCATTCCCATTGGGAATGACTGAAAAAATACTTTTTGACAAGTTCCTGATTTCAATTTTCTGATAATCTTTTCCATAAGCAAGCAAATTGAGATTTATTTGCTTGTTAGTAAGATAATCTTCTAGAAAATATCTAAGACGACCATAAAAAACATTTTTTTTTATTCCATCAATTAAGTCTGATTTTTCTTTGTAACAAGTTGTTTCAGAATCGCCAGCACTAAAAATGACAAAAGGAATTTTTTTTCCATATTTTGTTATCTCAAGGCATTCCTCTTTAATTTTTTGCGATCTCTCAAACGTACGATGTACCATAATGCAATCTGCCTCGTTCAATATTGACTTTATCGTGTTGAAATCTACTCCATTTTGTATTACGGAGAGTATATTTTTGTATTTAATGTCAAAAACATATTCTGCATTAAATTCTTTCAAATTGCTATCATCTACCAAAAAAATCATTTTGTCAAACTAAATAAAATGTTAATATATGAGTGAATCCATCGGATTCTAAATCTAGTTCTTCAGTCTCGGGAGTGTTTGCGTTCCTTAAGATGTTCCAACGTGAAGATTTACCTTCCCATCTTGTTTCTACAGACCAAAAACAATATCCATTAAGATACTTTTTTATTGCTCCAAAATCTCCAGCTTCTTTGTGATTGTTGAGCCTGTCGATTGACTCCTGAAGTGTTTTCTGAGGAAACGAACCTTTTTGCGATATGATGATTTTTCTTAGCATTGCACCGTTTTCGTCGTGTCCTCTCTTATATGATACAAAGACATTTGGAAATTCAGTGCGGTGATTCATCATTTCAAATATTCTTTTAATTGATAGATAAAGTAAATACGTGTTCGTATAGAAATCCGCAGTATCGATCTTCTCCTTTTCAATTTTTAATGCAGTGTTTTGTGCGGCAACATCAATTATTTTTGATAGTAATCCTTTGTCTATTCGTACTGTACCTCTGAAAATTTCAATTTCATTTCTGAAATTAGGATTATTTATTGGATGAGAATGAAAATTCTCACTCCATTCGATCCAATCAGTTTTATCTATAGAAGACGAATGGCTCTTCCCAAATGTATCAAGCCATTCCTTTTTACCAAAAGAAAAATTTTCGATTAAAGCATATAGAGATTCTGGTATTCTTTTTTTTGTTTTCAATACATTTTCTGTTTGCTCAATTAATTCGTTAATTGTTTCTGGACAATTGTCAGGGTCAAAATCATGTGTTAGATATTTCAATCCCGTAGGTTCGTTAAATAAAGACAAGAATCTGGCTGTATCTATTGGGTCAAATATTTTTTGTTGTTCGATAATTTTTCCCTCATTATTTTTGTTTTCCTGGGAATAGATTAATTTGTCATTCTGTTCTTCACATGATTTTTGGTAATCCCTTGCTAACAATTTTGCAACTTGTAGTTTCTGCGTATTATTGAAATGTTTATTGTGTGTTACAAAATAGACAAATTCTTGTATGCTATTTTCTAAAGTGGAAATATCGATTTTGTTTGAAATTGCAAAATAAAATTTCCATGCAACATATTCCAGATTAGTTTCTTCCCATTTTTTCAAAAGTATATCAGGATTGATCTTGATGTACGGAATAGTCAAATATTTAGATCCTTCTAATTGTTTGTGAGAAATAAGCCAAAAGTTTCGACCTCTTTGACAGCAAAGTGACACATAACAATCTTTTAGAATTGGAGAATTTACTGTATCTCCAACATTTAAAGTATTGAGATTTGGACACAATTCTTTTTGTGTATTTAAAGTTATTGACAACATTTTCTCCATGCCAAAAATGTTGCATTTCCCAATAAGTTTTTCCTTTGGTGAAATTTGTAATGATATTTTTGTCGAAAAATTCTTCTCGAAATCTTGCAGTACAAATTGTTGATAAACAAACGTTATGTCTTTATCAATGTTATTATCTATGTAAATAATCTTTTGTAGTTTGTCATAACGTTGTTGTAGCTTTTGGTAGCAGGCATTACTTTCTCCTTTTATCATTCGAAGATAATTGAGTTTCCCTCCAATAACATTTTCCATTACTGGCTCGCCTTTCTTTATGTGGCCCTTTTCTTTTTTATACAAAGGGTAAAAATAACTATAAGCTGTATTGTATCCTTTTGTCTCCCAAATATGTAACAGACAACGCAAATCCTTAACATACTTGCGTGTAACATTTACTTTTGAGTTGACGGTAAGACCTGTAACCTCTTGACGTTGTCCCGATTTCAGAAGTCGTGTTTTTTTATCGTTAAGACAGAATCCTTGTCCTTCGATAATGTTTTTCATCTCTTTTCTAAATTCGCTTTCTTCTTGATAAACATTATGCATGCTTGAAAATGTGATATCATCGGCGTAACGACTATAGTGCAAACCGTATTTCTTTGCCAAAGCAGCGAGCTTTCTGTCCATTTTGTCACAAATGGCATTTGTAAGCAATGGTGATGTCGGTGCACCTTGTGGCAAAACGTTTTTTCCTAATTCTTCATTATATACACAACATAATCCTGCGACAACATTTGCGACAGAGGGTGAAAAATTAAATGGAGCGCACTGAATACGTGCCCAAATGCGTGCTTGCGGTATTGAGGTGAAAAAATCTTTTAAATCGATATTGAAAACATAATGATGTCCAACATGTCTAAGAGCATTATCACGTATGGATCTTCCTTCTGTAAAGCCACAAACTGCCTCATGAGGACTATATAGGGATTTAAAGATAAGGTTTAACGAGTACAAAATATTGTTCAATCTATTTGTTGGAGCGTTTATTTCCCTTGTTCCGCCACTTTTTTTCTTGATTTTAAATGTCTTGTAGCGATTGGAGACTTTAGGTGTGCTTAAATATTTTAGTTGTTTTTCTGTGACAAAATAATTTTCAGAAATTACTTCTTTCATTATTTTGCTTATAAGCCATGCTAATTTATTTGGACTATCTGTTTTGAATATGTGTTCTTTTATTAATTTGTCAATGGATAAAGACTTTGTGTTATCTTTATTACTTACCCCTTGTTCCTCTATGTTTTCAATTGGTTCGAAATGCTCCTTTAAAGAAATTTTTAAATTTCTCTCGTTCTCAAGTATATTATTTTCGCAGTTGGTAATCATTTTGTCTGGAAAGCAAAAATTCATATTGTAATTTTTTGTTTTTCTTTTTATTGGTCCTTGAAACTACGGAAGTTACTATTTTCTTTGTATTTAAACGTTTTTATTCTGTAGTGAATAATTCTATAAGTTCATCACAGATGAAATCTAACATTGATTTGTCAATTCTTTTTTAAGAATGACATCCGACGATATCATCGGACAAGAGTCAAAATTCGTTTCTTCCGTAGTTCAAAGACCATTAATTTTGTTACAAAAATATAAAACTTTCACGAAATCTATTTTCGTCAAAATAAACTTATTTGTTTCGCAATTTTTTTATTGCAAATTTTTTGAATTGAGGATTCTAAATCATCCGGTTTTAGAATTATCGATTTACCCTCGCTAATTATCTGACGAGAAAGATCAAACATCTGGTTGTTCGAGTCTGTTTCATCATTATAAATCACTGCACGCAATACGCCATATTCCTTGGCCTTATGCATCGCATGGCGTGATCCACAATCCTTTCCTTCATTGTTCTCTGCATAACTAGCAGCCAGAACAACGCATTTGCTGAACATGGCTTGAAGTCTGTCTCGTTTTATATAACGTGAACTAAGTTCATGTCTTGAGGATATCGGTTCGTAATACTCTGTTACAAGAAGACCTCCTGAATTTAAAATTTCTTCTGCAAGTTGTTGATTTGATTTAGGTAATATGTCATTTAACGGACTTGGTAGTATTGCAACAGTCTTTCCATTATTCCTGATCGTTTCATCGTGTGAAATGGAATCGCAACCGAGAGCAAGACCACTAACAATTGTAACGTTTTCATCAACAAGCATTTTGACAACTTCTCTTTCTCGTTGTTCGACATCATCTTTAGGCGTTAAAACGCCAATTACTGCAACGTTATTATTTTGATTTTCTATAAGTCTGATATCTCCTTTATAAAATAGAACAACAGGGTTGTCTGCTGGCGGAATATTGTTTTCAATCTTTGGAAAATCGTCGTCGCCCAAAGCTGTTACGCCAAATCCATTCACTTGCTTGTACATGACATTTAGAATGCTTCTTACCTCATCACGTTTTTGGTAAAAGTCAGAAAGGGTAACTCCTCTCTTTTTTTCGTTGAGTCTCTTTACAATATCTTCTATGCATTCTCCGCCTCTTAAGTTGTTGTAAATCCATGCGTTGCCGACACCCTTGAATTTGAGGGCTGTCAGTATGTTTATAGCGTTGTCTGTTTTTTTCATATCAAAATTTTTTAATGGTTTTTGCTACAGCATAAAATATCACTTCACTTGCGCCATTATCTAAAAGACATTGAATCGCATCTTCGTCGATATTAATAGTTTTCGTGTATATATCGTCAATCAAAAGTATTTTTTTACCTCTAACATTAGATGAAATGTTACATGTGTCTGTGGTAATACCCTTATAAGGTCTTTCTCCATCAATATCATACCAACCAAGGTGGGTT
>JAFZLC010000056.1 GCA_017551675.1 Paludibacteraceae bacterium | reverse complement strand
TGCAAAGACATTGTTCAATGGTGATAACTTGGGTCTTCAAACTTACTCCGTTGTTCGTGTGTTCGACTACGTAACAAAGGTGTTGTTCGACTTCTTGAACCGTCGTTCATTTGAGAACTGGAGTGGTAAGACAGAACGTGATTTGAGATCTCAAATCGTGAAGTTCCTCGATAGCATTCAAGGTCCAAGCAAGCTCATCGAAAGATCTAAAATCATTCGTTTGGAGCAAGACCCTAACCAAAAAGACAGAATCTATTTGGACATCCACATCACTCCATATTTCCCTGCTAAAAGTTTTGTCATCAAATTGGATGGTACAAAAGGAAATGACGAGGCAGAGTGGAATAGTGAATATGACCAAGAATAAACTGACTATTATAAACTCATGTCACCACTTCAATGTGGTGCGTGAGTTTATATTTTAAACCGAGATGATGAGAAAATCGTACCAACACATAATAAAAGGGTGATCATTTCATTGAGGTAAGTTCTATAATAAAAATAGTGAGATTTATTGTTTGATGATATAGAGCCCGCCTATAAAATATTTTCTGAGGAGAATAAGTGTATAGATTATGTATAATTTTAGTTTTATAGAGTCCGTATATGAGTTTAATACGTGCATAACCTTTGCCAATGGACAAAAAAGTTCCTTTCGTAAGTTGGAACACATTCAGGCAGAGGAGGGGAAGGATGGCTATGCATTTACAATGAAGGGGTCATCAAATGAAACATTGGATGACAAAGAACCAGAAGACTGGGATGCTATTGTATTGGAGTTTGGCAAAGCGCTTTATCCTATCGGACTTCGTGTCTCTGGACAAGGAGAATTTGTAGGCTTGCGAGACTTCGAGGGCATAAAGGAACATTGGAAAGCGAGACGACAAGAGATTATTGATTATTACAATAGTTATTTAATAGAGAAGGAGTCGAATCGTTATGCATTAGCATTGAAAACGGAAGATAAGTTTTATCACATATTAAAAGAAAATATGTTTTACCGACTCTTCTTATGGCAGGAGAGTCTGCAAAACCAGAAAGTGGAGATTAGAGATTTCCCGACACGAGCTAGATTAGCGATATTCTCATTTCATGAGAAAAAGTACGATAAGACGGGAGGCATTATATATGACACATACGATGTGACAGACGAGGGGAGTGGACAACTACTATCAGGACACGCCAAATTGCATTTGCGTCGAGATAAGGATGGATTACCAGGAGAGATATCTCTATGGGCGAGAGTGGAGGAGAAAGACGCAGGCTTTTTTACAAAAGAGATAACAATCAAAAGAATATAGATATGCAGGAGGAATTTATCGTAAAAGGTGCGATGGCGACCTGCCAATTTGGAGTAGCTCCAGCCATGTTAAATAATATTCTGGACAACATGAATGTCTATTTCAACGGTAAATTGGCAGCAACCAGCATGACGATGGGACCAGCGTTTCCGTCGCCAGCCTTTGGTACCTGCAATATGGTGCCTAATATGCCCAAGCCATGTGTAGCGATGATTACGAAATGGGACAATGTATATACAGGCATGTATGTCAATCGTATTTCCAATCCGCTGACCAAGAACAGTAAAGGAACCTGTGCATTAGGTTGTCCGATGTGCATATCATTTCAAACCACGGGACAGATACCCGTACCAACCATGCCCGCTATCAATGCGCCCAATGTAGCGGCACATCAGTCGGACATGAACCCAATGGCGACGAACGAAGAGGAACCAGAAGACGATATCACACCAATCATCAAGAGCCTGGAGTTCTGGGCCTCAGATGGAAGCACTGTCGATGAGGTACCAGCAGATGGAATTGTAACAGTTGTAGCAGAGACAGAAGGATTCGATTTTGGAGATCCTGTTACTTTTGAAATTGAAGGTGCAGGTACTTTTATAGGATATGTGGAAGCTGATGGTAAAGCGTATGCTCGTAATTGTGATTTAAGTATCTTAAATGAAGTGGAGGGAGGTGAAGAATTATGACAGATAAAAAAGTGAAAGCCTCCGGGAAAGGGTCAAGTAGAAATGGAACAGTATCACCTTCAAAAGTGGGTAGGATTATTCTTCCAAAAAGCAATGGCGTGTGGGAAAATGAAACAAAAAGAGGCGAATGTAAGTGGTATCCAGGTGTGTCTAAAGATGGTTCTCCTGTAACTAACCCTTCCAAAAGTAATCCAAATGACGAATCGTGGGATGATATTAAAAAAAAATATGGATTTGAATATATCGAATTCAAGGGGAAAGAGCCAGATTTTAAACCTTTTTCTCGAGGTAATGTCACGTTTAAGAAAGGTCAGTACACTTCAAATAGAGATAAAAATTTCAATATGGCAGACAAAATGTTGGCTGCTCAACTGACAACAAGTAAAGGAAGGAAAGTAACACCGAAGGAAGTTGCAGAGTGGAGAGAAGCGAATGGTTATACATGGCACGAGGAAAGGAATTGTCAAAATTTGCGAAAGATCCCTTCCGTCATTAATAACAACATTCCTCATTCGGGAGGAATAGCAGCGAAGAAAGCAAAAGAGAAACGTAGTAGTGATATTTAAATAAAAAAATATGGAAAAAAACAATGATTTGGTCTTTGGTCAACTAGATTACCAAGATGGCGAATGGATTAAGTCTGTTGACATATCCTTATTTGGTCGTGATAAACAAATGGATATTAGGGTCAAGGATGATGACAAGGAGGGCATTTTAGATGTCCAAAGAGATGCATACGTTAAGTATGAAAAAAATGTATCCATTTATAAGAAGACTGTGCCACTTACTTTATTGGAGTATTTTCTTGATCATTTTGAAGAAATAGATAAAGTTGTCGATCTTTCCGAAGATGCCCAAAAGGATACAATCAAAGCAGAACGAATTTTCAGAATGTTTATGATAATGTCGTTGTATTTTGATAGAAAAGGAAATTTTGGTTGGATATGTAGATTTAGTTGGGAGGATAATGGACTTGCCATTCTTCTATCCGAGGAGACACCTCGTGTTCTTACACCATCCCAATTATATGATTATCGAAAGTTAGACGATCCAGTTTTCGGAGAAATGATATATGATGCAGGTTGGGAAAAGAGAGAAAAGAAGATGTTGTATGGAAAAGAAAAATTGATTAGGATTGCGACTTGCGATTATGAGGATGGCATAACGGATGTACATAGGGAGTCTTATAAGAAGTATCTGGAGAACGAATCAAGGTATTTGGAAGAAATTCCTCGGGCTATGCTTGAATACTATTTATCCACGTATGATGAAATAAAAGAGTATTGGAGAGTTCCTCGCCAATACACAAAAAAGAATGTGACAAAAGAGAATATCATGGATTTGATTGACTTTAAGACTCTTTATTTCAGGTATAATGGTATGTTCGCATGGCTGTGCGAATGTCCGTGGGAGGAAGACGATGGTATTGCATTTGTTCTCTCTGATGGAAAGGTAAGGGTTGAGTTGCAGACGGATATTTTGTAGTTGTATGAGAAATATCACAAGGCAGTGGCACAACCCCAGCTCAACAGACATAAATGAAATAATTTCGTATGTTTAACCATATATAAATAATATGAGTAAGATAAGAACGATCATTTTAATCATGGCAATTATACCTTTTTTCTCAAGTTGCTCCAAGATCTATAATGGATTGAAGAATGTCCTAAAAGAAGTGGCGCATGAAATGGAGGAAGAAACGAAGAAACCTCCGTTCGAGCCCTTGGAAGGATATAAAATCATTACAATTGAGAGACGCAATCTTAAGAACTGGCATGATTATAAGTTCCCATATATACTGATGGTGGACAAGGAGGTGGCGCGATAGGTGAATGCACTACTTCAAATGAGAAATTTTGGTGTGATCTTCAATGGACCCGATGGATCTTGTGTGGATGGTATCGATCATATTGTGAGACTTTCATACG
>JAFZLC010000004.1 GCA_017551675.1 Paludibacteraceae bacterium | reverse complement strand
TAATACAAAGAGGGCATAGATAACTCCACTTGTTAAAAGCAAGGAGGCGATGAAAAAAATAATGCTTTTTAAAAACCGTTTACTGTCGGTATTCCTCTTCCTATAAAAACGGACTGCACCTGTCGCTACTATAGCAATGGGAATAATAAGCAATAGAATGGCATATTTTAGAATGGCATATTTGTAAAACAACATTAAACTTGGCAAGAATCCTGCCATTATAACTAATATCGCTACGATTGAATATTTGAGAATCCCTTTAAGCATATAATCTTTGTTTATATGAAAGTAACTAAGGTGTTACATTCTCCTGTTCGAATATGCGGTTGATTCTTGGTTGGATAAACCAAATCCCTATTATGAATATCCAAAATAGGATAAACTCTCTGATATAATTATTGATTTCCGCTTTTTGTTGTATTTCTACTGTTTTCAATAGCTTAGCCTCTATATAAAATGAGTAGAAGGATGAAAATATGGAAAATAAATGAAAAGGAAGAATAATTGTAATTGCAAGGAAAAATGAGGGTAATGCTTCAATTATGACTTTTATTATGTTGGTGTCGTTGTTGCTAAATTTCTGAATGAAATAATAGTTAAGAAAACACATTACTAGTGCATATATCATTGGGAAAAGAATAGAAATTGTAGGGAAAACTAAATTTTTCTTTAGTTCTGTTGGCATTCGATTGTTTAAAGCAAAAAGTATTGTTAACATATAACATGCCCGAATTATGGACGAGATAAATGTTAAGGGGATTGTAAAATATAAGAAGATTTCTTCGAGATTAAAGGGTCCGTTAACATTTTCATTCTTTGCAACCGAAGGGAACCATATGTGCATTACAAACCACAATGCTATAGGGGGGAGGCACATTATCAAGAAGAGTTGCCAATGCTTCAGCTTTAAAAAAATGTTTTTCATGTTTGTCTTTTTTTAGTTATTTAAACGGTCTCATCTCTATATCACGCTAAGAAAGATCACTGTGGATATTATTGCAATGAACGATATTATAAAAAAGAGGGTTAATGATGTTTTCAGCGTTTGTTTGTTATTCTCCATTTCATCGTACATTTTTTTATGGTAATAGTATGTGAAGGCCCATACCCCTATAGGGAACAATATGATAGGGACCAAAACCCATGGGTCATTTTTGTAGTTTGATGAAAAAAAGGCCAATATGGGTACTATAATGCCCCAGATGATTCCTGGTATATAGGGATATTTCTTCAGCAGGAACAAGAATATGGGCGAGATGCAGAACAATACGGGTATGTAAAAGAAGCACGGTGGTAAGCAATGCCCGTTGCTTTTTTCTGGGGTGAAGAGGAAAAGAAGGGTGCTCGATATGAGTAAAATGGCGACATAGGGCAATGCCTTCACTGCACTATACATGATTTCTCGACGGTTCATAGGCTATTGTTTTATTAGTATTAACTTGCTTTGTGTTTGTCCTTTTTTAGTTATTTAAACGGTGTCATCCTCCATGCTCTCCTTCAACCGTTGATACTCCTCCAGCAAATCCCACAATCCGTCTTCACTGAGTACTCCTCGTTTGAGATCGGCTGGCAATTTTCCCTTTTCGTCGGCCTCGAAATCAGTGCGCCAATCGGTGTTGTAATAGTTCTCCAGTTTGGAGATGGTGGGTTGTAGGGCGAAGAAGTCATCGACTGCTTCTCTCAATCGTTGGAGTACTTCGTTGCTTTGGTCGAAGAGACTCTCCATCTGTTCTATACGTTCTTTTCGTGTCATGTCTGTTTGATGTTTGAAGTACAAAGATATAAATTCTTCGGAGGTAATAGGTATGTAATGAATATATAATATTCGCCTATGGAATGTAGCTGATAAAAAACGATAGCCAACCAAATCTACCCTTTTTCACCACGATTTAGTTGGCTATCGGTATATTTTTGGGTGGATAGCCAACTAAATCTATGGTTTTTGGGTGGGATTTGGTTGGCTATCGGATATTTTAACGGAATAGATCCTCGGCAATGATTTGGTTCTGGACATCACCGGCATATTCATTGTTGACCAATCCCTCTGTTGTTATCATAACCATGAACACAGCCTTTTTGGTTTCCGTTTTTGATTGGAAGATGGAGACTCTCTGACGTAACTCATCAGCATACTTCTTTTTGATTTCATACTTTCCTTGTGAGAATTTTATCTCGCAGAGGTTGATGACTCCATCTGCACGGTCGATAAGAAGATCTATCTGAGTACCTGTTTCATTATTGTTTTTAGGGCGGTATAGCCATGAATAGACACTACTGATGACACCTGTTATTCCCAGTGCATTTTTTATTTGGTCGATATGTTGTAAACAGACTCGTTCAAATGCAAGTCCGCACCATGCGTTGTAGGTGCCTCCGCCTATGGATCGAGACCAGAATTGCGGGTCTTTTGTTGGATTGCCTTCCACAAAACGGAAATAGAACAAAGTGAAATTATCGTATAATTGATAAAGGGTGTCCTTTTTTGTTTTTCCGATGGAAGTATATGTGCGAATGAAACCACATAGTTCGAGGTCTTTCAGTGTTTTCGAAAGAGTTCCGCCATGATCTTGTTCGATGGTTGTGGCAATTTCTCCACGGGTCATTCCAGTTTTTTTCTTTCCTAACGCTCTGACAATCTGGATATAGGGTTCTTTGTTTTTAAAGAGTGATGAATAAAGGGCGTCGAATTCGTTTCTAAGTTCCGAATTCTCATCAAAGAACAGGAAGTCAATGTTTTGAGCCCAACTCAATCCTCGTCTGAGAAGACTCCAATAGTAGGGTACACCGCCCAGAATCATATACGTCTGTAGCACTTGCATGCGAGTCATTTTCAGTCCGCAAGCAGAAGAGAACAGTTCGCATTCATGCAAAGAAAAAGGTTTCAGAAAGATTTGGCGGGTAAGACGATTGTGTAAACCTCCATAATTATTTACTATTTTGCTGACAATCCAGGAAGTGGCGCTTCCGCAGATGATGAGTACGATGTCGCGGCGCATGGTTGCCCAACCGTTCCAGAAATGTTCGAGGGCGGATATGAAGTCTGATTTAGGAGTATCCATCCAAGGCAGTTCATCTATAAAGATGATTTTTTTCTTATTGGGAACACTTTGCAGGAAGTTGCCAAGTGCATCGAAAGCATCAAACCAGTCGTTTAGTTTAGGGCATTTAGATAAGCCTGCCGCTACAAGAGATTTTTCGAACACGGAGAGTTGGCGGTTTCTGTCGCCATTCTGCACACCTGTATGGTGGAAAGCAAATTCGTAGTTGAAAGTTTCTCTGACCAGATATGTTTTACCCACACGTCTTCTTCCGTAGATAGACGAATTCAGACTTGTCACTCTTGAGGGTTTCCAAGAGTAAGTTTTGTTCCAATTCACGTCCTACCAGCATAATAAAAGAGTTTTATCATGCCACAAATATAGTATTCATTTTTTGGATAGCCAACCAAATCTACCCTTTTTTACCACGATTTAGTTGGCTATCGATATAGTTTTTGGTGGATAGCCAACTAAATCTATGGTTTTGGGGTGGGATTTGGTTGGTTATCGGATATTTTAACGGAATAGATCATCGGCAATGATTTGGTTCTTTGCTGGTTGTTAGGCTGGCACCGTAGAGACGCAATGCATTGCGTCTCTACATGGCGATGGTCGTTCCTCGATGTGGATATTGTGGAGTTTATTCGAAGTGAAAATATTTATGCTGTCAACCTTTTTGCTAATTCAAACCGATTTTCTATTTTTGCATAGATATAAAGCAATAAAAATCAGATATGTGCAAGGTAAGAATAATAGAGACACCTGTACATATCATATATAACAGACATATAAAAAGCATTTTGGCTTTTCATTCTTCTTGCTGAAAATTTGGCGATTTTAAGGTAAATGGAGATGATAGGTTAAGATTGCTCGCGCTTAGGCGTGGGCTTAACTTATTTCTGCATTTACGGGTTACGCCAAATACCTCAGCAAGCGGGAACAATGTTAAAGTTCACGCTTTTTTTATGTACTTATAGGACGAGCGAGTAATTTTTAAACAACAAAAAGTATGAATAGATTGAAACGATTATTATTCTTTTTAATGACATGTACTGTTTTGACAACATCAGCACAAGACGTTATTGTAAAACGCAATGGAGATGAACTTCAATGTAAAATTTTGGAAGTTAGCAAGAATGAAGTAAAGTACAAGCGTTGGTCGAATTTGGATGGACCTATATTTGCAGAAAAGAAGTCTGATATCTTTATGATTAAATATGAGAATGGAGAAAAGGACGTGATGGCCTATGAAGTTCCCGCCTTGGATACCGCCATATCTATTCCAAACTTGTCATTCTCAATGCCAAATGAAGTCATAGTAGCTGATCCAACTCCGATTTCAAATATTTATTTGAAATACAAAGCTTTTGGAAGCAAATCTGGCATAATCAAGTGGGGACACCCACAAACGAAGGAACAGGCTCAGAACATCTTTACAAAAGACTGGCTCGATTACAAAAAAGCAAGAAAAAACGAAAGAGCGGGTAAAATAATGGTTTTTACGGGAGGTCCATTGTTCCTTGGAGGATCATGCTGGATAGTTCCATATTCAATTGCATGTAAGGAATATATAGATGCAAAAAGAAATTATGAAGAGATTAGGAGAATGTATGATATTTCTTTAGAACATGATATATATAAACTTTCATATGCTAACGAAGAAAAGCTTTGGGCGGCAGATTGGAGAAGGACTTGTGGTTACCTCATGATAGGTGGTCTTGCCACTGGCACACCACTACTGATATTCGGCATCATAAAGGCGAAGCGTGGACATAGTAACGCCATTCAAATTGTTAACAAGCACATAGATGAGTATGAACAGATCCAAGGTAAGACAAGCATGTCTAAGCCTGAGTTCAACATCGATTCATATGGTAATAATATAGTATTTTCACTTACATTCTAACTTTACATGAAAAAAGCTTTATTCTTAATTTGTTCTCTATGCTCAATACCAGCGATGGCACAGGATGTTATTATAAAACAAAACGGTGATGAAATTCAGTGTAAACTACTTGAAGTTGGTACAGAGAGTGTCAAATACAAAAGATGGACAAATCAGAATGGACCTACTTATGTTGAAGAACGGGAAGAGATTTTCATGATTAAGTATCAAAATGGAGAGAAAGATGTATTTGGGGTGAAACCTACACCCCAATCTAATATTGTCACTGATAAGTCACAGATAATCACAATCCCTAATTTGAAGTATGATAAGGAATACGAGTCTGGCTTATCTTTAGGAGGCATGGCTCTTTCAGTAGAGCAGGCGCAATCCATTATGGGGGATGACTGGAACGAGTTCACCATGTATAAAGAGAAGAGAAAAAAAGGTAAGCGGCTTTTGATTTTGGGAGGTATATGTAGGGCGATGAGTGTTGGAACCATGATAGCAGGACTATATGGTGGTGAACCTCCCCTTTTGATAGTTACTGGAGGGTTGAGGCTAACAAGCACTCCACTCTTCGCGTTGGGTATAGTGAATCTTGTAAAAAGTCAACATGGATGCAACCAATTGGTAGAAAAACACAATTCGCGAACAACAGGATTCAATTCCCAAATTGATCTTGAAATAGGTATAAACACATTATCATTACGAATGAGTTTTTAGTAGCCGCTATGTCGCCGAGTGATTGGTAAATGTGCGTGTCGCGAAAGCCGTTGTGTAGGTAGAAGGCATGGCGTCGCTTACGTTGGACTTATTTAAATTGGATGGAGTTCAATATTTCATCAACATACTCAGTTGACTCTCCACCATCATAGGATGAAAACACACATGATTTGTCTGTTTCACTATCGAACAGGAGATAGAATCTCCAGTATAAACTCTCACCATCCTCATCAATATATTTACAGATGCGGTACAAACATTTGTTCCCATTTATGGATTGCACACCTCGATCCACATCGGTCATAGAGACCTCTTTATGTTCCTTTTTTTTCCAGACTTCCCAATGTCGGTCAAGATTTGAGAGTGAGCTATCTGCCTTGTATTCAGAGCACAAAGTGACCATGCTGAAGAAATTAACCTCGTCCGCAAGATCATAAGCATAAAGGTCTTTGCCTTCTATATCATAAGCGAGACTTGCATCACAACTAAATTCTTTTGGAATGATGAATTTCACTTGTTCCGTTTCCGCATAATAGAGAGAATCTGCATCCTGATATATGATATTGGTCTCTATCTCTTGGGAATCTGTGGCATCCATCGCATTAAGTTGAGCCATTCCAATAACATACAAGGCGATAGGAATCAATATGATAGCGGCCAAAATGCCCCAGTCTAATTTGGAAACTTTTCTGAACGATTTGGGTATAATTTCTTGTACATGTTTTGAGAACGTCAGATATAAAAACCAAATCACTCCCCACATGATACTACAAATCAATCGATAGTTTTCATGGTCTATCTTAAGTTTTTCGCCAATAAAATCGGCATCCGCATTCATATTCAGGATGAGGTTTAGGAAATTTAATAGAATGGACAATATAATATAAGCCTTTGCCCAAAATACGGCGTTCCGTTTTCTGTTGAGAAAAGAATAGATAATAAAAATTGCCATACCTAAGAATGACAAACTGATAAAAATGTCCACTGAGCCTAAACAAAGATTATTGCCATAATCCTCAGCATTATATTCTTTGATTTGATAGAGAAAGCTTCTTGCGCTTCCTACACCTAATGGCAGCACCAGGAAGAGCGTAAGCCATCCTGTTATTTTCGTATTGGCTTTTAGCCATTCACTGGTGATGTTATTGTTTTCACTATTATTCATGGTACAACATATTGTTTAAAGTACAACACAGACAACATTTAAGGCTTCAACAATCCACGTAAAAATTCCAATCGTCTCTCTTCCGTCCATTTCTCTGCTCGGGAGAGGGAAAAATAGCTAACATTACCATTCTTTTCCCCCAATAGAAAATACGTATTAACGTTGGCCTTATCGGATGCGTCGTAAACCCTGAAAATCATATAATGTTTTTCCTTGTCCTCCTCGATGATCATATGTTTCAGACCATGTATTTTCTCAAAGTAATCTGTCTCCCATTCGTAGCAGGCCTTCACAAAATCGTATCCTGTCTTTGCCCCATCCAGATTGAACTCATATCCGTTAAACCGAGAAAAAACGACAGAGAGGGTAACGGAGTCGCTATTCATGAAAAATTGTTGTCGGCTGACATTGTTGTACGATGTTTTCTTCCACTTGCCAGGTATCATCACGCTACCATAAGGTAATACAAAATAGGAGGTGCTGTCTTTTGACTCCTCATACTTTCCACCCACAATCGTAGAACAATAGCGAGATGGAGAACTGGTTCGGCACCCGGCTAAAAAGACTATTGCCAATAATAAAAGTGATAATTTCAAAACACGACTCATCCTAATCTATCTTGCATTTATAATAAAAAGATTCACAAATATAAACAAATTTCCCATGAAAAACCATCAAAGTCGTTGTGCTTTATACCCCGAAAACTTGCAGACAAGATGATTGAGATATACCTTTGTTGTATCAAGAGATCGTGAATAGTTTTAATCATACTTAAAACTTTACCGAATTTTTGCAAAAGTTTTAATCGTATTTGAAACTTTCGTATATTTGCGCAAAAGTTTTAAGTACATTTAAAACATTCGACAATGAGCAAGAGAAGGGAAATCATAGAACGGAACGAATATACATCTCGCATACAGCCATTTATAGGCAAGCAGATTATAAAAGTGTTCACAGGGCAACGTCGTGTGGGTAAGAGTTGTTTGCTTCAACAAATCATGAACAAAATCAGTCTCACACAACCTGACACAGCATTAGTCTATATCAACTTAGAGGAATACGAACTCTCAAAAATCAGAACCGATGAGCATTTACATCAATATATCACCACACACACATCTCCTGATAAAAAGACGGCTTTGTTCATTGATGAAATACAGAATGTCAATGGCTTCGAGAAAGTCCTCCGTTCAATCTTACTTAACGAATCTTTCGATATCTATGTGACAGGTAGCAATGCCAAAATGCTCTCAAGTGAGTTGGCAACTTACCTGAGTGGTCGTTACATAGAAATACCTGTTTATGGCCTTTCGTATCCCGAATTCATTGAATTTAACAACATTGCCGATTCTGATCAAAGCTTTGAAAAGTATGCACGATTCGGTGGACTGCCTTTCCTTCGTCATCTTCCTCTTGAAGAGTCAATCGTCACTGATTATCTGAAATCGGTTTATTCCACCATCTTATTCCATGACATAACCGAACGGTATCAAATCCGTAACACTTTGTTATTAGAAAACTTAGTGAAATTTCTTGCGGATAATGTTGGTTCACTTTTTTCGGCAAAAAACATCAGTGATTATCTGAAATCGCAGTTTTCAACATTGTCAGTCAACCAAATACAAGCATACGCAGGTTATCTATGCAATGCATTTATGCTTCATAACGTGAAACGATATGATTTGGCAGGCAAACGGATGTTTGAAGTAGGAGAGAAATACTATTTTGAAGACCTAGGGATACGTAACGTGTTGGTGGGATACCGGTCCAAAGATAAAGGGAAGATACTTGAGAATCTGATTTTCAAGCATTTGAAATATTTAGGATATGATATAAAGGTGGGAAATATGAATGGACAGGAAATCGATTTCGTCGCTGAAAAGAACAATGAGCGCATCTATATACAGGCTGCCCTTGCCATAAATGATGAAGAGACGGAGAACCGTGAATTCGGCAACCTATTGAAAATCAAAGATAACTATCCTAAGTACGTCGTCACATGGAATGGCTTCGAAGGCAATACATACGAGGGAATTGAGGAACTTTCCGTTCGCCAATTCTGTTCAAGAAAAGATTTCTGAAAATAAGAATGACAATATGAATATACTGATTATCAATGGAAGTCCGCGCAAGAAGGGACTTATATCACAGATGCTGGGCATCATGCAGGAAGAGGCTCAGTCGAACAATATGACAGTGGAGACGGTCAATATCATGGACCTCGAGATGAAACCCTGCATCGGTTGCATGGTCTGTCGAACCAAAGAGAAATGTGTGTTACCCGAGGATGACACGCTGAAAGTGCTGGAGAAACTACGTTGGGCGGATACCGTCATCATGGGAGCGCCTTGCTACTGGGGCAACATCCCCGGACAGATGAAGGTGTTGTTCGACCGTCTGGTCTATGGCATGATGCGAGACACACCCCGTTTTCCCGAGCCCCTGATGAAGGGAAAGAAATGCATCCTCGTCAGCACTTGCACTACCCCTTGGCCGTTTAACATCTGGTTTAAGCAATCACGGGGCGCCATCCGTGCCATGCGTGAGATATGCCGCTATGCTGGATTTAAGATTGTCAAGGAGATTGAACGGGGAGGTACAGTGATGAAGTCCCAACTGACGGGCAAGGACAGACAGAAGTGCATTAAGGCGATTGATAAGGTGAAGTGAAGACTCCTGTAATGGTTAAGCTTACAAGGAATGTACAATCAAGAAAAATTTTATCCGACAACACCTTTATCTCGATAAAAATGATACTCCAACACACTTTTATCACGACAAAAATGTAATTCAACAACACTTTTATCAAGATAAAAATGTCACTCGACAACACTTTTATCGAGATAAATTTTGTTGGTTTGAATTAAAAATCTATTTTTGTACTTGAAAATCAAATAAAAAGCCTATGAAACGAGATGCACTTCAGTTACTTGTAAAATGGAAAAATCAGAAAAGACGTAAGCCGCTTATTGTACGAGGGGCCAGGCAGACAGGTAAGACATGGTTGATGAAGGAGTTCGGAAGACAGGAATTTAAGGAAACTGTATATATTAATTTTGAGAATGAACCCCGTTTCAGGGATTTGTTTTTGCAGGATTATGACACTAAACGCATCATTTATACTATTCAGATATTTTATGGTAAACCGATTGATGCTGACACAACCCTTATTATTTTCGATGAGATACAAGCGGTTGAAGGGGGATTGACGTCATTAAAATATTTTTGCGAGGAAGCACCTCAATATGCGGTCATTGCCGCTGGGTCGTTATTAGGAATCTCGCTTCATGAGAAAAACTCATTTCCAGTGGGGAAGGTGTCGTTTATTGATTTGCATCCACTTTCGTTCGAGGAGTTTTTGATGGCAAACGGGAAAGAGATGTTGGTGGATGTCATGCGAAAAGGTCAATGGGACATACTGAGGTCTTTCCATACGGAGTTGCTTATGTTCCTGCGTTATTATATGTTTGTAGGCGGGATGCCTGAAGTGGTACAGCGGTGGATTGACACAAAGGAATTTTCAGAAGTGCGAGATGTCCAACATGAGATATTGCGTTCCTATCAAGCTGATTTCTCCAAACATGTTCCCAAAGAACAAGTGCCAAGGTTGGATATGGTTTGGAACAGTTTGCCGGCACAACTCAGCAAAGAGAATAAAAAGTTTGTTTATGGAGTAATGCGAGATGGTGCGAGGGCAAAGGATTTTGAATTGGCCATAATGTGGCTTTTCGACTGCGGACTGGTACTTAAATCGAACAGAGTGAGTGCTGCGAGAATGCCTCTCGTCGCTTACCAGGACCTGCATGTTTTTAAATTGTTCATGGTGGACGTTGGGTTACTAAGTGCCATGTCAGGGTTAGACGAAAAGACCTTGATCGATGGGAATGCGATATTCACCGAGTTTAAAGGAGCTTTGACAGAGCAGTTCGTCATGCAGAATCTTGCCACGATTGCCACTGATTACATTGGCTATTGGACAAATGATCGAAGTACATCGGAAATAGACTTTCTTGTGCAGCAACAAGGTGATATAATTCCTATTGAAGTGAAATCGGGTGAAAACTTACGTTCTCGTAGTTTCACGCTTTTCTGTCAGACGTATCAGCCCGTTTGTGCAGTGAAAACCTCTTTGTTGCCGTTCCATTCAGACACGAAAATTCAGAACGTGCCATTGTATGGGCTAAGTACGTATCTGCGGACGAGGGGAGAGGTGACAAATAATGGAGAATGAAAACTTTGTTGGATGCACTCCATCAGTTCCGGACAAGAGTGAATCATGCCAAGTTCACCCTGAGAACCATTTTTCTCGTAATAGTTTTTGAAGAAGTCAGTCATGTTTTCCATAAGCACGAATCAAATCTGCGAAATAATTTGTTTGTAAAGATATGGTAAAAAAGAAGAATGGAAGGACTTTCCCCCTTTAAAATTAAATGCGAGCGTGGTATATCCGTAAACCACGCCCCAAAACTTGTGAAACTACCTTCTGAGATATAACTTTGCATTAAGATGCGAAACGCCTTAAATCAACCGTTAAACCGAGATGAAACTGACAGAAGAACAAATAGCAGAGACCAACAGTGAGTTATCAGCGCAGGCGGTATATCGCGAACTGAAGCAATCGAATGATTTCATCGGCTTCGCTCGGTGTTTCATCTTCAGCACGGAACGCCATGTGGCACGCAATGCCCTATGGGTGCTCACCAAGGCGACGGATGCGGAGCTGGTGCAGTTGCAGGAAATGTTGCACGAGCTGACTGCCCTCGCTATGCAGACGAGCGAATCCGCAGTAAGGCGACTCTCCCTGAACATCGTGTTGCGTCTCAAGATGGAAGAGGAGGATCTTCGGACCGACTTCCTCGATTTCTGTTTGGAGCACATGATGGATGTTCGTGAGTTCCCTGGCATCCAATCCCTTTGCCTGAAACTTGCCTTCCGTATGTGCCAGTTCTACCCTGAACTGATGGGTGAACTGAAACGTACACTGGAAGCGATGGAGATAGATTACTATACGCCTGCCATCAAATGCGTTAGAAATAAGATATTAAGTGGGAAAATGAAGTGACAATGAAACAGGAGATCAACCCTCAAGAGACCAACCGGGCGTACGCTTTCGAGATGTGGATGAAGTCGCCCATGCCGATGGTGACGCTCACCAAAACATTTGACGTGACCCGCCTCCTCATGTTAAGCAAGAGGGGAGGGTGGAAGTTCACTATGCTCCTATGCTGGTGCATCGGCAAGGCTGCAAGCCGCATAGAAGAGTTTCGAATGTTGCCCGAAGGAGACAAACTCTACCAATACGACAAGCTCGCCATCGATGTAATAGTGAACAATTGCAAGGGAGGCATCAATTCCTGCAGTATTCCCTACACAGAGAATCTGGAGCAGTTCAATGCGGAGTACCTCTCACGGACTCAGAAGGTGAGCGAATCCTGCGAAAGCATCACCATAGAGGATGCCATGGTGATTGGTACCTCCGCCATGGTGGAGACGGAGCTCGACAGCATCGTCAATCAGTACAGCGGAGTCTTCAACAACCCGATGGTAATGTGGGGAAAATACCGCAAGGGATGGTTCAAGACTACCCTACCTATCTCGTTCCAATTCCACCACACACAGATGGATGGCGGAGACGCCGCACGGTTTTTGGGGGAGTTGCAAGGGTGTGTCAATGAAATAAAGTAAATAAGTTATGAACATACTAATCCTATCAGGAAGTCCACGGAAGGGTGGCAATACAGACCAATTGGTGGAGGCATTCGTCAAGGGTGCGTCGCAACGACATACGGTGGAGGTTGTCTCCGTCCACGACTACAAGGTGGCGCCCTGCATGGGTTGCAACGCCTGTTTTAGGGATGAAGAGCATACCTGCGTGCAGAAAGACGACATGACCAATCTCTACAACAAGATGAAGCAAGCGGAGATGTTGGTGATCGCCTCACCCGTCTATTTCTATGGGTTAAGTGCGCAGTTAAAGGCGGTCATCGATCGGTGCCATAATCCTATCCGTGACACCTTTGGCATCCAGCAGATGGCACTTCTCCTCGTTGGCGCTGCCACGCTTCCGGAGTTGTTCGATAGCATCCTTGCCCAGTATCGACTTTGCCTCAACTTCTTCCAGTTGAAGGACAGGGGTCAGATATTGGTCCGCGGTGTGAAGGAGAAGGGAGACATCTCCTCGACTGACGCATTGCAACGGGCCTATGAATTGGGAGTGGGATTGTAGGTCCACGATGTTGTTATCACCCATAATGTTACCATTACCTACGGCGGTACCGCAACCTACGGCGATGCCGCAGGCTATATCTGTATGAGCCCTTCAGGCTCATGAGGAAATTGGGGAGGAATCCGCCATATAACCTACGGCGGTGCCGCAGGCTGTATCTGTATGAGCCTTCTAGGCTCAAAGGATGGTGCTGATAGCCGTGTTGTCACCAATCAGCCTGAAAGGCTGTGACAGATAAAGCCCAACGGCAACGCCTTGGGTTGGAAAGTAGAGACGTACCCCCAACCAGCCTGAAGGGCTGGGACAGATCAAGGAATTACATCAATCACTAAACACATAATCAGGATTATATTCAATGTGATAGGCTTTCAGAAATGCCTCATATTCCTCTTGAAAAGTTTTCTTGCGATGATGTTCCTTTTGACCTAAAATGTACATTTTCACATTGTCCACTATAGAGGAACTGACAGAGAATACACCATACCCACCTTGCCATGCAAATTTAGAATAGCATGGATTGATGGTCTTAATCCAAGAACTACTACACTTCTTGATGTCTTCCACTAAACTGGACATGGAAATTGTTCGGGGAAGGGTACATAGAATATGGATATGATCGGAAGTCCCTCCTATTTGAAGTACCGTCGAATTCTTATTAACGATGATACCATCGATGTAGGAGTATAGTTTTGGACGATCTTCTTCTCGAATGATAACAGAGTCGTATTTTACATGGAAGATTAGATGTAGATAGACTTTTGCTAGCGATTGTGCCATAGTATATGAATTTATTAATTATGTTTTTACCTACGGCGGTACCGCAGGCTGTATCTGTATGAACTTTTTAGTCTCAGTGATGTAATGGGCGTATGCCATAAAATGGGAATGGCGTCACACGCTCATCCGCCGATCCCTTTTCATGCACACGGATAGTCGTAGAATCCATCACCGCATAATCGAACGGATAATCATCACTGGAAAAATATATTGTGTCGTGGGAGATGCGATACGTGCCTTTTCTGTCAAAGATTCCGAAGCATACGGCTCGTTCCACAAAGCTACCATCCTCCCGTAAGTATAGCGTATTACCACATCCTCCAGCCGCTTCATGAAAGGCCATTAATTTAATGGGTGCCCCCACATTGGGAAACCTGACGATCCCCATCGGATAAGCGACGATTAGTCCGAGTGATACGCCCATCACCACGCATTCAATCACATTCTGTCTTGTTCGATCCGTCCCCTTTATCAATCGATAAACTTTTTTAATCAAACGGATGAGTAGGGCAATGAAACAGACAAACAACAGCAAACAGACAGGAAAAAAGAAAATCCCCAGTTTCCCTTCCCAGAGGAACTGCGTGTTTACCGCCAGAAGCAACAGAATTGCGAATATGAGCGTCTTGGATAGTTTCATAATATCTCTATTCCTTTTCTTTTTTATCAGGTTCTGTGACAGGCGATTCGTAAGCGGCCTTTATGGAGTCTCTCTTCGCTTTCTTCCGACGCAAATATAGCTGCTTCAAAAACTCATCAGTATCAAGAATATTACTATCACGACCAATTGTTTTTATCACATGAATCGTATCTGCATGGGGGTCATACTTTTCAACGTATAACTTGTAAGGATATCCCTCCTCATAATAGGGATTACTGAATTCACCACAAAAGGGTTCCCATTTTGTGGTATCTTTTCTGCTATATCCTTTTTTTATCAAATAGCAACGTTTATCATCGACCGTGACCCGTTCGGCTGCCACTTGCATAAATTCTCCCTCCAAGTTCTGGGCAAAACCACTCACGGTGCTTAATAGCATCGTAACGAAGAAGAGGATTATGTTGCAGATATGTTTCATGATATTACCCATTTTAATTATTGTGCACTTTACCTCACCACCCCATACCTTAGCACTGTATAGACTTTCCCGTTCTTGATGGCTCCCTTACGTATTGTAGCTTCCTGCTCGTATCCGTTCTTCTCCAGTACCTTGGCTGAGGCGATATTGGGAGCGAAGACGTGTGCGCTGATACGCTGTAGGTCAAGCAGTTCGAAGGCCAAACGACTGATCTGTGCTACTGCTTGCGTCATGATGCCTTGCGACCAATGGTCCGTCAGCAGCATATAGCCCAACTCACCGTCTATGCGGTAGACATCCTCTTTCCGTTCCACCGAGATGCTACCCACCACCTGTCCATTCACCATCACGGCACGAAACAGACCGGTCTTGCCCTCCGCCTCCGTCACCATGTTTATCCACCATTCCGCATCGGAATCGGTGTAGGGGGATGGCAAGCGGTCGGAGAGGTATTGTCTGTCAACAGCGTTACATAATGCTTTCAAACTATCTTTGTCGGACAAGGTCCATTTACGAAGTAGGATATTCATATTGCTTATAATTAATCGTTTATACCATACCAAGAATCCTCTTGGCTACATCTTCCGGATGATCAACCAATAGTTGTCCGTGATTCATTTTTGGGAAGACCTCGACGTGCGTATCCGGGTGGATTTCGCATAGATGCTTCGCCTGTGGTTTCGCCACGAAAGCCTCTTTGGTGCCATACCAGAAATGGATATCTGCCCCATGGATCGATTCTAGCTTATGGGTATAGACATCCTTGTAGCCGTCGCGCACCGATTTGCCCTTCCCATAGGGCCACACCTTCTTGCATTCGTCCAACAACACGTCGAAATAGTGTGAATGGAAGACGAACTTCCAGAAACCCGTACAGTGGTAGCAGGTCCACACGTTGAAACTCTGGTAATACCGAAGAGGATCCACGCACCACTTAGGGAGAGGCAATAGTGGCGCTGCATCCAGAATGGCATGGTCGATCACTATCTCGTTCCGTTCCATGATGCGGGACAGAATCTTTCCTCCCAAGGAGAGACCATAGGCAACGTCCAGATGTCCATCCAAGTTCTCTCGAATATACCGAGCCGCCTGCATGGCTTGGTCATCGACAGAGGTGTATTGAGAAGTCTGTCCCAATAGGAATCCGTCGATTCCCACCGCGACGATGTGGAAGTCGTCCTTTAGCAAATCTATCAGCGGCAGGAATATCTCATGAGACACTCCCAATCCTGGAATTAGTAGCAGACGCTTGTTTTCTTTATTTCCGTAAGTGTAGAATAGCATAAAATTGGAATTGGTGTTTGGCAAATATACGCATAATCTTGATTTTATTGTTAACGAACGTAATACATATATATCGTTAAAATTTATGAAAATAACTATTGAATCTTTTGCAACAATGTATCCGTTGTAATCTCCATTTTATTGAAAGCGAACCATTTTTCACCTAAATCTTTGAGTGATGCGCCAATGTGGTAAACTTGATTGTCGATGCAGAGGAAACTGTTTTTTTTCAAGGGATGTTACACGATGAAATAATTCTGAATTTGATACAAGGAAATGTCTCATATCAACAAATGCGTCCATAATCTGAATGCTCACGGTAATAGCTGTTTGGCTTCGTAGGACGGTTGAAAGCATTGCTACACCTTGTTCCGTAAACACATAAGGATGAAACGACGAATGTTTCAGATTTTGTAACCGGTCGCAATTTGCGACCAGTTCATTTGTTTCATTATCAGACAATTGAAATCTGAATGTTTTAGGGAAACGCTCTATATTTCGTTTTACTTGCTCATTTATTCGTTTTGTTTCTACTCCATACAATTGCGCTAAATCACTATCAAGCATTACTTGTACCCCACGAATATTGAAAATCATATCTTCTATTTCGTTGATGGAAATTGTTTTATTTGCTTCTGAAGCAGGTATGTTGTTATTTTTCATTGACATGATTTATTTATATCAGACAGACTTTTATGTACGACAAACCATATATGCAGATTATTCATGTATGGTAAACCTTAAATTTGCAAAATTATACTTGCAAAAAGGTTTGATATGCAAAAGTAAATAATTTTATATTGATAAAAAAATAATTAAGTGACAGTGGAGATTCTTAATTGATACAGAACTGAATTAATCATTCTTTCCCTACAGCCCGAACCGCCCCCGCACTATGAATCCGTACGATTGGATTCGCATCGTTCACAGACATCCACTGTAAGCGGTCCAGATAGGGGGTAACCATCTGCGGACGACGTTTGCCCATCACGCGAAACATCTCAGGAGCCTCCATCCGCACCTTATCGTCGTTGTCTTCTAACAAGTTGGCGAACAGGGGCATGTAAGTCTCGTATGGGTCTGGCGTATTGGTAGCAATGTTTTCTGATGCCCAGATGAAACTCAGTCGGACTTGTGGAATACCATCTGTGGCTAGTTCGAACATCTTTTCCCAGTAGGGTTGTACGAGTTCGAATCGAGCCCGTCCGATTCTGCCCAACGCATTCAAAGCCCGTTCACGAAGGAGGTCATTGGACGAATCCATGAACGAAGCGACGCTGCTGACGTATGGTTCGATTGTCTCCGGATATTGCAGTCCCATCTCCCCTAAGAGCCAAAGTGCCTTGGCAGTAATCTTGGGCGGTTGGTTTTCAAGCAGTGACCCGACATAGGGGATGCTTTCCTGCCAAGCATCTTTGTTCTTGGTTAGGGCTGATAGGTTGCTGTAGAGGGACTTTTCAGAAGGGGTGTTGGGGGTGTTTGTGTGTATCATAATAAAATTTTTATTGATTGGGAAGGCTTAACATATAAACCTATTTATTGCCAATCACTTTAACAAAGTTAAGAGTTTTTGTGAAAGAATGACAAAATTTAAAAAGTAAATGATGGGAGTTTGGGGGTATTTGTAAAATACAAATTATAAAGTATGTCATAAATCAAAAATTGATGAGAGTTTATTTTTTATTTTTTTCTACATTTGTGATTAGACATGAAAAACTATAGCAGCGAATTTAGTTGAGATTAATTGAAATAGAATTTTATAGAGTTGAAATGTCGGTTGTTGATGTTAATGTGTGAGAAAAAGGTGAAGATGAGAAAAAAGGGGTAAGATAAGAATAATGAGACATAACAAAAACTATGGAACAAAGATTTGGAAATGTAAGTCTCGGAGAGATAAATGAAATGTTGATTTCGTTTATCGGGAAGGATATGTATCTTGATTATTGGACGAAATATAATCCAAAAGAATCAATTGAAGCATATAAAAGAAAGTTAAACAGATTAGCGAAAGAAGAAGACATTGACTTCACTGTTCTATCGCTTGTTGATGAAAGGTCAATTGCGAAGTTTGTATTTGACAAGATTTTGCCGCACTTGCAACAAGAATATAAACTTCCAAAATACATCAGTGATGATGTAAAGAAATTCGTTTATTGTCTATATGATAAATTTAAGGCAAATAAAATGCCGATATTGGATTTGTGCTTGAATTATGACGAATTTTACAAATCTGACTATCGTGAACAAGCCAAACAAAAAAATATATATGCATTTGCTCTAATCGAACAGCAATACAAATTACTAACCGAATTTTATAAGAGATTTGACAATGAAGGGACAATAAAAAACAATGTAATTGCGATGAAGAAAGGTGAGAATCCTTCTTGGTTTATTATGAAGCAAATTCTCAAACAAGTTAAAGTCCATAAAAAAATTACTTCATTGCTTATTGAAGCATATATAATGTCCAACATTTGGCACTCGTTTCAAGATAAGGTTAAGCCAAATCAATTTGTTAAAGTTCAATACAATGTTGAATCTGATCGTATCAATAAGGCAATTGATTTTTTCTTTTTTGATTATGGTTACAAAACATTTGAGCAAAAAGGAAATGATATTTTGAAGTCGATAGAACAATCTACACCTGCATCAGAGTTTTATTGCAATTGGTTCAGAGGTTTCGTATCTGTTGCTAATGCCAAAGACAAAGGCGAACTCAAACAAGCAAAAGATTACTATAAAAAGGCTTTTGAAGCACGACGTTTTGCAGGATGTCAATTTAAACGTTTTATAAAACAGGCATTCGCTTTGTCGTGTTATCTTGATTTTAATGCAGATAAAATTAGAGATTCCGCCGATTCAAAAAATGGTTCGACAAGTCCTCTTTCATCCGATGCAAAAAAGTTTTGGAATTATGGTTATGCAGCTGGAGTTTTCGACATAAAGGACGAGAATACTCATTTGATAACATTTCATTGCGAAGAAAATTTTTTTTCCTATTTTAGACCATGTATGTTTCTCAAAAAATCATTTTTTTATGAGCTGCTTCTCCCTACACTCGAAAAAGAATACTACAAACTAAAACAACTAACCTCAAAAGATATAAATAGGCGTGTTAAGCATTGTTGTATAGATCAAACTAAAAATATGCCAATTGTAGTGGTATTGTTTTATTTCTATGATTGTTGTAGCATCGGATGTGTAAGTTTGGCAAAAAAATTTATAGATTTGGTTGAAGATTGGTTAGATAAGTTTGACAACATAGATTACTCTTTATTATCCGACAAAGGATGTTCAATTGCCTGCGATGCAATTCAAACATATAAAAATCTATTAAAAGTGAAAAAGCCAGATTTAAACCTTTCCGTCTTGAAAACGATTGTGATGAAAATCGTTGAGAAATCTGATACTGATACTTTGTCCAAAAACTCATTGAAAAAAAAACGATGTGCATTGCAAGAGGCCATAGAATCTTGTGACATGGATATTGTAAAAGCCGTTGTTGAAAAAATTGGAAATATAGACTCTCTTAGGATTTCTGCAGATGAATCATCCCCTGTTTATTTTGCAATTAATATGTACGTGTGTTGTTATCGTTTGAAAAATCATATACAACTGAAACCAAGTGAAAAAGCAGAAGAAAGTATGCGATGGAAGAACTTGGATGTACCCGGATATACAGCGGAGGAGAAAAAAAGTTACATTAAACGATTTGATAAATATTATAAAAACACTATTGAAGCAGTTAGGTTACTATATGCCAAAGAAATAACTTGGGATGACTTGTTGAAGATTCAAAATATTTGCCTTTATCTTATAGAGCATACGCGGAAACAAGATGATTATTACATGGATACGGAGGAAGGGAAGATTACAAGTTTACTTTTCGCGGCAGAAGTTAACAACGTTCCTATTTGTCGTGCTTTGATAGAACATGGGGCAGATCCTCATATTAACAGACAATCATCTTTCCTTTATAGGTGTATTTATTGGGAAAGTTGGGATGTACTTGAAATGTATATGAAGGAATTTCCAAAAGAAACAAGAAAAGATATTTATACCTCAGATTTAAGGTTTTTTCTAGATAATAAGATGAATGTTTGCAAAAAGAATAAAGGAATTGATTACGTTAGGAATATTGTTATGTTGTTCTTGAAATATAATTCACAGTATTATGACAAGAGAATCTTGGAGTTGTTTGCTGATAATTAATGTCTAGACTGAATTTGATTTGTTTTAAAACTGTCTGATAATCAACGTAAAAAAAATGTCCTGTTTTCGTTTCGTCCCGAAAGAGACCTCCATATTACTTTTGTGCCAAAAAAAAAAATAAAATGACAGATTTAAAACTCAATTTTCACTTTATGGAAGGTTGTAATTTCCACTGCAAATTCTGTTTTGCTCCATTTGCAAGCAAGGTGTTGCCGTTTGACTCTTTACTGCAAATAATATGCAAAATCGCGGAGTCAAAAAGTTGCTCTGCAATTAATTTTGCAGGTGGCGAGCCGACGGTTTATAATAGATTGTCTGAGTTAATCAAATTTGCACACAAGTGTGGTTTGAAATGTTCACTGATAACAAATGGTTACAACCTGGATGACAACCTATTGAAAAACATTCTTCCGTACATCACAAAAATCGGATTATCTGTACACTCATTCAATGAGGAAACGAAAAAGGCGATGATGTCATGCACAAACAATCTTAACACGTTGACCAACTATCAATTGAGTGAAATATGTGATAAGATTACTGCATCTGGGTATGATTGTAAAATTAAAGTTAATACTGTTGTGTGCAGTCTGAATAAAGACGAGAATATGGTTTCGAGGATAAAGCAACTTCCTATTGATCAGTGGAAAATTCTTCGTTGCCAAGAAAACACAAGAGATAGTTCGATGTTGGTTTCTAATGATGCGTTTTTGAACTTTTGCCGAAACAACAAGGGATTTGATGGAACCACCATTGAAGATGATATGCATAATACATACATCATTGTCAATCCGCAAGGAGACCTAGTTTCCAGCATAACGTATAAGAAATATGGAAACGTATTGCACGATGATGTTGATATGTTGTTAACTAAATATCCATTGCGCATTGACAAATATAACGAACGAGAACATAGATAATTACAATTATATCAGTTTTATACAACCCATGTAGTACAATTCAACAAACCGCCTTCTTGTGCAACATCATTGTAGTTAATTGTCTCTATTTGTTTATTAGGGAATGTACTATGAAGAATTTTCAAAACTTGGTTGTCTTCTTCTCTATTAAAGATTGGTAGTACTATCAAATCGTTGACTTCCAAATAATTCACATATATTCCAATTGCACTATCTGGGTGTTTAGGATCTTTTTTGTTGATGAAGAAAGGAACGTCTATATATTTCAGCCCATATTGGTCAATGACTTTTTGCATTCCCGTTTGCATGTATTGGTATTCATCGGACAATTTGTTTCCTAATATAGTGTTCCTATCCACAAATCTAACCATGCCATCTGCGTGTCCTGTGAAGTCTTCTTCTTTGGATCTTAGAGAAGGAATTATAATTATCTCACATTCCAGCAATTTAGCTAATTCATTTATTAGTGTGTCTTTGTGGAAGTTAGGGTTTTCTTCAAAAATTCTATCTGATAATATTGCTCTGTCTTCGCATATAAGTACGTTTCCTCCGTCCAAATTTATATCCGAAAAATGTGGAGTCAAACCATTCTTTTTACACACTTCGTGCACGTCAGAGCGAACGCTGTCCCATTTCTCTCCTTTAAGATAACTTGGCTCATATTTAAATTGAATTAATTTGCCCGATTTTGTCTGAACTGGCATATAATCACGGCACCAAATATCTTTTGTTCCTTTTATGAATGAGTAATTTACACGATGCTTTTCAAGAATTTCGATTAGATTCTTGCATGTCTCGGGGTACTTGCTCATTAATAATTCTGACATATAAACGGTTTGTCCTTTGTTATCCATAGATGAGTGAAAATCTGATGATTGATTGGTTGATGATGTCATTTATTCAGATATGTTGTCGTTCTTTTTACTATTGTAATATTCTCTTGTTATTCGACTGTCATATCCTAAAAACTTTTTGCATATTTCTGTCGTTGGTTCTATATCATTCTTAACACAAATATCTTTAAATAATTCTTCCAATTTTTTGTTATTCAATGTAAAACTTTGAATGTATTCTGTCTTGATACGTTCTTCGAAAAGTTTCATTTTCTTTAAAATCTTCCTATGTTCTTCTTGTGACTTCTTATTATCCACAAGTTGTTTCATCAACTCTGTTAGTGATTGTTTTTTATAACGTTTGTAGCCCCATATTCCTAATGTAATTATTGCTGTTGCAATGCCTATTATACCACTGATAACGCCAATTAAAGATTCTGCTGTCATATATAAAGAAATTTAGTATGCACAAATATATACATTTTTCAAGACACTTCACTCTCTATCCATTCCTGAATATTTTATATCTTTGTTATTATGAATATTTAATCACCAAATATATGGATTTAGCCTCAATGCAAACACCTCGTCAAACCCTCCTCCAATCCCTCTCCCAAATCCACACCACCCCTATGGGCGTTGAGAGGATAAAAAGGAACCTGCACCTGCAGGACAAGGATGTGGTGGCGTATTGCAAAGAGAAGATTGCCTCTCCGAAATGTGAAATCACCCAACAGGGGAAGAATTACTATTGTCGGATAGATGATATCGTCATTACAGTCAACTCGTTCAGTTTTACCATTATAACTGCTCATATAAATAAACAGGCATGAGAGTATTAATCGTTCCAATGGCAGCTATGGCACCAACAGCTGGTCCGTCATATCGAACAAGGTGCATCGCAAAAGAGATGCAAAAAGAGGGTTTGACGGTTGCCACTTGCCAGGCACAAGATGTTAATTATAAGCCGATTGAAGGTATAGAGAATTACTATTTATCGGTGCCTTCGCCTATGGGTATGCCCTCGTTCGTCGGCACACATATATTTCCTATCGTTCAAAAATTAGGGGTCAACAGATTCAGAAGCGTTGATAGCTTTGATGAGGTGCTCCACCTGACGGGAAGTACCGACTACGCATACCTCAAACAGAGTGTGGAGGAGATTCGGAACGCCATCAAAGCATTTCAGCCCGATATCGTCTATTCTGAGTTTAATATCTCTGCCATGCTGGCGGCAAAATTGGATAATGTGACATTGTTCATCTCCGCAAGTTTCCCGACACAACACAAATATAGTCATAACCCGAAATATGCCAAGGGTTTAAATAAACTGCTACAAGAATATGGTTTGCCACCACTAACTTCATGCCTCGAATTGTTTGATTTTGCAGAAAAGAAATTTGTGCCGAGTTGCAGAGAATTGGAGCCGATGGAAGACCCCAAAGTCTCCTTCTGTGGAACATTCAAAAATAGTATCTCAAACAACTCTGCCGAGCGAGATAAAATCCTTGTTTACATGGGTAATGGAACCATCTCACAACGTAAGATGGTGAAGGAGGTTTCTCGCGCATTCGAAAACACGGCATACCAAGTCTATATCGCCGGACAGGGATTAAAGGAACAAAGCTTTAATAATATACATATCGCTCCATTCTTCAACTTCGATGAATATCTGTCGCAGTCACTGCTTTTTATCAATCATGGAGGGCAAAACAGCATCGCGGACGGGCTACTCTATGGCGTTCCTCTTCTTATTTGTGCAGGCAAGGTGTTTGAGCGGAAGTATAATGCTCAGAGCATCGTGAAAGCGGGAGCTGGAGAAGAGTTGTCCGTCGCTGACTTCACCTCGGAGGAGATCAGACGTGTGGCATTCCAGATCATCAACAACCACAAATACCAAGAAAATGCACATAGAATTGGACAGGAACTGATATCGCTGGGAGGGGTGTCGGTTATTATGTCGAATATGCGTTCATAGTGACCAACGATGTAAAACAACTAATAAACAAAAATGGGTGATGAACTATCTTATAGTATAAGATGGGGAGGAGCTCAAAGCATGAAATTTGTGATTATTTTGAATATACCAATAGCAATAATAAAATAATTCATATATTTGCGAGAATATCAATTATTCTACTTACGACATTGAGCAAATTACTAATTAATTAACTAACAAATACAATGAGAAAATTATTTTTACTAGCTTTTACTTTCATTGCTTCTGTAGCCTCCACATTTGCAGGTGCTCAGAGTGACGGAAATTATTGGATTATCAAGGATGGTAGACTCTGTAGTGATGTAGAAATCGTACCCTATTCAGGAAGACGACAGATGTTTGCTAATTTCCTCAAAGATACTGTGGTAAATGGTGAAAATGTTATGTACTATCAGCAACGAAGCAATAATTATCTTGATGTGAAGTTAAAACTAGATTCTTTGAATCCAATTGATCTAAGTAAAAACTACGTCATGGTATTGGAATACTTGATTCCTTCGGAGACGGTAGCCCTTATTGATAGCAACCTGTCATCGTTAGACAAGAAACCGTTGTTTATCATTGGAATGGAGAGCACATACGCAGCTATTGAATCTTCACCAAACCCTCCTACTCGTAATATTAGTACGTTTATAGATGCAAAATATGGCCCTTATGATACATGGGTAACTGCAAAGAAATATTTGTATAACAATCCAGAGATTAAGAACATTGGTGGTATTGTGTTCTCATACGCTCGTGAGGTGAAAAAGGACATCGAAGTATATCCTCTCATTAAAAATTTCTATTTTGAAAAGTTTGAGAACAATGACAAACCATTCTATGCAGAAAATTTCGATGGCAATGGTTTGGGTAATTTTTATAATGAATCATTACGATTTAATGTTAACCAACTTGAAGCAGCAACTTTCAATGGTGGTATCAGACCTACACTTACACAGGAGGATATTGATAGAGCAAAAGCTAATGAGTCTTTCCCTCTTGTCATTTTTAGAGACTTCTTGCCTGATAGCTTGAATGGTCAAGATGGTTCTGGATACTACGATTGCGAAATCCTTCATGCTTTACAGGTTGAACCTCAAAGAGACTCTATCGTATTCGCAGGTATTGCTATTCCTGAAGGATGCACTAAGATCTATACCCAGATGCTTATGAAGATGCATAAGAATGAGGGAAGATGGGTAATCGACCCTGCAGATTCTTTGGCTGCACTTGATCAGGATATGCCAGTCAGAATGAAGTTTGACAATGGTGAAGTTGTGGATGTTACTGAAGACCCATTAAAGAGACAATGGACTCTCTACAAGGGTGAGGTTCCTGTTCCAGATGGAGCTAAAACTGTAGATTTGATCTTCGGTTCTATAAAGGTTGGTTATTTGGTTGATGAAGTTATGTTGGCTACTAAGCCACTCAACAAGACAAAGGATATCAATAGTTTATTCAATGTTGAGGCTTACATTGATGCTGATGGTAGCATCGTAGTATTGAACGGTGATTTGGTTGCTGCTTATAACCTAAATGGTAAATTGGCAACAATCAATGATAAAACAATCATCATCATCGTTAAGAACAATGAAGGTATTATCGGAACAAAGAAATTGATTAGAAAATAATCGTCAGTAAAGACGACATAAATAGGTAGGGCTGGTAACGTGTGTTGCCAGCCCTACTCGTTTGTCGAAAACGAATTTTTTCAGTCCGTATTACTTCAATAGTTCTATCAACAGGGATCTTTTATTTTCTTTACTTCTCAATAGATAAACGCCTTCTTTATATCCTTTTTTGCGCAAAAGGGATTCTACAACTGGTTGATCAGGCGAACAACTGAATTGTACATCACCTACATAGATGCCAGAAAGGGTGTAGACTGAATATTGTCCTGCTTCTGAACACTCATTTGAGAAGAGTGGTACTCCTGTCTCATTTGCTTCTCCTATCTGTATCCAATCCACATTGCCATAGCTGCCTGTGAATTGCAGGCGAAGTACATGTGTTCCCTCTGCTAGTTTTGTTGTCTTACTCTCTATCACACTATATACGTCCCAATTCTCACCCTCTGGGATTTGAATCGTGTCTGTGATTACCTTTCCATCAAGTGTTAGGAAGAAACCTGCTCCCGATAATCCACTGGCTACGTTTGCCTTTAGTGCGTATTCGCCCTCTTGCTTAACATCGACTGTATATTCCAGCCACTCTCCCCGACTTGTATAGCCTACAGCATAGCCATCTGGCAAAGCAACAATATCTACATCATCATCACGATAAGAGGCTCCTTGGTTCACTATATCCTCGTCGTGGAATGACAAACCTTCCCCTCCGGTATCATAATCCTCTGCTTGTATCCGACATGGAATCGTATGCTCCCGATACGCCTCTTGGCGCGGTGTGATATACTCTATCGTTGGATAATCCACCTTCTCCGAACTTGTTTCCAAATTTTTGAATCCTAGATTTGCCAACTCTGAATAATCATCCAACTTGCCACGTAGTGGGGAGATACGGAACTTATGACTGTAGTTCTTTTTAGGATACATCATATAGTTGTCCAACGGTTTGGCACCCCAACTGTTTATACCACCCAATCCCATCTGTTGCAAATCTACACGAAGGGTGATGTCTTGATCTCGTTTTAGATTCCATGGCAACTTCACATCTGTCAACTGCTCTGGTGTGTAGTGTTGCGCACTGAACTCCATATATGGGGAACCTACCACCATGATACCCATACCTGTTGAGTTGGTCAGGGTTGCCCATTTCACGTCTGTGCGCTGACCAGTCTCTCCAATCTCCATATATGGAACCGTCATCGAATCGGCATAGGTTGAATAGATACCCATGTATGCTCCCGACCTTCTTCCTACATAATTCTCATGCGGACCTTTTCCATACCATTGCACCTTCTCATATCCGCCTGGAATAGTAAAGAGGGTTCCCACATTCGGAATCTCTCCCTGACTGCCATCTGGTGACACTGTATACTCAACAATCACATCACCACTTCCATAGATGGTATAGCTCATTTTCATTGACGAACTACCTGCTTGTGGTAGTGAGATGGAGAAATCCAAACGGGTCTCTTGATCCGATACCTTTGTGACTGTACAGCCATTCACACTTCGTTTGCTACCTGCAGATCTCCACGATGCACATCGTCTCTCCATACCGTTTCCTTTATCATTATCTGTTGGAGCACGCCAGAAATTAGGGACAGGGCCGTTTTTAATCAACTGCATACCATTCAGAGTGTAATCCGTAATGATACCACTCTTTTTATTGATTGTTATGGAAAAATCACTGCCTTTCACCACTAAATCATCACCATCCTCTGTCACTTGTTGTTTGTTCAACGAGGCTATGTTGATTTGAGAAGGTAGAGGAGCACCCAACGATAGCTTGAATTGCTCATGGGCAATGCTATGTCCTCGTTCCGCCCAAGGGGTGTTCTCTTTCAACTGAAAATCCAAATCAAGGTAATACTCTGACCCTGTTTTCACATCCGGACGTGTGAATGGTATCGTCACTTGTTTGGATGACAATGGATCAATCGTTAATAGGGATGGATCGACGGAACCTTCGCTGATCACCTTGCCATCCTCTTTCACCTGCCAGACACATTCGGCAATATCGCTGATGGTGATAAAATTGAAACGACTCTGAATAGAGACCACTCCTTTTGAGAGATCCACTGCCTTGACCAATATATTTCTATACTGATGTTTTACCTCGTACAACTCAGGTTGTGGTGTTCTGTCAGGGAAAACCAATCCATTGGCACAGAAATTATCATCGTTAGGATTATCACCCCATAAACCACCGAAATTAAAATAGTTGGTGTTCTCTCTACGTAATCCCTGATCAATAAAATCCCAGATGAATCCGCCAAATGAACGAGGGTTGGCATAGAAGGCATCCATGTATTCCTGCAATTCACCTACACTGTTACCCATTGCGTGCTCGTATTCACAAAGCATGATGGGTTTGTTGTTATTGTTATAGCTGGAAACTGCATCTGGACCATAGTACATCCAACTGCAAACATCGGCATTGCTCCAATCTCCTTCATAGTGAACAGGTCGTGTAGGGTCTGCATTATGAGCAGTCTGTAGCATGGAGGTGAAGACATTTCCATTTCCTGCTTCATTACCCAAAGACCATAGCACAACGGATGGATGATTCTTATCGCGTTGTATCATGGAGTTCATACGTTCAACGGCTGCTCCACGCCAGTCGTCACTGTTTTTAGGAACCACGTCCCATGCACCATGAGACTCCACATTGTTTTCGTCCAAGACATATATACCCAAGCTATCGCAGATGTCATACAAGCGTGGATCGTTTGGATAATGAGAGGTACGAACTGCGTTGATATTAAATCGCTTCATCAGTACGATGTCATCGTAGATGCGTTTTTCTGAAAGAACGCGTCCATGGTCGGGATCAATCTCATGTCTGTCCACTCCACGGAACTTGATAGGGGAGTTGTTGATGCAATAACGGGTTATTCCATTCGCATCTTTTTTCAGTTCCACTTTTCGGAAACCTACATGCGCACTCTCTGCTTCCATGATATCCCCTGCTTCATTACGAAGAACGAGTACCACCGTATAAAGGGTAGGTGATTCTGCCGACCATAAGGCGGGTGCCGTCACATCAAATTTGAAATCAACGGAGGTTTCACCGCCAACGCGTATCGATTCAATATTCTCCGTCTGCTCTTTGATGATTTTGCCTGTTTTCTTTTCCATCAACATCAACTGTAGGGTATGAGGATCCGATGCTTTTGAATCGAAATTATCCACCCATACTGTGGCAGAAAACTCTCCATCCTTATAATTGGATGCTAATGAAGGGGTGATTCTAAAATCTTGTATATGCGTCTTAGGGGAAGCATATAGATAGACATCACGGAAGATACCTGAAAGACGGATGAAGTCCTGATCCTCCATCCAGCTTCCGTCGCACCAACGAAAGACCTGAACAGAGATGTTGTTTTCTCCATCGCGAAGCAAATCCGTCACGTCAAATTCATGATCGGTAAAGGAGTTTTCACTATATCCAACATATTTGCCATTTATCCAAACATAGTAGGCCGATTCAACGCCCTCAAAATGCAAACGTATGCGTTTCCCTTTCCATGCCTCGGAAACTTTGAACGTACGACGATAGTGACCCACAGGATTGAAATTGGTAGGAGCTTCTGGCGGACTGATTCTGTCTGTACCAGACCATGGGTAGGTTACATTTGTATAGATAGGACGGTCGTACCCCTGTGTCTGCCACGAACCAGGCACTGCAATATCATCCCATTTAGAAACGTCATAACTATCCTCATGGAAATCATTGTTTCGCAATGAAGGTTTATCCACAAGGCTGAACTTCCACGTACCCGATAAGGTTTGATAACAATCAGAGGCACGTCTGTTACCCTTTATAGCCGCTTCTATCGAGCTATATGGCATTGCCGTGACATGAGGTTTCAGAGTGTTCACTCCATATACGGTAGGGTTACCATTCCACTCATTTTGTTGTGCAGATGTGTCGAATAATATGGCACATAGGCATCCAATCAGAATATATTTTTTATTCATAATTTTACTTTATAATTAAGAGTTGGTTTTCTTTTCCGTTGATACTTCGTATGAGATAGACGCCTGATTTCACACCTCGAGCTTTCAATAAGGTTGAGGCTTCTTCACTATGAAAATCGGATGCGAAATAGAATGTCTGTAATAGATTTCCTTGTAATGAAAATAGTGCATACTCTCCAGCAGAGAATGGCTGTTGAGATAATGGAGAATAGAGAGATGTCTCCTCATCCTCTTTCAGTAATTTCCATTCAAACCAATTGACGTTCATAAGGAAAGTGCTATTACCGTTGTAATTCATTGTAAGTGTTTGTATTCCTTTGGAGAGATGTATTTCAGAAGTTGCATTGTACCAATCGTGCCATCCAGAAGTTTGGTCTGGGTCGATGGTCAACTCTGAAATTACTTTGCCAGAAGAATCTGCGACGGAAATCACTGAGCTTTCCTCTGCATCAGTGGCCACACTGGCTGTCAGTTGATAGAGCCCCGATTTAGTTACATCCAAAAGGTATGACGACCAATCTCCATCGTTAATCCAACCAATATTAAGATCATTGTTATCATCAGGTTCTATTTCAATTCCATCCATATTGAAGTACTCTTCAGCCTCAACATGACCGGGCACCATCTGTGGTTCGATCTTACTATCCTTACACTTCAAATTTGCATCAAACACCAGGGTGTCACCCACCTTTGTCTTTCTCTCAAAGGTCTTCCCTTTATAGTCTAATGATAGCTCTTCTCCTTTGTTTGAAATCACTGATAGGTAACTCAGTTTGCCATCTTTCCAAGCCATGGAGTCAATAACGAATCCACCTCTCGCGCATAAACCTGAAACATACCCGTTAGACCATGCATTGGGAAGTGCTGGTAGGATACGAATCTTTCCACCCTGACTCTGAAGCAACATCTCATTGATACCAGACACAGCACCGAAGTTTCCATCAATTTGGAAAGGTGGATGTGCATCAAACAAGTTTTCGTAGGTTCTGTCGGGTGTAAGCAAATCTTGTATTAGTTTATAAGCATGATTACCATCTTGTAGTCTTGCCCATAAATTGATTTTCCATGCCAATGACCAACCTGTTGCCATATCGCCACGTTGTGTCAGTGTGGTTTTGGCAGCCTCAGCCAAGTCGGCAGTCTCATCTACTGAAATCTGAGCACTTGGGAATAGTCCGTATAAGTGAGACACATGTCGGTGATCGCTACGAGGGTCGTCCCAATCATCAAACCACTCTTGTAATTGTCCATGCTGGCCAATCTTATGTGGTGGTAGCTTAGCAGAAGCTTTCGCCATCTTTTCGCACAGTTCACTATCCACACCTAACAATTGGGCAGCCTGTGAGGTCTGACTAAAGACATCGCGGATGATTTGAATATCCATTGTAGGACCAAAGCAGGTATTGTATCCTCCATGAGTGTTTTCAGGTGAATCGCTTGGTGCCGTCACCAAGTAACCATTGCCACTGACGGGCTCTTGAACCAATGTGTTCAAGAAGAACTGAGCTGCTCCCTTCATGGTTGGATAGACATCACTTAGATACTCCTTGTCCAAGGTGTAGAGATAATGCTCCCACAGGTGCGTACTTAACCAACCAGCACCTGAAGGCCAGACACCCCATGAACCATCAATAGGAGCTGTTCGATTCCATAGGTCCGTGTTGTGATGAACTACCCATCCCTCACTTGTGCCCCAGTGCACCTTCGCTGTCTCATTTCCATTGTAGACCATGGATTTGATTTTGTTGATGAGTGGGGTGGCACATTCTGATAGATTAGCAGATTCAACCATCCAATAGTTCATCTCCAGATTAATGTTGGTGGTGTATTTGCTTCCCCACGCAGGTGAGGTGTCGCGGTTCCATATTCCTTGTAGATTGGCAGGCTGACCTGTTCCACGAGAACAGGAGATAAGCAGATAACGTCCGAACTGATAATAGAGGCGAACGAAATCGGGATCGTTCGTGGAGTTGAAATTCTTCACACGGTTAGAGGTGATGTCTGTAGCATTGGAAGCAGCCTCACCCAAATCCATTTTCACCCGATTGAACAAGGCTTGATAATCTTTCAAATGTGTATCCTTTAAACTGTCATAATCTTTCTCGGTGACCTTTGCAATAATAGCCTCTGTCAGTTCTGATGGATTGGCTGTGACATCATCAAATGATTTGAAGTTGGATGCAATGGTCAGTATCAAGGTGACTGAATTAGCATTCGAGACACTGATTGTATTATTGGCAGCAGAGATGGAACCACCATCGTTTCGTACAAGCAGACGAGTTTGAAACTTAATGGAATTGAGGGTTCCATTTTGCAATAAAATCGTGTTACCCACAGTTGAGAGTGAGTTGTTTCTGTGAGGGGTCGTCAAGGTAGCGTTAAAACTGATTTTATTACTTTTATTGGCTGTTAATCGGATCACCATCACATGGTCTGGGTAACTGGCGAAATATTCGCGTGTATATTCAACACCGTCATACGTGTAGATTGTCTTGGCAATGGCAGTGGAGAGGTCTAGTTCTCGACGATAGCTTGATGCCTTGTGGTCTGGGAAGGACAAGACAAGGTCTCCGACTGGCTGATACGAAGCAGGCTGGTAGCCCACCATATCGCTGGCAATGGATTCCGCTGTTCTATAGTCCCCTGAGAACAATGCATTTCTAACGGCAGAGAGTTTGTCTGCAGTTCCCATCTTATTGTTGTTTCCTGGATCACCAGACCATACTGTACCTTCATTTAGTCCAATATAATCTTTCGAAACGCCTCCATAGATCATGCCACCCATGTAACCATTACCGATTGGTAGCGCGTTGGTGAATGTTGATCCAGCGTCACTGCTATACCATAGTTTCATCGACTCCTTTGTCGTGTTGGCACGCAGTGTAAAAACTGCCAGAAGAAGTGTGATAACTATAAAATATTTTTTCATACGTCCATATTATTTTAGGGGAAAGAATCCCTTTCCTCCGTTATTTAATCATTGAATTGAAATCTTCTGACGGATTTTCCCTCCTTTAGCTTGAATGATATAGACACCTAATGGTAGGTTACTTTCCTTAAATTGCTGTGTCAGTGCAGACAAGGAGGTCTTCTCTGTAAGTGAGAAGGTGGATCGTAGTATGCCGTCCAATGAATAGAGACAATACTCACCCTTCTGTAACCATCCTATCAGGTTGTCAGAAGATAAGGAACTAGAGGAGAGTTCTCCCTCTGTGCGTCCGAACTGAATCCAATCAATATTTGCATAGCTTCCCGTTATCTTTAATCTCAACACATGCTCTCCTTCCTCCAAAATGGAGGTCTTGGCATCTATTGTTGTGTAGCTGTTCCAATCCTCTCCTTGTGGAATCACAAAAGGTTCGATGATCTCTTTTCCATCCATAAGCAATGTGAATCCTGCGTTTTCCAATCCACTTGCCACCTTAGCTCTCACTATATAGCTGTCGGTATAAATCACATTGACAGAGTATTCCATCCATTCACCCGTGTTGGTATACCCTACGGCATAACCATTCGACTCATCCATATCAGGAAGCACTGTGACGATATCTACACCATCATTTCGATAAAACTCCTCTTCGTTCGTTGCATCTTGGTCTGAATAGGCAATGCCGGCACCTCCCTTGTCATAGTTCTCCGCCTCAATCAAACCTGGGATGGAGAGCCGTTCGATGAAAGGCTCTTGTTGAAAATAATCTACAAAACCAACATCCGGAATGGCTGTGATTTCTTTGATATATGAATATTTGCTTTCAATTCCTGCATATCTTCTGGTTTCTTCCAACTTAGATGCATCTTTGGTGTCAGGGTTTTGAGTATAATTGACACAACTGTTGCAAGCAATACCATCTGGTGCGTTTTCTGCCACGTTGTAACTAACGTTAAAACCGCTGGTACCCTCATCCAAATAGATTGGACACACCCAGTAATCAGCCCATTCCGAGGCACTGATATATTTCGAATAATTATGCTGTATTTCACCCTCATAACCTTGATTAGACAACGTATAGATAGCTCCTGCATCACATAGCAATTGAGCCACATGATGAATATAGTTCCAGTTGATTCGGTTGTGATTCATAGCAGTCTGTCTATCGGTCCAACCATAACCTACGGAGATACCGGAATAGTTGGTATAACAGACCTCGTTGTGTTCAATCAGAATGTCACGTGGATAACCACATCCAATACCGACAGCACCCTGTATTTCGGTAGTGACATGCGAAATAAGATTGTTTTTCAAAGTATCACGCGTACATATCTCATCCTTATCAGTAGGATTATATGGAATATGGATCTCTGTCAACGAGTCCTGACTGTATTTACCTACACAGATACCTGTTCCGCCTAAGTCCATGAAGACATTTCCTTCCACACGGTCATCGTTCGTACCAGAGACAAAATCGAGACCAGTTGCGGCCATCTGTGCGAATACATTATCCTCCAAAATAATATGATGTGCGTTTTCCACACGGAAGCCTGCATCAGGACGCCACAAGAGGAACTTGTTGCTACCTAGAAGTCCTCCCTCATTGAGTACATCGATATTAAACAAACCTGCTTGTAAATCAAGGAATCCCTCTTGACTAGGACGAAGGAAGTTGGTATGTGCAAAGGTTAATCCTTTAAAAGTCAGATTGCCGACTTTGTCCTGAGTGCTTGTTCCTTCTATACTGATAAGAGTGTTGATGCGAGGGGCTACCACAGTGGCTTCGGTCATCGATTCACCTTCTCTGGCTTTGTAATAAAGTACGTCAGTCGTTTCATCCAGATACCATTCGCCTGGGACATCGATAAACTCGTATGCATTCTCAAAATAGAAAGCTTGTTGCTTAGGCGGATTACTCATGAACGCAGTACCCAACATAGGATATTTACGCTTGAAAAGGCGTGTGCGCTCTGGGTCGCGAGGAATCAGTTTCGTAACGTTGCCATAAGACTCTTTCTTCTCTAAACGAAGGACATTGTCCGACCAAGCAATCATCAGGTGCATCTCCACCTTATCGAAGTTTTTCCAATCAGAGACATACGATGAAGCAACATCGAATGCACGTCCCATAGTATCCACCTTTGTCAGACGGAACATGTTGTGCGAACCATCGCTTTTCAGATTAGGGTAGCGGGCACGTATGGCCTTTTGTCCATTCACATAAAGCTGACGGAAGCGCGTTGAAACATCCTTTGCACACCAGATGTTCTTCTCCGCATCGTAAAGTTCCCATCCTACAATTGGAATACCACCTGTGATTAGAGGATGCTCGTTCGGATAGTTCTCGTATCGAACTTGATGACCATTCATACCACCATCCGCATTGGAGAATGTGATGGTGTTGTCCAAAGCATACGTTCCTTCCCTCAAATAAACTATGATATCATCATCCATAGTCCCATTGATGGCTCTCACCGCTTTTTGCGCCTGCACTATCGTCTTAAATGGCTTACTCTCTGTTCCATCATTCATGTCGTTGCCAGTAGGCGACACATAAAACGTATAAGGATCCGAGTATCCTACATAAGTGCATAACAAAAGCATCAGAATTAGTCCTGTTTTTTTCATGGCTTTTATGGCTGTTTAATGTTCAGTATTAGTTTGTTTATCAGTGCGAAAGTAATTATATATTTGCAAGGTAAAGGGGAATAATTGTTCATGTTATAAAATTTTTGTTGCACTGCTATTTCGACATGATTTTACCAAAAAAATGTCATTTTTTTATAGTGGCCCCCCATTGAAAGATTTACTTTTGTCATTGGGAAACTATACGAAGATTGTAAGAAATAATAAACTAACTATATGAAATATGAAAAGCACAAAGAAACTGATCATGGGGGCTATTGTAGCACTGACATGTCACACAGGATGGGCTGATAATCCCATTATTCAGACCTATTATTCTCCTGATCCAGCGCCGGTTGTCATAGATGATACGGTTTTTGTTTATACGGGAAACGATCTAGGAGGAGATTTTTTTACTATGGACGGATGGAGAGTATCCTCTTCTACCGATATGGTGAATTGGACCGACCGAGGTACAATCATATTGAGTTCCAGAGATTTTCCAAATGCTAATAGGAATGGCGACTGGGCTGCACAAGTTATCCGTCGTAATGGCAAGTACTACTACTATGTAACGGTGTCATCATCGACGGGGGGAGGCTATGCCATCAACGTGGGTGTGGCAGACAGACCTGAAGGCCCTTTTAAGAATGCTTTGGGAGATAGACATTTGGCAGGACCGAACTGGTCGTATATCGACCCAACTGTGTGGATCGATGACGATGGTCAAGCCTATCTCTATTGGGGAAATTCAAAATTGTTTTGGGCAAAATTGAATGAAGACATGATCTCCTTTAACGGAGGAATTCATGAAGTGGATATGAGTCGTGGCTTTTCATCTGGTGGTTCCTCTGTTTATACGGAAGGTCCGTGGATTCACAAACGTGACAATAAGTACTATATGCTATATGCTTCCCACGGTACGGGAAATGGAGGTGAGCGAATCTCATACTCTACCAGTGATTCTCCAACCGGTCCATGGACTTGGGGTGGACTGATTATGGAACCAAGTACAGGGTCTGCCTTTACAAACCATTGCGGTATTATCGATTTCAAGGGACGTAGTTTCTTCTTTTACCATAACCAACGTCGTGTCCCTGGTGCAGGTGGATACAACCGTACGTCGGCTGTGGAGGAGTTTACATGGAACGCCGATGGATCAATTCCTAAATTGAAAATGACAGATGAGGGTGTAATCAAACCTATCCATTATGTGGATCCATTCAAGCGAGTGGAAGCGGAGACGAAAGCATGGAGTTATGGGGTAGGTGCAGAAAAAAACAATAATGGAGTTTATATTAACAAGATCCATAACAATGACTACATCAAGGTTCGTTGCCTTGATTTCGGAGAGATGGGGGCAGATTTCTTCACCGCTTCGGTTTCAAGTAAAAATAATGCGAGCATTGAAATCCATTTGGATAAGCAAGATGGAGAGTTGATAGGTACGTTGCAGGTAGAGAACACGAACGGCGCATGGCGTGAGATAGAGTGTGAGGTGGCAAATACGATTGGAAAACATGATATTTTCTTCGTTTTCAAAGGTGCTTCTAATGTGGAGCTGTTCGATTTCGACTACTGGTATTTCACCAGCAATTCGGTGATTGTACCTCAAACACCTTACAATGACGTGATGCATACCATCCCTGGTAAGATAGAGTTTGAGGACTATGATGAAGGAGGACAAAACCGTGCCTATTATGACGCTGATATGGAGAATCAAGGCAACCAATATAGAGAGGATAGGGTGGATATCGTAACGGTTGCACCTGACGATGATCCATCAGAAGGCTATGCTATCGGATTCACCAATGAAGGTGAGTGGTTGGAATACAGTGTTCAGGTGAAAGAGTCGAAGGCGTATGAATATGAACTTCGGACAGCGTGCGGACTTAACACTTCCGGTATTCAGTTGTTTTTAGATGATAAAGAGGTGAGTCAGGAGATTGAGATTCCTAATACGGAAGATTGGAACACCTATACAGTGGTGAAAGGAAAGACAGGAGAATTGACAGAAGGAGAACACATTCTGAGAGTATTGTTAACGGCACCTTATGCCAATTTGGATTGGATTCGGTTTATTGGGGAGGGTGACGTATCTGCTATTGAGGTGAACAATGATGCTATTACATATCCATTCGTGGCTACAGTCTACGACTTGAGTGGAAGACTGTGTGGTACCATAACCATCCAGTCGTCCGATGATGAGGAGTTGAGGCTGCAATTACGCAAAGCGAATCTTCCAGCAGGTACTTATCTGATTAAGGCAAATCAATATCACCGGATATTCATCTGTAAGTAAATATAGGTTCGAAAGGTTGAACCCATTATAAAAACGACTTACAATCACAAGCGATTGTAAGTCGTTTTTTTTATCCTCTTCTCTCTTCTCCAATTGGGCGGTCCCATAGGACCTGACCGCCAGCCTTCTCGGCCAATGCGTTGATGTGTTGCTCAAGTTCGGCGAGGAGACTCTCCTCCCGTTTCTTTGAGCGTCTACCCTTTGCTTCAAAGAGGATTTCACTATAATAGGCGTCGTACGATACAGCGAAGTCGTCCTCACTTTTGTGTGGAAAAAAGGTGACAGCCGCTTCGTAGCGGATATTACCGCACTCGGAGTCGGATACCAGCATGACCAACGCGCCATTGCGTTGCACTCCGTTTGCCACGAGGTTTGCCTCGTAGTAACGTTCGTATACATTAATGGTTGCCATAAGCTATCTTTATTTTTTGAATGTTATTTTATTGATGCTGTAAATTTTTCGTTTTCCATCGTCATCCTTAATTTTCAAGAGGCCTGATGAAACGAAATTATTTCTATACCAAAATTGTGATTGAAGACTATAGTATCTCTTCAACTTTTGCTCTTCTCCTACATATGGGATATCCTCTTTTTTTAATTCCTCTCCATTGTATCCATACGAGATATGGTTTAGCAATCCAAATGATGGGTAAGTGATGTCGAGGGATTTAGTATCTTTGCTTATAGACAAGTGACGAAAATAAGGGAACCATGTTTTCATTACTGATAAAGGAGCTGCATTAGACCATTCAATGACTCCTTCTTTGTTAAAGTTTATCAAAAAGTAATGAGAGAAGGCATATCCATCGAATTCCATCGTCCACGTTGTTTTGGTAGTCATACCGCCGTTACCCGTAGGAACCATTTCTGTATATGGCTTCATGACATAAGTTGGATAGTATGCCTCTCCAACCAATAAATAATTGTTATTCTCCTCAATCACCCTGTATGGCAACATATTATACTTGATGGTGTATTCTTTGTCTTTCTGAGCTTTTTTCTCCTTTTTCTTCTCTACTTTCTCTTGTTTGTGCTTACTCATATAGGAGGTAAAATTGGTTATGTCAAGGTAGTTGGTATAAGTGGAGAAGACCGTTTTCCCATTGTCAATTTTCTTCAAAAAGATACCGATAGTGGATGTCCCTCTCTCTTTATCAGAATAGGTGCCAGAGATGATGTATGTACCATCATCCATTTTAGATGCATACAAACTTTCTATGAATTTACCATTCTCCTCATTTGCAAACACATATTTCTTATCCAATTTTCCATCGCGAAAAGTGAAAAATTTGATCATATAACCAGACTCCTCCTTATCTTTGATAAATGCGTGAACTTCTTCGCCTTTTTCGTCTGGTTCAAAAGATATAAGTTTTGCCTTTTTCTTATTTGTTACTGACAATGTAACTAAATTTTTATCACCAGTTTTTGTGTTGATAATTAATACAATGGGTGTGTCACCCTGACTTCCATAACAATATAGATAGTCTCCGACCAATTTTTCATGGATGGTATACGTTTTCGCCTCCAGTTCTCCCGAGATTACCTTCGATTGCATTTTCTCTCCATCAAAAAGAAGTACTTCATATTTATTCTTCTTTTTTACATTGTTCATCCAATAAATAATCCCGTTTTCTGTTATTTCTCCTCCATACATTTTATCCAAACAAGTAACATCTACACTCTTACCTTTGTTTAAAAGCGTATCGTATTTAGTGAATGTTAGAATTTTATAATCTTTTTCAGCAGACTGTTGTTTGTCTTTTTCTTTTGTGATTAAAATCAATCCTTTATCACCAATAGGGTTACAACTTAGGACCGTAACGGATGCGTCATGTTCAATTTCTATACGTTTGACGTCAGCAGTTCTTTCCTGTGCATAGGAAGAAACAATGTATGCTGATAATGTTAGGATAGCAATAAGAGTCTTTTTCATGGGCTATTTTTGATTATTTTAATTTGATTGTTTTTATTTAACTTTAAAAGAGATAGGCAAGAGAGTTCGACACCTAACCACCTTCCCCTTCCGTTTGCCCGGTTTCCATTTGGGCATGGATTTCACCAGATAAACAGCTTCCTTATCTGCAGTAGGATCAATACCTCTCTCTACTTCTACATTCGTAATAGAACCATCCTTTTCAACAACAAAAGAGACATTGACTCTACCTTGGAAACAAACATCACCTGCAAAAGGATAGCATAAGTTCTTTTTTATGAATGTCATCAATGCCTCTTTCCCTCCTGGAAATTGGGGAGCCTCATCCACTTTCGATGATTCCCAAATCTTTTCAGAAGACTTACCTGCGATTTTATCCTTAATCTCTTTCTCTCGTTCTGGTGTGTAGAATTCCAATGTGACACGATGATTCATCATCATTTCCATTACATTTTGTGGATTGGGTATAGCAGGTTCTTTCGGTCCACAACCAATCGTTTTGATTCTTGTGGTGTCTGCGCCTTTTTCTGCAAGAAGCGTACGAAGATATTTTGCTCTTCCTTCCGACAGTTTTAAATTATAATTAAAATTTCCTATGACATCCGTATGTCCCACAATCAAGAATGTATCGTTGGGAAACTTAGAAATGAACTCAGCCATTTCTTCCCACTGAATATTATTTTCAGGAGGAGGCCCTACCAATCCCATTGTCATGTCGTTGTATTCCCATTGAAACTTTTGTTGGATTAGAGAATCTTCTGCCAACGACTCCTGACCTTTCGCTTCTTGACAAGCCACCATGGAAGAGAGCCCTGCGGCAATACCGACAATTTTGAGAACCTTCCCCTTTTTCGCCTTATTTGCTAATTGTTTTTCAATGTATTGACGTTCTCGCTCGCAAGTCGGACACGTACCTGCACAGTCCCCCTTGTGCGTACACACTGCGGGTGTATAAGCGATCCCGTTAGCGTCTGCTATTTGCTGACGAACTTTCCTAAGAAACTCACATGTCTTTTTCCCTTTGGACATAAATACGTATTTATCGAGCGATATTACCTGTCAACAATCACAAAAATAATAATAATTCTAAGAAAACAATTCAAAAACAATACATTGATACGTTTTTTTATAGAAGTTCCATTAATTTTGCAAATGAACTTTATAGGTCCCACCTAAATTTTATAAAAATGAAGTCTATATTTTTAAAAGACGTGTTGTTGAATGGCACGCACACCAATATAAGAATTACGGGCAACCGTTTTTCTTCGATTAGTACTACAATCGCGCCTGAGCAAGATGATGAGGTGATTGAGGCAAGTCAGTTTGCCATTGTTCCACCTTTTTACAATGCACATACCCATGCACCAATGTCCCTACTTAGAGGATATGCGGATGATATGCCATTGTTCCCATGGTTGAATGATCATATCTGGCCGTTTGAGGCGAAGATGACCTCCGATGATATCTATATTGGTACTCGTCTGGCCATTTTGGAGATGATAAAATCGGGTACGGTCTTTTATAATGACATGTATTGGATGATGGATGCGGTATGGAAGGCAACTGATGAGATGGGTGTTCGTGCATGTTTGGGTGTTACGGTGATGGATAATCTTGGAGAAGAGAAGCTTCGTAAGAGTTTCGATTTGATTGAAGAGTATCAGGAGAAGTCGCCACTAATCAGTATGTCGGTAGCTCCTCATGCACCTTATACAGTGAGTGATAAGCTGTGGGTGCGTTCCGCTGAGTATGCAAAGCAACACAATACGATTCTTCATTTTCATTTGTCGGAGACAGAAAAGGAGGTGGCTGATTGTGTGGCAGAACATGGATTGACTCCAGTTCGTTGGTTGGATAGTTTGGGAGTTCTCTCCTCTAATTGTGTAGCCGCTCACGTGGTGCATGTGGATGAGGAAGAGATTCAGATATTGAAAGAGAGAGGCGTTGCCATTGCCCATAATCCTGTGTCTAATATGAAATTGTCATCAGGCTATTTTAAATCATTACAGATGCAGGAGAGTGCCAACAAGGTGATGATTGGAACGGATGGCTGTTCGTCTAACAACAATCTGGATATGCAGGAAGAGACGAAGTTTGCAGCCATGATAGCGAAGTGCAACTACGGACCAGAGACATTGCCTGTCGATGTCTTAAAGCAGTGGTCGTTGACCAACGGACCAAAAGTGTTTGGCATAGACGCGGGAGAGATTGCAGTCGGTAAATTGGCAGATGCCTTGTTGCTGGATATGAATAACGAGCGATTTGTTCCTAATTTTAATATGTCATCCAACTGGTTCTATGCATCTAATTGTGAGGCAATCAATACGATGATTTGTGATGGTAAGATATTGATGAGGAATCGTAAGGTGAAGAACGAAGAGGAGATTATCGAAACAGCCAAGAGATGTAGTATGAAGTGGATGAAATAACGCCATTTCGCAAAACTATCTGACAGGTGGTATACTATTGATGTAGTTGAATCTGTTTAGAGAAAACAAGGAGGACTATTATACATTCATAAATGACAATCCATAGGGACGTCAGATATATAATAGTCCTCCTTAAATTTTATTTAGCCTCATCACCCTGCTGCTCAGAAACAACTTCTGTTTGAGGGGTATTTGCATTCTTATTTGAATAATATTCTGCACCAGCCTTTACTGCGCCCGTATAGTGTAGAACAAATCCTACTGCGGCAACAATAATGGAAATAATCACCATTCTTCCAAGGAATGTTAATCTACTGAAAAAGCCCATAACTTAAATATTATATTGTTAACACCATTTGTTTCTGTCGATCACTTCCTCTTTCTTTTCTTCCATTTTAGAAGATGAAGTGTTTTGTATTTTCAAGTCCTCGTATGGAACATCGAGGATGTTGTCTTCAGAGAATGAAGAGAATGAACCTTTTTGTCCATATTTGGAGATAATCTTGTTCACCTTTTCAACATTCATAGCACTCTCCAAATTGTAATTCTCCAAAATGCTGTTGGAGTCGTCCAAGAAGCGTTCCATTTCGGCAACACTCAAATCGATTGTGTTGGTGATATGCTCGATGGCCATTTCCTCTTCAAGGCTCTTAGAGTCTCCGCTTAAGATGTTAGAGATAGACTTGAGGGCACTTCTTTGAGCCTCTGCTGCCTCGTATGCATCTTTGGTTCTCTTCAGTTCGAGAGTGGAACGTTCCACTTTTGCTTTGGCAATGATCTCCAAACGTTCCATCACCTCTTGGTATTTTTCAGAAGTGGCGATACGTTGCTTTTGATTTTCAATGATAGCATCCAATTGTGAGATGTCATTGCTTAACGTACCAATACTCATCTCTATTCGGAGTTGCTCGTTAGGGTTGACACCACCAATCTTCAAGCGAGAGTTTTGAATCTTCAACTTGCTGATGTTGTCAGCTTGTTGGTTCTCATACTCTTGCAATTTTCTTTTCATCTTGATAAGGATGGCTTTCAAATTGGTAAGGTTCTCATGAACGTTGTTCAATTTTTCTTTCATCTTTTTAATGGATTGCTCCAAAATAGAGATGGGGTCAATCTTCACAAACATTCCGACGATCTTTCTGTTGAGTTGATACCAGAACAGAGAGATCCACTTCCAAAATGATTTACTTGTCAATACTCCTAAAATGGCCGCAATAGCTACCAATTCAGCAATGAAAATCAATGTGTTTGACGCTGCTACGATGAGCGTTGGTAGTAACTTCACGAAACCATACCCTAAACCTGCTGCAATTGCAACTGCAGATATCTTCGCAAGAGTACCTCCTGGTAAGTTGAATAAGTCCTTGATAGAAGGTTTCTTACTTCCTGTGTTCTCCGTATTGTTACTTGGAATTATTTCAGTATCCATATCTCTATTATATGTTTAGATTTGACATTACATTTTTATCAGTTTCTAACTTCTCGATAACCGCATTCACCGTGTTGATGAACACTTGCTCGTTGTGCGCAATCTCCTTTTCTGACACTTCAACATCAGCTGTAATCTGTTTGATCTTTTCGGTGATTGCCTCACTCTTCTTCTTCAACTCTTCAATCTGTTCCAAAATAGACTTGTTGTTACCTTCCAAAGATTGTATCTCTGTCTTCTTATCCTCCACGTCTCTTTTGTACTTCTCTTTGAATTGTCTTCTTCCACTTGCCAACTCCTCATTCACGAAACCAATGTAGGTATCCACAGAGTTGACCAATGTTGCTTTGTCAAAATTGGGATATTGAGCTTTCAACATATTAAAAGCGGCAATGTATCGCTGATCCTTCTGAAGACCCATCGTTTCCAAAGAGGCTGAATAGGTAATCAGCTCCATCATGTCTGGCCCAGGAATGTTGCGATCCTCCAACGTTTTCCATATCTTCTTTTGTATGTCCAGACTTACCTCTGTTCCTACTTCAGATGAATATGAAACAGTATCTTTGGGAAGGTCCTTTTGCTTCTCTTCCTTCTTTTCCTCTTTTCTTACCTTCTTCTCATCCTTCTCATTTTGCTTGGAAGAACGATTCGATGGTTGATCATTTGCTTCAGGTTTAATGAATAAATCTCGAAAACTCATAAGCCCTTTTATGCTCTTAATCTATATGTATAAGAGTTCTATTATTCTCTTTTTGTCGTACTTCAATAGTTGAACCCATTGACTATGAAATACCCTTCACATCCATGTGATAATAATGCAAATTTAAATATAATTTATAAAATTACATACTCGTTTGAATAGATTTGTTTTCGAAGAGAACGTCTATTTGTATGTTTTATGGAAGGTATAGTGAATGGAACGACAGAACCTACCTCAAATTATTGTAGAAAAAAACAACATTTAATTACCAACTAATTGTAAAGTGATTTAACTTTGTGATATAGTGAGTCGGTTTGTACTAGTATGACCGATATACGAGGTTAGTTATTAATAAAAAAATAGAGAGAAGTAGCAAAAACATGGTAAAGAAATATGATTTCTTAGTGATTGGTTCCGGTATAGCTGGAATGAGTTTTGCTTTAAAAGTGGCACACAAAGGGAAGGTGGCTATACTATGCAAAACCAATATGGAAGAGGCAAATACCCACTATGCACAAGGTGGTGTTGCTGCAGTGACAAAACCTACGGATAACTTCGAAGATCATGTGGTGGATACATTGATTGCAGGTGATGGAATCTGCGATGAAAAGGTGGTTCGAAAAGTGGTTGAAGAGGCTCCTGGACAAATAAAACAACTATTGGAGTGGGGCGTCGATTTCGATAAGAATGAGAAGGGTGATTTTGACCTTCACAAGGAGGGTGGCCACTCTGATTTCCGTATCCTTCATCATAAGGATAATACAGGTGAAGAGATTCAAGACAGCCTGATTGAAACAGTAAAGAAACATCCTAACATTGATGTATTCGACCAACATTTTGCCATTGAAATCATTACCCAACATCATCTCGGACAGTTGGTGAAACATACTACACCTAACATTGAGTGTTATGGCGCTTATGTATTGGATATTCGTACAAACCATGTACATACCTTCCTTGCTAAGATGACAATGATTGCGACGGGTGGTATCGGTAACATTTACCAAACGACCACCAACCCTCCTGTTGCGACGGGTGATGGTATATCTATGGTCTATCGTGCTAAGGGATTGGTGCAGGATATGGAATTTGTTCAGTTCCACCCTACGGCTTTGTATCATCCGGGCGACCGTCCTTCTTTCCTTATCACAGAGGCTATGCGTGGATATGGAGGAATCCTTCGTAACAAGAAGGGTGAGGCTTTCATGGATAAGTATGACCCACGTGGCTCATTGGCTCCAAGAGATGTGGTGGCTCGCTCTATCGATAAGGAGATGAAAAAGACGGGTGATGAGTGTGTCTTCTTGGATGTGACTCACAAGGATCCTGAAGTGACAAAACGTGAATATCCTACCATTTATCAGAAATGTTTATCTTACGGTATTGATATCACGAAGGATTATATTCCTGTTGCTCCTGCAGCTCACTATTTTTGCGGTGGTATCAAAGTGGATATGAATGCACGCACTTCCATCAATCGCCTATATGCTGCTGGCGAATGCTCATGCACAGGATTGCATGGGGCCAATCGTTTGGCATCTAACTCATTGATTGAGGCAATCGTATATGCGGATGCTGCGGCTAAGGATGCGTTGAAACAGATTAATTCCTTGACGTGGAATGAGGAAGTTCCTGAATGGAACGATGAGGGAACTTCTTTGAATGAGGAGATGGTGTTGATTACCCAAAGTGAGAAAGAGGTGAACCAGATTATGCAAAACTATGTGGGTATCGTTCGTTCTAATCTTCGTTTGAAGAGAGCGTTCGACCGACTTGAGTTGCTTTATAAAGAGACGGAAAGCCTTTTCCAACGTTCAATCGTGTCGAAAGAGATTTGTGAACTTCGAAACATCATCAATACTGCCTATTTGGTCATCAAATATGCACAGGCTCGTAAGGAAAGTAGAGGTTTGCATTATACCATTGATTATCCTGAAAAGAATGAGCACATGAGTCTGTATGATACAGAGGTGCTGAAGAAACGTCAGGAAGGAAAGGTAAAGGCATAAGGAGGGCTCTGTAAATAGAGAACCTACCATGGGTTATCATGAGGGTGTATCATAAATTGAATTTTGATACACCCTTATTTTTGTCCCCACCTTGGAGCATCACCTCGCTACATTAACCGGTTCGGCACTTAACTCTGCGCACAAAAAATTGTACGCCTCCGTAATCGCACGGAAACGTATCGTGGCTTCTTCTATTTCTTTATCCGTGGCATTAGGCGGCAGGGTGTCCGGGTGGCATGTTAAATTGTGTCAGGATCGATTCCTTGTGCAAATCGTCTCCATTTTTCAATGAGTTGGCGGAAATCGTCTGGCCATTCGGAGTCGAAATACATCTCCTCTCCCGTGCGTGGATGCACGAAGCCTAATGTTTTGGCATGAAGGGCTTGTCGAGGACATATCTCAAGGCAGTTTTTCACAAATTGTTTGTATTTTGAGGTAGTGTTACCACGTAGTATCTCACAGCCGCCGTATCGCTCGTCGGCAAATAGTGTGTGACCAATATGTTTCATGTGAACACGAATCTGATGTGTTCTACCTGTCTCCAATTTACATTGCACAAGGGTAGTGTAACCAAAACGTTCTAACACCTTGTAATGGGTGACGGCATGTTTGGCATTGGGGTTTTCTCCTTCGGGGAAGACGGTAAAAAGCATTCTGTCCTTTGGATCACGACCTAAATCTCCGCGAATTGTTCCCTCATCTTCTGGAATATTACCCCAGACCAATGCGTTGTATAGACGCTTTGTTGTCTTATTGAAGAATTGTTTGCCAAGATGCGTCTTTGCATCTTCATTTTTGGCGATAATGAGAAGTCCGGAGGTGTCTTTGTCTATGCGGTGAACCAATCCTAAGCGAGGGTCGTTGGTGTCGAAATCAGGGTCATCCTTTAGATGCCATGCGAGAGCATTGAGTAGGGTGCCTTGAAAATTGCCAAAGCCAGGGTGTACGACCATGCCTGGTTGCTTGTTGATTAGAATGACATCTTTGTCTTCGTATACAATGTTGAGAGGAATCTCCTGTGGAATGATTTCAAATTCAGAAGGAGGGTAGGAGAGCATGATTTGGATGACATCCAAAGGCTTTACGCGGTAGTTGGATTTTACCGGGTTGCCATTCACGAGGATGCAATGAGCATCAGCCGCATCTTGGATGCGGTTGCGTGAAATGTTGGACATGCAGTTGACTAGGTATTTGTCGATGCGTAGCAACGAATGTCCCTTTTCAACGGTAAAGCGGAAATGCTCATGAAATTGTCCGTCACTGCCTAAAGCAGGAGCTTCGGACGGTTCTCCATCCTCCACTTCGTCTAAATAATCAAGTGAATCTTCTGTCATTATTGGAGAAATTCGTCTTTCTGTTCTAACTCATCGCCTTCACTGGCTGGTTGCTCTACGGTGAATTTTTCCTCAGGAGTCTCAAGAATAGTAGGATCCTTGCTTAAATATAGGTCGACAGTCTCTCCTAATTTAACGGATGTTCCTGTGATAGGTTTTTGCTTGTATACGAAATAAGACGCTCTGTCTTTCTCATCAGTAGGAGGTACGTCATAATAGACGTCGCCAATGTTTAGATAGGCAGCATGTGCCTTGCTGATGGATTGATCCAGGTTGAGTGAACGGAAACTTGGAACGTCCACCTCCTCGTTGCTTTCGCCACGACCCACCATGAGAACTACGGCAGAACCTTCGGGAATACGAGCACCTGCGAGTATGGACTTGCCATTCAGTTTCACGTCTTTTACAAGGTCTTTGTATTGAGATGGAACATAGGCGATACTATCCACCTTTAAACCTACTGAATTAATCATAGCTTCAGCTTGACGTAAAGAAACATCCTTTACATCAGGCAAGATCACCTTACGGATAGAGTTGGAATTGGTGGTTAAATAGATAGTACGATTCTCTTTTACATTTGAACCTGCAGCGGGGATTTGCTCTACGATAACGCCCAGTTTTTTTCCTTTCATATAGATGGAGTCAATTACAGAGTACTTCAGATTCTTCTCTCGAAGTACGGTTTCAGCCTCATCTAGTGTTAATTCGGATAAATCAGGAACGATTACTTTTTCTCCGTGGTTTGTGTAAGAGTCAATCCATGATAGTGTACCTACGTAGAGGATGATAATGATTACAATCATAGCTACCAAGCTAATGACATACGGATTGACAAGGAGTTTCTTTATATCTATTTTCATCTTTATACCGATATTTAATTTCTATCTCTACAAAGGTAAAAACATTTTTTATAGCAACAAAAAAAGGCGTACTGAAAAGTACGCCATATTCTGTGAAAAAGAAAATATTACTTCAATGTTCTAACTGTATATTCGTCAGAAACTGTAAGTTTTTTTCTTCCATGTGCTCTACGAGATGCTAATACTCTGCGTCCATTGGCTGTCTCCATTCTAGAACGGAAGCCATGCTTGTTCTTTCTCTTTCTAATCGAAGGTTGAAATGTTCTTTTCATTGCCGTGTATTTTTATTATTATTTATTTCGTTTTTAATTAGTTATGAATCTTATACTTAAAATTCGGTTTGCAAAATTATGAATTTTATCTGAAAGTTCAAAGCTTTTTGGAAAAATAATTCTTATGTGTTTTGACATTATTTTCCCATTTCATAAATGGTTAAATCTGTTTTAGATGATTTCTTTTGTGAGTGTTCCTGTCCCTGCATGATTATTGTTTTTCGAATTTATTTCTCCTTTCAAAGGATAACATATTTCTTATTTATGTCATCTGTTTTTATTTCTAGGGTTCTGTAAGGATCAGTTTCACTTGGGGTCATCAGTCCTGTCTCGTTGTGGTCCAGTCCTAAAGTATGTCCCATTTCATGTGGGGATGATGGAGCATTCGTTTGGAGTCCCTCACTTTAATCTATTAGTACTTTAATGAACAAATGATCGTCACCATCTCTGATCATAGGACAACAATCCATACCAGAGAACCAATCATTGTAAAATTTGCGTGTCATTAAAAACAATCTGGAAATGTAGGTCCCGTGGAATCGTATGGCAGAAATGTTTTCTGGTGTGTTTTCTATATGTTCGTATTTTAAATGAGAGTTGTCAAACCATGAGGTGCTAAATTTCCATATTTCTATTGGGCGTATGCCGAAGCAACTCAGAAGAAACACGTTGTCTCTTTTTAATATGTCATCATTGTATGATTTGAGTTGATGGAAAACACTGTCACTTGTTATTACTCGATGCCCTCCCGTGGTAGTGAAACTGACAGCATTTTCAATTCGGATCGTGTCTACCAAATAGATGTTTTTATAACCTCCCGAGGTGATGTATGGTGTGTTTCTTGGAATATTAAATTCTTCTTTCTGAGATATATTATCATGTTGTGTTTTGCAAGAAAATATGATTCCACAACATAAAATACTAATAAGAATTATCTCTATAATTTTATTTCTTTCGAATAACTGTTCCTTCATAATTATTTAAATCGATTTTAGAGGAGTTGGGAGTGAGTGTTCCTTTTCCTGCATGATTATTGTTTTCCGAATTTACGTCTCCTTTCAAAGGATAATAAATTATCTTATTTATGTCATCTGTTCTCACTTCCTGCGATCTGTAAGGGTCGGTTTCACTCGGGGTCATCAGTCCTGTCTCGTTGTGGTCCAGTCCCAAAGTATGTCCCATTTCATGTGGGGATGTTAGAGACTCTTTTTTGGAATTTCTCACAGTGATTACATTCCCTGCTCTTGTTCGACCATTTACGTTTTTATCTTTAAATTCCTCGTCAGGAAGCACCATATATGCATTAGCTGATTTATCAAAAGATGTAAAAGGTCTAATTATATTTAATTTACTCCTTTCGTCGTTCTTATCGAGTTCTCCTACTTTTACCACCTTCATATTAAATCTGATGGTGTAGTTTTTTACATCCGTCGCATCTTTTTTGTTTGTTACCTGATAGATGAATTCTTCACTCTGGTTGTTCCAGAAGTCAGCCGCTTTTTGTGCGGATGCCGCATCTTGATCGGTTGTGTAGTATGTAGCCGAAATAGTGATAGTTTGAGTTTTGTCGTCAATATGTATAGTATAGTCCCTTCCATCAGGATCTACCATTATCACTGGATTCCCTCCGCAATAAGCATAAGGAGACATGCCTGGATGGGCATTTAACCTTAGGATGAGGATAGTGGATAACATTGCTAATAGAATTTGTTTTTTCATCATCGTATTGTATTACTGTTTTTCAATTGATTCATGTCGTTAGCATTTTGAGTCCATCTCTTTCGTAATTCTGGGGTCTCTTGCGTCCAATGGGTTGCTTGTAGCATTGCCCAGCATTGGTCGTTTTGTACATCCATCATATTTGTATATGCATCCTTCCTGAACCCATTCGCCTTGAGATGCTGTTTCAAAAGTTCTACAACGGATTTCCCTTTTATAATAATCGCATTGGGGTTCATAAGGAAGTACTCCAGTGACTTCTCTGCACATTTCAGTGTGAATTCATCGTATTTCTTAAACTTTTCTGCGTAAACCATTGCCAAATCACCCAACTGTGTCGCCACTGCCTGCACATCGGTGAGTGGGGTAAGATAAGTGCCAACAACAATGGCAGAGTCTTTTATCTCAAAGAAATCCTTTATCCATATTGTGGGTTGGTATTGTTGTGATGAAAGAGAAACGTTCACCCAGTCCTCTGGGAAAAGGTCGTCTTCATCTTTATACATAATGAAACAATGTCTTGGTGCATGAGCAATGTAAACTTTCGCATCTATTTCCTCTGCGTATAATTTAAACAACCATGGAAGGGTTCTGCATTGACCTTTATGTGTTTTTATCGTTTGAGATACGAGTTGATAGCGCCAGTCTTCATTGGAATACTCATTGTCGAAATCGTAAACAAATTTTTTTTGTTCGTTGCCACTGCAGGGATAGAAAAAGAAGTTGCATAGGGCTATTTGTTTAGCGGTTTTGTACTTATTCCAATGATTGACATCTATTAAACGATACAGATATTCAGACACCGTACGTATAGGTTTACAAAAATCTTTTTCAAAATCAAGCTCGCCATCAAGATAGGCATTCTCTGCTACGAAAACAGCCCTTTTTAGTGACATTTCTCGTTTCCCGTCTAGCATTTCAGACATTTCTTGATATGCTTGCTCATAACGATTCATGACAATCATATCTTGTGCCACTGAGGTCAAAAATCCCCCTCCCCAAAAAATAAGATATGTCAATAAATGTCTCATTGCGATGAATTTTTAAAATATAAACAGTGACAAAGAAAGGGAAAAAACATGAGATTGCAAAATTTCTTGAGTCTCATTTTTTTAGTGTATTGCTATTTATTTTGTAGCTCACGTTCTATCTTTTCTATTACGCTCTCTTCTGGAATATTCTTCAAACAAGGATAGTCGCCAAACTGACAGGGTTTGTTTCCGTAGATGGAACATGGACGGCAAGGTAGCTCTATCTGAACAGCATTGAACTCTTTCTGTCCGTAGCCATAAAAACCTGCGTATGGATGGGTAGCTCCCCATATTGAGACCACTGTCGTGCCTACAAGTGATGCAAGGTGCATGTTGGAGGAATCCATCGACAAGACAACATGGCAATGCTGTAGTAGTATGAGTTCCTCGCCCAACGAGAACTTCCCTGCGGTTGAGTGTGTGTTTGGATATTTATTGGACCAATGTTCCAGTTGTTTCTTTTCTTTGTCACCTCCTCCAAATAGTAGAATTTGAGTTCCTTCTTGCTGAGAAAAATGAGCGATGATTTTCTCTGTTTTCTCAAGGGGGTAAATCTTCCCCTGATGTTGTGCAAAAGGTGCTATTCCAATGATATGCTTAGCGGATGGGGGTAACAGTTGAATGAGTGCTTCCGAGCAACTGATTCCTTCTGTTGGATAGAAAGGAACGGTTGGGTTGATTGTGATGGGGTAGCCTGCTTTTTCGAAGACGTCTGCGTATCTCTGAATGGAACTTTTCAGCTGGACCATTCGTTTCCCTTTTTGTTTCGTCAGTTGTTTCTTCTCTTTCCTCCCTTTATCAATCACATAGATGGGTGTCCCCTTCGATTTGTATAGTGTTCGCAGGATTTTGCTTCTTAGCACATCATGAAGGTCAAGCATGGCATCGAAATGGTATTCTTTGTTCAATTGTTTGAAAAGCTTGTACATTCCGAGGGTGCCGGCATACTCCTTCTTGGTGTTGACGGGTATAAACGTGAAGTTAGGGGTTGTGGGAAAAATGGGTTTCAGTCGTGGATGAGATAGCATGGTGAGATGAACATCAGGATATGTGTTCAAAAAAGAGGCGATGACAGGAACGGTCATCGCTACATCTCCCATGGCTGAAAGCCTCATTATTAGTAAGTTTTTACTCACAATAATTATTTTTTTCCGTAGAGTATAGGATTCAAATTAGGGTCGTTATACATCTTCATTTGTTTGTACACCTTCATGTATCTATCTCCGTTTTCAATATCTTTTAGCAATTGGTCGATGGCTGATGAGAGATCTTCTCTCTGTTCTAAAAGAATGTCTAACTTTTTCTGGCATGCGTCAATGTGCGCTTTGTCTACATCGGTCCTTTTCACCTCTTGCTGCATGTGATATATTTTAAGGGCAAGAATGGACAATCGGTCGATGGCCCATGCGGGACTCTCGGTGTTTATAACAGCTGAAGACTTAACTTTTACGTTGTTGTATTTCTCCAAAAAATAGCTATCGATTCGCTCTACCAAGTCGGTTCTGTCTTGGTTGGACTTGTCAATTCTTCTTTTGATGGTAAGAGCTTCTACAGGATTGATTTCTGGATTTCTGATAATGTCCTCTAAATGCCACTGCACGGTGTCAATCCAGTTTTTTAGATATAAAACACACTCTATTGTTTGTGGTTGATAAGGATTTACCATTGGGGCATCCACATCATCGGTTTTGTGGTAGTCCTTTATTACAGCGTCAAATAATCGATTCGCTTCCTGACTGAAACTCATTACTTTTCTATTTTTTAGGTGGGGTCTATAAATTAGTTATAAACTTATTCACCCACATTTTTGCTAAAAATATTTTGATGGTGAATCTGGTGTACAGAACTCATCTTTTTTCATGCGCAAAGATACTGAGAAATTTTAAGATGGGGAATTTTTTTATTTGTAATATTTGTAGATAGGTTATTCTTTGTGGAATAGCTGTTTGGGTATAAAAAAACGAATAGAGACAGTGCATGTGACGTCTCTACTCGTTTTTAGGGTGTTACACCCGTATTATATCAGATGTAATAATCTTATTTCTCTACCTCTGATGGATATGTTTCTGCCCATTTAGCGTAGCCAGCCTCTAGGTTGATAGTGTTACTTTTTCCCCATGTTCTAGCAATACGGCCAGGAAGGGCAATACCTGTTTGGCTCCATCCAGATGCACCATAGATGTAAATCTTTCTAGATGTGCTGAATGTTGAGGTTAATTTTTGCATGAACGGACCATTGTCATCTTTCCAATCTGCAGGATTAGATGCATCAATGTTGATTGCTCCTGGAATGTGACCTTCTTTATATTTGGCTTCTGATCTGTAATCAAGAATTTGAGCATCTCCGGCATTCTTCTTCTCATTGTTTAGAGATGTGTAGAACTCGTTTACTCCTGCTTTGATATAGCCTTCCAATTCTTGTTTGGATCCGCTTCCCCCATTGTCATCCTTACAACTACTTGAAATAAGTGCTAAACCTATTGCTAACACTGCTGTGAAAAATAATCTGAACTGTTTCATAATATTCCTATTATATAAAGTTAATAAATTAGTCTTACATAATGCGGGTTTTTATAATGTTCATCAACCCATAATTCATATTATTTGTTATAAAACTAGTGAAATTAAACTATTCACAATAGTTTCTACTTTTCTGTATTTCAGTTTAGTAGAGTGCAAATATATAAATTTTTTTGTAATTTACTATTTTAATGTTTTATTTCTACTTTTTTTGTTTCGGGGAGTGTCGCATTCCTTTCTTCTACTCGTTCGACAACTTTCTTTGCCAACTCATAAAAGGCTCTTCCCGTAATGGAATCTTCATCACATGCCACAGGTATGCCATTGTCTCCTCCGTCGCAAATACTTTGTACGATTGGAATCTGACCTAACAATGGAATGTTTAGACTTTCGGCTAACTTCTTGCATCCCTCTTTTCCAAAAAGGTAATATTTGTTATTAGGTAACTCTGCTGGGGTAAACCATGCCATGTTCTCCACCAATCCTAAAATCGGAACATTCACTTTTTCGCCTTGGAACATACTGATTCCTTTTCGTGCATCGGCAAGGGCTACTGCTTGTGGCGTACTTACTACAATCGCTCCTGTGATGGCAACCGTCTGCACCATCGTCAGGTGAATGTCACTCGTTCCTGGTGGTAGATCCACTACGAAATAATCCAAATCCCCCCAATTAGCATCGGAAATCAACTGCTTGAGTGCATTACTAGCCATTCCGCCTCTCCATAACACTGCATTCTCTGGATCAACAAAGAAACCAATGGATAACATCTTGACACCATATTTCTCCTCCGGACAAATTAATTCTCTTCCGTCGACAGGCTCTAAACAAGGTCGTGCATCTTCCAATCCAAACATCTTTGGAACTGACGGACCGAAAATATCGGCATCCAACAAACCTACTTTATAACCAAGCTTTGCTAATGCTACTGCTAGGTTGGAGGATATCGTGGATTTTCCTACGCCTCCTTTGCCGGATGATACGGCTATGATATTCTTTACATTAGGTAATAATTTGGCAGGTTGCTCAGGCACTTGTATGCGATATTTCACATCAATGTTCCCCTTGATTTCAACTCCCTCTCCTATGTAAGTGATGATTGCTTGCTCACTCGCTTTTACCAACGACTTGGCAAATGGGTCATTCGGTTTTTCCAATAAAAGGGAAAAAGAGATTTTTTTGCCGTCAATGCGTATGTTGTCATCTACCATGCCTGCACTCACAATGTCTTCTCCTGTTCCAGGATAACGCACGTGTTTTAAGGCGTCCAATACTAGTTGTGGATAAAATGCCATAATTCAACAAAAATTTTAAAGGTGGTTCCTATAAATAAATTCATTAGCCCACATATAATTAAAATGATGAATTTATAGAAGTCACCTTAGGTCAGTTCATTCATTTCTGCAAAGTTACAAATTTTCACTGTTTAAACAATCGTTAGTGAGAATTGTGGGTTATGAATTTTTTTTATCTTTGTTCCGTCAAAAATTAATAAAATGAATTTAATACAATTATTTAAAAGCATTAGACCATTTGTGATGCCATATAGATGGCTGGTCCTTGCTACTTTGATTCTTACTTTGATTGGTTCGTTGATGGCTCAGGTCAACGCTATTGTACTAGATTGGACAGTCGATTCTATTAACAAATTGATTAATCCCAATGTCACAGCTGAATCTGTCGGTTTCTTATCGGAATTTTTAAATTGGTTTATGACGTTCTTTGGCGATGGACTGAATGCTCCATTGCTGCTCACCTTTATTTCTGTTGTGTTATTGGGTAAGGAGATTCTTTCTGTTATCATCACCTTCGCACAACGTTTCTTTGGGGAGAAGATGCGAATATATGTATCTCGCGATTTGGCTCAAGCGGTTGTCGATAAGATTCTTTCTTTCCGTGTGGCTTACTTCTCTGCGAATGATAATGAACCTGGAAAGTTGCAGACACGTATCGACCAAGGTGTCAGCAGTCTCTCCATGACCGTGCAAAATATTTTCATCGACCTTCTTCCATTGTTTACGAGTGCCATCTTGGCATTAGTATTGATTTTCTCGGCTAATCTTTATGTTGGTTTGGTAGCTCTGCTTATTGTGGCTATCTATTTCCCAATTGTATTCTTTCAAGCAAGAAAATTAAAGGGATGGCGTCGTGATATGCGCTCGTTCAGAGAAAAGAAAAGCCACGGAATCATGAACATCATTGAGTCTATCAATGTGATAAAATCATTTAACCGTGAAACAATCGAAAGCAAGAAACAGCTTGATATTCAGAATAAGGTGACTGAAAATCAGATGGCAACCCGTAAGACGAGTTTCAAGTTTGATGGTTTAAAAAAATGTGTTCAACAGATAGGTACGGTACTGATCATTATTCTAACTGCATATTTGGTATTGATCGATTATCCAGGTATGACCATTGGTAAGATTATGTATCATGTCATGTTGTTCAGCAATGTGATAGCACCAATCACCCAACTTCAACGTGTCTTCGATGATATGAATGATGCGATGATTTATGCAGAGGGATTCTTCGGCATTCTGAATAATGAGCAAGAGGTTGAGGTAACTGGTAATTACAAGCCAGAAAAGGTGGAAGGAAACTTTGAAATTAAGAATGTTGATTTCACCTATCCAAATGGAACAAAAGCCCTCCATAATATCAACATGAAGATTAATAGTGGTAAGATTACTGCTTTTGTGGGACTTTCGGGTGCAGGAAAGAGTACGATTGTCAACTTGCTGGATAAGTTCTACGTGCCAGATTGTGGATCTATTCTATTGGATGGCGTAGATATTCAGGAGTATGATACACAGTTCTTGCGTGATAACATCGGATTGGTTCTTCAGAAAAACCATATTTTCGATGGTACGATTGCAGAGAATATTCTTTACGGAAAACCAAATGCCACAATGGATGAGGTCTACGATGCGGCTAAGAAATCCTATTTGTATGATCAGGTGATGGCTCTTCCTGATAAGTTTGACACGAAGGCGACATTGCTTTCGGGAGGTCAGCAACAACGTATCGCCATAGCACGTATGTTCCTGAAAAATCCTCCAATCATCTTCTTGGATGAACCTACTGCAAGTCTTGATGCCATCGCTACGGAGCAGATAAAGAATAGTATTGATGCGATAAAGAAGAATCGTACGGTTATCATTATCTCGCATAGCATCTCTCAAATCATTGATAGCGACATTATTTATGCATTGAAAGATGGTCGTGTGGAACAGGGAGGTGACCCAGATGAGGTATACAAACAAGGTGGTATCTATAAGGATATTGTAGATGCTTCTGCAAGAAGCTTAAATATTGAAAAGATTGCTAAGACAATAAGTGAATAAATACTGATCAAGTTAAAAAAAACGCTGGTTGGATAAAAAACACAGGGACGATGTGTGAGCACCGTCCCTGTGTTTTTGATAAGAGTGACCTCCTTATTTTAGTTTAAATAATATAGGGAGTATAAATCGAGAACGACATGTAGTATTGTTCTGCTCTGCAGGAATCCATTTTGGCATCTTCTTAACCACACGTATAGCTTCTTGGTCGATTGCGTTATCCAGGCCTTTTGCCAATGTGATATCCTGTATGGAACCATCTCTATTCACTACAAATTGTATGTAGACACGTCCCTGAATATTATTATCCCTTGCTATCTGAGGATACTGTAGTTCACGACTCAAAAATTTCATCAATTCTGCATCTCCACCAGGGAAACTTGCACGTTTTTGTACGAAATCCACGATTAAATCAGGAGTTTCGTCATCCTCCGTTGTGTCTATCGGCAATAAAGGCAAATCAGGGGTGTCGTCACTTGGCAAATCTATATCAGGATTGGTTGGGACATCGTTATCAACTGGTTTTGGTATTTTGAATGTGACTTTTGCAATAGGAGCTGTCTGTTGTTTAGGCTCCTCTTGCCATGTCTTCGGGATATCTATATCTTGAATATCTTCTCGATCAAACGGATCAATGATTTCATTATTGACCTGTGTATTGGTTTTTCCCCACTCGAAAGAAATGTAGGTGAAACCAAGTGCCAACACAAGACCTATCAGGGCAAATGTTGTCCTTCTACTTTCAAGGTCTGCTTTGAATGATTTCTTCGTTTTCATATTCCTAAAAATTAAGTTGCACTATCGGGTTTGCTATCTCTACTTATAAAACGATAAATTTTGTAAAATTGTGTGTAAAGGATAAAAATTTTTGCGGGTTACCTCAGAAAGCCTATTTTTGTTGGACAAAATCGAGATTAATAACTATTGGATATGAAAGGAAAATTGATTGTAAAGACAAAAAAATCACAGTTGGTGTTGGGCATTATTTTGACAATTGTCTGTATAGTGTCTTCCATACTTTTCTTTGGCGCTGGTTTCCAAGGGTATTCGGAAGAGTCGCCGCATAGGGTGGATGTAATATTGTGTTGCCTAATAATTGGGTTGGTTTGTCTAATTTTTGGTGTAGCATTTGCTCTGTTTTTTTGGCGGATTAAGGATGACTATATTCAGATAGATTCAAAAGGAATCACTATTAATGCGCATAGTAGTAATACTTTTTTTCAGAAACACTATCAAGACTCTTATCAATGGAGTGATTTGTCTTCCTACGCGTTGGATTTGAATGTCAAAGATACACGAAAAGGGATAGTATTTTATGAATATCATCTAGAAGTGTATGATGTGAATGGTCTTCTTCTCAAGAAGTATGAGTTTCAACACGCTTTTGGTAAGGCTATGTCAGAATTAGATGATTACATGTCTGATCATCTCCAAATCAAACAAGTGCATGAATTCAATAAATATGGCAAGACCACTTTAAATGCAAGGAAAACTAATAATGGTTATGTGAGAGCGGGTATTATGGGCTTTTGTAGTCTTTTTATGATATATATAGCGGCATTATATGAAAATGAAAGGAATTACCTTTATGGATTTATCGCGTTCTGTTGTTTAGCTGGTATATGGTTTTTCTATACCAATAAGGCTAAGAATAAAGATAGTCTAACATTTGATCAAGACGGAATATCGGTGGATATACACACGAGGGAACTATGCAGACATATCCAGAAGAAGGTGAATTATGATAGTATACATTCTTTCTCGGTTTCTTATGATACAGAAGAATGTCAGTTGAAATTATGGGACGAGGAAGAGAAGGAACTTTTATCTTGTGATTGCATTGGTCTGTCGTATTCAAGATATTTAGATTATTTATTGAAAGGAATACTGATGTAATTCAAACATATTGGTGGTTAAAAAGACAACTAAAAAGGGTGTGTCAAATTTCTTCGACACACCCTTTATATTTTTAGCAAATAAAATCTTATTTGAATTTAAACAACACTGGCAATGTAAATCTTGAACGACATGTTTTGCCTCGTTGTTCTGCTGGTGTCCACTTAGGCATCTTCTTTACCACACGAATAGCTTCGTTGTCAAGAGAAGGGTCAACGCCACGTGCTACCTTAACGTCTTGAATAGAACCATCTTTGTTAACGACAAACTCAACGTATACACGTCCTTGAATGTTATTGTCGATGGCAACTTGAGGGTAATTCAACTCTTTCTTCAAGAACTCCATCAATTTAGCTGTTCCGCCAGGGAAGTCAGCCTTTTTCTCTACGATGGTGAAGATCTCTTCTGTATCCTCTTGCTCATCTTCTTCTATTGGAAGAGCCTCGGCAATAGGGTCACCCTTGTCTTCAGGATCTTTAATAATTACCTCTTTTGTCTCCTTGTCGTTTTCTACCACTTTGATTTCAGTAACAATTTGTGGTGGAGGAGTCTCAGCCTTCACCTCTTGAGGTGGCTCGTTTTGTTCTGATGGAGGTGGCAACTCCTCAGAGTCGTTGTAAACCTCTTCATTTAAGTTGCTGGCATCAGCAACCATCGCTTCCGTGTTGGTCCACTCAAAACATATATAAGTGAAACCTAACGCCAACACCAGACCTACTAATGTAAACAATGACCGTTTATTTTCAAGGTCTGCCTTTGGGGATTTCTTAATTTCCATATTTTTATTTTTATATATTAATCACGTTAAATAATACTATGCATATTATCCAACGCAAAAATAACATAAATATTTGCAAGTTGCGTTAAAAAAAATCTTTTTTTTTGTTATTGCCACCTAAATAATCCGAATCTGTTGATTCGAGAAGCATTTTTCGTTACGACAAACTCTTTTCTCATATTTGATAAAAATGGGGTCTCTTATATAATTAAGGTATACCTCATGAGTACATCGTTTCGCTTGCTTCTTGTTTTATTAGCTGAAATAATTGATTTTAACAAAATAATTCATTTAATATCAGCGCATTATAAAAAACTTCGAAAAAAAGTGGCGAAAACTTTTGGTGGGGAATAAAAAAGGCTATACCTTTGCACTCGCTTTCTAAGGGAAGCACCACCGCAGGAGGCGGGAGGAACTTAAGAAGAGAGATCTTTGAGGAAATTGATCGAGACAGCAAAAGAAATACAAGGGAAAGGGTGTCGGTTCAAGACCGACGACCATCAATTCCAGATTTAAACGAAGGAATGAGGCCTGGGCAAGGGAAAAAAAACAAAACTTTTTATACAACGGAGAGTTTGATCC
>JAFZLC010000055.1 GCA_017551675.1 Paludibacteraceae bacterium | reverse complement strand
TATAGAATGAACCCATTGCAATATATGTAACAGACGATGGAATATCTATAGATACCATTTTCTTACCCATAAACGCCAACTGATTAATCCTCGTAACAGAATCAGGTATAATGACATTTGCATCTTCTCCGATATAACGTGCTATCTGCTTATTTCCCTCGTCGGCATAGATGAAGTCGCCAATCTGACTTTTTCCCTTAAAATAGGCTCTCCACGGACAATGGTCTAAATCGCCATTATATAAAACCACCTCCACTCCATTGAATGCACCTTCACCTATAGAGACTACAGTATTAGGAACTTCCCATACCTTTTTCTTGCATTCGGAAATCTGAAATGCGTACATTCCAATCGTATCAACCGATTGAGGTATTTCTAGCTCTGTTATATTCTTACAATGATAAAAAGCACCATCTCCAATCGTAATTAACGAATCAGACAATACAACCTTCGTCAACTTCTCACAATTGGCGAATGCCGCAGTCTCTATCTTTCTCACACTATCAGGCATAGTGACAGATTGGATGGATGAGTTTTTTTCAAATGCTCTTGCTCCGATAGTGACAACCGTCTCTGGAATTGTAACATCACTCTCTGTTCCAATATACAATACCAACTTCTTTTTCGTTTCGTCCTCATAGATGAAATCACCTTCAATAACTTCCTCATGGTAGCGCTTCACTGCACCCCATGTACGCGTATCTTCCGCTCCTTCGCCTTCATATATAAGCACATTCACCCCGCTGAAGGCATTGTCGCCAATCGCATCAACGGAGCTAGGTATATAAAGCGTTGTCAATCCTTTGTCATTCAGAAAGACACCTTCTCCCAACGAGGTGACACTATTCGGAACGATCACAGATGTTAGACTTGTACAGTTAAAGAACAAACTGTCTTCAAGGACTTCCACAGAATTAGGTATCTGAATGGATGTCAGCCCAATACATCCGCTGAATGCTTTTTTACCTATGCTTTCAACCGAAGAGGGTAGCGTAATGGATGTTAGATTATCACAACCGCTAAAAGCATTCTCCCCAATATTAGTAATCGTGTTAGGAATGGAAATGGAAGTCAATTGGTTACAATCCTTAAATGTGCACGATCCGATAGAGGTGATAGAAGATGGTATGACAACGGATGTCAACTCATTATATCCCATGAATGAGCTATCCTTAATGGCTTCTACATGATCTGGAATGACTAATTCCGAACTCGTTCCGATGTAGCCAATCAATGTCTTTTTTGTTTCATCGCTATATACAAAATCTCCATCAACAACATCTCCTCTAATAATTCTCTTCGCACCCCAAGGACCACCCTCTACAGGTCCATTGTAAACAAGAGTTCCCACATTTCCATAATCCTTAAATTTGCCAAATGGATCATCGTTGCCAAACCAAGAGACAGAATTGGGGATCTGCAAATAATACAACTTTTCACATCCAGCGAATGCCTCTTCTCGGATGTATGTAAGCGAATTGGGCAAATCGATGCGAGAAAGGTTGGCGCACCCTTCAAACGCGTTTTGGTCAATTCCCTCAAGAGTGTTTGGGAGACTCACTTGTTCCAAACTTATACATCCTTTAAACACTTCGGAATATATGAAAGTGAGAGGCTCTGGTAATGTAATGGATTTGAGACTCTCGCAATTCCTAAATGCATTCCATTCAATCAATGTGTCTCCTTCGGGAATATTAATAGAGGTCAATGCATAACATCCTTCAAAAGCATTAGTTTTAATAGAAGTGACTGTGTTTGGTATACGAACAGATGTTATTTTTTTACAACTTGAAAAGCCTACTCCTCCTATTGAGGTAACCGTATATTTCTCTCCTTCATATTCCACCTCACTGGGAAGAATTATGTCGCCATATAATTCGACATCGGTATTAGCTCTTATCGCTACGGTATGTTCTTCTGAATCAGTGATTTCATATCTGAAATCTCCTTTTTTGAATCGAACAGGATCATCCTGCGACATAACATTAAAAAAAGGGAAAACAAGACACCCTAAAAAGAGAAGGGCCTGACACCATCTTACAATTGTATGTTTCATGTTGTAAATTTTTAATTAAATAATCTTACCCCAAAAATAGATATCAGAAATTGGAACAACAAATCTCCCTCTCCCGATTTTATTGATAATAGTCAAGAAAATACAGGGGGGGGGATTGTGAGTGGGAATTAGACAGTAAAAAAGGTATTATGCAAAAATAGTTACAGGTGAATTGTTTAGAGTAGTTGGAATGTATTGGTGTAATAAAAAAAAGTGTTGCTTGTAAAAGGTATTATTTGGCAAAAAGGGTTGCGCGTGTGCAACACTTTTTGTTCTGCTAAATCATGATAGATGCAAGATAAATCGGGCGTAATTGGTCTACTTAAACACATAAGAAAAAATATGGAATGCAAAGGATTGTGAGGGTTTGTTGCCAAGCTCCATAATTTCAGCCCCGCAACAAGTGTTAATTTTTCCACCATATACCTCACCTCCTAATAATCTTAGCCCTCCCCTTAAACGAACAGATTTCGGCAGCGAGGCGGTTCATGTTATGGAAACAACCATAATCACTACTGGAGGGGACACCGTTCACAGCCGACATCTGGTCTAGTCCCCAGGGCGCTAGGATGAGGAGGTTGCCGGTCGCACAGGCATCGAACCGTTGTCGCTCGGGTTTCCAATAAGGCGTGATGGGCTCTTTCTGTATGTGAATGAGTGGATACCCCTTTTCTATGCACTCATTTTTCATCAGCTGTTCTCCGTGTGAGATGCCCGGCGTCACAATCACCGTAGAGCCCTCAAGGATGGCGGCCACCCATCGGTCGTGCTGGCGGGCGTAATCATCCGTCTCTTCGTATGGTTGCCCAGTCGTCGGGTGTTTGCGGTGGCACTGTACCTGTATCCTTTGGGCCCATCGCAACAGGAAGAGGTTGCCAAATGCCCCATAGCTACGCCCCGCCAACTCCACATGAAGGCATCGCTTCATCACATCCGGCATCGCACGGCGCAAAAGCGCACGACGAGGGTTGTCCTGCACATAGGCAATCATCGCCTCCCGGTGCCGCTCATCAATACAAACCGTATCGTCATAGTTGTCATCAAATAGGGGGCGGCGCTCTCGGCCCACTAGGGCGTAGTATTGCTGCCGCTGTTTTTTGGAGAGGCTATTAACAAGTGCATTCTCATCGCGGTGAATTAGGGCTTTTTTTCGCAACCAATCAGGATATGCCTTAGAATCGACCAATATCGGGCGATTCTCAACCCCATTCATCTTTCTCCACCTACTAGTGCAAGCCGCCTTAAACGCTTGCATAATATCCCCCAAATTCCACTCCATAGGTTCCAGCACCTCGATCACCCCATGGAAATGGTCGGGCATGCATACGCAGGCATGGGTCACCACATGGTTGCCATGCGCCGCTTGCCGCTCGGCGGTTTGGTCCCAAAACTGGAGCAGTTCCTCCCCAAGTGCTGTTGGGACGAGTTTTTCACAGCCTCCCTCAGACGTGAACGAGGCAAGCAATGGTTCCCTTCCTCTCACCACCAATGTGATGAGATAGACTCCCTTGCCGTAATAATCATGGCCGGGATTGCGCGGACGATAAGATGTATTCATCATTACAGGTATTTCAAAACGACAGACCTTTTTTGCAAAAGTACAAATTTTCTTTTAAAATCTCTTTCCCCTTTCCCTAAATCACAATAAAAAAGAGTGAAGGATCAACCCTCACTCTTTTCATTTTTTCATATTTCGAATACTTTATTTAAGCTTCAAATATTCACAAACCTCGTTATAGATGCACTCTCCGTTGAATCCGAATTTCTCGTCCAAAACGGTGTATGGTGCAGAATAACCAAAGTGATCAAGTCCGTGTACGTATCCGTTGGCTCCTACTAGGTCGCGAAGCGTGAGACTCATGCCGGCAGTCATTCCATACGTTGGAAGGTTGGAAGGTATGATAGACTCTTGGTATTCTTTTGATTGTGCGCGGAAGAGTCCCTCTGATGGTGCAGACACAATTCTGATCTTCAGATTCTTTCTCTCTTCCAATAGTTTTGCACCTTCGAATAGGGTATATACCTCAGAACCACTAGCAACCATAACGATGTCTGGTGTTCCTTGACAATCTTTTACTATGTATGCACCTTTCTCTGCTCCTAATGCTTGTTGGTAGGCATTGCCTTGACAAGGAACGTCGTTGACGTTCTGACGTGAAAGGATAAGTCCTGTTGGAGTGTCTGTATTTTCCATTGCCATCTTCCATGCAACGGTTGTCTCGTGAACATCTGCAGGACGAAGTACTAGCATACTGTTCTGTCCCTTGTGGTTCTTAACATGCTCCAAAAGACGTACCTGAGCCTCTTGCTCGATTGGTTGGTGGGTTGGTCCGTCTTCTCCTACGCGGAATGCGTCGTGTGACCATACATACTTAACAGGAACGCGCATAAGAGCTGACATTCTGTAAGCAGGCTTCATGTAGTCGGAGAAGGCGAAGAATGTACCGCAAGCGGCGAATAAACCTCCGTGAAGGGCGATACCATTCATGATGCAGGCCATACTTAATTCTGATACACCTGCGTTCAAGAATGCACCGGTGAAATCACCATTAACCAAAGGATGTGTCTTTTTCAAGAATCCATCCGTTTTATCTGAATTAGAAAGGTCGGCAGAGGCAACAATCATGTTTTCAACATTCTCTGCTAATACACCTAACACTGTAGCAGAACCTGCTCGTGTTGCTTGGTTGGCCTTTTGCTCAATCTTAGAATAATCGATATTTGGTGCTTTGCCACTGAAGAATAGTTCCAATTTCTTAGCTAATTCAGGGTTCTTCTTAGCCCATTCTGCTTGCTCTAGTTTCTTCTTAGCTGTGATAGCTAACAACTCTTTCTTTCTGTTGGCATACAATTCCTTCACCTCAGGGAAGATAACGAATGGATCGTCTGGGTTACCACCTAATTTAGCAATGGTCTTGGCTACGTCGACACCTGCTTTAGAAAGCGGTTGTCCGTGGGTGGATACTTTGGATTCCATTGATGAGCCATCAGCTGCCACACAACCAATACCCATGATCGTCTTACCGATGATGAGGGTAGGGCGTTTGGTTTCTTTGTTAGCGGCTACTAATGCATCATATATCTCTTTTGCATCATTTCCATTGATGGTGATGACATTCCAGTTCCATGCTTTGTATTTCATGGCGATGTCTTCTGAATCCACCTCGTCTACTTTGGTAGAGAGCTGAATGTTGTTAGCATCGTAGAACATGATGAGGTTGTGCAATCCTAGGTGACCAGCAATACGTCCGGCTCCTTGTGAAATCTCTTCTTGAATACTACCGTCAGAGACAAATGTGTAGATTTTGTGGCTCATCCACTCTCCGAAGCGAGCGCATAAGAAACGTTCTGCAATAGCTGCACCAACAGCCATTGTGTGTCCTTGTCCTAACGGACCGGAAGTGTTCTCTACACCTAACTCCAAATTTACTTCTGGGTGACCAGGAGTGCGGCTTTGCCATTGACGAAACGCTTTGATATCGTCCATTGTGAGTTTCTCACTCAGCAACAATACAGAGTATAGCATAGGAGACATGTGTCCTGGATCCAAAAAGAATCTGTCGCGGTTTATCCAATTGCAATCCGAAGGATCGTAGGTTAAAAACTGCGAGTAAAGGACGTTGATGAAGTCTGCTCCTCCCATGGCGCCTCCGGGATGTCCTGATTTAGCTTTCTCAACCATTGCAGCTGTTAGTATGCGAATGTTGTCTGCTGCTCGATTTAGCGTTTTAGTGTCGACCATTGTTTTTGTTTTTTATAAATGGAAAAAATAACTTATCGTATATCTGAATCCCCACATACCAGACTCTTTATCTCCGAACCCAGGGGAGTAAGATTGGTGAATGAGGTTGTTGCCGGATTGTTGGTCTCGGATGTGCAATAAAAACTTGTACATGACCTCGAATCCTAAGCAGAAATTCTTTGCGATGGGAGTTTTTACTCCACCGACCACCTCTCCCCAATGGGATATGGTGTGTCCGTTCGCTTGAAATGTATTGTTGTTAGAACTCCAATATTCATTATTAATGGGATAATTCTCTATCGTGTATTGAAAGTGAGGAGAACATCCGTAGTTTACTCCTAGGAAGGCCATTGGATTAAGAGGTTTTGAATAATCTTTCTTCCAAATGTTGTAAAGAGCGCCTACCCTGAAGTATAATCCTTCAACCTTGTAGAGGTTGTTGTTGGCAGCAATGGGATATGCATATTCGTCTGATGCATCAAACCAATCGTATCCCAAAGTGAATGTGGGATATAGCTTGTGCCATAAGTCTATCTGTACGTCTGCATTTACACCCATTCTGTCATGATTGAATAGGTGGAAAATAGGATGAAGAATATCAGCATCGACAAATACTCCATAAAGAGTCTTCGTCGGACGCTCACTGTCTTTGGCATCCACCGGCATTGCCACGGAAAACATTAGCATGACACTAATAATTCTCCAAATATACGCGAATATGTTTCTCATTGTTTTGGCTGTTTATTAGTGGATTACTAATGATGGTTTCTCCGATTCCTTTATGAATGAATCCTGCTGTTTTCAATGTGTATGTATTCATACATCCACATTCGGCAGAGACAAATTCGATAGCGCGATCGTAGGTTATTTTTAACGTGTCAAATTTTATTTTCTGAAATATGAAAATAGAATCGTCCAAGCTAAGAAACTTCTTTGAATCTTCTAATCTGTTATTGAAAAGATAGATGTCTTCGTTAATCTTTCCTTTCAAAGTGTAGGTTTGACCGTCTATGAGAGAGGTGAAATGATTCTCACTCTCTTGAATGCAAAAATCGGCTTCAGGAAGAGGAAATCCCATTGCAAAGGATGAGGAGGATTGATTGGCATCCAATGTCAAGTTTATATTGGTTAGGTTTGATGCCAAGGTGATGGTGTCAGTTCCAACCCCTTGCACCAGTAAGAATGCCAAACCGGCCTGTTGGGAGGTGTCCAATTCTGAATAAAAGGCGACATTCAATGGAGCATACATATTTTCGTTGCAGTGATCATTCACACAACTGGAGAATAGAGTCGACACAAAGAGCAGTGAAACGATGGCTTCACAGAAAAATCTTTGGTATGTTCGCTTCTCTCTATGCACCTTCATTATAGATATAAGATGATGTCTTCCGACGGTTTCCTTTTTTTCTCTTGTACGATGAAATCTTTTGATGCGTAACCGATAGGCAGAATGACGATTGGTTCGATACCTTCCGGTAGTTGCAGCAGTTTATGACATTTTGCAGCATCAAAGTTGCACACCCAGCAGGTGCCCAATCCGACCTCTTCGGCAGCGAGGGCAATGTGTTCGGTGGCAATGGCGATGTCGATGTCGCAATGGTCTTTATTGTCACTCGCACGTTTCCATGAGATGTGGTGATTACCGCACACCACAATGTAGAGTGGGGCAGTCTTAAACCAGTCTCGGTCATAACATTCTTGAATGTCTCTTTTTGCCTCTTCGCTTTGAAGAACAATGAAAGACCATGGTTGCAGATTGACAGCAGAAGGCGCCAATCTCGCAGTTTCCAACAGATAATCCAACTTCTCTTGCTCGACAGGTTGAGAGGTGTAAGATCTGACGGAGTGTCTTTTTTGAGCTAATTCTAGAATATTCATCGTTTATTAATAGAATGATTTGACCTCTGATTTCAACATGTTTAGTGCTACGTCCACTGGAGTTGTTTCAATCGAACCATAACGTTCGATGATGATCTTAGACAATTCGACAGCTGGTAGATCATCGGGCACTTCGCTTGCACAAGTGTTGACTAGTTGCACGATGCTCTCTTTCGCATTTTTAGTGACGATCCATACGTCGTTGCTGACGTAGATCTGTTGTGTTACATTATGCTCAAATTCTTCGCGGATGGTGGTGAGTAGCGCCAAGTGAAGTTCCTTCGCTTTCATTCCATTTTGTTGCACACGAAGAAGCAATGAGTCTGGCTGAATTCTCTCCAAGAAGAGAGCTAATCTTTCGTAGGCTGTTAAACGAATCGGATTCAATACCTTTGCAGTCTCTTTTCGGAGATTGTAATATCTGTTTCTCTCTTCGTTTTTTAGCAAGTTATTCAACACATAATAAGTGGCGAGTAACACTAATATGCCTGGAATGGCTATTTTTGCTATATCTAATAAAAATTCAATCATATCGTTTATTCGTTATGGATGAAAAATTAGTCTAAATTTAGTAAAGCTTCTAACTTATAGTCGTTTCTTTCTGAGGAGTTCCGAGCAACCATTTCACCCAAAAAGCCTGTAAGAAACAACTGTGTTCCCATCAACATCACAGTCAATGCAATGTAGAAGAACGGACTGTCGGTTACCAATGGTGCACTGGTACCTTCAAGTATATGGGATAGCTTGTTCCATCCAACAATGCAGATGGCGATGAAACCAATAAGGAACATGAAAGATCCTACTACACCAAAGAAATGCATTGGCTTTTTCCCAAATGTGGATAGGAACCATAATGAAAGCAAATCTAGGTATCCGTTTACAAAGCGATTAAGACCAAACTTGGAATCGCCATATTTGCGAGCTTGGTGGATAACTACCTTTTCTCCAATTTTGTCAAACCCTGCATTCTTTGCCAAATAAGGGATATATCGGTGCATTTCACCATATACTTCAATGCTCTTAATTACATCTTTTCTGTAGGCTTTTAGTCCACAGTTGAAATCATGCAATTTTATGCCTGAGATAATGCGAGTTGTTGCATTGAATAATTTGGAGGGCAGGTTCTTGGTCAACTTGGAGTCGTAACGTTTTTTCTTCCAGCCTGACACCAAATCGTATTTCTCCTCCATAATCATCTTGTATAATGCAGGAATTTCGTCGGGACTATCTTGAAGATCCGCATCCATTGTGATGACAACATCACCTTGTGCCTTGTCAAAGCCACAGTATAATGCGGCGGACTTACCATAATTACGTCTGAATTTGATACCCTTCACTTCTGCATTGTCTTTCCCTAATGATTCGATAACCTCCCATGAGTGGTCTGTACTACCGTCATTGACAAAGATGACTTCGTATGTAAAGTGGTGCTCATCCATCACTCTCTTTATCCATTGAAAGAGTTCTGGTAATGATTCCTCTTCGTTATATAAGGGTACGATGACCGAAATGTCCATGTTATTATGAATTTAAATTTTGATTAATGTTCTCTCTATTTGTTGCATTAGTCTTTTGTATGTTAACTCCCTCTTTCTTTCGAAAAGAAATCGAGGTGAATAAACATAGGAAAAGTCCAACAATGATATAACACCATAGTACTGATATCGTGTAATCTTTGACAGTGAGACTGCCAATTTGTGACTTGAGGGAGTCTGATAACGCTTTGTCATCAATGATCCATTGCGAAACCATATTCAATGAGTCACTCTTTATTGTAGATAACGTCTCTGGATTTAACTTGAAAAAAATATAGGTGACAACCGCAGCGATCATCCCTGCGTAAAAAAACATGCGAAGACCATATACATACGCCTTTGGGTAGTTTATGTCTCCCTGCAACACCTCTTCGTTGTATAATCTTGTGAAGTGATAGATGAAATAAAAGGTCGCAACACAAATGGTTAACGAGATAATCGCATGAATGATAGAATTTTCAGAGGACACAAGCCAGCTCAAAATGTTCAATATGGAATAGGTTACGCCCAAGTATAAACCTGAACGCATGGCATGCGATGTGATATTTTCCATATTGTTCTCCATCATGAAACTTAAATCGGGTGCAAAGGTACTTTTTTTTATAGTAAGAATGAGCCATTTGTTAAAAAAAAAGAGCCTCTTTTGGAAAAAAAGCTTAAAATAGGTTTGCAATTAAAAAAAAACACCTACCTTTGCACCCGGGTAAGTCCTATACGACCAGCTCCCTTCTAATCCCCCAGGGCTTGACCGCAGCAAGGGTACGTCGGTTGTAGCGGTGCGATGTAGTTAGCTTGCCCACTTGCCTCTTTAGCTCAGTTGGCCAGAGCACGTGATTTGTAATCTCGGGGTCGTTGGTTCGAATCCGACAAGAGGCTCAAATGGAAGACGTATTTCGAATACGTCTTTTTTGTTTTTATAGGGTTCCTTCAAACTGTTTGATGGGTTTTGTTTCAGAATCGGCGATGTCGTTAAATTTTAAATCCATATCAATTGTACTCATACAATAAATCTTCTATTTTCGCGTTGATGTCGTAAGGTGTGTTCTATTCATAATCACAGATAAATTCAAAAAAGTAGTATGATGAATCCAATAACAAAAATAATATCCCTATTAACTCTCTTTGTTTCGTTCTCCATGTTGGTCAAAGCGGAAGAGACGAATAATTCACAGGCACAACAACGATATGTTGTGAGAGAGGTCGCTGATGTTTCGAAAATTCATCAGAAGGCGGAAGAGGCGAAAACGTTCGTGAAGAAAAATAACATGAATTCTGATTGGTGCATTTTAATCGATTTTTCCTATGATTTATTCACCAAAAGAATGTTTATATATGATTTAAAGGAAAACAAAATTATACAGACAGCCTTGGTGAGTCATGGCTTTGGCGCAAACAATACGTATGATCATGTGGAATTCAGTAATGTGTCAGGCAGCCTTTGTTCGTCGGAAGGAAAGTATCGAATAGGTATTCGTTCTTATAGCAATTGGGGTTTGCATTTTCATTATAAATTGCATGGATTGGAAAAGACCAACAACAATGCATACAAACGTTTGGTGGTGCTTCACTCATACGAATTGGCGTATTGCGATTGGCCAACCACAGCGAGCTCTGGGTGCCCAGTTGTGTGTGATGAAATTTTGGAATATATTGATTCCAAGATAAAGGCCTCCACCAATAAAAATGTTTTGTTGTGGATATTTAAATAGCCCTTTCTTCCTAAGGCTTACGAGAAATCAAAATCACCAATAATGTCAGTTCCGACAACTTCTCCTTTGTATTCTTGAACGGTGATTCTTTGCGCTGTTGCGGTCACCTCTTTGTCGATGAGTTCGTCTGGTAGGGAGTTGAAGAAGTAGAGTTTCTCTGCATCGTCTTCACTGGATTCGTCCACATGGATGGAGTGTATGTTGCGATAGACGTATAGTTCGTCTTTTGCTCGGGTGAGCGCGACATACAAGCATCGTCTCTCTTCCTCGATGGCCTCTTCGCCATTCTCAATAGCCCTTGGTGTGGGGTAGGATGCTGGCGAGGCTTTCACCAAATAGCAGTAATTGGCTTCCAAACCTTTGGCAGAGTGGATGGTTGTCAGTATGCAGGCATCTTTCGGTCCGTTTTCGCCCTCTTTCACGGTGGTCTCTAATTTGGGGTCCAGCACATATTCTGAGATGAACTCCTGTATGCCACCGGTGTTGAGTGCTACTTCTTGGAGGACTTCAAAATCATCTTTTCTCCATTTCCATTCGTCTTTATACAACTCTTTCAACCTTTTCTCCATTGTTTCCAATGTCTTGGCAATCGCCTGAGCTGGAGCAAATTGCATGCGACTGATGTTCTTTAATGTGAGTGAGATCTCTTCTTGCAGCCCTTGTCCGGATAGCTTGTCGAGACATTTATCCAACGTCTCCTCTTCAATCACATTGTTGATGATTCTTGAGGCGGATACCTCTCCAATGCCTTTCCATAAGAGCAGATAGCGCATCCATGCCAATTCGTCTTTGTAGTTGGCTACGATTCGCATGGGGGAGACGACGTCTCGTACATGCTTTGACTGCATCAACGTGGTGCCTCCGAATATGATGTAGGGGATATGTTTGGCAATGCATTGCGATTCGACTGTCCGTAGTCCGTATAGCGAACGGGAAAGCACCATGTTATCTTCCCATTTGGCTCCCTTTTCGGGTAGGCTTTTTAGTATCTTTTCTGTTACATCGTTTGCTTCGTCCCACTCATTGTCGCAGGTGATGAAGAGTGGTTTCTTGCCTTTTCCTCTGTCTGCCACCAGTTTCTTTTGGTAGTTAAGTGATGATTTGGACAAAACCCAATTGGATAGGTCCAGAATCTCTTGTGTGGATCGGTAGTTGATGGTTAGGTCGATTCGTTCTGAATCGGGGACAACCTCGGTAAAACGATGCATTGTCTTGAAATCAGCGCCTCTAAAGGCATAAATGCTTTGTGCATCATCACCTACACAGAATAGGTGACTGGTCTCGTAGAAGGAACTGAGGAGTTCGTATTGAAGCGGATTGGTGTCCTGCATCTCATCCACTAAGATATGGTCGTAGCGGAGAGCAATGAACTTGCGTGCTTCTTCATTCTTTTTCAATCCCTTGGCCACTACGTTGAGGATATCGTCATAGTCCATGTATTTATGTACGGTTTTATAGGCGATATATCGTTTGATGACCTCTTCGTACACCGGTCTGTTCAATTCGATGCTATTGTTCACTTTTATATCATTGGGTGCGGCATTGTCATAGATTTTCATACGAATGGCATCCGAAAGTTTGCAACAGGCATTGATGGCGTATGAGTAGACGTCGATGACACTGTTGGGATTGATGGCATGGTTCTCTTTGTCTTTGAATTTCTTGCCGCATAACAGCTTCATGCAGCTCTCTCGGTCATCCTCATCGAGTAGGGTGTATTCGTGGTGCATGAAGACCTTCGGATTGTTCATGATAATGTCCATACACCAAGAGTGGAAGGTTTGACCTCTGAGTCCATCAATCGTCATTCCTCCGATTTCATTCTTGATGCGTTCGACAATCTCTCGTGCTGATTTGCGCGTGAAACTAAGAATTAAAATGCGGTTGGCTGGCACCCCATGTTGTATTAAATATTTGGCTCTTGCAATGATGGTACGGGTTTTGCCTGTACCTGCTCCTGCTACTACCAATAGGTGTTTTCCGTTGTATTCTACAGCTCGTTGCTGTTGCTCGTTTAATTCTTCGATCATAGAGTCCATGCCTTATTTTGTTCGTCGCAAAAATAATGAAATCAGCGTTTTGAATGGTCGTTTGAAGTGATAAGTTATTAACTTTTTTATTGCCTGCTTCCTTTGATGGTGTTGGCTATGACATGCAAATCGTCGCTTCCTTTTAGATAAATGGCTCCGTGCTCAACAAGGAGTTGGTTCCCTTGTGTGATGGCTGCGTTTTGCGTGGCTTTGTCTCGGAAGTGGCAGACGTATAGAGGCTTCCCAGCTTTTAATGTGGCTTTGGCCACATGCATGGTGCCCCCCTCCGTGCCAGTTTGAATGACAACGGTGGCGAGTGATAATCCGGCTTGCAGACGATCCCGACTGATGAAGTTGTATTTGCTGAAAGGTGTGCCAATGGGATATTCTGAAAGTAACAGACCTTTGTTATCAATGATGTTTTGTGCTAATTTCCTATTTTCTGGCGGAAAGATGGTGTCCAGTCCATGTGCAAGGAAGGCAATGGTTCGTCCTCCTGCATTTAGAGCCCCTTGATGTCCGTAGGTGTCGCATCCCAACGCGAGACCTGAAACAATGCACATCTCCTCTTTGGCAAATTGTTCAGCCAGATAGAAACTGGCTTTCTCTCCTTGTGCAGATGGGTGACGTGTACCGACGATGGCAATGCATGGATAATGGAGTGCGGAAAGGTCTCCTTTGTAATAGAGTAGGAAGGGATGGTCGGGCTCTCCCTTCTCGTTGGTGATCTCTTTTAGTTGGGTTGGAAAATTGTCGTCGTAATAGGAGAGAAGATGGATGTTTTGAGCCTTACTCTGTTGAAGAATCCACTCTGCTTGTTGCTCTGCTTGTGCGATATGACGCTGCACAATGGGAATACGTCGTCCGTTCTCCTTTATGAGAATGTGACACTCAGAGAGACGTTGCAAAAGGGTCTCTCCACGCTGTTTTTCCACCTGATACAGTAGCTTGCTACCGACGCCGAAAAGTTGGTTTAACGTAATGATGTCTTTGATAGATAATGACATAGCTTAATGTGTGATTATATAAAATGATTAGATGTTTTGGTCTATGCAAAATTACGATAATTCTGCCAACTCCCTCTATAAATTCATCGTTTTAAAATGAATAGTGCGTATATAATCCACCTAAAAACAAAAACTATTTGTATTTTTGGTGTTTGGAAGGAAGGTGAGTCTTATGATCACCTAAAAAATAGTATGAATCGTGGGTTGATAGACATTTCGGTGTTTTCTATTGAACCCACCTAAATTTTAAAGTATATGGATTCTGTTAACTGTAAAGTAGGTACTCCAAATTTGCATGCGGCTTTGCCGTATGTGGCAAGTGATCATCGTTATGATAATATGATTTATCGTAGATGTGGAAAAAGTGGTTTGTTATTGCCTGTCATATCATTGGGCTTATGGCATAATTTCGGTAGTGTTGATTGTTTTGAGAATTTTGAAAAGATAGCCTATGCGGCTTTTGATAATGGTATCACTCATTTTGATTTAGCCAATAACTACGGACCTGTACCTGGTTCTGCAGAGGAAAACTTTGGTCGTATTCTGAAACATGGATTGGGTGTCTATCGTGATGAGATGATTATCACCACCAAAGCGGGATATGATATGTGGCCTGGCCCTTATGGAGAATGGGGTAGCCGTAAATATTTGATGGCTAGTTTGAACCAGAGTTTAAAACGCATGGGATTGGATTATGTGGATATCTTCTATTCGCATCGCCCAGATCCAAACACACCTTTGGAGGAGACGATGGGGGCTTTGGCTGATATTGTACGTCAGGGAAAAGCTTTGTATGTGGGTATCTCCAATTATGATGCAGAGCAGACCGAGAAGGCATTGGCTATTTTGAAGGAGTATAAGGTCCCATGTTTGGTGCATCAAGCCCGTTATTCCATGATGGATCGTTGGACTGAGCCTGCGCTTCTGCCACTTCTAAAGAAAGAAGGTGTTGGTATGGTGGCATTCTCACCTTTGGCGCAAGGATTGTTGACCAATCGTTATCTGAATGGAATACCAGAGGATTCGAGAGCTGCCAAAAATCACTTTTTACAACGTTCGACAATCACACCAGAATTGGTTGCTCAGATTCAGCAGTTGAATGATATTGCACAACGTAGAGGACAGTCGTTGGCAGAGATGGCTCTAGCATGGATCTTGAAGGATGAAGGAGTGACGAGTGTTATTGTTGGTGCAAGTTCTGTGAACCAATTGATGGATAGCATCAAGGTGATAGAACATTTGGAGTTCTCACAAGAAGAGTTGAATGATATAGATAAAGTGTTGAAAAACAATAAATAACAAGTTTGTTTGAACATGCTCATCCCATTTGATGAGGTGAAGTTTTTGGTTGAAAATCGATCGAAGAGGGGATGCGTGTGTCACTTTTCCATAGAGAAATCGACCGAGAGATATTTTTTATGTTTATATTTGTCGTTTAGAAGAGAAAAAAGTATCTTCTAATATGGACGTATGGTTGTTAAACTTTGTATGATATGAAGATAAATAAAGATTGCATTGTCAATTCAGATGGGTTTTTGTTCAACCCCCATAGCGGAGAGAGTTTCTCGGTGAATTCCACTGCTATGGATCTTCTGTCGTTATTGAAGGAAGAGCGTACGGAACAAGAGTTGTTTGAACATCTCAAGACCTCGTATGAGGTAGATGAATTTACGTTAAAGGCAGATTTGAATGATTTCCTTTTTTTGTTAAGGATAAAAGGTGTAGTGGATGAGTGATCATTTGACCATAGCCGTCAGTGGCTTGAATGCGATTGACAATCCGGGTCCTGGTGTACCCGTTTTGCGCAGCTTAAGGGAGTCCGTTTTCAAGAACGCTCGTCTTGTGGGATTCTGTTATGGCGCATTGGAACCAGGTGCATACATGAAGGATTTGGTGGATGTCTGTTATCAGATGCCTTATCCCAGTGATGGGGCGGATGTACTATTTAACAGATTGTCTTACATCCATTCCATCGACCCGATCGATGTGATCATTCCAAATTTTGATTCAGAACTACAACCCTATTTGAAGTTACAATCGCGATTGCAGTCTGAATTGGGTATCCGAATGGTGTTGCCAACATCCGAGCAGTTTGAAATGCGGCAAAAAAGTGCATTGCCACAATTCGGAGAGAAAGCTTCAATCACGGTACCACAAAGTAAGGTTTACCACTCGCTGAGTGAGGTGGAGTCGGATATGAATCATTTTGAATATCCATTGGTGGTGAAGGGTAGGTATTATGATGCGATGATATGCTACAATGGTGAGCAAATGTTATCCGCCTTTAATAAAATCTCGTTGAATTGGGGGTTCCCCATCATTATTCAACAGTTCGTGTCGGGTACGGAGTTTAATTTGATCGGTGTGGGTGATGGACATGGAAATTTGTTGTCATCCGTCTCTATGCGTAAGATGTTTATCACTGATAAAGGGAAGGCATGGGCAGGTATCACGGTCGAAGACGAAGCTTTGTCTGATGTGGCGAAACGATTTGTGATGGCCTCTCAGTGGAGGGGCGCTTTTGAGTTGGAATTGATGAAGTCTAACGAAGGTGTATATCACTTGTTGGAGGTGAATCCAAGAATTCCTGCATGGGTCTATTTGTCGACGGCTGCAGGACAGAACATACCAGAACTTATAGTGAAAATGGCATTGAAACATGCTGTTACACCACTATCTTCCTATCAGATAGGAAAACTGTTTATTCGTTATTCATGGGATATGATAGTAGATTATTCGGAGTTTGGTTCTTTTTCTGTGAAAGGAGAAAAAACGAATGTTAATTAGATGAGTATGGGTGAGAAAAGAAAATATGAAAGACCATTGTTGAAGACCATAGAGCCTTCAATGCCAAGTAAGACGGGATCGATGACCTCTGTGTCACAGATTTCGGAGATTGATGGCATGTCGTTGGAATTGCTGGCGGCTAAGGAGGGGACCCCTTTGTTTGTCTTCTCTGAACAGCAGATTAGATCGAATATTCGAAATGCTAAACGTGCTTTTTCTACACGCTACTCGTCCGTCAATTTTGCATGGTCATATAAAACGAATTATATCTCCTCCATTTGTAAGGTCTTTCATGAAGAGGGTAGCTGGGCGGAAGTGGTCTCTGGCCTTGAATACCAGAAGGCACTGAACAATGGTTGCGACCCTAAGAAAATTATCTTCAATGGTCCGTCGAAAACAGTTGAAGACTTGCGTCGGGCTGTGATGAATGATTCTTTGATACACATTGACAACACCCATGAATTGTGCAGACTTTTGTCGGTGACGGAGGAACTGAATATGCAGGCAAGGGTAGCTGTTCGTGTCAATATGAATGTGGGCACCTATCCTCAGTGGGATAGATTCGGTTTCAATTTGGAAGATGGTTCGGCCTGGCATACAGTCACGCAGGTGATGCATGAGAAGAGACTCTCTTTGACAGGTTTACATTGTCACGTTGGAACCTTTATATTGTCTGCTGATATCTATAAAAAGGCAACCATGAAAATGGTGGATTTGGCTTGCCGATTGGAGTCGGAGTACTCTTTCTCACTGCAATATATTGATTTGGGAGGAGGATTCGCTTCGAAAAACACATTGAAAGGTTCGTATGTGAATGGTGCGGAGCTGACACTTTCCATGGATGATTATGCGGAAGCTATCACATCGGTCTTGTTGAAAACGCAATTTCCAAGCGGACAGAGACCAATGTTGATATTGGAGACGGGTAGGGCATTGATTGATGATGCAGGTTATCTGTTGACGTCCGTCTTGAACCATAAACGTCTGGCTAATGGAGTATCCAACACATCGATTGATGCAGGTGTCAATTTGCTCTTTACCTCCTTCTGGTATAACCACAAGGTTTCGGTGGTCCAAACAACAGGCTCTTTTGTGGAAGAGACACGTCTGACCGGTCCTTTGTGTATGAACATTGATGTGATTCGCGAACGAGTGGCATTGCCAATACTCAATCCAGGAGATCTCCTTTTGATTCATCATGTGGGAGCTTATAATGTAACGCAGTGGATGCAATTTATTGAATATCGTCCTTCCGTTGTGATGATTGCTGATGGTAAGATGAAGGTGATTCGTCGTCGGGAGGATTATGATTATGTTACGTCTTTAGAAAGTTGAAAAACTAATGAAAGATAATTTGAAACTATTTGTAAGGAGTATTATTAACAGTTATTCGGCTATCTTCTTCTCACGAAGTAGATGGTTCGGTATTGCATTGTTGCTTCTTACATTTTTGTATCCAACGCAGGGCATTTGCGGACTTGTCTGCTGTATGTTGGTGAATGCCATTTCCCTCTCATTGAATTTGAATCGGTATAAGATTGAAACGGGACTTTATGGATTCAATGCGGTGTTGGTGGGCATTGCTTTGGGTGCGATTTTCAGTTTTAGCTTTGTTTTGATCGGATTGATATTTGCTCTCTCCATATTAGTGTTGTTGTTGACGGTATGGTTGGATGGTTGTTTGCAGAAGTATGGATTGCCCTATTTAGCATTGCCGTTCCTACTTTGCCTTTGGATTGCGCAGCTGGTCTTTCAGCAAACAGATGGCTATGCAGGCGTAGATATCTTTATGTTGGTTTCACAACATTCACTTTCAATCGGACCTTTCTCTGTTGAGGCTATTTCGTCTGCACCGATATGGAATCACTTGCCTAATCCAATATTGCTCTATTTGTCAAGTATCGGATTTGTTTTCTTTCAGTCTGATTTGCTGACGGGATTGATTTTGTCGATTGTTTTGCTGTGCTATTCTCGAATAGCTTTCTCCACCTCATTTGTGAGTTTCCTTGTTGCCTATTTTTGTTTCGAATGGTTTGGATTTGATATCTTCCATCTTCCTTTCGTCTATGTAGGTTTCAACTTTATCTTTACGGCTTTGGCATTGGGAGGATGTTATCTTGTACCATCGTTGAAAACCTTTATGTGGGTATTGTTGTTGATACCTGCACAGTTTATGGTGATATTCTCGTCTACGAGACTCCTTTCTTATTTCATGTTGCCAACGTTCTCATTGGCATTCTGTTCTGTCAGCATTCTCTTTCTTTATCTTATGAAACGTAGAGAAAGAGTTTCAGCTCCTTATGTCTCTTATTTCTTGGAGTCAACCCCTGAGAATAATATCTATTACCACTTGGTAAACCAAAATCGATTTGAATATTTGAATTATCTTCCTATTTCACTTCCTTTCATGGGTGAGTGGAAGGTGACACAAGCATATAACGGACAATATACGCACAAGGATGCGTGGTGTCATGCCCATGATTTTCAGATTGAATTTGATGGAAAACTCTATAAGGACAATGGGTTCATGCTTACGGACTACTTCTGCTACGGAAAGCCTGTTGTAGCAGCCTATTCGGGTGAAGTGGTTGCCTTGCAAAACGATGTGGAGGATAACCCTATAGGAAAAGAAAATAAGGTGCAGAATTGGGGTAATTATGTGCTGTTGAAACATTCGGAGCAATTATATTCGTTGGTGGCGCATCTGAAGATTGGGTCAGTTAGTTGTAAGGTGGGCGATGTGGTTCGTAAGGGTGACATGTTGGGCTTGTGTGGTAATTCGGGACTTTCTCCTTACCCACATTTGCATTTCCAATTTCAGTTGGCTCCCTATGTGGGTGCACCTACGATTGAGTATAAACTATCTTCTTATTTGAGCAAGGAAGGGGATGATACATATAAACCATCACTTGTGGGTATTCCGCAGGAAAATGAAGTAGTGGTGAATATGAACTACGACAAGATGATGGCAGCTCGGTATAGCTTTGTCGTGGGTACACGAATAACATCCCAATCAGAACGATATGGAAATGAAACGTGGGAGGTATGTTATGAATATGGATACTATTTCTTCCGTTCCGTTCAGACGGGTGCTAAAGCATGGTTCTCTTGTCGAGAGAGCGATTTCTGCTTCCAACGATATGAGGGAGATGTGCATTCAAATCTATATTACTTCTTCCTATCCAATTACAGAGTGTTGTTCCTGTCAGAACAGAGTGAATTGACGGAGAATATGCCTCTGACGTTAAAGGGTCACAGTCCATTGGGATGGTTGCAAGACCTTTGCGCGCCGTTCCTTACATTTATGAACTATTCTTATCAGGTTTTACCATCGAAAGAGAATAATCAGATTAAAACAATGATGGTGAAGAGTCTTTTGAACAAGACAAACACCACTATGTCATTTGAGACGAATTATGAATCTAATCGGATTGCGTCGATAAAGGTGATGGAACCAGATAAGGAACCTTGGATTATTCAAATTCAGTAGTGTCGTATGAAAAGAAGGATTGTCACATATTTATTGATCATCATCTCATTCGCTGTAAGAGCAAATGAGATGGTCGATTCATTGTATTGGCAATCGAATGTCTATAGCTTGGATCTTGATTTTGAAGAGGCAAAAAGAATCGGACATACATGGTTTGATCGAGGTAACTATGCACGGTCGTATTACTATTTGACGAAGGCGTATGAACGCTATCCGTTTGATACAACGGTCAATAAACTTTTGCCTCAGGCGGCCATGTATTTGAATCGTAAATCAGTGATACCACCTCTCGAAAAGAAGTATGAATTGTATGCAGAGGCTTCCTGGTTGCATCAGTCAAATGAGTCGGAAGGAAACAAGATGTGTATCTATTCAGAGTATTATAATGAAAATGATGGTTTCTCATTGCGAGGAACTCTCAATCATGATGTGGAGAAGGTAAATGTTTCGCATTCCATTGGCTTCGTCAATCAGTCTTATAACAGCGATTTGGATGTGATGTATAAAAATCTGTTCAGAGAGAAAATGAGTTACATCTCGGTGGATTATGCGGCAGAGGCATCAACAATTTTGCCTAAGGGGTGGAAAGTCTCTCTCTTTGGCCGGTTTATATACTCCAATCAGAAAGTTGTTAGGTATGATTTTGACTCCATTGCCTTTAAAAATGATAATAATGGTTCGGCGGCGACAACTAAAAAGGGAGTCTTGAAAGCTGGTGAGAGTGATTATGATAATCCAGGAAACAACCAAGGTTACAATCCTAATGAATGGTGGGTGCCATCACCGACTGATTATTGGGAAAATCAAAATCAGAATATTGGCGGAATCCCAACCGACAACAATGATAAAACCAATGATCCCAAGGAAGAAAGGTCTGACAACAATAATCAGAACTTGAATGGAAATCAGGTCAATGGTGATAATAACCAGAATAATAATCAGAATACAAATGATAATAATCAGAACTGGTGGAATAATAATCAAGGATGGTGGGGAAACAACGATTGGTGGAATCACCAAGGAAGGAATAATACTTATTATGGATGGTTCAATCCATATTGGTTTAATCCCGATTATAACCCGTATTACAATCCATATTATGACTATCTGATAAACGATTATGAGCAATATTATAATAATGGAGGAGAAGAGTATGAACAGAGGTTGAGGAACTTCTATCTCAAGGAGTATAATCGAATAAAACACATGTCATTCCTTTTTGGAGCTTCTGCCACTAAGTATTACAAAGAGCATGAATTCACCTTTAGAACCTCTTTCTTGGCTAATTGGCGTTACAATGTATACCAAATCGGAAGTAGCTATGTATGGTATCCGAAAGGAAGTCTGGATCTGTTTTTCAAGGCACGTCTATTCTATTTGTGGCGTAAACAGAAACAGAAAATTAATTTGAAGATGGTGGATAGATTGGATAAAAGAACTGAAAAATGTCCACTAATAGAGGTGTCTGCAGGTGTGAAACTCTTCCCGAGAGTATGGGTGGAAGGAGCATTTTTGTATGGGGATTTGAAAGGATGTGAGGATTCTGATATAAATTTTGTATATTTGCCATCAGATGATACTCGTTTTAGAGCATCTTTTCAAGCGATAGTCCCTATAGAAAGGGGAATTAATTTGTATTTAAGTTATCGTCTTACAGATAGGATAGCATCCACGCTGAGTTCTGATGTGAACACTTTTTATGCGGAATCTGCTGACGTATATGATCACGTATTATCTTTGGGTGTAAAATGGAACTTTTTAGAAAAATAATTATTACAGCGGTACTCATGTCATACGCCATGTTTGGTATGGCGCAGGAGTATAGAACGGAGGCTTTTCGTAAAAGTTACGCATACGAAGAGTCGAAACAGTATGCTAATGCCATTAATGAGTTGTTATCCATCAAAACAGATATTTACGCTGTTGATCTAAGATTGGGATGGCTCTATTATTTGAATGGAGATTATAAGAATTCTCTCTATTATTATGCTAAAAGTATCCAATTGCGCCCAACTTCCATTGAGGCTCGTTTCGGATATGTCCTCCCTGCGGCTAAATTAAAGGCATGGGATAAGGTGGCGGCTCAGTATGATGCAATTATAAAACTAGACCCGAACAATAGTAAGGCCAATTATTATAGGGGCTTGATGTACTATAATGTGGGTGAATATGCAAAAGCAGCTCCCTATTTTGATAGAATAGAAAGTTTGTATCCTTTTGACTATGATATTGTGATTTTGTCTGCGTGGAATTGTTATTATCTGAAAAAGATTGAAAAGGCAAAATTGCTGTTTAATCAGGCATTGCTCATCCAACCTTCTAGTGCATCTGCACTTCAGGGATTGAATGCTTGCAAGTGATTCTGATTGTTGCCTTCCTATTTTACGTAGGATAGCTGAATGCGTTTTCTTTCCAAATCCACACTCAATACTTTTACCATGATTTGCTGATGTAAACTTACTACATCCGCAGGATTGCTGACGAAATGGTCGGATAGTTGAGAGACGTGAATAAGTCCGTTCACTTTAATTCCTAAATCAGCAAAGACTCCAAAGTTGGTGATGTTTGTGACAATGGCAGGGTATTCAATACCCACCTTTACATCCTCTATTGTTTTTAATGTAGGGTCAAATTCAAACACTTTTATGGTTTGTCTGCAGTCTCTTCCTGGCTTTTCCAACTCTGTCATGATGTCTTTTAGCGTTGGAAGTCCGACACCTTCTGTAATGTATTGATTTAGATCGATTTGATTTCTGATTTCTTTGTTGCGAAGTAGTTCGCTGATTGTGCAGTGAAGGTTATTCGCCATCTTTTTGACGATTCCGTAGCTCTCTGGATGAACCGCGGTATTGTCTAATGGATTTTCTGCATCAGTGATTCGTAAGAAGCCCGCACATTGTTCGTAGGCTTTACTTCCAAGACGTGGAACTTTCTTTAATTCGTCACGACTTTTGAAGGCTCCGTTGGCAGCTCTGTACTCAACAATGTTTTGAGCTAATTGAGGACCCAATCCAGAGATGTAGGTCAATAGATGCTTGCTTGCCGTGTTGAGGTTGACACCTACTTGGTTAACACTATTGATGACGGTTTGATCTAGTGACTTCTTTAGTTTTGTCTGATCCACATCGTGCTGATATTGTCCCACACCGATGGATTTCGGATCAATCTTAACCAATTCAGCCAAAGGGTCCATCAGTCTTCGTCCAATAGAGACGGCTCCGCGTACTGTTACATCGTAGTCGGGAAACTCTTCTCGGGCAATAGCTGAAGCAGAATAGACGGAAGCTCCGCTTTCGCTCACCACAAAGACCTGAACGGGATGGTCAAATTTTATGCTCTGAACAAACTGTTCTGTTTCTCTTCCTGCTGTTCCGTTACCAATGGCAATAGCTTCCACTTTGTAGGCTTCCACCAGTTTGGCAATTTTGCTCATGGACTGAGCATATTCGTTTTGAGGTGGGTGAGGGTAGATTGTCTCGTTATGAAGCAAGTTGCCTTGCGCATCGAGGCAAACCACTTTACAGCCTGTACGATAACCAGGGTCGATAGACAAGACTCTTTTTTCACCCAAAGGGGAGGCGAGTAGCAGTTGTCGTAAGTTCTCTGCGAACACCTTGATAGCCTCTTCGTCTGCTTTTTCTTTGCTGGAGTTGGCAAATTCCGTTTCGATGGAAGGCTTCAGCAAGCGTTTGTAGGCATCTTCTATGGCCTCCTCCACTAATTGAGAGGAGAGAGTATGTCCTTTTAGATATTGACGTTTGATGCGTTCTAAGACGTTCTCTTCGTCAGGTGCAATGTTGATTCGAAGGAATCCCTCTTTTTCGCCTCTACGCATAGCTAGAAGACGATGGGAGGTGCAGCGACGTAAAGGTTCTTCCGTATCAAAATAGTTTTGGTATTTCTCCGCCTCTTTCTCTTTTCCTTTGACCAGTTTGGAGGATATCTGAGCCTCATGTTGAAAGCACTTACGCACGCGGTCGCGAGTCTGCTCGTTTTCATTCACCCATTCAGCAATGATATCTTTGGCACCTTGAAGCGCCTCTTCGACATTGTTCACATCCCCTTTGACAAATCCTAATGCTCTGTTTTCAGGGTCTCGTTCTTCCTGTCGCATGAGGATCTTTGCTAATGGCTCCAATCCCTTTTCGCGAGCAATCTCCGCACGAGTACGTCTTTTGGGTTTATAAGGAAGGTAGATGTCTTCCACTTCTGTGAGAGACTGACACTCTTGAATACGTTTCTTTAATTCAGGGGTCAGTTTCCCTTGTTCTTCAATGCTTTTGAGAATGGCATCTTTTCTTTTCTCTAGTTCGGTTAGTTTCTCAAACTGAATCTGAATTTCTTGTATTTCCACTTCATTCAGTTCTCCAGTCATCTCCTTTCTATACCGACTGATGAAGGGTATTGTAGCACCATCAGAGAGCAGCCTGAGGGTGTTAGCCACTTGCTGCTCTCTGAGATTTAGATTCTTAGCTATTAAAGCATTGAATAACATAACGTATGTTTAATTATTTATATGGTTCATTTATGATTACGTATCCTCCGTTGACTGGTTCAAACCAAGTGTCAGCACCGAACCAATATAATCTACCATCTACGATAACACGTTTGCTACCTGCAGGCAACTCTTGAACGAAGTTTGTTACATCTACTTCATCATAGCTTTCAGCGTTGTCAACCAAGATGTAACCACCTTTTACTGGCAAGAACAAGTTGTTTTCTCCTGAGTAGTATGTGGTGTTTTTGATCACTACCTTTTGGCAGGTGAATGGAAGAGTTTGAATGAAGATCTCTGTGTTAGCTGCCAAAGGTCTGTTGATGATTACATATCCACCTCTTTGAACACCGAACCATACGCCATCGCTATACCAATATGGAGTTGAATTCACATATACCTTTACACAAGTGAAAGGAAGAGTGTGGAAGAACAATCCAAGAGGACGAGCGATTAACTCATATCCAAGTGTTGGATGCCAGTGATAGAAGTGTCCACTGTGCACATAGTAACGATTGTGACCGTGCTCGAAGTGATGAGCGTGTGCGTGGATTCTATCGTAGTAGGTGTGACCGTTCACTACATGAGGGTGACCGATGTGTCCTACTGGGTGCAATGTAGCATAATCGTGAGGACGAGGAGCTGTGCGAGTACGGAAAGAACCTTCGTTGTGTTTTGCAGGAGTAGGTCCTGGTACTACAGAAGATTTTGGTCTAATAGTAGTCGTGCTCTTATTGCCTCCTCTATCTCCGCTTGGTGCACTAGAACGAACATTGCTGCTGCTTCTGGTTGTAGAAGTTGATTGTGAACTTCTTGTGTTAGAGCTTCTTGATGGTGAAGCAGAGCTTCTTGTCGTTGAGTTGCTAGAACTTCTCGTAGTTGAGTTGTTGGAGCTTCTCGTGCTAGAGTTGTTAGAACTTCTTGTGCTTGAATTAACAGAAGAACCTCTTGAATTTGAGTTGTTAACAGATCCTCTGTTATTTATGCTACTACTTCTTGAAGAGCTTTGAGTAGGAGTTGCTTGTTGTCTTGATGAAGACGTGTTACTGCTTCTTGATGTAGAAGAATATGAACTGCTTGGAGTTGAAGAACTTCTGCTGGAAGAGTAACTGTTGTTAGAACTTCTACTGCCGGAAGACATGTTGCTGCTTCTCGAAGATGAGTAAGAAGAACTTGAACGGTTATTACTTGCAGGACTCGAGCTGTAGCTGCGAGTAGAAGAACTGTTGCTTGAACTACCAATAGAACTTTGACGTGTACTGCTAGACGATTGACGAACAGAACTTCTCGTTGAACTGCTATTGCTTTGACTACGGCTCATCTCAGAACGAGTACTACTACCTCTTCCGTTGTTTGAACCGCCTCTTTGAGCATTTGCTGTTGCGCACATCATTACTAACATGGTAATGAAAATTGCTAAAAATTTATTCGTTTTCATATCTGTAAGTTTTTTACTATTCGACATCCGTTATTTGCTAAAAATAGTCCAAATCCTGTGCCAAAAAATCCGCCATTTCCTCGATTTTGCCGCATTTGGGAACGTTTGAGCCAATTGTAATGACTAACTGCTGAAATGTATCGACGAAGTGGTCTGACTGGACTTATCTAAAGCGATGATTTTATTGTTAATTTTATGTTAATGAACATTCTTTTGCGTTTGTTGTTTCCGTTTTCTCACTCTTGAATGGATAAAAAATAAGAAAAACGGAATAAAAATGTGATGAACAATCAGCCTTGTGTTAGGTGCATAATGCATATAAATCTTTCCTAGGATTGATCACCATCACGGGAACCGTACATCGGTTTATGATCTTTTGCTCTTTCGGTCCGAATATGATATCGTCCATTCCATAATCTCGTGAGGCGGAGATTAATAGAAGATTTGCATTCAGTTCTTCTACTTTGTTCATGGCCTCCATCTCGATTTTGAAACTGTCTTTCTTGGCTGTGATAAATTGATAGGGAAGTGATTGCTTGTCCATAAGGGCTTGAATCGCTTCTGTGTTTTGCTTCGCCCTCGAACCATAGTCGTTGGCCGTCATCAATAGTATCTCCGAGTGATAGGTTCTTCCCATACCACTACAGAAGACTCCTTTTTCTCTCTCTTCCACAAGATTTCCTACGGGAACCAATACTCTCTTGAAATTAGGAGTCTGATCACTTTTAATGAAGTAATAAGGAATCCTCAATTCCCTGCAAATTTTCAATGCACTTTTACAATTCCTATAGATTCCCTCTTGGGTTAGTTCAAATATAATTGCCGCTGCTTCGTTTCGTTCCATAAAATCGGTGAAGTCGTCCGCATCATCCATTATATGGTAAGTTGCATTGCCTTTGAGTTTGTCTTGGTGTTGAGTACACCATGAAGAGAGTGTGCTCTCCACGTTTTCTCTGACGTTTTTCCCCATTGCTATATGGAGGAAACAAACATTCTTTTCATGTGCATTGGCAATCTGAGAAGCCAAATCAAATCCCTTTTCAGGGAAATGGTCTGGGTCAATGGCTATATATATTTGTTCTTTTGTTGTTGAATCTTCTATCATTGCCTGTTACGCTTGGAATGGATGTATTTACATCCATTTTGTAGAAACAATTAATTCGTGAATTAAGACCTGTTTAGGTGAGCTCTGTAAAAGTTTATCAGCCCACAAGTCATACTGTTTTAATTTAAAAAGGTGAAGTTGTTTTGTAAGACTCACCATATATACTGCAAATATAATTGATTTGTTCATTAATCCTAAATAAATTGTCATAAAAATAGGTTCTGATATTGTAATTTCTTGCTATCTTTGCAAAGATAGTAGGTGGGTTTGTCGCTGGCACTTTGTGTCAGAGGAAAGTCCGGGCAACATAGAGCACCATGCTTCCTAACGGGAAGTCGCTCGCGAGAGTGAACGAACGCAGAAGAAAATAACCGCCAACTTCGGTTGGTAAGGGTGAGAAGGTGAGGTAAGAGCTTACCAGAGTCGGTAGTGATACTGATTGCTGTGCGTGTCATGGGTTGTAAGATCAAATATACCGACGTATGTAGGGCTGCTCGTCCGATGTCGGGGGGTAGATTGCTTGAGGCTTATGGTGACATAAGTCCTAGATAAATGACAAACCGTCTTTCATAGATGACAGAACTCGGCTTATACACCTACTATTTTTTCAGATTTCTATAGAGGGTATCATTATCCCCAATACGAATAATTTATCAGAGGATTAATATGAGGTCCATAATAAACTTTATTAATTGGTTCAAGGGTGCTATTGAGTCTGAGTCGGTTCAGTATGAGAACGACTCCAAGTTGATGCGTCCGATCTGGTACCTGTTTCGTCTGATAAGATTGATTTCTAAATATTTCATTGAGAAGAGAATCCATGTTAGAGCGGCAGCGTTGACCTACTATTCAGCCTTCGCTATCGTTCCTATCTTGGCTTTCGTTTTGGCCATATCCAGGGGCTTTGGTTTTGACTCTTATGTTCAGTCCTTGGTGGTCACTCGTTTTCAAAGTCATGCGGATTTTGTAATGACAATTTTTAAATATGCGGATAATTATTTGGGACAAGCAAAGGGTGGTGCTTTGGTGGGTGCCGGTATCGCTATGTTATTGTGGTCCGTTTTCCGTATGTTTAACCAGATTGAACGTGTATTCAATGATATTTGGGCCATAGAGATAAGACGTCCTTGGAAATACAGAATACCTAACTATATCGCTATCGTATTCTTTGTACCTATCCTCATCCTCATTACGGGCGGTGTCTCTTTGTACTTTAAATATGCTATTCAATATTTTCAAGACTCTATATTGATTTCTCCGTCGCTGAAGCTGATACTCTTTTTCATGCCGATGATTGTGACATGGCTGACGTTCACTTTGCTTTATTGGTTTGTACCTAATACGCAGGTGAAATTTCGTTATGCTGCAGTGGCGGGACTGCTTTTTGGTGGCGCCTTTTATCTGTTCAAATTCACCTATTTCCACGTTCAGTCTTGGATGACCACCTATAATGCTGTGTATGGCGCTTTGGCTGCCATTCCGTTCTTCTTGCTCTTCATTCAGTTCTCTTGGGTACTGGTTCTTGTGGGTTGTTCTTTTGTCTTTACTACCCAGTGTCTGCGTCGATTCGAACATGCGGAGGATGTGAAAAAGATGAGTCATAAATATTATGAATTTGCGGCATTGGTGGTGACAAAAATGTGTGTGGAGAAGTGGAACAAGGGAAAGGAATACATCACACTAGTGGAGATTGCTGATAAGATGCCATATCGTATGGCTAAACTGTGTGTGGATAAACTATGTCGTGCCGGTATATTGGATAAAGTGCTGTCTGTCAATGATGAATTGGTCGGCTATAGACCTAAGGATGATCTTTCAGAACTGTCGATTTCAAAGTTCTATTTGAAACTGGATGGGGAAGGAACCGCAGATGACAGATTCAAACTTCATATCAATCCAGAATATGAGTATCTGTGGGAGTTTGTGGATTCCATCCGTAAAAATATGCTCAAGACAGACGATCGATTAATAAAATACTTGGAACATGACTATACTATCGAACCCTAAATTGTTGTGCTGCGCAATGTTGTGCGGTACTTTAATGATTGCTTCGTGTGATAATAATCGTAATATGGAAAATAATAATAATGTGTTTTTTCAGGAGTTCAATACTCCGTATTCTACAATCCCTTTTGATCAAATAAAATTGTCTGATTATCTTCCTGCTATGCGTGAAGGTATCAAGAGACATGATGCTGAAATAGAGGCGATTGTTAACAATCAAGAGACCCCTACCTTTGAGAATACAATTGTGGCATTGGAACGATCTGGTGAGTTCCTTTCTCGTGTGCAGTATGCTTTCTATAATCTGTTGAGTGCAGAGACTTGCGACAAAATGGATAGCATTGCGAATGAGATTTCACCAGAGGAGACAGAACACAATAATAATGTCTCTTTGAATGAAGCTTTGTTTAAGCGAGTGAAATATGTATATGATCACAGGGACTCTCTTACCTTAACAGAAGAACAAAAGACGTTGCTCAAAAACACATACGATTCTTTTGTGGATCATGGTGCTAATTTGGAAGGTGCTGCTCGTGAGCGTTATCGTGAGTTGAGTCAGAAACTCTCGTTGTTAGAGTTGCAATACGGACAAAACGTATTGAATGCCACCAACCAATATAAGATGGTGATAACGGATTCTGCTCAATTGGTTGGTCTCCCTGCTATGATCATAGATGCAGCGAAAGAGCGCGCGAAACAAAAAGAGGTGGAGGGTTGGTGTTTCGACCTGACAGCTCCAAGTTATGTGCCATTTATGAAATATGCAGATAATCGTGCCCTTCGTCAGCAACTTTACATGGCTTACAATACGAAGGCTGTGGGTGGCGATTATGATAACCGTCCGGTAGTGAAGGAGTTGGTTAATTGCCGTTTGGAGTTAGCTCAATTGTTAGGTTATAAGAATTATGCCGAGTATGAGTTGAAGGATCGCATGGCAGAGAATAAGGAGAATGTTTATCGCTTGCTGAATGATCTTTTGGTCTCCTTTAAACCTACATCGAAGAAAGAGATTGAGGAGGTGCAGCAATATGCGAATGCTCATGGTGCTGATTTCACTATAATGCCTTGGGATTGGTCGTATTATTCAGAGAAATTGAAAGATGAGAAATACAGTGTCAACGACGAACTATTGCGTCCTTATTTCGAATTGGAAAAGGTGAAGAAGGGTGTGTTCGGTTTGGCAACCAAGATGTATGGTTTGACATTTAAGAAGAACTCTCAAATTCCAGTTTATCATCCAGAGGTGGATGCTTATGAGGTATATGACAAGGATGGCTCGTTTTTGGCAGTCTTCTATGCCGATTTCTATCCACGTCCTGGTAAACGAGGTGGCGCCTGGATGACAGAGTACCTTTGTCAGCATATCAACGAGAAGGGTGAGAATGTTCGTCCGCATATCTCCATCGTGACTAATTTCACACGTCCGACGGATTCTACGCCATCATTGCTTACCTTCGATGAGTTAACCACTTTCATTCATGAGTTTGGACACTCCATCCATGGCATGGTAGCCAATACAACCTATTCAAGTTTGGCGGGTACGAATGTATACCGTGATTTTGTGGAGTTGCCATCACAGATGATGGAGAATTGGGCGTTTGAAAAAGAATATTTGGATGGATTTGCCGTTCATTATCAGACGGGAGAACCGATACCAGCAGAGTTGATAGAGCGCATCCGTCGTTCGGCTAACTTCAACACAGGATATGCCACACTGCGACAGTTGAGTTTCGGATTGTTGGATATGGCATGGCACACGATTGAGAAGCCTTTTGATGGTGATGTGATGGCATTCGAGAGAGAAGCATGGAAAGAGGCTCAGACATTACCGTCAGTGGATGGAACCTTGATGAGTGCTCAGTTCAACCATATCTTCTCAGGAGGCTATTCTGCTGGCTATTATAGCTATAAATGGGCGGAAGTGTTGGATGCAGATGCTTTTGCTGTTTTCAAAAAGGAGGGAATCTTCAATCAAGAGACTGCTACTCGTTTCCGTAAGGAAGTTTTGGAAAAGGGAGGAAGTGAACATCCAATGAAGTTATATAAACGTTTCAGCGGACATGAACCGACGGTGGAACCTTTGTTAAGACGTTGTGGTGTGATTGAATAACCTTGATGAATGGGATTTATGACAAAATGTCATACTTTCTCTTTTGGCAAACGTTTTGTAGAGTTGTAAATAGATAAATATGTTTAACAAAAAAAGGATTAGAATATGTATTGGATTATTTTTATAGGATTTGCAATAGCTAGTTTTATTGTCTCAAAAATGGTGGAGAGCCGTTTTGATAAATATTCACAGACTCCTATCTCTATGACAGGAAAAGAGGTGGCAGAACAAATGTTACGTGATAATGGTATTGATGATGTGACAGTTTGCTGTGTAGATGGCAAATTGACAGACCATTATAATCCTATGAATAAAACGCTTAACCTAAGTGAAGGTGTTTATGATTGTGCAAATATCGCTGCAGCTGCTGTGGCAGCACATGAGTGTGGACATGCAGTGCAACATGCAAGAGGATATGCCTTCTTGAAAATGCGTTCTGCCATGGTTCCCGCAGTTAGCTTCTCAAGTAAGTATGTATCATGGATATTGTTGGGAGGAATCATCTTCATCAACAGTTTCCCTCAACTAATGTTGATTGGTATTTGCCTTTTTGCACTTACTACATTGTTCAGCTTTGTTACATTGCCAGTGGAGATTGACGCAAGTTCTCGTGCATTGGCATGGTTGAAAAACTCTGGTGTCAGCAGTTTCTCTAATCATCAAATGGCAGTTAAGGCGCTTCGTTCTGCTGCTTATACATACGTAGTGGCTGCACTTAGCTCCCTTGCTACATTGTTGTATTACGTTATTATTTATTTAGGTCGTAGAGACTAATATATAATCGCTATTCACATAAAAGAAAATGGGTTTAACAGAAAAATTACAGAAAAAAAAGGAATCTCTCGAAGAGGAAGTACGGAATAGAGTAGAAGAGTTTAACTCGCTTATTCGTGTCTATTTGCAGGCTACAATGGCAGTAAACTTAGGTATCGTGGACTTTCGTATGTTGCCAGATTTGAAGTTATTGAAACAGAAGTTCAAAATACCTACTCAAGGACGTTTGGGCGTGGCAGAGAAAGCGTATGTGAGCAAGTTGATGATCAATGAATATGGTATGACGGAATCCTTCTTTAATGAGATTGATGCTTCTGCAAGAAAGGTTTGCAAGCGTCAACAGGATTTCCCTAATTACTTCTATTTGTTTCAAGGTTTCTCTCAACAGTTATTCATGGCATTGGCTTCTGAAATGCAATGGACACTTCGCTTGCCATCCATTTTTCGTTCGTTAATAAAACGATCTACGAAGGATTCTATTCATAAAATATTAACAGAGAATAATTTTAAAGCTGCTGATGCAAGAAGAGCAGCAATGGATGTCCGTACGTTGAAGGAAAAATTGAACTTGAGCGAGGATTGGATGTATCAGTATGCTTATCCAGTCTTGATGATTTCAAAGGGTGCAAAGGTGAAATAAAACCTTTCACCCATTTATAAAGTCACTCATACTTAAGTGATATTTTTTCTATGTGTAAGGATCTAAAATTAAAATTCGATAAGATTGTTAATTCGCCAGAACTCTCTCTGACGGAGACGGAGTTTAACTCCTTGAACGAATCTTATGAACGCCTCTTTTCACAAGAAGACACAACAGATTTTGATGGTGTTGAACGCACCTTGGCGGTTGCTTCTATCTTGATGGAGGAGGCTAACATTGGTAAAATACCTGTTGTCAGCGTACTTGTCTACTGTGTTGTCAAACAAGAGATCTTGTCTATGGAGGAGGTCTCTTCTTTATATGGTGGTCAGGTGGAGGGTATTGTGAAGGGCTTGTTCAAATCCATTGAAATCTACAAGAAAAACCCTTCTGTTGAATCGGAGAACTTTAGAAAACTGTTGATGTCCATTGTGGAGGATATCCGTGTCATCATCATTTTAATATGTGAACAACTCTATTTGATGCGAATCATTATGCGTTTCGATGAGGAACGTAGAAACAAGATTGCGCAGGAGTCATCCTATTTGTATGCTCCTTTGGCGCATCGTCTGGGTTTGTATCGTATCAAATCGGAGTTGGAAGACCTCTCTTTGCGACAGACCAATCCTGCTATCTATCGTGATATTGCTATCAAGTTGGAAAAGACGGCTGCTGATCGTGATCGCTATATGCAGTCGTTCATCGAACCATTGAAACAGCAGTTGGAAAAGGAGGGCTTCAAGTTTATCATCAAAGGACGAACAAAATCCATCTATTCTATTTGGAATAAGATGCGGAAGCAAAATACGGAGTTCGAAAACGTATATGACCTTTTTGCAATTCGTATCATCCTTTCCACTCCGTTAGAAAAAGAGAAATCGGAGTGCTGGCAGGTTTATTCCATCGTTACGGATAAATATCAACCTAATCCTAAGCGATTGCGTGATTGGTTGTCCATTCCTAAATCCAATGGTTATGAGTCTCTGCACACCACAGTGATGGGACCAGAAGGTAAGTGGGTGGAGGTTCAAATCCGTACGGAACGAATGGATGAGATTGCTGAGAAAGGTTTCGCAGCTCATTTTAAATACAAAGGCGTCAAGGCAGAGTCTGGTTTCGACTCATGGCTGGCGAATGTTCGTGAATTGTTGGAAAATCCACAGGCGGACAATGTGGAGTGCATGGACGACTTCAAATTGAGCCTCTATCGAAAAGAGGTGTTCGTCTTTACGCCTAAAGGTGATTTGCGTAAGTTGCCTCAAGGTGCCACTTTGTTGGATTTCGCCTTTGAAATACACTCTAATTTGGGTTCTCATTGCGTAGGAGGAAGAGTCAACGGAAAAGCAGTGCCAATTCGCGCTGAACTACACAATGGAGATCAGGTGGAGATTGTAACCAATCCTAACCAGTTCCCTCATAAGGAGTGGTTGACGTTCGTTCAAACCTCCAAGGCGAAGACGCATATTAAGCAGTTCTTGCGTGAGCAGGAGGCTGTCAATATGGAAGAGGGTAAGGAGATGATAAAACGCCGACTGAAGAATTGGAAGTTGGTGTATGATGAGAGTATTGTCTTCCGTATGGCTCAAAAATGCGGTTATAAGGCTATCCAGGACTTTTATCAAGCATTGATTGATGATAAGTTGGATGTGCAGAAACTAAAAGACCTTTATATCGCATGCTCCGAAAAGGATAGTCCGAATGATACACTCAAGAGTGTTGAGAATTACACGAAGAAGACTGAATTGGAGACTTTGTCCTCGCAGGAAGATGTGCTTGTCATTGATGATCATTTGAAGGGAATCGAATATTCATTGTCTAAATGTTGTAATCCAATATATGGCGATGATATCTTTGGCTTTGTTTCCATTCGAAATGGTATCAAAGTGCATCGAACTGATTGTCCGAATGCTCCTCAATTGATGTCTCGTTTCGGTTATCGATTTATCAAGGCTCGTTGGGCTGGTAAATCGGGTACAATGTATGCTTGTACGCTTCATGTGATTGGTAATGATGATATCGGTATCGTGACAAATATTACCTCCTTGATACAAAAGGAGACGAATGTCTCTTTACGTTCCATCTCGGTTGATTCCGTCGATGGTTTGTTCCAAGGTAAAATCACAGTGAATGTATTGGATATGAAACAGTTGGAACAATTGATAAAGAAAATCAAAAGCATCAAAGGTGTGAAGTCAGTGAATAGAACCTGATGACCTAGATTCTGTTCCTTCTCATAAATAAGGTGAGGTTTCACCATAATAACTAATCAGGGAATTGTTTTGATTCCCGTAAATTTGAATGATATGTTTTCAGGAATTGTAGAGACGACAGGAAAGGTTGTTTCCATCATAAAAGAGGACGAAAATGTCCATTTGACACTATCATGTCCCTTTGTGGATGAGTTGAAAATAGACCAAAGTGTGGCACACAATGGTGTCTGCTTGACTGTGGTAAGCAAGGATAAAGATACTTATACGGTAACGGCCATACAGGAGACATTACGTCGTTCTAACTTAGGATTGTTGAAAGAGGGCAGTTTGGTCAATTTAGAGCGTAGCATGATGATGAACGGACGTTTGGACGGACATATTGTACAAGGACATGTGGATCAGGTGGCAAAATGCATAGAGAAGAAGAGTATGGATGGTAGTTGGTATTTTACCTTCCAATATGAGAATGATCCTGTGATGGCTAAAAAAGGCTATGTGACGGTAGAAAAGGGCTCTGTGACAGTGAATGGAACGAGTCTTACAGTTTGTGATTCTCAAACAGATCGATTCTCTGTTGCCATTATCCCTTATACTTATGAACATACCAATTTCTGTCAGATAGAAGTGGGTACTATTGTCAATATTGAATTTGATATTATAGGAAAATATTTGAGTAGAATGATGTCGTTATAAGACATCATTCTAACTCGCAACCAGGGAATCCCTCTTTGGCTGCCATTTCAGGGGATGCGCAGAAGTAGATGAGAGTTCCTTGTGTACAGACTTCTCCCTCTTTGTTTAATAATTCTGCATCGATATAGGCGATGTTGCGCATTTGCTTGTTGAGTTTGGCACGAACTAGAATCTCACCCTCATTGGTTTTTACAGGTTTGATGTATTTAATCTCCATTTTGGAAGTGACGCCTGTGGTTTGTAGTTTGCGTGTTACCACCCATCCTGCCACTTCATCAATCAATAATGATTGTACACCTCCATGTAGCGTGTTAATCCAGCTCTGGTGATTTTGAGTGGGGTCCCATCGTGTGAGAATATAGTCGCCCTCCTCATAAAAATCTAGATGAAAACCGATAGGGTTGTTAGGGGAGCAGGCAATACAGTTGTAACCTGGCGTGCCAGTCCATAGATTTTTTATTTTGTTCATTTCTTTAGAATAGAATGGAAGGGAAGACTTTAGAAGCCTTCCCTTTTTGATTAGTGAATATTTTCCAATATGCGCACTACATGGCGGAAATATCGTTCGACGCTTGAGATGCTGCATTTTTCGGCAGGAGAGTGGTTGTCGAAAATATCCGGACCGATAGATATCATGTCCAAATCAGGATATTTTTCTACGAAGAGACCACATTCCAGTCCGGCATGAATAGCCGTCACGATAGGTTGTTTGCCATATAGTTCGACAAAAGCATTTACGACGATCTCTTTGATCTTCGAATTCATGTTAGGTTTCCATCCTGGGTATCCGTCACTATGTTTGATCTCGTCTGCATGAGACAATGCGAATACGGCTTCCACACGGTCTTTTATATCATGTTTTTTACTCTCAATGGAGCTACGTTGACTGGTGGAGATGATGATAGTGTTGGCATCAGGCATTTTGACAGATGCAAGGTTGGTGGAAGTCTCAGGAAGACCAGCAATCTCTCTGCTCATATCTGTTACGCCATGCGGACAAGCATATAATGCGTTGAGAATCTCGTCTGTCTTAGCTTTGGACAATACATTATCACAGGAGTCGGTAGAACTAAGATCCATGAGGAAGTTTGTCTCGTTCGGATATTCCTTCTCAACGGTAGCCACATATTGATTGAGTGCAACGCGTATGTTCTCTTTCTCTTTGAATGGAATGGAGATGATGGCAGAAGCCTCTCTAGGAATAGCATTGTGAAGGTTTCCACCCATGATAGAATGGAAATAGATAGGATATTTTTTGTTTTCATTCCAGAGGAAACGAGACAATAGTTTGATAGCATTTCCTCTACCTTTATTGATATCATCACCCGAATGACCTCCATGGAGTCCAGAGACCTTTATTTCGATGAAGATTTGGTTGTCTGGCGTCTTTTCAGTTTGTAGGTGATAGGTAGCCACTGTATCGATACCACCGGCACATCCGATGCAGAAACGTCCGTCATCCTCCGAATCGAGGTTGATTAGCATTTTAGATTTGAACCAGCCCGCTTGCACATGTTGAGCGCCTGTTAGACCACGTTCCTCGTCAACCGTGATGAGACATTCCAGTGCAGGGTGTTTGATGGTTTTAGAATCGAGTATGGCAAGCATAGTAGCGACACCGATACCATCATCAGCACCCAATGTAGTACCTTTGGCCTTTACCCAATCACCATCGATGTAAGTTTGGATAGGATCCGTATCAAAATTGTGATTGACGTTAGAATTTTTCTCGCAGACCATATCCATGTGCGCCTGAAGAAGGATGGAAGGAGCCGATTCATATCCAGCGGAGGCTTTTTGGCGGATAAGAACGTTGCCAACGCTATCCATGCAACACTCCAAATTTCTTTGTTTAGCAAAATCCATCAGGTAAGCACCGATTTTTTCCTCTTTGCCAGAAGGGTGGGGTATATTACATATTTCATTGAAATAGAACCAGAGTTCTTTTGGCTCTAAGTCTAAAATTGAATTCATAATTTGTAAAGTTTGTTTTAATGTGGGTTTTATAAAATCATTTCGAGCAAAGGTGTCGAATAGAATATATGACCACACTTCATATTAAACATTGTTTAAACGGTGAATGAAAAGAAGTCACCTTAAACAGAAACGAATGGAGATCCAGAGGAAATCCATTCGTTATAAGTCACATTTTCTTTTAAATCAGATTACGATTGTAGTGCGGCAGCACCGCCGACAATATCTAACAATTCACTGGTGATTGCCTGTTGACGAGTCTTGTTGTACAAGACGGTCAGTTCGTTAATCAGTTCATTTGCGTTATCCGTTGCGACTTGCATAGCTACGACGCGAGCTCCATGTTCAGAAGCGTTAGAGTCGAGTAGGCAAGCATACATCTTCGTACGCAATGCTTTAGGCAACAAAGCTTCCAAGACCTCAGCCTTACTTGGTTCCACGATATAGTCGCCGCTAAGATTCTTAGCAGCATCTTTCTTGGACTCAAGTTTGATAGGCAGGAAGGTTTCTGTTGTCAATTTTTGAACAGCAGTATTTTTAAGGTGATGATAAATCAGAACTACCTTATCGAACTCTTTGTTCAAAAATTTGGTCATCAGTTCATTTGTGATTGTACTAATACCATCGAATGACGGGTGGTCAGAAAGAGAAATGTCGATATCTACTTTTTCGATGCCAGTCATTTTATTGACAGCCTCTTTCACCTTTTTACCGATAGGGTAGATGGTGAGTTCGATACCATTAGCCAACTCTTTTTTAATCAATCCGTTCAGTTCTTTAATAACATTTGAATTGAATGCACCACAAAGGCTTGAATTAGAAGAAAAGACCACAATGGCCATCTTTTTCACCTCTCTGACAGCAGAGAAATCCGATTGGAAATCGGTCTCTGTTGCGAGGAAGTTTTCCAAGATGCCATTCAGACGGTTTTGGTACGGCAAAATATTTTCGATAGCCATTTGGGCTTTCTTCAATTTTGCTGAGGAAACCATCTTCATCGCTCCCGTAATCTTCTTTGTAGAGTTTACGGATCCGATTCTTGCTTTAACTTCTTTTAATGATGCCATTTATTAAGCCTTTTTTTGGATCTCTTTAATGACAACTTCAGCTTCGCTCTTTAATGTAGCTTTGATGCTGTCGTCGATTTTTCCTTGTTTCAAATTGTTCAAGACATCCTCTTTGTGGAGGTGTTCCAAACGTTCGATGAACAATTTTTCGAACAAGTGAACGTGTTCAACTGGCAATACGTTTAAGATACCTTGAGTACCACAATAGATTACTGCAATCTGATGTTCAACTGGGTATGGAGTATATTGAGGTTGTTTCAACAACTCAGTGTTACGCACACCTTTGTCGATAGTCATCTTTGTTACGGCATCCATATCACCACCGAACTTGGTGAATGACTCCAACTCACGATATTGAGCTTGGTCAGTCTTCAATGTACCAGCGATAGACTTCATGGCTTTTACCTGAGCACTACCACCCACACGAGATACGGAGATACCTACGTTGATTGCAGGACGGATACCTGCGTTGAACATGTTTGTTTCCAAGAAGATCTGACCATCAGTGATGGAGATCACGTTGGTAGGGATGTACGCAGAAACGTCACCTGCCTGTGTCTCGATGATTGGAAGGGCAGTCAACGAACCACCACCTTTAACTCTACCCTTAAGGGAAGCAGGAAGGTCGTTCATTTGAGAAGCCACATTATCGTTGCTGATAATCTTAGCTGCACGTTCCAACAAACGAGAGTGCAAATAGAACACATCACCAGGGTAAGCCTCACGACCAGAAGGACGTTTCAAGATCAAGGAAACCTCACGGTAAGCAACGGCTTGTTTAGACAAGTCATCGTATACAACCAATGCATGTTTTCCTTGGTCACGGAAATACTCACCAATAGCAGCACCTGCGAATGGTGCGTAATATTGCATAGCAGCAGGGTCAGAAGCAGTAGCAGATACGATGATCGTATAATCCATTGCTCCATATTCCTTCAATGTGTTTACAATATTTGCTACAGTAGAACCCTTTTGACCTACGGCAACGTAGATACAATAAACAGGGTTTCCTGCTAAATAAGACTCTTTTTGGTTGATGATTGTATCAATAGCGATTGCAGTTTTACCTGTTTGACGGTCACCGATGATCAACTCACGTTGTCCACGTCCGATAGGAATCATGGCGTCGATAGCCTTCAAACCAGTTTGCAATGGCTGTTTAACGGGTTCACGATAGATAACACCAGGAGCTTTACGTTCCAATGGCATTTCAATCAATTCACCTTTGATAGGACCTAAACCATCGATAGGGTTACCGATGGAGTTTACAACTCTTCCAACCATGCCTTCACCTGTCATGATGGATGCGATTCTCTTTGTACGTTTTACTGTGTCGCCTTCTCTTACTTGATCGGTAGGACCTAACAACACAGCACCCACGTTATCCTCTTCCAAGTTCATGACAACGGCGTTCATACCGTTTTCGAACTCCAAAAGTTCTCCTGCCTCAGCATTCTGTAGTCCGTAAATACGAACCACACCATCGCTGACCTGCAATACGGTACCAACTTCTTCAAACTTGACTTTGGTGTCTAAGTCTTGAAGTTGCATTTTTAGCACGTCGGATACTTCACTTGCTTTTATAGCCATAGTAATAATTTCTTTTTTAATTTACGAATACTGATAAATAGTTAAGCATCTGCCGCATTCTTGTTTAAGAGCGTATCACGGACAGTTCTAAGTTGACTCTTAATACTAGCGTCTAACTGGTAAGTTTCAACATTTAGAATAAATCCACCAATGATGTCTGGATCTATCTCTTTCTGGAACTCTATGGTTCCGTCTGTGACAGATTCCACTGCCTTTCTCATTCTTGCTTCCTCAGCTTCTGAGAGTGGGGTAGCGGTGACAAGCGTACTGGTGATGATGTTTTTCTTGTCGCGATACATGTCTTGAAATACTAAGCAGATACTCTGGAAGTATTCCTCTCGTTTATGCTCGATGACCAAATCAACAAAGCGGTTGAATTCGGCACATACTTGGGTACCTGCAGCAGTGATAAGCAACTCTTTCTTTTTCTGTTTGGAGATGGTTGGATTACCCAACGCTTCTTTTAACTGTGGAACCTCCGTGAAACTTTTGGAAAGTATTTTCACGTTGTTGTACACAGACTCTTCTTGTTTGTTCTCTTCTGCAAACATGAAAAGTGCTTTTGCATATCTTGCTGAAATTTTACCTGTATTCATCAGCTACTACGATTTAGCGATATTAACCTCATCCAATAGTTTGTTGATCATGTCGATTTGGCTTTCGTTGCTCTTAAGTTCGCCTCTGATGATTCTCTCTGCAATGTTAACAGAAAGCTCAGCTACTTGTGAACGAATCTCTTTTACGGCATTGTCTTTCTCTAATTGGATGCTTTCCTTTGCATTTTCGATAATCTTGTTTGCTTCAGCTGTAGCGGCAGTTTTGGCATCGTCGATTATCTTCTCTTTTAGTCTGGTGGCTTCTTTCAACATCTCAACTCTCTCATTCTTTGCTTCTGCGGCCAATCTTTCGTTTTCTGCTTTGATTCCAGCCAAAGCAGCATTTGCCTCATCAGCTTTCTTAAGAGACTCTTCAATGTAGTTGCCTCGCTCTTCTATCATTCCGACGATAGCAGGCCACGCCCACTTTCCAAGAATGAAGGCTACAATGAGGAAGCATAAAAGCATCCAGAATAATAGTCCGGGATCTGGTGTCAGTAATGACATAAACTTTTAATTTTAGATGTTAATTACATAACTAATGCCAAGATAGCAACGATGATAGCCAAGAATGCCACACCTTCGACAAGGGCTGCTGCTACAATCATGTTGCTTCGAATGTCACTTGAAACTTCTGGCTGACGTCCGATAGCCTCCATTGCAGATCCTCCGATCTTACCAATACCAATACCTGCACCGATTGCTGCGATACCTGCTCCGATTGCTGCGCCTAATTTTGCAGTTGCTGCTTCTGCTGCTACTGCTTGTAATAAAATACTCAACATAGTCTTTAATTTTTTAATTGTTATTTAATAATTTTTGTTTTTTATTCTTTTTATATTGTTTGCTTTTTCTTTTACTCTTCTTCCTCCTCAACTTGTGCCATTCCTATGAATAGGGCTGACAAAGTCATGAATACATAAGCTTGGATGAAACAAACCAAACACTCCAATAGTGACATGAACACAACGAGTAGTACGGAAACGACTGAGAATCCCAATCCTACACCTACACTCAATTGTGAAAATACAAATATCAAACCTACTAATACCAATACCATCACGTGTCCGGCAAACATGTTTGCGAAGAGACGTATGCAGAGTGCGATAGGTTTCGTGAAGATTCCTAAGAACTCAATGAACTGCATGATTGGCAATGGAAATTTCAACCATTTTGGTACTTTCGGCCATATTATATCAAGGAAGTAGGCTTTCGTACCAAAAATGTTGGTCAATAAGAAAGTGAGGGCTGCCAATACAAATGTGATGGCAATGTTACCTGTCAGGTTAGCTCCACCAGGGAATATTGGGATGATACCCAATAAGTTGTTGATGAAGATAAAGAAGAAGACGGTTAACAGATACCATGTGAACTTTTTGTAATTCTTGCCAACACTTGGTTTGATGATGTCGTCGTTAAGAGAGACAATAAGAGGCTCCAAGACGGCTTGCAATCCTGTAGGCTTGCAGAATCCGTTGCTCTTGTACTTCTTTGCAATCGACAAGAAAATAATCAATAGAAGAGCACAACTAATCAACAAAGAAACCACGTTCTTTGTGATGGAGAAGTCCCATGGACGCTTTCCTGTTGATACTTCAACGATTTTTCCTGCGTAATTTCCCTCTTCTGCAATTTTATATCCATTGTACTCGGTGTAGTGACCTTCATGTCCTAATTTTGAAGAACAGAAAACATCTAAACCGTTTTGACCGTAGACTATACATGGCAAAGAGATGGAAATGTGCTTGTCTCCAATGGTCGTGATATGCCAATTATAGGCATCTTGCACGTGACCGAAGATCATCTCTTTAATGTTCAGTTCCCCCTTTTCCTCCGATTCCGAATTAGAAGTGAAAGCTGCCACACCTAAAAGACCCAGTATCACGAGTAAGATCCCAAAGGCAATCTTCCCAATTTTCCCAGCTTTTTTAGTATCTATGGACTGACTCATTTTTGTAAATCCTTATTTAAGTTTTGTGAGGGCAATTGCCTCAAATACTGTATATATCACATAATAGACTACGATCGTAACAAGAAAGGGTAGGGCCATCTCTTTGTTGAAGAACACATAGAAGATTACACCCGCCAGTGTTAAAAATAGTTTGATTGCTTTTAACACAAGAAATGCTCTCGAATAATCTTTTGCATCCCCTCTCTTCTGACTCAATGTGATGAATGTTACTGTGCCGTAAAGTGTGAAAAATGCACTGACGCAATAGGCAGCTGAACTGATACTTGCATATTCGGGAAAATATGTTTTGAGAACATAGACCGAAATAGCACTTATAATAGACATCAAGACTGCCAGTATAAATATTGCTATTTTTGTAGCGCGATTCATGCCTTTATTTCACTTTTACTCAAGAACGTTTTCAACACAAACGGATATTACGTCGTTTTTTACCTCGGCAAAACCGCCATCCACTTTAAGAACAGTTTGCTCATCCCCTGAACGGTAGATGATCTCTCCTGCTTTTAGCGACGAAATTAGTGCCGTGTGTCGTGGTAATACAGTGAATTTTCCCGCACTTCCCGGTAGATTCACTGAGTCAACCTCTCCCGTGAAAACTAATTTGTCTGGTGATATGATTTCTAATTTCATACTGCCGATTTTAGTCCGTTATTGAATTGCTTGAGAAAGCAACTTCTTACCTTTCTCAATAGCGTCGTCGATAGTTCCGACATTCAAGAATGCCTGTTCTGGAAGATCATCCACTTCACCATTGATAATCATATTGAATCCTTTGATTGTCTCTTCGATAGGAACCATCACACCAGGAAGACCTGTAAACTGTGATGCTACGTGGAATGGTTGAGACAAGAAACGTTGGATACGACGCGCACGTGCAACCACCAACTTGTCTGCCTCTGACAACTCCTCCATACCCAAGATTGCAATGATATCTTGCAACTCTTTGTATTTCTGTAGAATTTGTTTTACGCTTTGAGCACAATCATAGTGTGCATTTCCAATAATATTTGGATCCAAGATACGAGAGGTAGAATCCAATGGATCTACGGCAGGGTAGATACCCAACTCTGCGATCTTACGGCTCAACACTGTTGTTGCATCCAAGTGTGAGAATGTTGTTGCTGGTGCAGGGTCGGTCAAGTCATCTGCTGGCACATAAACGGCCTCTACGGCTGTGATGGAACCATGCTTGGTTGACGTGATACGCTCTTGCATCTGACCCATCTCTGTTGCCAAGGTTGGTTGGTATCCTACGGCTGATGGCATACGTCCTAACAACGCTGATACCTCAGAACCTGCTTGCGTGAAACGGAAGATGTTGTCCACGAAGAACAAGATATCTTTACCTCCTTGCCCTGAATCACGGAATGTCTCTGCAACTGTCAAACCTGACAATGCCACAGAAGAACGTGCTCCAGGTGGCTCATTCATCTGACCATACACCAAGGTTGCTTGAGATTTAGCCAACTCGTTGTAATCGATCTTGCTCAAATCCCAATCTCCTTTTTCCATTGCCTCCTTGAAGGCATCTCCATAACGTACGATGTTTGATTCGATCATCTCTCGAAGTAGGTCGTTACCCTCACGAGTACGCTCACCTACACCGGCAAATACTGAATATCCATTGTATCCTTTGGCGATGTTGTTGATCAACTCCATAATCAACACTGTCTTTCCTACACCGGCTCCACCGAACAATCCAATCTTACCTCCTTTTAGGTATGGAACCAAAAGGTCGATGACCTTGATACCTGTGAACAAAATCTCTTTGGATGTTGCGAGTTCATCAAACTTAGGAGCCTCTCGGTGAATTGGAGATACATCTGCTCTGTCGAATGCTTTCATTCCATCGATAGGTTCTCCTACGACGTTCAACATTCTTCCCTTGATTTGTTCTCCTTTAGGTACTGCAATTGCTCGTCCTAAAGCCTCCACCTTCATTCCTCTTTTCAAACCATCTGTGGAGTCCATCGCAATCGTTCGAATTGAATTCTCTCCGATGTGCTGCTGACATTCGATGATTAGATTACTTTGCCCTTCACGCTCAATCTCTAGCGCATCGTGTATCTGCGGTAAAGATTCCTGTATGTCAGGGAAACTTACGTCAACAACAGGTCCGATAACCTGTATGACTTCACCAATTACTTTTGCCATATTAGCTATTGTTTAATGGTATTAATTTATTTATTTATGTTTTTTCTTTTCGTGTGATAGACTTACGTGTTTTTCATCGCCATAAAGAACAGTTGTAAAAGTAAGCCGAATGCAAATATAGTTTTTTTTTGTTCTAATTAAGATTTTATAACAATTTTTTTTGAAAAATGTATTTTTTTTTCTGACTGTGCGTTTTTATAAAAAATAATGGGACTTTTATAAATTTCTCGAAGGTTAAGAATTTTTCAAATGAAGTTCTTTTAATATTTATATAATTAGTTAAAAATTGGAAGATATGAATAAATTGAAATTTTTAATGGCAACAATAATGGGGTGTTTTTGTGCCATTTTTATATTAATAGGTTGTATTAGGAAAGATGGTGCTAATAATACTGACGGTTCTCAAATTTCGTCACAGACAGGTCCTGTTCAAATTGAAACAGTTTCTGTTGATTCCTTTGGAAATGAAGCCATTTCAATGTTCCCACGTCTGACAGGAACAAAGTCAGAAGAAAAGAATACGGATTGTATTAGAATGACTAATTTGTTTGTTAATGTTGAAGTGCATGGGAAAATTGCAGTTACAACATTTGATATGATTTTTGAAAATAGTTGTGAACGTGTGATGGAGGGTGAACTTGAATTTCCATTGGGAGATGGACAAACGGTTTCTCGTTATGCATTGGATGTGAATGGAAAAATGAGAGAGGGTGTTGTTGTTGATAAAAGTAAAGCTCGTCGTACGTTCGAAAGAATTGTTCGGAATGGTGTGGATCCAGGATTGGTTGAGAAAACAAAAGGTAATAATTTTAAAACACGAATCTATCCATTACGAAAAGGTTCGCCTCGTCATGTAATTATTGGATATGAACAGGAAATTAAATCTTCTGATGGTGTAGAGTTGTATAATTTACCACTCTTTTCTGAACATCAATTGGATAAATTCAGTTTGGATGTGACTTTTGTGAACCCTTCGTCAACTCCTAAAATACAGACATCTTTGCTGAATCTTTCTTCTTCCTCTTATTCGGAAGGTACAAGAATCTCATTTTCTGCGGAGAATGTGAAATTGAATGATTTCGTACGTGTTCAGGTCCCTGTCTCAAATAAACAAGATCTGGTTACAGAAGATGAGGGAACGAATACTTTTTTCTATCTTTCACCTAATATCCAGGGAAAAAAGGATAAGGTAAAACCAAAATCGATAGCGGTTGTTTTTGATGTTTCTTCTTCTGCTAAAAATAGAAATATTGAAAAAGAGTATGCTTTGCTAAAGGATTATCTGTCTTATTTAGGAAAAGTGAACGTTCGTTTGGTTACTTTTAGTGATAGAGTGTATTTGGATAAAATAATTCCTAATGCCACATATAATGATATTAAACAAAATATGAGTACACAGCCTTTTGATGGTGGAACTCAGTTTGGCGCATTAAATTTTGCGAAGTACGATGTGGATGAAATATTATTGTTCTCTGATGGTGTTTCTAATTTCGGTGTGAAAAATCCTACACAATCTAATGTGCCTTTGTATGCGATAAATTCTAGTATGCGTTCTGATTATTCGTTTTTATCCCGTCTGACTACGAAAGGTGGATCTTATATTAATTTGAATGAGATGTCGCAAAAAGAAGCCTTGAATCATTTGACTCATCAGTATATTCGTTTAATCAGTGTCTCTTATGATCATTCGGAAATGGAGGATGTTTATCCTAAAACTGGGGTTGAAGTGGATGAAAATTTGTCAATTGTAGGATGCATGTCTGCTAAGAGTGCTGTGTTAAAATTGAATCTAGGTTATGGTGACAAGGTGGAGAAGACGCAAGAGTATACTATTTCATCACTATCGGATAATTTAGGTACTAATGTAAAGCGTATATGGGCGCAGAAAAAAGTCTCTGAATTAGAACAAAATTCGAAAGAAAATAAAGATGAGATAAAAGAGTTATGTATGAAATACGGTTTGGTAAGTGATTATACGTCACTTATTGTGTTGGAAACTGTTTGGGATTATATTCAATATGAAATAGAGCCGCCTGCAGAATTAAGGGAAGAGTATGAACGTATAAAGAAAGGAGGAAAGCCCAGAATTGATCGTCCAGATGCCCCAATGCCTATTGTTGAAGAAGAATTTTCGACGGAGACGTTTGAAGAGATAGAATTATCACAGGCAGATACTCGTAGTGCCTATAGAGTTGAACAACCGTTGATGTTGAGTGCTGTTGAAGATCAAGCTGTTGAAAGTGAGGCTTATTCAGTAGAAACAGATGATGCAGAAAATGATGAGGATGAAATCTATACAATGGTAGAAAAAAAAGCAGAATTTCAAGGTGGTATGAATGCTCTAAAAGAATATTTAAGGTGTAATCTTTGTTATCCAGAACAAGCAGCGAATTTAGGTCTGCAAGGTAGAGTTATTGTTAGTTTTGTTGTTAATACAGATAGTACCATATCAAATGTCCAAATTGAACGTGGTGTTGATCCTCTATTAGATGATGAAGCAATTCGTGTTGTGTCATCAATGCCTAAGTGGATTCCTGGAGAGCAAAATGGAAGAAAGGTGCGTTCTTATTTTAGATTGCCAGTTCTTTTTAAATTGTCAGATGCTATGACAATTTGTAATGATTCAATATTGGTTCATCGTAATGATTCAACATCGGTTCGTCGTAATAATTCAACAAAAATGGAGAGAAGGAAACGTCAAACGCCTCAAATAGTTCGCAATAATTTACCTTCGGAAAGTTTCAGAAAGGCACGAACTACCATTCCTTCTTATTTGTCAGAACTAAAACGTGTGCCAAAAAGTGCGATGTATGACAAGTATTTGAAGTTGAGAGAATTAGATGCTGATAATATCCTTTTTTATATAGATGTGGCAGATTATTTCTATTCTGAAGGACTGAATAGTTTAGCAGTTCGTATCATTTCAAATTTGGCAGAGCTGAAAATGGAAGAGCCAGAAATACTACGAACCTTGGGAGGAAAATTGATGGAGTATGGAGAAAACAGTTTAGCGTTAGAGACGTATAAAGATGTGGAGAAGGTGAGAAATGAAGAACCGCAAACATATCGAGACTTAGCTTTTGCATACCGAGCATGTGGGGATTATGTTAAGGCGTATGAAATGTTTGAAAAGGTAATGGAAGGGAATTGGGATCGATTTTTGGGTATTAAATATATTGTTCAACATGAGATGGATGAATTGGTGGCATTGCATCCTACCGAATTTAAAAATAAAAAGGTTAAGGATGAACGTTTTGGATATGATTTGCGTGTTGTTATATCATGGAATACAGATAATTGTGATATAGATTTATGGGTAACTGATCCTAATAAAGAATCGTGTGGCTATAAACATAAAAAAACATATATAGGAGGTTCTATCTCTGAAGATTTCACAAGAGGATATGGTCCGGAAGAGTTCCTTTTGAAAAAGGCGATAAAGGGAACCTATTCGGTGAATATTCATTATTATGGTACAACTTCACAAAAACAGTTGCAACCAGTTATTGTAAAGGTCTCTGTGTTTAGAAATTATGGAAGGAAAAATCAAACTTGTGAAGAGAAGATGATAGTGTTGGATAATGTAAGAGGAATGGTGAAATTGGATGAGTTTGAAATAAAATAGGTTGTGTTTAAGTTACAGAGGGAGAGAGTTAGCTTTCTCCCTTTGTTTTTATATGAGTTTGTGATTGAGCTTCTTTACATTTTTCACAAAGGCCATAGACTACGAGAGAGTAGTGGGTCATATCGAATTTTTTATAATGCTTTGTTTGAATGTTACGTCTGATATTTACATCTGTAAATTCTCTGATTTCACCGCAATTGGTGCAAACAAGATGATGATGCACCTTGCAGTTGTAACATTTTTCGTACTCGGCAGTCTCCTTACCAAAATGATGTTTTAAGACTAGGTTGCATTCAAGAAGCAACTCCACCGTATTATAGAGGGTGGCTCGACTGACGTGGTAATTCTTGTCATTCAATAGAGAATAAAGTGAATCAATGGTGAAATGTCCATCGATTTGATAGATCTCCTCTAGTATGGCAAATCGCTCGGGGGTCTTGCGGAGATTCTTCTTCTCGATTAAGTCCGTAAGGATTTGACGTGCGGTTGGTTTGTTTTTGTTGTTATTCTCCATTCAATTTTCTGGTTTGGTGGACAAAGTTAGCCTATTTTTTTCTTTTGCTCCTATATTTTTTTTATTTTTGTGCGTTGAAAGTTACATCGGTACTTTCTGCTTGAAGAAGATAATTAATTTAATAAAGATGAATATATCATACAATTGGTTGAAAAGGTACTTAAACCTTGATATAGAACCAGAAGAAGTATCAAAGATTTTAACTTCCATAGGTCTTGAGGTAGATGGTGTGGAAGAGGTTGAATCAATAAAAGGTGGCTTGGAAGGCTTGGTAGTTGGTGAAGTTTTGCAATGCGAGAATCATCCAGATTCGGATCATTTGCATGTAGCACTTGTTAATGTGGGCTCAGGAGATCCTCTCCAGATTGTTTGTGGAGCTGCTAATTGCCGTGCAGGATTGAAAACCATCGTCGCTACGATTGGTACAAAATTGTATGATGGAGATCAGACCTTTACGATTAAACGTTCTAAATTGCGTGGTGTAGAGTCATACGGTATGCTTTGCGCAGAGGATGAAATCGGAATTGGAACAAGTCATGAGGGAATCATCGAATTGCCTGCTGATTGTAAGGTGGGTACCTTGGCTAAGGATTATTATCAGATTGAAAAAGATTATGTGATTGAGGTGGATATCACTCCAAATCGTATTGATGCGGCATCTCATTATGGTGTTGCTAGAGATTTGGCGGCTTATTTCGCATTACATAATAATAAGTATAAATTGACATTGCCGGATGTCTCTGCTTTCAAGGTGGAGAACAATAATTATCCTGTAAAGGTCACTGTTGAAAATGAAAAGGCTTGCCCACGTTACTCTGGTGTTGTTGTGGCTGGTGTCACAATCAAAGAGTCTCCAGAATGGATGCAAAAGTTGTTGAAGACAATTGGTGTTCGTCCTATCAATAATGTGGTGGATGTGACAAACTTCATGCTTCATGCTATGGGACAACCATTGCATGCTTTTGATGTTGATAAGATGGATGGTCGACACATCATCGTGAAGAATTTGGCTGAAGGCACTAAGTTCGTTACATTGGATGGTGTGGAAAGAACATTGAGCGCTGATGATTTGATGATCTGCGACGAAAAGGGTGGTGCATGTATCGCTGGTGTGTTCGGTGGTTTGCATTCTGGTGTTACAGAACAGACAAAGAACATCTTTATTGAAAGTGCATACTTTAATCCTGTTTCAGTTCGTAAGACGGCTCGTCGTCATGGTTTGAATACAGATGCATCTTTCCGTTATGAGAGAGGTTGCGATCCAAACAATACATTATATATTTTGAAATTGGCAGCTTTGCTTGTTAAGGAAGTGGCAGGTGGAACCATCTCTTCTGATGTGTTTGACAACTATCCTGTTGCTGTAGCTCCTTATCCTGTTAATCTGACATTTGAAAAGATTAACTCCTTAGTGGGTCAAGAGATCTCTAAGCAGGATGTAAAATCAATCTTGAAAGGTTTGGAAATCGAAATCAAGAATGAGACGGAGACTACCATGCAGTTGGCTGTTCCTACGTATCGTGTGGATGTGCAACGTGATGTGGATGTGATTGAGGATATCCTTCGTATCTACGGATATGATAATGTGGAGGAGGGTACGACTCTTCACTCTTCTATTGCTTATTCTCCAAAACCTAACTCGTTGAAACTTCAGAATATGATCTCTGATCAGTTGAGTGGTTGCGGATTCCATGAGATATTAAATAACTCACTGACAAAACTTTCTTATTACGCAGATGGAGTGAAATATACAGCAGAGACCACCATTAATGTGATGAATCCATTAAGTGCGGATCTTGGTTGTATGCGTCAGACTTTGTTGTTCGGTGGATTGGAGAGCATCTCTTACAACATCAATCGTAAAAACGGAGATGTGAAGTTCTATGAGTTTGGTAACTGCTATCATAAGAATCCATCTAAGGAGTCTACTATCGAGCAACCATTGAAACCTTATTCAGAGGATTTCCATTTGGGTATTTGGTTGGCAGGTAACAAGACACTTGCAAGCTGGGTACAGAAACAGGATAAGACATCCTTCTATCAATTGTCTGCTTATGTGGATAATATCTTCGCTCGTTTGGGTGTGGAGAAGAAAGGTTTGGTGATTGGAGAATATTCAGACGATTTGTTGTCGGAAGGTTTGACGATGTTGACCCCTGCAGGTAAGTTGTTGGCAACATTGGGTGTTGTTTCTAAAAAGGTGACAAAGAAGTTTGATATTGATACTGATGTCTATTTTGCTGATTTGGAATGGAACAATATATTGTCTGAGTTGAAGAAACATAAAGTTTCTTATTCGGATATATCTAAGTTCCCAGAGGTTAAGCGTGATTTGGCGTTGTTGTTGGATACGAACACCACCTTTGCGGATGTGGCTAAGATTGCAAGCGAGACAGAGCGCAAGTTGTTGAAGGATATGTACTTGTTTGATGTCTATGAGGGTAAGAACTTGCCAGCAGGAAAGAAGTCTTATGCAGTCACCTTCATTTTGCAAGATATGGCTAAAACGCTTACGGATACGCAGATTGATGGTATAATGAATAAACTGATTAAAAATTTCGAAGAGAAATTGGGTGCGAAGATTCGATAATTTTATTACATTTGCACTCGATGTATTTGAAAAACTTTGGGGTTGCTGAAAACCGTGTAAAAGAGTAGGCGTAATTTTATAGTATAAAATGATGAAGAAGATTTTTATAGCACTTGGAACTGTCGCACTTTCATTGGGATTATTCTCATGTACGAAAAACGACTGTCATTGTACTTATTACGATGAAGAGGGTAACGAAGTGCCTAGTTATAGTTACGATTACGAAGAGATGTCAGTCTCTGATTGCTCTGACTTGAACACATACGGTGTCAACGGTTCTCCAAAGGGATTTGTATGTGAATAACGAGTAATTCAAGCATATAAGGGTATATTTAACAAAGTGAACCCCGAAAGTTGTTAGGCTTTCGGGGTTTATTTATTTCCTCTTCAATCTAGCACGATTTTCCTATCGTACTAGTTTCTATCTCAATTTCGATTTTAAGTCTGATGTGCGCCTTAAATAGGTCATAAGCAGAGCCACTGGAATAATTAGGAAGAAGATGGCGATAAATGTGTTTTGATTGAATGTGTCGTACAGACCATGTAGAACCATCGGAACGACAATAGCCATCGCATAGAGTGACTTTTTGAATTTAGGGTAGAGGTTACCAAAGGCGATATAGTAACCTGCTATGCCTGTGAATACGGCATGAATGAAAGGAAGGTAGGTGAGTCTGGCTATGTTGGCAAAAAATGAATATTGGTATTCCAATTGGTCATTCACCTTTATCTGATATTGTACGCCTTCCTCTACACCGAATGCTAATCCTGAAATGAGTCCGTAAAAGACTAATGTGCGTGGTATTAAAGGCTCTTTCGCCCTCGCTATTAATATGAAAAGAGGAATGGCTTTGACAAACTCCTCGGTGAATCCAACTCCCATAATAAAGAATATGAGTCGTGAAAAGAATCCTCCTTGTTCACCAATGTTATAGAAAGGATTTAGCTTTACCAATCCTGTTACATCCCATAAAAGGAAGATAAAGATTTGTGTCATAAAAAAGATGGTGGTAGCCGTCTTCCACGATACTTGTGACGTTTTAAAGAAATTATAGAAGAAGATGCTCCAAATGACAGAGAAGTAGAGGGAGACGAAATAAAACATCAACCATTCATTCTGAATGAAGAAACCAATGACGGATGGTAGTAGTCCTATCGCAGCCAATAAGAGAAACTTCTTATCGCTTAATAGTATCTCCTTTTTGAAGAATTCATGGGGAATAATGATGTCTCGTCCGATGGATTTCAATTGGTTGACAAGACTTCCTGCGGATTTGACCTTTACAGAGATGTCGTTGTCTTTCAAATATTGTTTGACGGTGATGACATTGTCCATATCTGAACTATCGACGCATTTGTCGCATTTTAGAATCTTGCCATCTTCTACATATTGCTTGATCGTATCCTTGTCATAAGGACCGAATTGTTTGCCATTACGGATGATTAAAATCATTTGTGTTTTATTTAGGTGCTCTTACGTATAGAACAATGGCAATGAGTCCGAAAATTATGTTAGGTAACCATACTGCCATTGCTGGTGAGAAATTGCCATTGACTGCGAATGTGGAGGATATGGAGAAGAAGAGGATATAGAGAAGACTCAGTGCAATACCGATACCTAAGTTTATACCCATACCTCCCTTTATCTTCTTCGAAGAGAGGGAGACTCCAATGATGGTTAGAATGAATGCGGCGAAAGGGAATGAGAATCTTCTGGAATATTCAATCTCAAAGTCTTTTATATTGCCGATACCTCTTGATTTCTGTCTTTCGATATACTTTTTCAGTTCAGGGGTTGACATTTGCTCCTGCATACCTGCAAAGACGAAGAAGTCGTCGGGAATGAGGTTCAGTTTCAGATTCATTGTGTCCCCTCTGGTTAGGTGTTCGTAAAGTCCATCGAACTCTCTTTTTGTATAGTCGAGTAGTCTCCAATTGTCTTCGCCCATCCATTCTACATCGTGGGCGATGATTCTTGATTTCAAAGTTTTTCCGTTGAATTCATCAATGGAAGCACGTCGTCCGCTTTGGTTTCTTTTGTCGTAGTAGTCGATGGAGAAAACTTCAGTGTCGGTCACCCACAAACGAATCTTTATAGCTTGGTCTTTCTTCTTTTTCTTCACATAGACTTCCTGAAAATCGATTCTCTCCTTGTTGGCAGGGGGAATAACGTAGCTACTTAAATAGAAGGTAAGTAGGGCAATGATAGCCGCAGAGATCATGTAAGGTCTCATCAGTCGGTGAAAACTGATACCAGACGAGAACATGGCGATGATTTCTGAATTGTCGGCCAACTTAGAGGTGACGAAAATAACAGAAATGAAGACGAACACAGGACTAAACAGGTTGGCGTAGTAAGGAATGAAATTAACGTAATAATCAAAAATGATGGCTTTTAATGGAGCATTGTTTTCCATAAAGTCATCGATCTTTTCGGTGATGTCAAATACAACAGCGATACTGATAATTAGGACAATGGATAGGAAAAAGGTTCCTAAGAATTTTCGTATGATATAAATGTCTAATTTTTTAAGCATAATCGATCTGTTATAATCTGACATTTAGTTTCTTTACCATGCTGTCTTTCCAGGTTGAGAACGTACCAGCGATAATCTGATTGCGAGCCTCTTTGACAAGCCACAAATAGAATGCCAAATTATGGATGGATGCAATTTGAAGTGCTAGTATCTCATCTGCCACGAATAGGTGACGAACATAAGCCTTTGTATAGAAAGAGTCGACGAAAGAGGTGCCGAATGGATCGAGAGGAGAAAAATCGTCCTCCCATTTTTTGTTACGCATGTTCATGGTACCGTTTTGGGTGAACAATAGTCCGTTTCGACCATTTCTTGTTGGCATTACGCAGTCGAACATATCAACGCCGCGTTCGATGGCTTCCAAGAGGTTGTTTGGCGTTCCCACACCCATGAGGTAGCGTGGTTTGTCTTTCGGCAATATGGTGTTGACCGTTTCAATCATTTCGTACATGACGTCGGTAGGTTCACCGACAGCCAATCCACCGATGGCGTTACCCTCTCTATCTTTGCTGGCAACATATTCAGCAGCCTTCAGACGAAGGTCTTTGAATGTGCAGCCTTGAACGATAGGAAAGAAGGTCTGACTGTATCCATATTTAGGTTCTGTCTCATCAAAATGTTTGAGTCCACGGTCCAGCCAGCGTTGTGTACGTTCGAGAGAACGTTTTGCGTAAGCATAATCGGCAGTACCCGGAGTACACTCGTCGAGTGCCATGATGATATCCGCACCGATGATGCGTTGAGTGTCCACCACGTTTTCAGGGGTGAAGATATGTTTCGAACCATCAATATGAGAACGGAAGGTGCAGCCCTCCTCGGTAAGTTTTCTGTTGTCGGAGAGCGAGAAGACTTGGAATCCGCCGCTATCCGTCAGTATTGGTTTGTCCCATCCGTTGAATTTGTGTAGTCCGCCCGCTTTCTCTAGGATATTGAGTCCGGGACGAAGGTAAAGATGGTAGGTATTACCCAAGATGATTTGAGCTTTGATATCATCCTTGATTTCTCTTTGGTGAACAGCTTTCACGGTACCGGCGGTGCCGACAGGCATAAAGATAGGAGTTTCGATAACGCCATGGTCTGTCGTTATTTTACCGGCGCGGGCATTACTTTTAGGATCAACGTATTGTAATTCGAATTGCATAAAACTGTTCTTGTATTTATGTATCTACAATTTGCAAAGTTACTTATTTTTCGTTGTTTGCCCAAATAGTCTGGCAGGATTGTGCTGCGGTGAGTTCTATAAATTGTTATTCTTTTTTCTTTTTTTCTTTCAGTGTCACATTCACTACGATAGAAGTTTTGCCTTCATACCAATCATCAGCACCTTTGAAATGCAGCTGGTCACGACGGATTGTGGTGTCGAACGGTTCATATAGTGTTGTATCGCCAATGAAACGGAAAGGGTAGCCTCCTTCACTCCATTGTAGACTATATAAGTCTTCCGAAACAGTATACATACCTCTTGCACTCGTGATGGCCACGGGTCTTTGGTATAATGTAGAATCAGATTCTCTGCTTACACTATTGATCTCAACATCAGACAAACTTTCACCTTTCTCATTTGTGACTTTCCCTTTCATCTCGAAGTCGGCATAAGGTGTGCCATATAAGCCACCGCAACTTGTTATGCAGGAGAATCCCAAAGAGAGAAGAATCATTTTTAAGATTGATTGGGAGAATCGATTAATCAGACTTGCTGGTCTTGTCTTGCTCAGATTCTTTATTTCTTTAATTTTATCTGTATTCATGTTGCCTTCTTTTTAGGGTGGGTTCTATAAATTCTTGCTTAAAACCGGTTGATATGCCTTTGCCCTTGATTTTAAATTTTGCGGAAAGACAGGGATTCGAACCCTGGGAACAGTTACCCGTTCACCGCATTTCGAGTGCGGCCCGATCGACCACTCCGGCATCTTTCCATAGGTCATTCCAATAAAAAAATCCGAAGTAAGAACCTCGGATTCCATGCTCCTACTGTTTTCATTAGCAAAATTATGAATAAATAATGAGATACACAAAAAAAGATTTAGGGTGAAATGATATGAGATAAACGATGATGCGCAATGTAGATACAATTAAAATTTCGTTGTATTGTTTGGCCGTTATAGTGGAATGTGCTAAATTTACAACTGATAAAATATTATCAATAAACCCTTTCGGATGATGGAAAATAACAATATATTATCACTTCTCGAAGGCTATACGCTCGACAATGCCGATGATATTGCGGAGACTATTGCAGCTGATTTTCGTAAGCGACGCATAGAGAAGAACCTAACGCGCGACCAAGTGGCGGAAAAGTCTGAGGTGGCGGTCAGTAACATTGTGCGTTTCGAGCAGAAAGGGCTCATCTCGTTGAAGAACCTTATCAGTCTGGCCATGGCGTTGGGTTATACCTCTGAGATAAAGAATATCTTCTCTCAGCCCAAATACAGTACGATGGAGGAGTTGCAACAGATTCGTAGGAATATGAATAAGAAAAAGGCTCATAGAATTTGTGGCGAAGGGACAAGATGAGAGTTGAAGGATAGTGATAATTTTTAAACATAACACAAATGCAACAAAACGTTTACACAGAAGAAGAAAAGAATTGGATGGCAGAAGGGGAGAAAGGCTCTCATTCTGCACGGGTGACTCCCTCTATGGTGAATGTATTAGGAGAGAACGAGATATTTGTTTTTGGAAGTAATGCACAGGGAATGCACCATGGGGGTGCTGCACGGGTGGCGTATGATAAGTTTGGTGCAGAGTGGGGGAATGGAGAAGGACTTCAGGGACACACTTATGCATTACCTACGATGGAGGGAGTGAAAAGTACGCAAGCAGCGGTGGACCGATTTATTGAATATGCGAAGAAGCATTCGGAACTGAAGTTTTTGGTGACTCCTGTTGGATGTGGCATCGCTGGATATACACCACAGCAGATTGCCCCTATGTTCAAAGAGGCTATATCGCTTGAAAATGTTTATTTGCCTGTAAGTTTCTGGAAACTACTTTTGGGGAAGGAATGAAAAGGGGAATTGCCATACACATTCACACATTAATGAAGATGTCTATAGCCCCATTGGGACAACTCTTTGCATAGCTCAGGGTAACACCCTGGGGGTGAAATCATCGTTTGAATACCTATAAAAACCACAAAACCCGTTGATTTCTCAACGGGTTCTGTGAAGAATCTAAGCGGAGAGAGAGGGATTCGAACCCCCGGTACCTCTTGGTACGGCGGTTTTCAAGACCGCTGTAATCGACCACTCTACCATCTCTCCAAATCTTTAAAAACTCCCTTGCCTTTGCAAGTTCTTCGTTTTTTCGTGACCCAGCAGGGGATCGAACCCTGGACCCACAGATTAAGAGTCTGTTGCTCTACCAGCTGAGCTACTGAGTCATTCGTTAAATTTTAGCTTGTCGCTTTGTTTTTAACGAGTGCAAAATTAGAGTTATTTTTTGATATCTCAAAATTTTTATGCCGAAAAAATGAAGGTTTTTTATCTCATTATTTTTGAAATTGCTCTATCCTCTTGATCATAAGGAAAATAAACCAATCTGGAAGATGTTTCACTAAGAAGATAAAGATGTGATTTATCCATCCTGGTATATACTGCTTCTTCTTCTTAAACATTTTCTTCAACGCTTTTTTCGCTAATTCCTCTGGTCGCATGGAGACTCCAATGCCAACGGCTACCTTTCTCCATTTGTCACTCAATCCATATAGACCTGTGTCTACCGCACCCGGACAGATAGCTGTGACACCTACACCATACGGCTTCATCTCATACCAAATAGAACGGGAGAAGTTCAATATGTAGGCCTTGGTCGCATTGTACACACTGATGCCTGGCATCGTCATCCATGCCGACATGGAGGACATGTTCAAGATATATCCAAATCCTCGCTCCTTCATGTCTGCTCCAAAATAATAACACATCTCGCTGACAGTCTTCATGTGCAGATTTAACATTAGTTCAATCCTTTTTATGTCGGTCTTGACGTATTCATTGAAGAAGAATATGCCTGCATTGTTGATGAGTATGTCAATTTGCAGATTGTTCTCCTTGCAATAGGTGTGCAATTCTTGTGCGGCATTTTCGGTTGAGAGGTCTTTGTATAGACCAATCGTCTGGACTCCAAATCGATTGGCTAAGTCTGTGGCTGCCTCTTGTATCTCTTTCTCTTGGTTGCTGACTAATAACAAGTCATATTTCTGACGTGCCAACTCTGTGGCATATTGAAGTCCGATTCCGGAACTCGCTCCTGTTACTAATGCGTACATATTATGATATCAATTATGCTTAAATTATTGTTTACAAACTGAATTCTCACGCTTCGTTAAAATTCAAACTGCTCTTTGATGTAATCAAAATAAATTTTAGAAAAATAATCACCATCCTTTTTTGTGTAACGAATGTCTGTGAAGATTTGTGCTAACGTCTCCTTTTGGTTCTCTTCCACAAACTTACGATTCACTTCCAAGCTTTCTTTGTAGTCGAATATGCGGTCGATGTCTTCACAATCATAGTCGTGATAACTCTCTGAGTGAACGAATCCTTTCACGGGGATCCTGTCTTGTAGTTCGGGATTCTCAGCAGGATATCCTAATGTGATGGTGGTGATGGGAACCACATATTTGGGCAGATTGAGTATCTTGGCAATCTGCGGTGCATTGTATGTGGTGGTGCCTAGGAAACAGAGTCCCAACCCTTCATGCTCTGCTAATGCTGCAAAGTTTTGTGCCAATAGAAGCGTGTCGATTGCCGCTGTGGAGAAGGAGAGAAAATTGTTGTATCCCGGTTCTGCTTTTCTTTGCTTGCACCATTTGTTGAATCGGTTGTTGTCTGCACAAAAGGTGAGTACAACGGGTGCTCCGATAAATGTTTGTTGATTGAAATGAGTGGGAGCTAATGCAGCTTTCTTCTCTTTGTCTCTTGTGATAATGACACTGTAGAGTTGCATGTTGCCAGTAGTGGAGGCGTGTGATGCCGCTTCCAACAACTGATACAACAGTTCGTCGCTTACCTCCTTGTCGGAATATTTACGAATGGTTCTTCTGTTTTTAAATTCCTCTATCATTTTTTATTGTTTTTTAGTCCTGTTTGTAAAAATTCTACGAAGGCTTTAACATCTTCTGAATATGCATAGGAGTGGTTGAGTGGCATACCGTTATTGTCAATCTCCACATAGAATGGTTGGGCATTGGCTCCAAATTTGCTCCTTTGCAGGTAGCTCCATTTCTCACCTATGGTTTTTAGTGTTATTGTCTTGCCATTTTCTTCTACTTCCATTGGCGTTTCCAAATTCGTCTTGTCGTCGACAAAGAGGGAAACTAAAACATAATCATTGTTCATGATATATTTCACCTGTGCGTCATTCCATACTGCTGCTTCCATCTTACGACAGTTGACGCAACCATAACCTGAGAAGTCCAGTAAAAGTGGTTTGTCGTGTTGCTTTGCATATTGTATGGCTTCGTCGTAGTCGGTGAAAGAGGCTTGTGTCTCGTCGTATAGGTTGAAGTCTTGAGTCCACATTGGAGGCGCAAACGCGCTAATAGCTTTCAACGGTGCTCCCCATAATCCGGGTACGAGGTACAAAGCGAATGCAAAGAGAATCATACTTCCAAACAGACGTGGTACTGAAACATGGTTCGCCTCTGCTGCGTTCTCTTGCTCTGGTTCATACGCATCTGCTGCTTCGTCGTGTGCGAATTTTAATTTGCCTAAGATGTATAATCCAGCGAATAGGGCGATGACAATCCACAATACTAGGAAGACCTCTCTATCGAGTATGTGCCATCCATAGGCAAGGTCTGCCACCGAAAGGAACTTCAAGGCAAATGCTAATTCGAAGAATCCAAGCATTACCTTTACTGTGTTCATCCATCCGCCAGAATGTGGCAGTTTCTTCATGATGCTTGGGAAGAGTGCGAAGAGGGTGAATGGACCAGCCAAAGCGATTGCAAAACCTAGCATACCGATGATTGGAGCTAAAATATTTCCTTGCGTGGAGATATGAACCAATAGTGTTCCGATGATAGGTCCTGTGCATGAGAATGAGACGATGACGAGGGTGAATGCCATCATCAGAATACTTAGAATACCTTTGGTGCTATCTGCCTTGTTCTCTGTTTTGGTACTCCATGAAGCGGGTAGGGTTAGGTCAAATCCGCCAAAGAAGGAGATGGCAAAGAAAACCAACAAAAAGAAAAGGAACAAATTGAATATTGCATTTGTTGATAATGCATTCAGTGCATCTGCTCCGAAAATGAGTGTGAGCAATAATCCCAATCCCACATAGATAACAATGATGGATAATCCGTAGAGTAGGGCGGAGCGTTTTCCACTACCGTCTCTCTTGCGAAGGAAGAAACTGACTGTCATTGGAATGATTGGCCACACACATGGGGTTGCAATGGCTAATAAACCGCCTAACAAACCAATGAGAAAGATACTTAATAGATGGTTGCTTTCATCGCCTTGCTCTTCTCCGTATGAGTTGAGTTCCGTGATGACTGGTTGCCATGCATCGTTATTCTTTTCATTATTGAGTGGGGTTATCTCTTCAAAGTTGAATGGTGTAGACTCACTGCTGGCAGTGTCCTCTTTCTCTCGAGAGGTTATCAGTTTACTACCTTTTTCGATTGTGACCTTTGAACTATTTCCGTTTTCATGTTTTTCGAAAGAGAAGGGTACTTTTGAAGGAGGAAGACAGGTGTTGTCATTGCATGCCATGAATTCCACGTATCCTTTTATGGTATAGTCAGAAGCATCTTTCAGTTGAAATTCTTGTGTGAAAGAAACTTTCTTTTCAAACCAACGAAGGTTCATGCCAAACATCTCTTCGTATTTCTCGATGGGTTTGATGTTTGAGTTGACAGAACCAGCCTTCTTGATGTCCTTTTTTTCTTCCAAGACGATTTTAGTGGAAATTGGTCCATTCTCTGGAAGATTCTGATCGTATATGTGCCATCCTTCGTCAATCGATGCCGTGGCTGTGATCTGAAGTGTTTGTGATGAGATTAGTTCCTCACTGATGGTCCACTTTACAGGATCCATGATTTGGGCGGTTGATGTTATTGCCCAAAGTAGTGACATCAAAAGAAATAGTTTTTTTAGCATATCTTTTCCGTTTATCATTATTTTAACAATTTACTTGCACCTGTATAGGAGTCTATCATCGTATCAGGAATCTCCGTATGATAGGTTGCATTCACTGTCTCTTGGTCGAATATGAGATCTTCAAACTCATTTTGAGCGAATTCCACAGGTGATGCGGAAAGCTCAGGAGCGTTATAGCTCTTCAATAGCAGAAGATCGTGTTCGGGGTCTTTGTGTGGTAATGCAAAAGGCTTGGAAGCCTTGCCTGTTGAGTCTATGTGAGAGAAGAACGGACGACCATAGTTGCCATCTTCAATACGACAGACAAAGACGAACCAATTGCTGTTGGACGACCATGAGTGATAGCAGTCACTTTCAGGAGAATTGACCTCTTTCAAATTTCTCGTGGAGTCGTTACGAAGGTCCATCAGATATAGGTCTGCATTCTTTTGTGTGTAGGCGTTAGGACCGAAGTCAGAAACCGTAAACAATAGGAATTTATTGTCGAACGAGATTCTTGGGTGCATGGCACTCATGTGATCTTTCGCCACTTCATAAATAGTCTCCACCTCTCCGAAACTTTTGGTGGTTGGATCAAAGGAGATCTTTTTTAGGTCATATTTCATGCAAGGAACGTTGTTGACATCTTTTAGGGTAGTGTCACTGCTGCAGAAATAGAGTGTTTTACCATCAGGACTCCAATGAGGGAATGTCTCTTGTTTTCCTTTCGTTTTGAAAATATCGGTCAACTCATTCTTTTCAACGTCATATAAAACGAGGTCGGAAAAATAGTCGTAGGCATGTACTTTCTCAGATCCTTTGTTTGGAAAACTTTGTCGGATGACATTCGAAGAGAAAGCGATGAAAGGGAGGTCGGGATGCCAACATCCGTAGACAGTTCCACCAGGAAGGCCTTTCGGTTTGGTGTTTATTTTATGTATCTTACCGTTGTAGGTCAGAATCATACCGCCTGTAGGACCTCTGTAGTAGAACATCTTGTTTTCTGGGTGAAAACGTTGACTGTAATGACAGTTGACGCAGCATTGGTCTCTGTTTTTTGCGTCTTGTTTGCTTCTGTGGTTTGTGATTATGTTTTTTTGTTCGGAAGTCTCCATATTATGTTCGTACAAGCCGATGATTCCTGTACTCATGTAGGATGGCTCGATGAGTCGATAGGTTAGGTAAGGATCAATCGCCTCTTCAGACACAGTGTTTTCAAAAGATGGGTATTGAATCCATTCGCCTCCTTTTTGAGAATAAAGGGTGTATTTGATTTTTTTACCTTTGTTTTCATTAAGCATCTGCTTCCATTTCTTTTCGCGGAAGATGAATTTGTTCTGTTTGCTTTTTTGTATTAGGAGGGTCTCTCCATTTTCGTTTTCTAGTTTGACGATGTGTTTATCACCCTCATCCTGAATTTGAAAATTCAGAGGTGCGATGTTGTAAGGCATCTCGATGTTGGTGTAGTCAGGGTATATAAGGGGTAAAGAAGTTGCGTTCTTGGAAGCCTGAGGCTCATTGACGGAGCAACTTGTCAATAGACCTACAAAACTACTGATGATAATTATATTTGCGGTTAATTTTTTAATCATGCGATTTGACTATTTAGTTTTATTATTGGCAAAAGCGAAGTAAAAGCAGTAATAACCCTCAAATTCCTTTTTGAGGTTTTCGTATGCTTTGTCCATCTCATTAGTGGTATATCTTTTTGTGACAGAGGCGAATTTCTTCAGTTTCTCAGCCAATGGGCGCTCGATGTTGAAATGTTTTATAGGGGTGAGGTCGCCGTTCATTGCACATAGGATGATTGCCTCTTTGAAATATTGTGGCAAAGGATGATTTTTGTAACAATCTTTCATTTCCATGAAGTCTTGTGAAAATGCTTTTAGGTCTTTATTGTATAGGTCTGCCAACAATCTTCGTTCTGCGTTGGCGATGGATAGTTGTTTGTACTGACTGTATGTTTCGCTCAGTGAAGACAGAGAACTTATAATCTGTTGAACTATAGGAATATCCCTTTTTACATAGACTAAATCAGGATATGTTTGGTATAACAAGTCAATGTTATCGACATATTTTTCATACTCTTCAGCCCATTCAGATTGAAACATGGTATGTTTTAGTTGTTGAATGTATTTGTTAGCTAAACTATATTCTTCATTTAGAAGGGCGCAAAGGGCCATTTTCTTCAAGCGCTCGTGGGAGTAGCCGATGGTGGTCCAAAATTCCATGCTCCAAAGGTAAGATGTATTGAAATAAGAAGCATAAAAGAAGAGATCCTCGTAGTAGATAGGTTCTCCTGTTAGGTATTTGGAGTGTGATTTCTCGAATTTGCAGGAGAAATTGAATAAGGAGGTTGACAGCGTTCCGCGATTAGCCAATGCGATTGTTCTGTAAGCAAAAATGGCTTTTGTCGGATCTTTCACCTCTCTGAAAGTTTTGAGTATGCCCTCCCAGTCATGCACTTGTGCCATTTTCTGCATTTTCAGTTCTGCTCTGAAGTGTGGTTCTCTGTAAGAGAAAAAGAATGTGAGAAAACAAGATGCAAGGAAGAAAGCAATTGAAACTGGTTCCTTTTGCAATAGTTTAATCCGATTCAGTTTATGTACAAAAGGAAGGAGGGTATACAACAACAGTATGCAGATGGATAGGACAAAGACATTTGTGAATTTGGTGGAAGGTAGTGGTGCGAAAAGAGCACACACGTACTTTTCGTAATAGATGAAAGTGGCGGTGATGTAGGGGAGAAGAAAGAATAGAGCCACACTCAGGGTTAGTCCGATTATGTTTCTTTTTGAATGATTTTGAATGGATGCGCTGATGTAAAATAGCAGTAATGCTGCAGTAGCATAGATGCCGATGATAAAATAGGCAATGATGGTGATGACGAAGAATAGAACGATTGCATATTTCTGTTCTTGCAACAGTTGGTATAAGCCAATAAGGGCGACGGTTGCCATAGAACCGATGACAAGTGAGAATAAGAAAGATTCATCGAACATATCATAGATGGCGTATCCAACAGATGTTTGTGTTAGCAAAACAAGGAAAGAGGGAAGAAAATAGTATTTCTCTAGTTTGAATGCCCTTTTGACAAAGATGGCAAGAGCCACCAGTAGAAGGGATAAAATGGAAGCACCTAAAATTGGGTGATAAAAAGTCTGTGTCAGGAAAGAGGATAGAATGATGAGCGGGCCAGCGCTCTGGCGTAGCATTTCATCTATACAACTATCTGTATAAGTGAAGAAAAGAGCTTCCTGTGTTTTGTATAAGACATCGGCGTTGTAGATACCGAGGAATAGGAGAGAGAAGAGAAAAAATAGAATGTATTTCAACAGATGAATGTGCTTGAATAGAAAAGAACTTTTTTCCTCTTTTGTGATAATTTTCTTGCTCTCTTTATGACGTGCTTTCATATTTATACCATAATGAAATTATAATGCGAAGATAATGAAAAAATCGTTTATAAAAAAAACTCCCCTCTTGAAAAAAGAGGGGAGTGATTCGAAATGAAAAAATATGATGTAGGTCAATTCACCATAATTTATTTCTTGATGATTTTATTCGTAACAACAGCACCATTTGTCAATGTTACTTTCGCAATGTAAGTACCATTTGCAAGAGCGGCGATATTTACAGAGTTTGCAGATGCCTCGGCAACGATGCAACCTGCAATGTTGCAAATTGAAATCTTAGCAACATCTCCTGTTGCATAAACAACATCTGTCGCAGGAGAAGGATAGACAACGACACCATTAGATGCAACGTCTTTTGTTTTTCCGGGCTTATATTCAGGACCATTGTATGCTTTTGCATAGGTTAAAAGAATTGGACCAAAGTCTCCTGCAGCCTTTACATTATCTGTACCAGCACCCCAGGTAATACGGATGGTGTGCATCCCATATTCTCTAAACAACAAACCTGCAGGGATTTCTTCTGCGTCATCCAAATTGTTGTCTGGCGTTTGCCATTGCCAATGTTTCCAGTCGTCACCCTCACTCTTCATGTCAGTAGCGAAAGATATGCTTGATAATTGTTCTTCTGTGTCAATATTATACAAAAGATTTTCACCGTAAGATTCTGAGACGATACTCAATTCTTGCTTGGTAGTTGGATTTACCAAAGCTTCTATAGCATAGAAACCAGGTTCTTCAATCTCAAGAGTGTAAGTTTCCCACTCAAAAGGCTCAATATAACTTAAGTTATGATATCCTTCAGTGTTTGTTATACCATAGCAGTTAGATACATCTACACATTCATCAGGTCTGAAATTGAATCCTTCACCACCATCTTTGTAAGCACCATTACACAAAGATTTGTCGTTTTGTTCATCGACTGAGTTCTCCTCGTGGTAAGTAATGCCTTCGCCTGCACCTACTATAGTAAGTCCATCTTTTGTTTCTGCTATACCATCTGGATTTGTATCGTACTTTCCTAAGTCAATGATGCCAGGAACTTTCTGACATTCACCCAGATGACAAGTTAACATTGAAGTGCAACAAACAGGAATTTCTATCATGTAATTTTCTACAACATAAATTCCTGATGGAGACAATTCCATGCTACCACAACTCATAAGAGCAGAAGCTTGCTCAGCTTTCTCTCCGAATGCCCAACAACACCAAGGTGTCCTGTTCCTAAATGCTTCGTCCATAAGCGCTTTTGCTCCATTCGTACAATTGTTGTCAATGTTCCTTCCTTGAACTTGACTATTATCGAAGTTGGCAACACTCCATTCAGAGATAAACACCGGAATTACATTTACAGCACTTTGATAGTAACCCAACAATCCTTGATGAGAACAAGCGGAGTAGTGGAATGAATACATAATGTTGCTATATCCAGTAAGAGGATTTGACTTTGCCTGGTCGATACGTTGATTCCAATTTGGTGTTCCCACAACAATGATAGCGTCTGGCTCATTCTGACGGATAGTTGGGATAGCCTTGTTGGCGTATTCTTTGATTCTATCCCAATTTACACCATTAGGCTCGTTACAGATTTCGTACAACACATGTTTGTATTCTTTGCTCTTAACATATTGAGTAATCTCTTTAAAATAATCGTTGTATTTGTTGAATTTTTCGTCCAAAGGGTCGCCATCTGCGTACCATGTGCAAAGATAGTATATGCTGTATTTAGCAGTTAAGTCTATCAAGTCTTTTGTGATTCTAGTGAATTTGTCGGGGTCACTGTTGTATCCACCATCCTCTACGGGCATTGCTCCACGATAGATGTTGGCACCCCATACCTTCATTTGCTTTATGGCTTCTTCACTATGACAGTCTCCACTATCGTCTTGCCATCCATAGGAAGACCATCCTTTCAATTGAATTTGTTCTCCAGATTCACTAACAATGTATGTTCCATCAACTTTTAAGCGTCCCCACTCCTTGATGTAGTCATTGTTTTCGGGAGAAAAGACACTAAGTTCTGCATTGGCAGTCATGCACACTAATGCAACGGTAAGTAATAATAAAATTTTCTTCATCTCTTTTGGTTTAAATGGTGATTTTATAGGTATCACCTTAAATTGATAATAATGATAATTACACAGTGTAGGAGAATGATTGTTCGACTAGACCCTACAAAATGATATTTCCTCACAACTTTTGAGGCGAAGATAAAGAAAAAAGTTTATAAATAGAAATAAAGTCCTAACGAGTTGATAAAATCATTACGGAAATTTCATTAAACTTTCCTTGTATATTTGAAAACACTTGCCTTTTTGGCTATATCTGTCAAGGTCTTTCAGATCTATTCGTATTAAAAAAAGAAAGGGGAAGACGAATCTTCCCCTTTCTAAAATTATTTAATCAACAATTATTCTTTGATGAATGTTTTAGTGATAAATCCGTCATTAGTATAGATTCTAACAACGTAGATACCTTTAGCCAAAGAAGATACATTGATTTGGTTGCCTGCAGCTTCGATAGCAAGTACACCATTCAAACCATAAACTTCCATCTTGTTAGCTTCTGTGTTAACAGTCAAGATGTCAGATGTTGGGTTAGGAGAGATAACTACTTTAGCAGCGATTTCAGCAGGAGCCTCATCGATGCCAGTTACCAAATTGTCACCCATACGGATTTGGTCAATAGCGTATGTGAAATCTGTACCTGTGAAGTTTAATGAACAAGTTTTAACACCATCTGGAACTGTTACTGTTTGCTTTTCCCAAGTCCAGATAGAAGGGAATTGTTTGTCTGTATAAAGAGCAACTTCCTCGCCGTTGTCAAATTTAACAGTAAAGCCACCTAAGTTAGGTATGCTGTTGTTTGCAACTGCCTCTTCCCATGCTGCTTCATGATCTGGTTTCTTTTCGAGATATCTCTTCTTGATTAGCATAGCTACTTCAAATGATTTCAAACCATCAGGAATAGTAATGTTGTCGATAGTAGTGGTTACGTCTTGTTTCTCGTGAGAGATGCTTAATCCATGGTAAAGTTCTGAACCGTGAAGACCAGACTCGTCTGGAGTTTTATCCCAGCATCTTGCTAAAGTAATATTCTTTCCAGAAGTAGGGGTAGGAATGATTCCACCATGGAATTCTGAAGTTTCTGCTAGGTTCAATCTAACTGTATTATCTGAGTAGATGGTTGCAGCAACAGTTGTGAAATCTTCTGCGTAGAAAGGCTTGCTTCCTTCTCCATAGAAGTAGAGGTTCTTGATGTACATAGGCTCCAAAAACTCTTTACTCTCTCTGACGAATGACATACAGAAGTATCTCATCTCTTTGATGGAAGGATTTGCAAAAACGAACTGCTTGCGAGTCTTGAATTGATCTCCGTTTTGAATAGCATCGATAGCTGCTTGTACGGTGATTCTTGCTTGAAGAACATCTGTACCTTTGTCTGTAGTAACAGAATCTTGTAATCCAAAAATAAAGGCAGGCTTTGTACCATCAGCTGTTTCACCAGCAACTGTTAATTCTTTGTAAGTGGTGGATGTTTGATCTACTGCTGCAGGAATTGCATATTCGATGTTCATCACCCATGTCTTGTCCAAATTAAGCGGTGCTTCAGTAAGATCGAATCTAACGTCGTTGTATTGATTCAATTTTAGGAACTCTGCTACGGTCTCTCCATTGTAAGTTTTGCCTGAGTTCAAAAGACTACCATCGTTGTTTTCATATGGTAATTGAAGAATGTTTTCGTTAATGATACCATCTTTAACGATCCAATACACTTCTCCGTTGCAATTTTTGCAAGTGTCCAAATATTCAGCGGCATTGATGTTCAATGCGGCCATAGACAAGAATGCTAATGTAGTAATTTTCTTCATTGCGCTATTTTTTTGTTAATAATAAATGCTTTGTTATAAAAAATACTCCCCCCTCGAAAATGGAGGAGGGGAGTACTTTGAAAATTTCAACGAAATTTATTTCTTGATGATTGTCTTAGTAACAACATTACCATTTGACAATGTTACTTTTGCAATGTAAGCACCACTTGCAAGAGCAGCGATATTTACAGAGTTTGCAGATGCCTCAGCAACGATGCAGCCTGCAATGTTGCAAATTGAAATCTTAGCAACATCTCCTGTTGCATAAACAACGTCAGTTGCAGGAGAAGGATAGACAACAACACCATTAGTAGCAATGTCATTTGTCTTTACATTCTCATAACCAGGACCATTGTAAGCTTTTGCAAAAGTCAAACGAAGTGGACCCATATCTCCAGCAGTCTCTACTTCATCTGTACCAGAACCCCAGAAAATACGGATGGTGTGCTCACCTTTTTCTTTAAACAACAAACCTGCATTTATTTCTTCTGCATCATCCAAGTTGTTGTCTGGAGTTTGCCATTGCCAATTTTTCCAATCTTCATCCGTCTTCTTCATATCAGTAAAGAAAGATACGGTTGTCAATTCTTCTTCTGTATCAATATCATACAAAAGGTTTACACCGTAAGTTTTTGAGTCGATACTCAATTCTTGCTTGGTAGTTGGATTTACTAAAGCTTCCAAAGCATAGTAACCTGGTTCTTCAACTTCAAGTGTGTAAGTTTCCCACTCAAGAGGCTCAATGTAACCCAAGTTATGATATCCTTCAGAGTTTGTTATACCATAGCAGTTAGATGCATCCACACACTCGTCAGGTCTGAAGTTGAATCCTTCACCACCCCATTTGTAAGCACCATTACACAAAGAACCATCGTTCTTCTCATCATCTACAGTGTTTTGCTCGTGGTAGGTAACGCCTTCACCTGCACCTACTGTAGTAAGTCCACCTTCTGTCTCGGCTTTACCCTTTGGATTTACATCATACTTTCCTAAGTCGATGACACCAGGAACTTTTTGACATTCACCTTCATAACATGCTGTGATTATTGGATCTGGAGCATAGCGTCCTAACATGTAGTTTTCAACAACATAATTTCCAGAAGGAGACAATTCCATGCTACCACAACTCATAAGAGCAGAAGCTTGCTCAGCTTTCTCTCCGAATGACCAACAACACCAAGGAGTCTTGTTTCTTGCAGCTTCATCCATAAGCGCTTTTGCTCCATTCTTGCAATTGCCATCAATGTTTCTTCCTTGTGCTTGACCACCATCGAAGTTGGCAACACCCCACTCAGAGATAAACACTGGAATCACGTTTACTGCTCCTTGATAGTAACCTAACAATCCTTGATGAGAACAAGCATAATAGTGGAATGAATACATAATGTTGCTATATCCATTAAGAGGACTTGCCTTTGCTTGGTCGATACGTTGATCCCACTCTGGTGTTCCTACAACAATGATAGCGTCTGGTTCGTTTTGACGAATAGTAGGAATTACCTTGTTAGCGTATTCTTTGATTCTATCCCAACTTACACCATTAGGCTCGTTGCAGATTTCGTACAACACATGTACGTATCCCTTCTGTTTTACGTATGAAGTGATCTCTCTGAAGTAGTTGTTGTAATCACCATAACTTCCACTTAATGGGTCACCTGGTGTCAAAATGTGCCAATCACAAAGATAGTACATACCATTCTTTGCAGTCAAGTCAATCAGGTTTTTTGTGATTTGAGTGAAACCACTCTTGTCGTTGTTGTAACCACCTTCTTCTACGTACATGGCACCACGATAGATGTTTGCACCCCATGCTTTCATTTGCTTGATTGCACCTTCACTATGACAATCTCCCCAGTTGTTTTGCCATCCGAAGGAAGACCATCCCTTTATTTGAATTTGTTCGCCTTTTTCGCTGACGATGTGAGTTCCTTGTACTTTCAAACGACCCCATTCCTTGATGTAGTCGTTGTTGCCAGGATTACTGTCATCCAATGCAGCGTTGGCTGTCATTGCTACTAATACAGTAGCGGCTAATGATAAAAGTTTTTTCATTTCTATCTGTTTTAGTTAATAATAATTGTATTAATATCTCTCTACTCATTTACACTTATAACTATGCTACTCAACACAACATCATCTTTTTACATTCCAACACGTACCATGCCCCATTCTTTGTAGTATACTATAAGCGTGCCAAAGGTAATTTATTTTTTGTTTGTGACAAAATTTTTTAAAAAATATTTGGTCGCTTTTGCTTGGAGTATGACAACTATGATAATGATTTTAATTGTTTTTGCTTATTTTTAATTCGTCAGCTATTTTATCCATTCCTAAAATCTCTGCACATGTGAAAAAGGATGTCATACTGACACCTAAAACCCCGTGAAGATTGAGATTTTGCCCTGTTAACAATAGATTTGGAACAGGGGTTTTGGGAGTTAACATAGTGTAGGTCAATTGGGCGTGGTCCTTTTGTATTCCATACGCACTTCCCTGATATGTGCCTGTATAGTCACGATAGGTGAGAGGCGTGCTTGTGTAGATTCCTTCTATACTATCCTTGAGCATTGGAATCCATTTACTTGCTATTTCAATGCATTCTTGGGCATTTGTCTCTTTCATCTTCTCGTAATCTGCACCTCTTTTCATAATGGAGGTCTCTTCCCATTGCGCTACTTCTTTCCACGTCATTGGGGTGAGCAAATCGATATTGCACGTCGTCTCTTCTCCTTTTTCTGGCGTCTGATAACTGACAAGTACGCAATTTTTCTTTTGGTTTTCTTTGTATTCGTAATAAGACCAGATGTTGTCAGTCTCGTAGATGTACTGATTACGATTCAAATAGGGAACCATGTGTGGCTTTAATCGCAGGTTGGCGGTAAACATTCCGTATGTGTTGGGAATGTTTCCTATTCTTCTTTTGTAAATATTTCGAATGACCTTGCTTTCCTTTACTAAATCCAATGTCTTTACAGGATGAATGTTAGAAATGAAGGTGGTGCCTTCTACCTCTTCTCCATTGGAAAGTTTGGCTCTTGTTATCACACCGTTTTCTTCTATCAGTTCTGTCACCGCTGCTTTTGTGCGCACTGTGCCTCCTTGGGATGTGATGTGTTGTGCTAATTTCTGCGCAATTTGCATTCCTCCGCCTTCTATTCTCCATGCACTTTGAATAAAGGAGTCGTTGATCTGTGCATATATGTAGAGTGGCAATTTCTCAGGATGTAGCTCCATCTTGAGCGATGTGCCTGCCAACACATTACGAAGTAGCGGATCACTGATTGTCTCATTCAGAAAATCATAGGCGGATTGTGTGAAGGCTTTTGACTGGAAAAACTCTTCTGCTGAGCGTGGTGAGAAACTATTGAAAATGTTTCTGCCTATTTCGCTGAGCGTGGCAATATATTGTTTTAGATTTTCTTTCTGATGTGGAAATTTTGCTGCCAATGTATCTATGAATCGTTCATATCCATTGGCAAAAGCATAACTTTCCCCATGGAAGATTACTTCGTCAAAGCAATTTTCGTCCAACTTCTTCCATGGCAAATCCATGAGTTGGAAGTAGCTGAATAGTCGGTTGAGATGTTGCCCCTCTGCTAATCCTCCGATGTAATGAAATCCGGTGTCATAGGTGTTTCCTTTTCGATGGAATGTTTGCAGACAACCTCCTAAAACCGGACTTTGCTCTAATACGCATACATTTAGTCCGTTTTTGGAAAGCGTGTATCCACACTCCAATCCTCCTAAACCTGCTCCTATTATGACAACATCGTATTTCATGCGAAAATCTTATGCCTTATATAATATGAATCGTTCGTCTTCGTCTTTCTTTTGAAATTTAGCTGGTACTTGAACCTTTCCAACCATTTCTTTGTGAAGTAGGATGATACGAGTTGACTCCATACATTGTGTGAGTGCTTCTGGAATGGCATCCTCCGTTGGATTGATGGCTATTACATCAAAATTCTCTTCCAAAATGGCTTCATTGGTGGTGAATTTAATGCGATCGTCTTTGCTGTAGCAATTGTTGGCAATGGTGATTGCATTCTCGTTTTTGTCATAACCCACAATCTGCATCTCGGTTGTATTGATATGGAACCAATAAGCTTTTGCTCCATAATTACAGTTGTAATCCAACATGCGTCCTTCCATTGGGAAGAGATCGTTCAATATGCTGTAATTATGGGTGACTTTCAATTCATTTTTAACTGTTTTTTCTACATCATATCCTTTATATTCGTAGATGTTTCTAATCTGCTGTTTGTTAGACATCGATTTCTTTTTATTGAAATAGATCTCTCCATGCATGATATTGAACAGCGTGATAGGTGCCACTCCTTTGCCTGCTTGTCGTTTAATCAACCAATAGAATAGGAATGGTTGCAATGTGTAGGCAATCAGCAATGCGGAACTCATACCAATCAGTGTGGAAACTCCAATGGAGCGAACGGATGGATGATGCGCAAAGAGTAGGGAAGTGACAGTGATGATTAACACCATCGCGGAGAATAGTATGGCCGTCTTGTGGAAAACCAACAGATTCTTCTTCGTCCGGTATTCTGCCAATAATCCATCCATGATGAAGATACTATAATCTACACCTACACCGTAGATGAATGAAGAGACGATGATGTTGATGAGGTTGAACTCGATTCCAAAGATTCCCATGACACCTAAGACGATATACCAACTTAAGGTCATTGGCAGGAATGAAATAAATGCTAGAATGAAACTCTTGTAGGCTAAGAGCAACACAATCAACACAAAGAGCGATGAGAGCCCTAATGTGACATTGAAATCTTTGTGAATCAATTCCAACATGTCACTCGTATAATAGAATGGGTCGATGACCACAAGATGTTTGTGAGATGTGATTTCGTCACATACCTCTGTTTTGTATTCCTCTTTCAGTAGGACAGGGGTAAAGACTAAATATTTGCCATCTGTGTATTCCATCATGTTGCACTTGATAGCCTCTGGCAATGCCTTGCTTTCATAGATGGAAAATGGTTGATAGTTGGTGTACTCTATGAGGTGGCGGAAGGCGTTCAGAGAGTCTGGTGTGAATCCGCATGCCACTGCTGCTTGATCCATGTCTGTTAGCACCTGCGCTTTTTTGGTCGGGGTCCAATATTTATTCCATGCATCAATTCTTTCTTGTTGTTCTGAATTGAGAAGGAAGATCTGATTGTTGTTGCCGGTGAACGATCCAATCTTTTCCAAGTCCTCCAAAGCTTCCAACATTTTGGTCATTTGGCGATTGTAGTATAATGCAGTGTCTAAATTCTCAGAAGTGGCTGCGAAGTACATCGTTTGATAACCTTTTGTTGTGTGTTCGGCAAGTATTTTCTGGGATTCTATCACTTTAGGCTCATAATGGCTCAAATGTCTGATATTGGTGTCAAATTTCACCCAATCGGAGGTGAAAAAGCTAAGAATACTGATAAAAGTGATGCCACAGATGAGCAATGTTTTTCTTTCGAATGGATAAGAGTTAATCTTATTCAGTATAGAGAGAATTTTCTTTGATGGTTCTTTTTTATCTGTACCAAAGAACTGAGGAAGGAAGATCAGACAGAACAATGTGGTACCTACCAATGCTAATGAGGCAAAGATACCGAAGTCTTTGAGTAGCTCTGCACGAGTGAAGAGTAGACTTAGGAATGCACCGATGGTGGTGAGAGAACCAAGAATGACAGGTACTGTTTGCTCTTTTATGACTCTAACAGGATCGTTGACATATTTTTTGTGAATGAGTACGTGTAAGCAATAGCTTAGTGCGACACCCAATACAATGGCACCAATACCCAAGGCCAATAATGATATTTGTTGTTTGATGAAATAGATGATGGTTAGAGAGAAGAAGAATCCATATCCAATTGGAACAGCCATTTGAACAATGAATTTTGGATCTCTATAACACAACAATAAAATGATGCAGATGATTAACATAGAGACGGAGAGTGTCATGAACAAATCAGACTTGATTTGTTTTGCATTGAAGACACTTTGAGGTGCTGCTCCATGGTAATAGACCTCTATGTCTGGGTATAACTTATTGTATTCTTCAATCTCGTTGTCGATTTCGTTGATTAGTTTGCTACTTAGTTTGGAGTCTAATGTTTTGAAATTAGGGGACAACCAAACGATGGCAATGGCGCTATCGGGAGAAAAGAAATGATTATCAATGATCTTATAGTTGGAACCGAGTCCCTCTTTTAGCGAACTTGCTTTGTTCATAAAGACTTTTCTGAAAGCCAGTGGGTCTTTGAAAATGACATCCATCATCATAGAGCCGGTAGGCGAGTAGATGGTCATTAGGTTCTCTTGCATCTGTTGGGAGATAGCTTCCTTGGTGGTAAGAGAGTCGATGACGCGATAATCAGAAGAGTCGATAAAGATAGGTAGTTGATTATAGAGCTCGCCAATGGCGTTCTTTAATAAGTCGGCATCCACACGATAGAGGGATTCGTCGAGCATCTCCGTGCAAATAGGATTGACGAGCAATCGATTCATGAAGGTGTCGATAGAGGCAGACACGCGAGAGACGTCGGCCGTATCCGTAGTAGGTTTGAAGATGATGAATAGTTTATCTTTGACCTTTAGATTTTCAAAAACGACCTCCTTTGTGTTGTCTTTATCTTTTGTAGATGGTAATAATTTGGTTACATCTTCTTCGTATTTGATTTTCGTTCCAAAATAGACGAAAAACAAGGTGCTAAGAATCAATGTCGCCCAAAATACTAATCTGTTCTTTTTGAAGAAATAGTATATCGAAGTAGTGAGTTTTGTCATATTTCGTGTCTATTTGGTGGAGTCTATAAATTTATTTCGATCACCATTTGTTATTCAGCGCTGTATTCACCTTTGTATTCGAGATAAAGAATTGAGCTGTCTGGAGAAGTGATTTTAGCCGTTGCCAGATAACTATTCTCTTCTTTTTCTTCTATATGAAGAGCGATGAGCAATTGAGGTGCATTTTGTGGAGTGATGAGAGCAGCGAAACGGCAAAGAGCGATGGAGTCGATTCTCAGTTTCTTACCTATTTGTTGTTCGGCGCATTCACGGATGGTTTGTACGTTGCATACGCCAGGACAGATGGGATCTCCAGGGAAGTGACCTTTGTATATTTCGTGATCTGCATTTAGTTTTGTCAGATACAATGTTTCTTCCTCGTTCTTCGTAATCTGCTCTATTGTGAAAAAATCTCCTATTAGCATAATTATTATCTGAATCGTTGTTAGAATCGTGAAAATTAGTATCCCCAGCGTTCTTTCCATTTCTGGAAAAATTCGGGGTTGTAAAGTTGAAGTTCACCATCGAGACTCACAAAAACCTGAGTGGTTTCGGCTGTGAGTACAACACTCATATCGGCTTTGTTGTATATAGTATAGTCGAATATCAGTTTGGCGGCCCGGGTGGGTCTGTAAGTTGTTTCAACGATGATGGTATCAGCAACAGAGACGCTCTGTTTGAATTGTAGTTTCATATCAATCACAGGGGCTGTATAACCATTGGAAAACATGGTAAGGTATTCTATATTGTATTGGCTACCAAAGTTTTCCCTTCCATCTTCCAAGTATTTGACATAATTCCCATGCCACACTATTTTAAGGCTGTCCACTTCGCTGAATCGGATTTTCACCTCGGTTCTGTTTGTGAGCTTTGGGGAAGATATGGAACTACTATTTGCCATTGTCTATTCTTTTATGAAAATCTTCATTTGACAGGTGGCAATCGTCTCATCGTTGACTTTTGCTTCTGTTTTAATGAGAGAAACATTCATAATTTCAGAAACCGTTTTTATGTGAGTTAAAACACGTTCGCCCACTTTAGGACGACGAATCAATTTGAATTTTTTGATTTCGCCTATGTAGCCAACTGGTGGCTTTTCTGCGTTTTTCAACTTTTCTTTGTATCCTGCAAAAGCAGAGGCTGATTGAGCGATGTGCTCAATCAGTCCTGGTTCTATTAATTCTCCGTTTTCACAGAAAATGTTATCTGACTTGATTAACAAGCCTGTGTTGCACTCTACCTCGTCGGCATCGTAAAAGGTGTCGACCATCATGATAGGAGCTCGTTGCGGAATCAATTCCTTTATGCCTTCTCCTTCGAATAGAGGTGTCTTATTACTCATAGAATTTATTTTTCAATTCTTTCATACAAGAAATCATAGAGTTCGGAGAACTTTTTGATCTGCATCATCTCCTGACCGCTAATTTTCACTTTGTATGTGTTTTCAATAACAGCAACTAAATCAATCAAACTTAAGCTGTCTAGCGCAAGAGTCATCTTGACAGAACCTTCTGGCTGTATGGTGGAGACTTCCACCTCAAACTCCTCTGCTAACAGTTCGTTAAGTTCGTCAATAAATTGTTGTTTCTCCATAGATTGCATGGTTTTTTATTTGACAAATTTTTTAACGATTAGGGTAGAGTTGGTACCACCGAAACCAAATGAGTTGGAAAGGAAGGTATCGAAACTCTTCTCTACACGTTTGTTAGGAATATTCAATTTTGCAGAATCCTCATCAGGATTTTCAAAGTTGATGTTTGGCGCGATGAAGTCATTTTGCATCATCAACATTGAATAGACAACCTCACTGGCTCCTGCCATCCACATCTCATGTCCGGTCATTGCCTTTGTAGAAGTAACTTCTGGCTTGTGATCACCGAATACATTGAAGATTGCTTTTGCTTCCTGACGGTCTCCTACAGGAGTGGAAGTTGCGTGTGCATTTAAATAACCAATTGTACGAATGTCAATACCTGCTTCGCGAATAGCCATCTGTAATGAACGACTAGGACCATCCACGTTAGGTTGTGACATGTGATCACCATTGGATGAGAATCCGTAACCGATTACTTCTGCCAAGATAGGAGCTCCACGTTTAACAGCATGCTCGTAACTTTCAATGATAACGGTTGCTGCACCACCACCTGGTACCAATCCGTCACGGTCGCGGTCGAATGGACGAGATGCTTTCGTTGGATCACTCTCTCTGATAGAGAAGGCACTGATACCATCGAAACTACCGATAGAGTATGGATTCACCTCTTGTGCACCACCACATACGATACAGTCTTGCAATCCCCATTTGATCAACAAAGATCCTAGTCCGATTGCGTGTGAACTACTTGCGCAAGCACCAGAAACTGTTAAGTTGATACCTCTTAGTTTGAAGATACAACCAAGGTTCATGGTTACGGTTGAGTTCATTGATTGGAATATGGCACCTGAACCTACTAGAGTGGTGTCTTTCTTTTCACGCATGGTGTCAACACTTTTGACAACTGCGTCTGCTGTACTGTCATTACCATAGAGCAAACCTACTTCGTTTTTCTCTAAGTAATCCATGTCTATATTTGCATTTTTCAACGCTTCACACGTAGCAACGTATGCGTATTTTGCCTCTTCTGGCATGTATACTCGTTGACTTCTGCTGAGTTGACCTTTTAGGTCTGGAATTTCCAATTTTGCTGTTAATGCGGATCTGAATCCCATCTCTTTACGTACAGGATCAAAGATGATACCTGACTTTCCATTGTATAAGGATTCCTTAACCTCATCTAATGTTTTACCCAAACATGAGTAGATACCCATACCGGTAATAACAACTCGTCTGTTCATGTCTTAACGAATTTATTTATTAGTATTAATTTTTACTTTCTACTTTATTTTGCCATTTTTACATCCCTACTACCTTACAGAGTAGAGGTATGCAAATTGTGGCGCAAAGATAGAAAAAAATTCCTTTTCGAGCAAAATAAAAATTTATTGCGGCAAGTTTACTTGTCTTTCTCGAAATAATGATATATTTGTGTGGCGTTTGTTCTTTGTTGAGAACTCTTTGTTTAGACAAACAATCGTGTTTATATTAATAAGGTATATACAACACCTTCTGAAATGTATTAAAGGTGAGTTCTGAAAATTCACCGTTTTATAATAAATAGTATGAATTGTGGGTTGACGAACTTTATGTTGGAACCCACCTAAAATATGGTTAATATGAAATGGATAGGTAAATTTATCGGAACATTGTTTCTCATCTTGCTTGTCACGAATGTGAATGCACAAAAGAAATATGCTCCTGATCAATATTATGGAAGAGAGTATCGCTTGGATGGCGACACCTTACGTTATCGCGTTTTATATCCTGCTGGCTACGATGCTGGATTGAAATTCCCTTTGTTTATTTTCCTTCATGGGGAGGATGAACGGGGTAGAGATAATGTTCTGCAACTGAAAACGGGTGGATACCTTTACAAAGAGCAGACAATACGCGACTACTATCCTGCAGTGGTGCTCATTCCTCAGTGTCCAGAGGATGACGCTTGGGTTAACTACAATATCTTGAGTGATGGTGAAATCGAGATTCCTGATAATCCAGAAGAGACAAAATCATTCCGTATGTTGACGAAATTGATCGAACATTATCTGAAATTACCGTATGTTGATAAGACTCAGGTTTATATTGTAGGTTTCTCAATGGGTGCCTTCGGTGCTCTGGAAATGGCTATGAAGAACTCCAGACTTCTAACTGCCGCTGTTTCCATGGGAGGCGCTATTCAACCTGAAAGATTGAAGAAGCTGAAGAAGTTCCCTATCAGAATGTACCATGGTCAGGATGATAAAGTTGTACCTATCACGTATGCTCGTGATGTCTATTATCAACTGAAATCAAATGGATGTCCAGCTGATTTAGTCGAATATCCTGGTACGGGACATGATTCATGGACGATGGCATTGTCTTCTTCCGACTTTATGGAATGGATTTTCGATAAAAAGAAGAAATAATGGCCCCATATTCATTTCGAACAATTTAGAATCAATCTATAAAAAATTGATTTGTAAATGATTAGAAATGATTGTGAATTTTATCGTAAAAAAAATGCTTGAATAATTGTCGATTTGAAAATAATAACATACCTTTGCATCGCAATTCGGGAGAGAATTGTATAGGTTAAAAATTAAGTTTTTGGTGCGTTAGTTCAGCTGGTTAGAATACGTGCCTGTCACGCACGGGGTCAGGGGTTCGAGTCCCCTACGCACCGCACAAAAACTTATGATTGCCGATTTAAATTTTGGTGCGTTAGTTCAGCTGGTTAGAATACGTGCCTGTCACGCACGGGGTCAGGGGTTCGAGTCCCCTACGCACCGCAGAAAGAAGACGATGAGTCTTCTTTTTTTGTTTATTGTTGTTGCAAATTGTTGTGACAACAAATTGTAGGGGCGAATGGTAATTCGCCCTTGTGTTTTTTTATGATTGCATTGATGTTCCTTCGTTCCGATGTTTACTCAATTCGCATGATCTTTGCACCGATGGCGTTCAAACGTCCGTCAATATCCTCGTATCCTCGGTCTATCTGTTCGATATTGCTAATCGTGCTTGTTCCATTGGAACTCATGGCTGCGATAAGAAGTGCGATACCTGCGCGAATATCAGGTGATGACATATTAGAAGCTCGTAGCATGGTCTCTTTCCCTAATCCAATGACAGTTGCTCTATGAGGGTCGCAAAGGATAATTTGAGCTCCCATATCAATTAGTTTGTCGACGAAGAACAAACGACTCTCAAACATTTTTTGATGAATGAGGACACTTCCTTTGGCTTGGGTGGCTACGACAAGGAAGACACTAAGCAGGTCGGGTGTCAAGCCTGGCCATGGTGCGTCTGCAAATGTCATGATGGATCCATCCATGAAAGTGTCGATGGTATATCTGTCTTGATGAGGTATATAAATGTCATCGTTGATGTGTTCAATTTTAATACCCATTTTGCGGAAACAATCAGGTATCATACCCAACTCTTCGTAACGAACGTTTTTAATGGTGATTTCCGACCCTGTCATGGCAGCCATTCCGATGAAACTACCAATTTCAATCATATCGGGTAGGATAGTGTGGTCGCTACATCCATGAAGTTCTTGAACACCTTCGATGGTCAGTAGGTTGGAACCGATACCGCTAATCTTGGCTCCCATTTTGTTCAGCATCCTACATAGCTGCTGAATGTATGGCTCGCAAGCAGCATTGTATATGGTGGTGGTGCCTTCTGCGAGGACTGCTGTCATGACGATATTGGCTGTACCAGTGACGGAGGCCTCGTCGAGCAGCATGTACAAACCTTTCAGTTTGTTGGATTGTATTCTGTATAGTTTGAGTTCGGGATCAAAGCAGAAGATGGCACCCAGTTTTTGAATTCCGATAAAGTGGGTATCCAATCGGCGACGTCCGATTTTATCACCTCCCGGTTTAGGAACCACAGCTTTTCCGAAGCGAGCCACCAAAGGGCCAACAAGCATGACGGAACCTCTCAACACGGAACATTGTTTGTAAAATTGAGGAGTGTCCATGAAGTCGAGATTGACATTGTCTGCCTGAAATGTATAGCATCCTTTTTCCTTTTTAGTGACTTTTACCCCCATGTCTTTGAGAAGACAAATCAGGTTGTTGACGTCGAGAATGTCTGGAATATTAGAGATGGTCACTTCTTCGGAGGTGAGGAGAGTGGCGCAGATGACTTCCAATGCTTCGTTTTTTGCACCCTGAGGGTGAATTTCCCCTTTCAAAGAGTGTCCGCCTTCAATTAAGAATTTTGCCATGGTATAATTTAGGGTTGAAACTGAAGTTATTTTTTCTTTTTCTTTTTACTAGATGTTGTGGTTGTAGTTGTGTTTTTGAACTCAGCCAGTTTGATGCCTTTGTTATGGAGAATAATGTTCTCTTTTGATAAATAGGCAAGGTCGTCAAAAATTTTCAAATCGTCGACACCATCTTTGTTGAAGGTGATGTAACTTTTCTTCATGTAGTTGGCGATCATGATTTCCAATTGATCGCGTTCTTCACCTTCATCCATTTCTACGGCTTTTTCTATGAGACTATGGATAAGTTTTCCGTAGTGAAGAAAGCGTATGCTGTCTGAATTGGAATAAGCGGGACGTTCAGGTTTGACGTACAATTTCTCCTTTTTGATGACTTCGTAAGGATAGTCAATGTCTAGTTTGAAATTGGACATGATGGCAAGATGGTCCCATAAAATGTGCTTGAAATCACTTAAATCACGTAGTTGAGGGAATAGATTGCCCATGGTGTTGACAATGGTGTAAGCACAAGCTGTTCTTTCTTCCCTGTCTTCGATTGTCAGGCAGTGATCAACCATATTTTGAATGTTTCTTCCGTATTCGGGGAGAATCAATTTCTCCATTTGCGTGTTATAATCCATAATCGATAGATAAATAAAGAATAAAATCAGGTACGCCGGCACCTGGTTTTGCCTTAGATGAAATTTTTTGTAAAGTTAGGAAAAAAAAACTGACTTCCATACTCTTTTGACTTGCCATTGAAAAATTTTCTTGATTTTTTTGTAAAACTATTGTGAGATTTGAAAAATTGAATTATTTTTGCAACGTTTTACTACCGCAGGCTAAATTCTTAGCCCAAGTAATTAATCAAAAATATTTTAATAAACGAAAACGATGTAAGAACATCGGTTATTGTGATAAAATTGTTACATCAAACTTATGTGATGTTTTTTTAGAGTGAAATTAGATTCTGTTTATCAGTTGATTTATGAAAATAAGTGATTTAAAGACAAAAACCCTTGCAGAATTGAAGGGGATTGCCAAAGAATTGGAAATAAAACGTCCTGATTCTTTCCGAAAAGACGATTTGATTTTTAGAATTATAAATGAGATTGCTGCATGGCAAAACGAGGGTAAACCACTTCCTACAAATTTGAATTTCGAAGGGGAGGACGATCCCGTTGGTCAAAGTTACCAAGACTCTTTCGAAGTTGAGACCTCCTCATTTAATGATGGAAAATCAAATGATGAGTCGGCAGCCTCTCAACCTGTGTATGTGGAATCCAGTTATAATAAGTCGAAGAATGGTGGTCAGCAGAGTTTTGATTTCGACAATGGTGGATATGAAGAGGAAAGACCATTTGCATCGTCAAACTATAAGCAAAATCGTCCAAAATCAAACGAAGATGGATTCCGCTCTGAATTTAACAATCCTGATAGGGAGAGAGTGGAGGAGGATTTTTCAAGAAAGAAAAACCAACAAAACCAACAGAATCAACAGAATCAACCACAGCCTAGAAATCGTGCTTTTGGCGGTTTCGATGCTATGTCATCGGGTAATGCTGCCGCAGCTGTGGCAAGAATGATATTAAACAAGAAAAAAGGAATACCAACTCCTAATCAAGAAGAAATACTCGAAAACATTAAAAAGATGAACGAGGAGGCTAAACTTGAAAATGAGAAGAAAGCCGTTCAAGAAAAAGAGTTGGATAATTCAGCTAAAACAGAAAATAATGTTCCTCAGGAACAAACTGTTGTGACACCTGACGCAAAGGAGAGTCAACAGGCTCCTAAGAAGGTATACGATTTTGAAGATATCGTAAAAGGACAGGGTGTGTTGGAAATCACCAATGATGGTTTCGGATTTCTTCGCTCTGCTGATTATAACTATTTAACATCTCCAGATGATATTTATGTTTCTCAATCTCAAATCAAATTGTTTGGATTGAAAACGGGTGATGTCATTGAAGGTACAATTCGTCCGCCAAAAGAGGGAGAAAAATATTTTCCATTGGTAAGAGTTGATAAAATCAATTCTCGTTCTCCTGAGTTTGTACGCGACCGTGTTCCTTTTGATCACTTAACACCATTGTTCCCTGATGAGAAGTTTAATCTGACAGGTGCTCGAACTACTTGCAATACTTCCGTACGTGCGGTTGATCTTTTCGCACCGATAGGAAAGGGACAGCGTGGTTTGATCGTTGCTCAGCCTAAGACTGGTAAGACAATGTTGCTAAAAGATATTGCTAACGCCATTGCTGAAAATCATCCAGAGGTGTATATGATTATCCTCTTGATTGATGAACGTCCTGAGGAGGTAACCGATATGGCCAGAAGCGTAAATGCAGAGGTGATTGCCTCTACATTCGATGAGCCAGCTGATCGCCATGTGAAGATTGCCGGTTTGGTGTTGGAAAAGGCAAAACGTATGGTGGAGTGCGGACATGATGTTGTGATTTTGCTAGATTCAATCACTCGTTTGGCTCGTGCTTATAATACCGTGGCTCCTGCATCTGGTAAGGTCTTGTCAGGAGGTGTCGACGCCAATGCATTGCAGAAACCAAAAAGATTCTTCGGTGCTGCCAGAAACATTGAAAATGGAGGTAGCTTGACAATCATTGCCACTGCATTGACGGATACGGGATCTAAGATGGATGACGTTATCTTTGAGGAGTTTAAGGGTACAGGTAACATGGAGTTGCAATTGTCTCGTCAATTGTCCAATAAACGTATCTATCCAGCCATCGATATTATCTCTTCTAGTACTCGTCGTGACGACTTGCTTCAATCACCTGAAGTGGTACGTCGTATGTGGGTATTCCGTAACCATATTTCTGAGATGACACCTATCGAAGCTATGGATTTCTTGAAACGTCAGATTGAAATGACTCGCTCTAACGAGGAGTTGCTGGCAACTATGAATAGCTAAGAGACGATTGTACATAGTCTCTGTCAATCCGATGCGCACATCCTCTTTGCATGATGTGCGCATCGTTTTTGTATATACTCCGAAATCCACAAAATTAATTGACAGAACAGCCCTATAATTGCATGGAATTGACGCTTTAATATTTGTTTACATCTGACACTTTTTTATTTAGTTTTTGACTTCGTTTCTTGAAGAAGTTTTTGTAAATTTGTGCAAAAATTATGGTATGGGAAAAGAGAAACAAAAACAGGATGAGGTGCCCACAAAAGGTGGTTTTTTTGCAAAATTGAGACATTCCTTGTCGAATGAACCATTGCGTTTGGCAATGGGTGTCGTCGTGATTATTTCAGGACTGTTTTTGACATTGTCTTTTTTCTCCTTCTTTTTCACAGGATGGGAAGACCAAAGTCTTTTGAAAGGTGATTATTCGAATGAATATTTGGCAGAGAACATAAAGAACTGGACCGGTTTATTGGGTGCCAAGTTGTCTGATTTCTGCATTAACCGTACTTTTGGCGTTTCCGTCATTTTTTATCTGTTTTATTGGTTCCTCATCGGCTTTTGGTTGTTGAACGTGCGTCCTTTTGAAGGAAAAATGCGTAAGGTCTTTTTTATTTGCTCATTCTTCTTGGTGTGGGGATCCGTTTTAGCAGGTTCATTCATTGAAAACTATGAATCCACCTTTCTCTTTTTAGGTGGTGAACATGGATATCAGACAAACCTTTTCTTACAAGCAAATGTAGGATATGTGGGTGTGGTTCTGTTACTCTTCGTTACACTTTTGATTTTCTCATTTTATGCCTTCGATGGTGTGTATGAGAAATTTTCGAAGCTTTTGAATCGAATATTCCATTCACGACCAAAACCAGTAGTTGACCCCAATGTGGTAGTTGCTGAGGGAGAGAACCCTGAAGGTGAAAATCCGGAGGTTGTGACGAATCCTAATGATGATACGAATGGGGAAGATGAGTCTGTTAAAACAGTAACAAACCAGAATGCAGAGGGACCTGACAAACCAGAAGGTGACACGCAGGAAAGTAACTCCATAACATTCAATCTGACTACGGATGATGGAAATAATGTTTCTGAAGGTGCGGAAAAACAAACAACAAAAAGTGATTCGAATGATATACCTTTTGTTGTGGATCCAGTTCAACCTACAGAATTGGTTGATAACGTGAACGAAAAAGTGGATTCAACCTCAGAATCTACTCAAAACGCAACACAGAATCCGAATCCATCGACTACAACGCCAGACACAGGAGAGGTCGGCTTTACGATCGAGCAGTCGACTGTCGAGATGGCAAATGATGAAGGAGATATGACGTTGTATGATCCAACTAAGGATTTGGAGTTCTACAAGAAACCAACCTTGGATCTCTTTAAGGAATATGATATTCAAAACAACATAGACGTAGATGAGCAAAACAAGAACAAGAATCGTATTGTAGAGGTTTTGCGTAGTTTTGGTGTTGAGATTACGTCGATAAAGGCGACGGTAGGTCCGACTGTCACATTGTATGAGGTGACGCCTGCTCCTGGTGTGCGTATCGCAAAAATCAGAGGATTGGGTGATGATATAGCCTTGACAATTGCAGCTAAGGGTATCCGTATTATTGCACCAATACCAGGAAAGGGAACGATTGGTATTGAGGTGCCAAACGCTAAACCAGTAGTGGTGCCAATGGCTGAGATTATTGGAAGCAAGAAATTCCAAGAGTCTAAGTTTGAGTTGCCTATTGCTTTGGGTAAGACCATCACCAATGAGGTCTTCATGTTGGATCTTTGTAAGATGCCACACGTTTTGGTGGCAGGTGCAACCGGACAAGGAAAGTCAGTAGGTTTGAATGCAATCATCACCTCATTGTTGTATAAGAAGCATCCATCTGAGTTGAAGTTTGTGATGGTGGATCCAAAGATGGTGGAGTTCAGTATGTATGCGCCAATCGAACGTCATTTCTTGGCAAAGATGCCAGATGCGGAAGAGGCGATTATTACGGATGTGAAGAAGGTGGTACAGACGTTGAATTCGTTGTGTGTTGAGATGGATCAGCGTTATGAGTTGTTGAAGGAGGCTTCCGTACGTCAGTTGAAGGAATACAATGAGAAATTTATTAATCGGAAATTAAATCCGAACAAAGGGCATCATTACATGCCGTATATTGTTGTTGTGATAGATGAGTTTGCCGATTTGATTATGCAGGTGGGTAAGGATGTGGAGACTCCAATCGCACGTATTGCGCAGAAGGCGCGTGCCGTGGGTATTCACATGATATTAGCCACTCAGCGTCCGTCGGCTAACATTATAACGGGTGTTATTCGAGCTAACTTCCCAGCTCGTTTTGCATTCCGTGTTTCCACTGGTTTGGAATCTCGTGTGATATTGGATACGGGTGGAGCAGAGCAGTTGATTGGTCGTGGTGATATGTTGATTTCACAGGGAAACGATTTGGATCGTGTGCAATGTGCATTGGTAGACACTCCAGAGGTGGAGCGCATAGCCAAACACATCGCAGATCAGCAAGGTTATCCTACTGCATTCATACTACCAGAATATGTTGATGAAAGTGAGTCGGCTGAAGGTAAGGCAGATGTTGATTTATCGAAGAAAGATCCTATGTTTGATGATGCTGCACAGTTGGTGGTGGCTACTCAACAGGGTTCTACATCCATGATTCAGAGAAAATTCTCTATTGGATATAATCGTGCGGGACGTATTATGGATCAGTTGGAGGCTGCAGGTATTGTGGGACCTGCAGAGGGAAGTAAACCACGTCAGGTTATGGTGACGGATATGGCATCGTTGGATTCCATCTTATCGTCAATTTAATTTAGGGGTGTTCTATAATCCTACGAAATAAATTTATAGAACCCGCCTTTAACGTAACAATTTATTCTTTAATTTTGGGAACGCTCTGATTCCCGTAAAAAAAGATTTCGTATGAAAAGACAAATTTTTATAGTTATATCATTTTTGATTTCCGTTCTTTCTTTTGCACAGGAGACTGCTGTGGATCCTAAGGCAAAAGCTTTGTTGGACAAGGCGATTGTGGCTTTTGAGACAAAGAAGGGATTGTCGGCTGATTTTGTTATCAAGGTTGAAAATTCCAGAAATGAGAAGAGTGAAAACTTCCAGGGTAATGTTCTTCTAAAGGGTGAGAAATTCAAACTCTCTCTTGCGGATGTGGATACTTATTTTGATGGTAAGACGCAGTATGTGTTGATGAAGAAAGAGAATGAAGTAACAATCAGTAACCCAGAGAAGGAGGATATGAAAGAGATCAATCCCATCCTGTTGATGAAGTCTTGCAAGACAGACTATAAGATGCGTTATTTGGGTGAGGAAAAGGTTGGAAACAAGATAATGGAAAAGGTTGAATTGTATCCGAATGATTTGAATAGTAAGTATTCAATTATCACCTTGTTGATGACAAAAGATGAATTGCAATTGAATACCATCATACTAAAAGGTAAGAATGGAATCATCACCCATTTCCAATTGTCAAAGATTGAATATAAGAAGGATTTGGCGGATAGCTTATTTGTTTTCAATGTTGCCAAGAATCCGAATGTAGAGGTGGTAGACCTACGATAATATTCAGATAATTAGACTAATAGCGTGAGTATCTAAAGGAAATCACAGTCGTGGTTTTTTATTATATATCTAATTTAATACCATAAAAATATGGCAGAAATAGAAAAAGTAAGGTGTTTGATTATAGGATCTGGTCCTGCAGGATATACGGCTGCAATCTATGCGGCGAGAGCAAACTTGTCTCCTGTCTTATACGAAGGAATCTTGCCAGGTGGTCAATTAACAACTACTACGGAAATTGAGAATTTCCCGGGTTATCCTAACGGCATATCCGGACCGGAGATGATGGAGGATATTCGTAAGCAAGCCATTCGTTTTGGAACGGATATTCGTTTGGGAATGGCTACGAAAGCGGTATTGAAACCTAATCATAACATCATAACCATAGATGGAGAGAAACAGATTGAGGCTACGACGGTGATCATCTCTACTGGTGCTTCTGCTAAATATTTAGGTTTGGATGATGAGAAGAAATATGCAGGTATGGGCGTTTCTGCTTGTGCCACTTGTGATGGCTTCTTCTATCGTAAGAAGACCGTAATCGTGGTCGGTGGTGGAGATACCGCATGCGAGGATGCTCTTTATCTTTCAAGAATGTGTGCGAAGGTTTACTTGGCAGTTCGAAAGGATAAGTTGAGAGCTTCTAATGTGATGAAAGAGAGAGTAATCAACAACGAGAAAATAGAGATTCTCTATAAACATGAGGTGATAGGATTGGATGGCGGAAATGGTGTGGAGTCTGCTCTATTACTTAAAAACAGAGGAGAAGCTAATCAGGAAGAATATAGCATACCTGTCGACGGACTCTTCTTGGCTATCGGTCATCATCCTAATTCAGGCCTTTTCGCAGAGTATCTTGATCTCGATGCAGAAGGTTATATTAAGACGAAAGGTGCTACAGCACAAACGAATATTCCGGGTGTATATGCTGCGGGTGACGTGGCTGACCCATCTTATCGTCAGGCAATTACAGCTGCGGCTAGCGGATGTAAGGCAGCAAAGGATGCAGAACGCTATTTGTTGGCGAACGGTCTTTAATCAGTATTGAATTGTCATTGTTTCACTAGCTCAAATTTTGAAAATACAGATGGATGAATTACAAAGGATAGATGCACTCAGGAAAGAGTTGAACCAGCATAATTACAACTATTATGTGTTGTCGGCTCCGACTATATCCGATTTTGAATTTGACCAAAAATTGAAGGAACTTCAAGATTTGGAAAAACTTCATCCAGAAGCATTTGACCCTAACTCTCCAACTCAGCGCGTGGGTAGTGATATCTCGAAAGAGTTTACTCAGGTCGCTCATAAGTATTTGATGCTTTCATTAGGCAACACCTACTCAAGAGAGGAGGTGGCTGATTTCTATCAGCGTGTATCAAAAGGATTGGACGGGGAACCATTTGAGATTGTTTGTGAATTGAAATATGACGGAACATCCATCTCATTAACGTATGAAAACGGACGTTTGATACGTGCTGTGACGCGTGGTGATGGTGAGAAGGGTGATGATGTAACTGCCAATGTGAAGACGATTCGTTCCATTCCTTTGGTCTTGCAAGGCGATTCTTATCCTGTATCATTTGAAATCAGAGGTGAGATTTTAATGCCATGGAAGATTTTCGAGAAGTTGAATGAGGAACGTGCAGAGCAGGAGGAACCATTGTTCGCTAATCCGCGTAATGCAGCGTCTGGTACATTAAAAACACAGAATTCAAAGGAGGTGGCTAACCGTAAGTTGGACTCCTATCTATATTATTTGTTAGGTGATAATTTGCCAGCAGATACCCATTATGATAATCTGAATGAAGCTCGTAAATGGGGCTTTAAGATTTCGGATGCCATGAAGGTTTGCCATTCTGTGGATGAGATCTTCGAATTTATCAACTATTGGGACGAGGAGAGAAAGAACCTTCCTGTTGCAACGGATGGTATTGTATTGAAGGTCAACTCGATAGCACAACAAGAACAACTTGGCTTTACGGCTAAGTCGCCACGTTGGGCCATTGCCTATAAGTTTCAGGCAGAACGTGCATGTACACGACTCAACTCAGTCTCATATCAAGTGGGTCGAACAGGTGCGATAACGCCGGTTGCCAATTTGGAACCCGTACAGTTATCGGGTACGATTGTCAAGAGAGCCTCTTTGCACAATGCGGATATCATCAACTCTTTGGACTTATACATCGGAGATATGGTGTATGTGGAAAAAGGTGGTGAGATTATCCCTAAGATAGTTGGTGTGGATTATAATCAGAGGGGAATTGATATAGGCGCAAAGGTGCAGTTCATCACGAAGTGTCCTGAGTGTGGTTCTCCGTTGGTTAGAGAGGCAGGGGAAGCCGCACATTATTGTCCTAATGATGCAAACTGTCCTCCACAAATCAAAGGAAGGATAGAGCATTTTGTAAGTCGAAAAGCCATGGATATCAATTTGGGAGAGGAGAATGTGAATCTTCTTTACCAAAAGGGTATGATTAAAAATATAGCAGATCTATATACGTTGAATGTCAATGAGTTGGCTGGCTTAGACAGGTGGGGAGAGACAAGTGCGAAGAATGTGATGGAGAGTTTGGAACGGTCGAAGACGGTTCCATTTGAGCGTGTGTTATTCGCCTTGGGTATTCGTTATGTTGGTGCGACTACAGCGAAGAAGATAGCCAATGCGTTGAAGACCATTGAGAATATAGAAAAGGCAAGTTTCTCTGATTTGCAAGCCATTGATGAGGTGGGAGAGCGTATTGCGCAGAGTGTGTTGGATTATTTCGCATCGGCAGAGAACAGAGAGATTGTCAACAGATTGAAGGAGGCTGGATTACAATTCCAAATAGACGAGTCGACCTTGAAAAGTCGTTCAAATAAATTAGCTGGATTATCCATCATCATCAGTGGAACGTTTCAGAATCATTCGAGAGATGAATTGAAGGAGTTGATTGAGCAGAATGGAGGAAAGAATGTAACCTCCATCTCATCCAAGACCGATTATCTGATAGCTGGTGATAATATGGGACCTGCTAAATTGGAGAAGGCGCAAAAATTGAATGTGAAGATGATCAGTGAAGAGGAGTTTGAACAAATGATAAAGTAGGAGGGAAAACGGAATGCTTGAAGAGCTAAAGAGAAAATATGTTGATTGGCAAATAAAGTTAAGTGAATCTGACAAAAAGTTCAGAAGAGAAAAACAATTTCTGAATTGGGATGATGTCAAGACGGTCACTGTGCTATTGGCGTATGAAGGAAGACCCAATAATGCAGAGATGGATCAGATTATGCAGACTCTCTCAGATAAGGTTGTGAGTATCTGGTGTTTCGTCTCATCAAAGGAGTATCTTCGTCAGGATTCAGAAAAAGTGACATATTTGAATCCTAAGTCGCTCACATTGTTTTCCATCCCCAATAAAATAATCAAGGGAAGGTATATCGCAGACAAGTCGGATGTGATGATAGACCTGACATTAAAGGAGAATTTTCCACTCAAATATTTGGCAGGAATATCCAAATCTCGTTGTCGCTGTGGAAAGAAAAAAGAGAACTATTCCCTATATGATTTGGAGATAAGTCCGACAGAGACCCTCTCTCGTGTGGATTTGTTGGAACAAATTTTATATTATCTAAAAACGATAAAAACCAAAAATTAGAGAATGCATAGAATTTTTTATAATTTTGCATTCCATTAGATATGGTAGAAGAAAAAGATGACACAGACAAAATTTACAGGATTAGGCATAGCTCTAATCACTCCATTTAACGAAGATGAGAGCATAGATTTTAATGCACTCGGAAACCTTTTGGATTATCAGCTCCAAAATGGTATAGACTATCTTGTTGTGCTGGGTACGACAGCAGAAACCCCAACGTTATCGGAAGAAGAAAAGAAGTCTGTCATTCAATTTGTCCTGAATAAGGTAAATGGCAAAGTGCCAATTGTCCTTGGTTGTGGAGGAAATAATACAAGAGGAATTGTTGAGAAATTGAAAAACGATGACTTTACTGGCATCGATGCCATCTTGTCTGTCGTTCCTTACTATAACAAACCATCTCAAGAGGGTATTTATCAACATTTTAAGGCAATATCAGAGGCATCTAAGGTGCCTGTGATTTTATACAATATTCCTGGTCGAACAGGTGTGAATATGTTGCCTGATACCACCATCCGTTTGGCGCGTGAATTTGAGAACATCATCGCCATCAAGGAGGCTTGCGGAAATATGGATCAGATTAATGATATCATCAAACGTAAACCAAAGGATTTCATAGTCATCTCTGGTGATGATGGTATTACGTATCCGTTGATTACAATGGGTGCGCAAGGCGTGATTTCTGTTATTGGAAATGCTTTCCCTAAGGAGTTTGGTCGCATGGTTCGATTGAGTCTGCAAGGTGATTACGAATCAGCTCGTGTGATTCATCAGAAGTTTACAGATTTGTTCGATCTGTTGTTCGTGGATGGTAATCCTGCGGGTGCAAAGTGTATGCTTTCATTGATGGGCTATATTCAAAACAAGTTGCGTTTGCCACTTGTTCCAACTCGAATGGTTACTTACGAGAAAATTCGTGAGGTGTTGAAGGGATTGAATGTGAAATGTTAATTCTTCCATTTTGCGTTACTTCATCAAATTCTCTTATAAAGGTACAAATTATCATGGCTGGCAAGAACAGCCAAACGACGTTTCGGTGCAGTCTGAACTGACCCAAACCATGTCGGTGGTCTTGCGTCGCCCCATTGAATTGGTCGGTGCAGGGCGCACGGATGCTGGTGTGCATGCCAAATGCATGTTTGCACATTTTGACGTGGAGGAGAAAATAGATGATACAAATTTGATTGTCAGTAAGTTGAACAACATGCTGCCGAAGGATATTGCCGTTGATTCAATCTACGAGGTGGCGCCTGATTGTCATGCAAGGTTTAGTGCTAAATCGAGAACGTATAAATATTATATCACCACAAAGAAATCCGCATTTCTTTCAGATTATTCAGCCAAATACACATTCGCATTGGATATGAACGCCATGAATGAAGCCGCTGGTAAGTTGATGAATTACACTGATTTCACAAGTTTCTCAAAGGTGCATACAGATGTGAAGACCAACAATTGCACAATCTATCATGCTCAATGGGAACCCACGGAATATGGCATGGTCTTTACCATAAAAGCCAACCGTTTCTTACGCAATATGGTGCGCGCCATTGTGGGTACGTTGATTGAGGTGGGGAAGGGCAAACTAACTGTTGATCAGTTTTGCGACATCATTGAAAAGAAAGATCGCTGTGCTGCTGGCATGTCGGTACCTGCACAAGGGTTATTTCTGGTGGATGTGGAGTATTAAATATAACCTCACCTAATAAAAAGTATGGATGAAATAAGAATTTACCAATCTCATTTGCGGATGATCCTGATGACCTTAGGATGCTTCGCATTCGCTGCTTCGGGTCTCTTTTTCTTATATCGTAGGTATAACGTAAGTCATTATGATACGATCATGCTATGGCTCGGTGTTGTGTTTTTTGGAGTTGGAGGTCTTGTTTTGCTCTATAACACATTTAGAAGGATACTGAGTGCAGAGCCTTTTATGACAATTACAGCGGAACGCGTTACTTATCATGGTATAAGATCGTTCGTTGTCAATTTTGCTGATGTGAAATCATTTACGTTGAAAAAAGTGAACCATCAGAAACTTATTGCCATACATTACAAACCCAATGTGGAGTTGCATAAGATGAATGAGTCAGGTGTCATTAGTCGAATTCTCCGATCTTTCAACAAGCAAGCGATAAATGCTCAGGAAGTGCTATCTACTGTAGGTTCGAATATGAAAGCACAAGAACTATGTGACCTGCTGAACGAGAGGTTGGAAGCGTATAATAGAAGCCAACAATAGAAATTCTTCGAAAAAATTCCAAAAATCACCTAAACTAAATATCCTCAATCTAATTAAATTTGATGTGACCGGGATTGTAAAATATCTCCTTTATGCATCTTCTTCAGATAACATCGATGAAATCTTTCTATCGCAAATCCAACTGATTCCTCCACAGACGATAGCGATGATTAAAAAAGATATGTATAAAACTAGGACGCCTTTTATCAGAGAAATTAATAGCGGAAATATCTTCCAGATAATAACAGGAATGGTTATTTTACCAGAACCTGTGTATGTTTTTCTTAATATCAGTCCGAAGCCTATTAAATACAAAGGTATGGGGAAGTAAAGGAGAAATGAATCATTTTTGAAAAAAATATACGTAAAAAAGAGCATTGCAATCAATAATACAGCTAACATACACTTGTCTAATATGGAAAAATCCTTGTTGTGACTTTTCTGCGCAACTCTATGGATAACGTAAAACCCAAGCAGATCCAACACAACAAACATAGCAAGTGGAATTAGCCATGAAAATATATGAAAGCCACACTTAGGTCCGTTTCCGTTGTAGTATATGTCAAGTCTGCTCATCAGATAGAATCCTCCGATTGCGGTGACTAACATACACACTATCGTATGTATTAATCTTATGCTTGCTATATGTGTGTCTTTATTCTTTGAATCCATGTTTTGTACTTTAGAGTGATGGTAAGAAAGTAGCTATCAGAAAACGAAGGTTAGTTGCTTAAATTCACAATAGCTTTTCATATTGTTTTTAAACGCCTTTTTTAGAATGAAAATTTAATTAGCGTTATGATTCCGTATATAATTGCAATTATACCAAAAATCATTATACCATAGAAAAAGAAACCTCCCGATAGAAAAAGTAGCAATATAGATACTATTATGAGAATAAAACCAGTTATGATAGTAATGAAAGCATTCTTCCTTTTCAGCTTTTTTATTTGAGGCATTAAATCATTGATGATCAAATCTACTTTTGAGGCATCTATTTCAAGTTTAATCAATTCCTCTTTTACTTCTTTTAATGATAAATTCTTTTTTTCAATAAGTTCCTTCAAAATGAATTCATGGAAATTTTGGGTGGGAATGTATGCCATATGGGTTTGTGTTAACTTGTTAGACTATTTGCCAAAGTTATAAAAAAAAACTATTTATGTTCGATTCTTCATTTTTCTTTTTTATATGAGCCCTTTATACTCGGATGTGAATTTATCGAACCCACCAATAGAAATTTCTCAAAAAATTTTTCAAAAATCAACCAAACTATTATCTTTACGGAGAAATAGGTAAATCCCTATTATTTGTGATGTTGATATGCGAAAAATAGAAATGGTTGACCTCCGTGGTCAGTACTCACATATAAAATCGGAAGTTGATGAAGCAATCCAGTCGGTCATCGATAGTGCAGCCTTTGTTAAGGGTGCGAAGGTGACTGAGTTTCAACACCATTTGGAAGAGTTTTTACATGTGAAACACGTAATTCCTGTTGGTAATGGAACGGATGCCTTGCAGATTGCATTGATGTCTCTCGACCTGAAACCGGGTGATGAGGTCATCACTCCCACCTTCACATTCATTGCTACGGCTGAGGTGGTAGCTTTGCTTGGCTTGACTCCCGTTTTGGTGGATGTTGATCCGAAGACTTTTTGCATCTCTGTTGATTCTTTGAAAAAGGTGATTACACCGAAGACGAAAGCCATCGTTCCCGTACATCTGTTTGGACAAAACGCAGATATGGAACAAATCTTATCCATTGCCAAAGAACACCATTTGTATGTGGTGGAGGATGCGTGTCAGTCTATTGCATCGCGTTATACATTCAGTAACGGAGAGAGTTGCCTTTCAGGATGCATGGGACATATTGGTTGTACCTCTTTCTTTCCTTCGAAAAACTTAGGTTGCTATGGAGATGGCGGCGCTTTATTTACAAATGATGACGATTTAGCGGAGAAGATACGTTGCATTGCCAATCATGGAATGAAGGTGCGTTATCATCATGATCGAGTAGGTGTGAATTCTCGATTGGATAGTATTCAGGCGGCCGTGTTGGATGTGAAACTGCGTCGTTTGATGGAGTACACCGAGAAAAGACAGGCAGCTGCTGCATATTATACTCGTTCACTACAGTCGGTAAAAGAACTGATTTTGCCACAGATAGGAGAGAAGAGTACGCATGTCTTTCATCAATACACCTTGCAGGTGACGGATGGACGACGAGACCAATTGCAGGCCTATCTAAAGGAACATGAGATACCATCCATGATTTATTATCCGATACCGCTTCATCTGCAGAAAGCCTATCAGAGTGATCGATATGGAGAAGGTGATTTCCCTGTAGCGGAAAGATTGTCGCAGACGGTGTTGTCACTCCCTATGCATACAGAATTGGATGACGAACAGTTACAATATATCGTTCAAGTAATAAAGGATTTTTTTCAGAGCCAATGTTAGATTACTTTGTACATAATACAGCCGTTGTTGATGCCCCTTGTGTTATTGGAAAGGGAACAAGAATATGGCATTTCACTCATATCATGGCGGATAGCGTGATTGGAGAAGGGTGTAACATAGGACAGAATGTTGTCATATCGCCCAAGGTTGTATTAGGTAAAAATGTAAGAATACAGAACAATGTATCTGTTTATACTGGCGTGATTTGTGAGGATGATGTGTTTCTGGGACCCTCGATGGTCTTCACAAACGTAATCAACCCTCGCAGTTTCATTTGTCGAAAAGATGAATTTAGAGAGACATTGGTGTGTAAGGGCGCATCCATAGGTGCCAATGCCACTATTGTTTGTGGTCATAAGATAGGAGCCTACGCCATGATAGGAGCAGGTGCGGTGATAACGAAGGATGTGAAACCGTATGCCTTGGTGGTAGGCAATCCAGCCAAACAAATTGGGTGGGTGAGTGAACATGGAATGAAATTAGAATTTGATGATAAGGGGTACGCTACATGTTCGGAGACCGGACAGCGTTACCAATTGCAGAATGATTTCGTAAAAAGAGTTGAGTAAGTATGAAAAAGATTAAATTCGCCGTGATTGGTCAGGGGCATATCGGAAAACGACATGCAGAGATGATACGTCGGAATGAAAACGCCGAATTGGTAGCCGTTTGTGATATATTGCCTAAGGAGGAAGTGGGCTTGGCTGATATAAACGTACCTTATTTCCGTTCGATAGACGAACTGTTGGATGCAGGCTTGGATCTAGATGTGGTGAATATCTGTACTCCGAATGCTTATCATGCGGAATATGCGATAAAAGCGTTGGAACATAAATACCATGTGGTGTTGGAAAAACCCATCGCCTTGAAGAAAAATGATGCGGAAAAGGTAGTCTTCAAATCGTTGGAGGTGTCGAGACATGTCTTCTGTGTCATGCAAAACCGCTATTCTCCACCTTCTGTTTGGTTGAAAGAGGTCATTACCAATAAACTATTGGGTGATATCTATATGGTGCAACTCAATTGCTTTTGGAATCGTGATGAGCGATACTATAAGAAAGGAAACTGGCATGGTGATGGAACATTGGATGGAGGAACACTCTTCACTCAGTTCTCACACTTCATCGACATCATGTATTGGCTGTTTGGCGATATAACCAATATCAATGGAAATTTCCACGATTTTAATCATCAACAACTAACAGACTTTGAAGACAGCGGTGTCGTAACCTTCGATTTTATAAATGGAGGAATGGGTTGTCTGAATTATTCAACTTCTGTCTGGAATACAAATCTGGAAAGTAGTATCACCATCATTGGAGAAAAAGGTACGATAAAGGTAGCAGGACAATATATGAATGAAGTGGTTTATTGCCACATCAAAGATTATGAGATGCCTGAATTGGCTCCAAGTAATCCGCCTAATGATTATGGTGAATACAAGGGATCTGCACAGAATCACCATTATGTGATTCAAAATGTGGTGGAGAAACTCAATGAATGCGGAAGTATCACCACAAACGTGTTAGAAGGCTTGAAGGTGATTGATATCATCGAACGAATCTATAAGGTTCGCGATGAAAAATGGAAGAAAATTTAAATTGTTTATCAGATATGAAAAATAAAAGCCGCACCCATTGGATGCGGCTTTCTATATAATGATACATGTCGAGACTTTTTTGTTTGTTGACTATCCTTCTCTTAGTTGTTTCACAAACTCGTCAATTCCTAAAACGTTAACTTTGGGGAAATCTATGTTTTTTAGAATGTCAAAGTGATGGTCTTCCGAAACGATGCATTTTGCATTTGCCACGATTGCGCAATCAACAAATTTATTGTCATCCATATCTTGCTTGATTAAATTGAATCGAAAATGGGGGTCAAACCGTTTGACATTTTTTCTTGTTAATAAAGTGTATATGACTATTTCTGATACTTTATTACTAATGTTCCTTGCAATTACTTCCTCATATTCTTCCAAAATTTCATTGCTGATGCAAAGCTCAAAATCTCCTTTCAAGAAGGATTCCCATATTTTGTGGTAGGTTTTTTTCGCGGAGATTGCCATAATCAGGCAATTTGTGTCCAATACAATTCTTCCTATCATCATTTATAAGGTGTTCGTTCATGTAATGTTTTGAAACTTTCTACCTTTTCCTCCGTCATTTCTTTTGTTTCCCATAAGTGATTCATCTCTTTCTCTAATTCAGAAGCAAAGTAATTGGATATTACTTGCTTGAGTTCAGACAAAGTCTCTTGCGTCTTGACAAATGACATCATGTCAAGAATCTCAAGTTGTGCTTTATTTAAGGTTGATGTTTGCATATTATGAACTCTTTATGGAGTTGTCTCCAGTATTATTTACGGATATATTTCTATGCAAATTTATATTTTGCCCCCTAAATCTCCAAATCTTTGATCCAAAAAGCGTACCCCAAATTATTCAGGGGAGCACAGATAAACGTGATGTGGCTGGCCGCAGAGACGCACGGCCGTGCTCCTCTACTATTTTCCCCAGATTTCCTTGTAATAACTCTTTTCGATCACTCCTTGAATAATCTCCTTGAATCTGTCTGGAATCCTTTTGTTGATCTCGTCGATCATATAAGCAGGAATCGATTTGTAGTATGCTTCTGCAATGGCACCTGTAATGCAGGTTAGCGTGTCGGAGTCGCCACCTAGCGAGATACCTAAACGAATGGCATTCTCAAAATCTGTGCTGTCGAGAAAGGCGATGATTGCTTCGGGAACCGTCTCCTGACAACTTTCATTGAAAAAGTAGGTGGGTCTGATTTCATCGCAGGTGCGATGTAGGTTGTATCCGTACTTCTCTTCGATATACTTCTTGATCTCTTCTTTACTGTGGTTGGTACGCGCCATAAAGATGGCTGCGGCTGTGGCTTGTGCACCTTTGATGCCCTCTGGATGGTTGTGTGTAATCTCTGCCGAGATCTGTGCTACACGCTCCGTCTCCTCTAAAGTGTCGAAAAACCAACCTACGGGACTGACACGCATAGCTGAACCATTGCCCCATGAGTTATAAGGAGCCCTCTCTTTCGTGGTAAAAAGCCATCTGAAAAAAGAACCACCATATCCACCCATCGGATTCTTGAAATCGTGAGCTATTCCCACAATCGATTCCTCCAAGGCCTTCGGTGATTGTGAAGGGTCTGTTAGCAACCAATTGGCCACAGCCATGGTGATGACACTATCATCGGTATAGTTGCTTCTATCTGTAAATAATGGGATGTCTGTCCTCTTCACATTGTTAAATTCATAAATAGACCCTGTCGTGTCTCCAATAATTGCACCGTACATAGTAATAAATTTTTTAGTTCTACTTTTGATTAATTCTCTCGTGTTGAAAAGATTTTATTGAACTCCCTTAATGTGAGATCAAAATTCAAATTTGAAATGGCCACTCTCTTTCATCTTTTCATATTTCTTTCGATTAAATCGGTATTTTTTTGCTTTTCTGCCTCTTGTCATTGTTTGATTCTCTTTGCCCTCTGTAGACTCCCTGTCGTCAATCTCCTCCAAAATGTCCATCAGCAACAGCTTTTTCTGAAAGTTTCTCCTGTCGAATCGAATGTTCAGAATCGCTTCGTACAGACGTTGTACCTCAGGAATGGTGAAACAATCACCCAATAAATCAAAACCTATTGATTCAAAATAGATACGCTCCCGTAATGCTTGCTGGGCAACACGAAAGATATATTCGTGATCGAACGCTAATGGCGGAAGCCCTTTCAAACTGAACCATTTGGCATCACTCGCATCATCACCACCTTTTACATCTGTTGGTTTTATCAATGCTAAATAGGCGATGGAAACGACTCTTTCGCGTGGATCCCTGTCTACGCCTGTGAATGTGTGAAATTGTTCTATGTAATTCGGAGTCAGTCCTGTTTCTTCTTGTAATTCTCGTAACGCGCCTTGCTCTGCATTCTCATTCATGTTTAAAAAACCACCAGGGAATGCCCAATGACCTTTGAAAGGATCATTACCTCTTTCTATTAGCAACACCTTTAGATCAATGCCATCAAAACTGAAGATGACACAGTCTGTCGTGACTGCCGGATGTGGATATTTATACGTGTATGACATCTTTATTTCTATTTTGTGTAAATTATACACGACAAAAATAAAACAGATTTTTGAAATAACAAACTTTTTTGCGTAAAAATCACACAAAAAATATTTTTGGCAGATACTCCATTAATATAGATTAAAAATTTAGTGCACATAAAAGGAGTGTCCTTCGGACAGAAATCATACAAATCTTTACAAATCCGACAAATATGTTTCCAAAATGAATTTGATAACAGAGTATCAACTATTATAATAGATTTGTGAGATTTGAATAGATTTGTAAGATTTCTCGCGAAGCGACTCATATCATATAAATTCATATTAGCGCACATAAAGGAGTGTCCTTCGGACAGAAATCTTACAAATCGTTACAAATCCGACAAATATGTTTGTGAACTTGATAACAGATAACAATAAGTTTCTGTAATAGAGATTTGTAAGATTTGAATAGATTTGTGAGATTTCTCGCGAAGCGACTCATATCATATAAATTCATATTAGTGCACATAAAAGAGTGTCCTTTGAACAGATTTGTGAGATTTCTCGCGAAGCGACTCATTTATTATTATTCAAATCGGATGGATTTGATAGGAGATATCTTCGTGATGATGAAGGTAGAGGCACGAAGAATGAGAGATGAGATGAAGAAGACGCCGATATTGACTAAGATAATGTAGATAAAAGGTATTTCAACGGGTACGGCATTTACGTAGTAGACATCAGGGTCGAGTTTGATGATATGCAGGTTCTTTTGCAGGAAGCAGAGGGTTAAGCCCAGTAGGTTGCCGATAATCATTCCTTTGCCCACGATTAGAAGGGATACGTAGAAGAATAGTTTCTGAACACTGATATTGCTTGCACCTAAAGCTTTTAAGACACCAATCATATTGGTTCTGTCTAAAATCAAAATGAGGAGGCCAGAGATCATTGTAAATCCAGCAACAAACATCATCAGGATGAGAATGACTTTCGCATTCATATCTAACAGATCCAACCAACTGAATATTTGAGGATTAATCTCTTGTATGGTTTTTATCATATAAAAATTCCCCGATTGATCGCGTTTATTGCCTATTGAGGAATAGATGGCATCTGATGTCTCTGCAAGTTTTTGGAAATCATTGATTTCGATTTCCACGCCACTGCATTGGTCATCTTCCCATTGGTTGAGTTTTCTCACATGACGGATATCTCCGATGATGAAGAGTTTGTCATAGTCGGAGAAGCCAGATGAGTAGATGCCGGTCACTTCGAGTGGACGGACGCGCACTTTCCCGTTGATGACGAAATAGATGTGATATTTATCGCCTAAGGATAGTTGCATCAGGTCAGCCATCTTCTTGGATATGAGAGATTGGTTGGAAGAGGAGGAGTCGGAGAGTTCGAAGGTGGATCCTTCAACAAGGTTCTTTTGGAAAAAGTCCCAGTTGAAATCTTTGTCGACACCTTTCAGCACGACGCCTTGAAAATCTTCATTCACCTTCAGTATGCCTGGTTGAGTGGCAAAACGTTGTACGTGTTTTACTCCAGAAGTGTTTCTTAATAAGGAGATGGTGGTAGAATCAAATTGAATGGGTTGTGTTTCATAGGTTTGGTTGGAGAAGGAGGCGGAAACTTGGATATGGGAGCCAAATCCGATCAACTTGTTTCTCACTTCTTGTTTGAATCCGATGACAACGCCAATGGCGATGAGCATAACAGCCAAACTGATAGCAATTCCCCCTGTGGCAATGTGAACCATGTGTTGAGATATCCGTTCCTTGCCTTTTTTACTGAAAAAAATTCTTTTTGCTATGAATAATTCGTAGTTCATAGGAGGGGGAATTAAAAAGGACGTACAAATTAAATTGTACGTCCTGGATATACTTCAAGTGCTTTTTTCAGCACGAATAGAGCCTTTGATAATTCCTCTTTTTCAAGCACGTAGGCCACACGAACCTCGTTTTTGCCAATCTCATGTCCTGTGTAGAAACCAGAAGCAGGAGCCATCATGACGGTTTGACCTTCGTAGTTGAAATCATTGAGCAGCCATGCACAGAATTTGTCTGAATCGTCGATTGGCAGACGAGCCACCGTGTAGAATGCACCCATAGGAATAGGAGAGTAGACACCTGGAATGCGGTTCAATCCGTCGATTAGATATTTACGTCTCTCCACATATTCGTTGTACATTTCCAGCATGTATTCTTCAGGCGTGTCCATAGAAGCCTCTGCAATGATTTGTCCGATTAAAGGGGGACTAAGTCTTGCTTGACAGAACTTCATGACGCTTTTTCTCACCTCTGCGTTTTTAGTTACCAAAGCACCTACGCGGATACCACATTCACTGTAACGTTTGGAGACTGAATCGAATAGAATGACGTTCTCTTCGATTCCCTTAAGGTGAAATGCGGAGATATAAGGTGCACCCGTATAGCAGAATTCACGATATACCTCGTCTGAGAATAAGTAAAGGTCATATTTTTTAACCAAATCACGGATTTTGTTCATCTCTTTTTGGTTGTAGAGATATCCGGTTGGGTTGTTAGGATTGCAAATAAGGATTCCCTTTGTACGAGGGGTGATCATCTCTTCGAACTTCTCGATATGAGGGAGGGCGAACCCTTCTTCTATGGAAGAAAGAATCGGTTTGATGGTCGCACCTGCAGCAATAGCAAAAGCAGTGTAATTCGCGTATGCAGGTTCAGGAACGATGATTTCATCGCCTGGATCCAAACATGCCATGAATGCAAAGTTTACCGCTTCCGATCCTCCACAAGTGATTATGATATCGTCTGCCGTTACATCAATGTTGAATTTGTGATAATATTCCGCCAATTTGACTCTCAAACTTTTGATACCGTCACTCGGACTATATTCAAGAATCTCCCTGTCGATCTTCTTTAAGGAGTCTAAGGCTATCTTAGGCGTCTTTAAATCGGGCTGACCAATGTTCAGATGGTATACCTTTATTCCACGCTCCTTGGCTTTGTCTGCAAGGGGAACCAACTTTCTGATTGGCGATTGTGGCATTAATTGTCCACGATTAGATGTTTGTGGCATATCCTTTTTTTACTTTACTTAATTTTATGCGAATTAAATGCAAAGTTAATAATTCTTAATGGAAATATAGAATTATGGTGGGTTAAATTTTTCTTATTTGAAAATGCTTTCCTTGAATGATGTTTAATTCGTTCATTCTCTTTTCTAATTTGTCGGTGAATTCGTAGTTTTTTAGGTTCCAACCATTGTTAAGTAATAGTTCCTTAGGTGATTGAGAGATAAACCGTTCGATAACGAAATCTGGGTTGAGTCGTTCGATGAAACGGACAAGCAGGTTGATGTATTCGTCAGCGGAGTAGAGGTGAAACCATTCGGGGTGTTCTTGGTATTGCTGAGCCATCTTAGTGCCTTTGATGAGTTGCAGTTGATGAAGTTTAATGCATCGGATGGGAAGCGTTGAGATTTTGTCTGCGTGCGATAAAATCTCGTTTTCATCTTCTTGTGGCAACCCTAGTATAAGATGAACGCAGGTTTCGATATTCCTTTGGGCAGTCTCTCTGATGGCCTTTTCCGCCACTGCGTATGAGTGACCTCTGTTGATCAAGTCCAATGTTCTGTCGAGCGTGGATTCCACTCCATATTCAATCATGATGTAGTGCGATTGTCTTAACTCTTGTAGGTAATCCAGAAGTTGGTTGTCGACGCAATCAGGTCGCGTACCAATGACTAGTCCCTCGACAAGCGGGTGACTGAGGGCTTCTTCGTACTTCTGACGTAAAGTTTCAAAAGAGCCGTATGTGTTGGTGTAGGCTTGGAAATAAGCCAGATAACGTTGGTCTGGATATTTTTTTCGAAAGAAGTCAATACCTTCTGTGAGTTGTTGCGTAATGGATTTGTCGGGTGTGCAATAGTCGGGATTGAACGTTTGATTATTGCAGTAGGTACAACCGCCATATTCCACCTTGCCATCTCTGTTGGGACAGGAGAAACCTGCATGAATGGTTATTTTTTGCATTCGATGAGGGAAAAGAGCTTTCAGATAGGAAGCGTAGTCGTTGTATCGTTTCAATCTCTCCATTTGTAAAATTTTTGCAAAGATATTTTTTTCTACGATGCGATGCCGCTAATATGCGTCAGAATTCTTATTTTTGTTTAAATGGTGAAAATATAGAACTCGCCATATCTAGAAATATATATGTTATGAAAAAAGAAAAGATAGTAAGGCAAAAAAAATGGGTAGGTATTTTGAATGTATTATTGTCATTGATAATAGTGTTTTTACCTTTTATTGTTTTTTTTCTACTTTATGTTTGTTTGGGTCAATTAATAAAAGCAGAAACTTGGATTATTTTTATATTTTTTATATCATGCCCTCTCAGTACAATACTTATTAGAGAAATGGTGTTTTATCAAGATTCCCTTTATCAACATTTCGAGAAGAAATGGGGAATGACGAGAGATCAAATAGAGTCTTATGTGTCTAGACGAGCCAATTTGGGAAAGTGTCTTATCCATTATTTCCCATTTATTCGAGAAGTGTGTAAGTTGAATGAAGATGAGAGAGATGAACAGGTACGATTTTTGTCTGATTGGTTTAGTGAAGACGAGTTGGAAACTCACGTTTTTCAAAAAACAGAATCGGATTCGAAGTTGAAAGAGGCTATTGAAACCATGAGAAGGAGTGATATTACGGAGAGAAAACAATTGGTGGAAATGCTTTTTAAATTGTCAGTTGTGGAAGACGGCATTCACAATGACGAGTGGAAATTGTTGATGGATATAATGACACAACTTAAGTTCAACAAGAATTACTTTGAATATTTCAAGAATCGATACTCTTCACTGCGAACGGAATTTGAAGAATATGAGTATAAAAATGAACGATCCTCGACATATCATGGTGATTTGAAACCATACTACGAACTTTTAGGTTTGGAAGAGAATTGTTCTATCGAGGAGATGAGGCGAGCATACCATTCATTAGCCATGCAACACCATCCAGATTTACCGAAGAATGCGGGAAGAATTGAAGAGTGTGAAGCGATGATGACTAAAATCAACGAAGCATATGAGATGCTAAGGGGATGAATAATAAATTTATATAGTTATGAAAAAAGAAAAGATAGTAAGGCAAAAAAATTGGGTGGTCTTTGTGATTATATTATTGACAACGATAATACTGCTTTTCCCTTTTGTTTTATTGGGTTTTTTGGTTACTTTTGAACTAATAGACGGCATTTGGACTATTGTGTTTATGTTATCATTTTTTTTATGGATGTTCTTTGCGGATTTTTTTTGTAATATTTTATCCGATTCCCTTTATCAACATTTCGAGAAGAAATGGGGAATGACGAAAGATCAAATAGAGTCTTATGTATCTAGACGAGCCAATTTGGGAAAGTCTCTTATCCATTATTTCCCATTTATTCGTGAAGTATGTAAGTTGAATGAAGATGTGAGTGAGGAACAGGTACGATTTTTGTCTGATTGGTTCAGTGAAGACGAGTTGGAAGCTCACGTTTTTCAAAAAACAGAATCGGATTCGAAGTTGAAAGAGGCTATTGAAACCATGAGAGGTAGAGATCTTGGAGAGAGAAAGCAATTGATGGAGATGCTTTTTAAATTGTCAGTTGTGGAAGACGGCATTCACAATGATGAGTGGAAATTGTTGATGGATATAATGACACAACTTAAGTTCAACAAGAATTACTTTGAATATTTCAAGAATCGATACTCTTCACTGCGAACGGAATTTGATGAATATGAGTATAAAAATGAACGATCCTCGACATATCATGTTAATTTGAAACCATACTATGAACTTTTAGGTTTGGAAGAGAATTGTTCTATCG
>JAFZLC010000054.1 GCA_017551675.1 Paludibacteraceae bacterium | reverse complement strand
TCCATTGTCCACTCCTACCCATTGAATACGACCATGCAGGAAGATATCAATGTCATTTGAATTTCCCGTTGCAGCCGGATTTCGGTTCACCCTTGAGAAGTACTCCTGCGTCAGTAGCATGTCTTGTTGTGCACTGAGGGAAAAGGAAAGTCCCAACAAAAATAGCGCACCTATTATTTTTTTTCTGTATCTCATCACATTTATTTTTTTCCTTATCTTCATATTGTTATCCTATTAAAGCCTTCGATGAATTGTTATTGTGGCAATAACAATTCGATGGTACCTCTTTTATATTCTCCAGAATACATTCTAACCGCATATACATAAATACCAGCGCTCGCATTCTCATCATTTATCTTGCCGTTCCAACCATTAGTAGAATGACAAATCAAAATACCATAGATATCATAAATATAAACTTCATGCCCCTGCATGAATATGTTGTTTTTGTCATTTGAATCAAATGGTGTAAACGCAGTTGGTATAGACTTTTCAGGAAGAACATACACTGGATGGAATATCAAACTATCACACCCCATTATGTTATATAAAGTATCCACACCATAATTCAAGCCTTCGGTCGTAATACGTTTTCCCATATAGATGTCTCCCGCATTGATCGTGTCTGTTACCGTTAGATACGATGAATCTTTTCGGCATTCTGCTTCATAAGAACCGATACTAGTCATACGAATTCGATTCATATTTCTTTGATCGGTAGTAACAGACGTTTCGGAAAGAGGGAAACGCAAGGAGGTCCCATCAGGGAGAGTATCCGACGTCATAATCATAACAGGAGGAACAATATTTTCAACATGATACAATTGGTTCTCTAAGAAGGAAGAGAAATCACTGACAAAATAATTGGTTTCAAATGAATTGACGTCCTCATCAGATTTAAGGAAAACGTTGTATTTTGAATGTAGATCTTTTAATTCATCTGTATTAATATTCCCCTGTATAATATTTCCTGTCAAATATAGATTATTTGTTGATGACGAGCTAAGAAATAGAGTTGTCACAACCGATGGAGAATAGATTGTATTATTCGAAAATTTAATTTCTGATGATGGCGCACTATTTAAAGAAAGATTGAGTTTATTGCAGTCAAACATGGTACAGTTAGAGACGTTTATAGTACGGCCATCCAAAGCTGTAAAGTTACAACTGTTATTTTCAAAAGTACAAGCATTAACATTAATAGACCCTTCTTTGTAATAGGTAGGCGATTCAACTTTGTTGAAATAGCAATTGTTAACATTCAATACTCCAACACTACCGAAACGAATACTTTTAGCTAAAGAATATCTGAACTCACACTGATTAAAGTTAAACTCGCCAACTTTAACATCATTTTCTTCAATTGTGCACTGTGCATTCATTCCATCTCTTGCTATTTTTCCCCCTTCAAAAACAATTCCAGAGATTAAACTTTTCCCTGGTTTCGTAGGGGTATAAGAGAAAACCGTATATGAATCATCCTGCCAATTATTCTGAAGATCACTTGGATTATCACCATTATAATCTATTGAAAAAATAGTTTTGTAGCGAATAGGATCAGATTTTTGTGATGGATCACTACTATTTTCAGGGTATCCACCTATTATGCAGACTGGTATGGAACGATAATAAGTTCTTACATTATCTATTTTAATTGGTTTATAAGTACCCGCTGCCACATGGAAAGTGTCTACCGCTTGAGACAAGTACAAACGGAAGGCAAAATCCTTTGGCGACATGGCATTATTCCAAGAAGAACCATCACCCGTTCCATTTGACTTCACATAAAAGGTACTCCTTTTATCATTTGGTAGCACATATAGTTTGTGTAATGTTACACTATCACACCCAACGGTGTTCGGCAAGACAACAGGAACACTATCATAAATTCCTATTTTAGTATACTTCTTACCATAGAAATCTTCATTAACAATAATTGTATGATCCTCATAGGTTTTAACCGTATCTCTTTTCTCGTATGACCCCACACAAGTATAATCAAAACGAGCCACACCTCTTTGGTCGGTTGTTACAGACGTCTCTGATAAATCAAAATGAATGGATCTTCCATTCGGCAATCGATCTCTCGTGAGTTTAACAGTTCTCGTATAACCATGATTTTTCCCTAAATAGACCTCATCTCTATCCTTTTCTAAAATTCTATTCACATAAGATGAAACATAATCAGAAAGAGAGATATTTTGTTCCATTTTCTCATTAATTTCTCTATACAAGTTGTATTTGGATATTAATATGCTTTTTCCATATTTGTAATAATTCAATGAACAATCAAAGATATTTCCAATCAAAGATATATTTTGAGCATAATCCTCATTATCATCATACAAAACAACACTTTCTGTTTTTGCTTCTACCACCACCGTATTGTTATGGAATAGAATTTCATCGTCCACATCCATAGAAAAAACGGTTTCATAGAAAGTGCAATTTTTGATTTCCAATTTTTGGGGGAAGAATGATACCTGTCCATTATTACTAAATGTACATGAATTAAAACTAGCCTTGTATGGATATATATATATTTCCGACACATTGTCAAACGTACAATTCACCACTTCTAATTCATCATTATTTATTTCTCTTGAAATTGCTTTTGACAAGTATTCCATTGTGCATCTATCCACTTTCAAAATAATTCCTATTTCTCTAGTATTTAGATATTTTCCTAGTCTGAAAGCACCATCATCTGCATCTTTCCTCGCTTGGGTTCCTCTAAGTGTTAGTCCAAAAAAAGTACATTGTTTTTTTTCTGACAAATCAATACAAAACAAATTGTATAAGTTGTCATAAATATTTGCGTATCTGTCAATCCTACTGTCATCCCCCAAGACATCTCCACTTATGATTGTTGGATAGAGTGACGGATTTGGTTTATCGCCATCCTTAGGACTTGCAGAATAACCTCCAATGATATTTATTGGTTTGGAAATGTAATATGCTTTGAATCTTGCTTTTTCATTATCCGTATAATTTTCATGTTCATCAACAAATGGATCATACTCTGGAAGATATGTACCTGATGCTAAGTGGAATGTCACGCCCGCCTTAACTGTAGACTGTTTAGAAAGTGCCACAGCAAAAGTTTGGGCACCCATGGCATCTTTCCATGAGGATCCATCTCCTGCACCAGTAGGCTCCACCTTCACATAATATTCTGATCTGTTAAATTCATAAGCGAACACATTACAGCATATAATGAAGAAGAGTATAGAGTTGATGAATTTTTTTCCCATTTCCGTCTACTTGTTAATCATTATTCCTTGTTTTTCTTCCCTATTCCGTATGACAACATCACCTCGTGTGTGTTGGCTGGCAATTGGCTATCTGCGCCAATGCCTAAGTCATACGAATAACCGAATCTGAATTTCTTAATATCAAAACCTAGAGTGAATGCCAAAATGTGTTGTTGCATCTTGTCTCGCACGTCTGGTCTCCATGTCACTCCCGCCCAGTAGCTCCTCTGCAAGAAG
>JAFZLC010000053.1 GCA_017551675.1 Paludibacteraceae bacterium | reverse complement strand
TCCATTGTCCACTCCTACCCATTGAATACGACCATGCAGGAAGATATCAATGTCATTTGAATTTCCCGTTGCAGCCGGATTTCGGTTCACCCTTGAGAAGTACTCCTGCGTCAGTAGCATGTCTTGTTGTGCACTGAGGGAGAAGGAAAGTCCCAACAGAAATACTGCACCCAATATTTTTTTTCGGTGTCTCATTGTGTTACATTTTTATCATTTATCAGTCATTGTCAACCTCTTTCAACTTTGCAAAGTAGATGTTTTGAATACCATTTTTATCAGACAAGAAATAAGGTATTCCACCAACAACCACAAAGTTAATATCGTTACCATTACTATTATACATAGATTCTAACTGAACAGCAGGTTTTTTATCTGACAAATTCTTTTTATAGATATTGTATCCTTTTAATTTCGAATCGCGATTAGATGAAAAATACAAGGTATTGTCAGACATCAAAACTGGATAGTCTTCGTCTTTATCAGTATTAACAGACTCCTCATTAATTGGAGCAGACCAAGTTTTTCCATCCGCATTACGTTCGATGTACCAAATATCTCTTCCACCCTTTCCTCCTTCCATTGTAGAGGTAAAATAAAGACGTTTACCTTTATTGGCGATGAATGGATTATACATTGGGTCCTTTGTCTTCCCTTTAGTCTCATAAGACCATCGTCCATAGAACAAAGATGACCCCTTACCTTTCTCTCTTTGACTACCGTAGCCATCTATTTTCAGTTCACCTTCCGATACCCACAAGCCATTCTTCATCACAGAAGAGCACAATAAACCATTAGAAGAATAATACAACACGCCATTGTATTCAGAGAACTGTCCACTAATATGCAAAGCATTTAAATCTGAACGTTCTTCCCCCATTCTAAGATCATTGTCCATGTTAAAAAGAGTTGTATAAATCTTTCCGCCCCTTGAAAATATCAAGTTATCGTTTATCACGGAGAGATTTTCAACCTTTTCGTTTGTGTTGATTGATGAACGTTCCATTGTATATTCCATCAAAAATTTACTCTCATAAGCACTTATTCCATAAGCACTCAATAACAGTACTGAAAAAAATAGCTTTCTCATTTTATTCTAATTACTTAAAAACTTCAATCGTTCCTTTTTTTATACCTTCTTTTGGAATGTCCACTGCATATACATATATACCTGGAGCAACCATCTTATTATTGTTATCATATCCGTTCCAACCATCTGTTGCATGGCATATCAACATACCATAAATATCATAGATATAGACTTCACACCCTTTCATGAAAACATCATTTTTACCATTGGCGGAGTAAGGAGTGAATAGTGTTGGAATTACTGTTTTAGGAGCCATGTATTCTTGAGCACCCCTACATGTTAAATTCAAACGTTTCGTTCCGATTTGGTCTTGTAACAACGGATTCTCTCCTTGCTTATATCGCAAAGATTTACCATCCTGTGTTGAATCACTAATCAGAGGCATAATAGGTGTGAATGAATTACCTACATATTGCCATTCGTCACTAATAAAATCTTTGAATTCCTTTTTCTCTAAGAACAAATCTGTTTCAGAGAACAAGTCTGACACACTCTTTATTTTCGGCAAAAGATGAACATTGTATTCAGAATGGAATGAACTTGATGGAACAACAGCATTTTTCGAGTTGATCTGTTTCCCAAAGATGTTTCCATACATATTCAAATTAGTTGTATCATCCAAACTAATATAAATTTCTTCACCAAAAACAGTATTATGTGTAAAATAACAATTTGTTCCCGTCTTTGCATTTATTGTGATTGTATTATCAATCATAAATGAACAATTCGTAAAACGCCATTCGTCTATTTCATCTTTAGATTGCAACGTCAATTCACTTATGTCAAAGAACGAAGAAGATGAAACGTCTGTACCTGGGTAACAAAACAGAAACGGCGATTTCAAATGATCAAATATAGAATTCTTAATGCTCGTATTCGCGTTATGAATTTGCAATCCACATCCTCCATAAGAAAACTTACATTGCTCAAACGAGAGTGAGTTGGTATCTGCCGACTCATAATGGAATAAATGGTAACTACTGTTATTTTCATTACGTGCACCTGTAAATGTAACACCTTTAAATAACGTATTTGCCTGAGCATCAAGCGACACATTCCAGAGAACTGACACATTATCCGCGAATGTAGCTGACTCATCTTCATCATCATTATCTAAAATATCTCCAGAAAAGATGGTTGAATACGATTTAGGATTATATACAGGTTGGTCTGTATCGGAATATCCACCTATGATTTTCACAGGTTTTTTCACAGAAAACAATCTGTTAGAAAAATTCGTATTAATCAATCCCTTTTCATTATAGTTTGGATGATAAACACCTTCTGCCAAATAGAATGTGCAACTATCACTTTTTAAATTTGCCAAAACGTAAGCAAACATATCCGCATCCATGGCATCGTTCCATGACGTTCCTGTTCCTTTACCCTTTGCTTTTACTCGAACATAATATTCTGTTAGATTCAGAACGGGGGTCACAACAACAGGATATCTACTTAGTTGATAACAACTGCCAGACACCTCAAGTGTATCATAATAATGAAGTCCGATTTTTTCAAATACAACATCATTTGTATACTTACCTTTATCATGATATTTTATAGTTTCCAGATTACTATGGAAGATAATAGTATCGGCACTACAACCATATTCATAAGCCCCCGCACAAGTTTTATTATCTCGTTCTATCCATCTTTGATCATACTTAACTTGTGAAGCTGATCTTGGTATTAAAATGGCATCCTTTGCTTCTTCATTTACAACAGCAACAGTTCTACCAAAACCTCCATTGTATATACATCTGTAAGTAGAAGAACTTGTATTATAATCTAATATAGAGGAGATGTTTTCAACCAACATATCCGTATTAGTAGGTTGTGAATATGAATTATACGATGATGGACAGAATGCATTGTAATCAGATATCCATCTATTTAAAGAATAAAATTTCGTATTGACAAAAACATTACCAATCAAAGATATTAAATTCTTACTGGTTGATAATATTTGGAAATCAGGACAATCTGCGACTGTATTGTTATAAAATGATAATATAGTCGCAGGGTTTTCTGAATCTAAAATCATCTGCTTCTTAACATTACAAAATGTTGAATTTGTACAGATTGTACTACATTTTTCATCTGAATAAAAAAACACTTCATCTGTATTAAAAAAAGTACAAGCATTTACTTTTAATTTACTATTGAAAGAAGTAAAGAACCTTCCAATCCGATTAGCATCACAATCAGACATCTCCGTATTGGTCACGTTAGAGCTTATTGCCTTATAAGAATGTTCAAAATAACACTTTTTTAGTTTAACACCACATGTTAATTTCAATTTTTCAGGGGAAGAAAAGCAACACGCAGAGTTATAATATACCTCATCTCTACTTCCATTCGTAAAATCAACACCAAAAATCTCGCTTGTACCAGCCACTTTCTGATTAATCCAAAGTATTCTCAATGAGTTGTCATCTCGATTTTCTTCATAATCATCTAAAGAAGGATCATCATTTAGATGATCTCCTGAGAAATACGTATAATTACTGTATGGGTCTGGTAATATGCCATCATTTCGCACATTAGATGGATACCCTCCTATCAACTTTACTGGTTTCTCTGTATAAAAAACTTTATTTTTTGTGTCTTGGGGAATCGTTCCCAACGAATCATAGACCGGATAATATGTTCCTTCTGCTATATGGAAAGTTGTGTTGGGCTTAACTCTCGGTAAAACATAGGCAAATGTTTCATTACCCATCGCATTTTTCCATGATGAACCATCACCTTTTCCATCCTGCTTTACATAATAAACACTCCTCGTAGTATCACACAAAACAGTTTGTTGTGCACCTAAATTAGACACACAAAGCAAGCAAAGCATAATAAAATATACTATTTTGGCTATCCTATTATACATAACAATCCCATTCAATAGTTATATAAAAATCATAAAACATAAATGTACGAATATATGATATCTCCTAATAAATTATAATCCGTTACAAAATTAATGCGTAATCAGAATGTTTACAAATTTTATTCTGTTTTTTTCCTCTTTAAGAACATCATTTGTTGTGATAAAAATATATGTATGTGTTTAACTAATTTCTTTTTCGCAACTAGAATTGGCAATAAACTCGGTTTTTCTCTTATTTTTGCTCATACTATCATAATTATCGTTCAAATTATAAACTAATCAATGAATAAGCTTATATATTATACGTTAGGTCTTCTTTCCTTGTTTCTATTCTCATATTGTTCTAAAAACAACAATCCCTCAGAACCTCAATTGTCGAATCACGTTACGGTTGATACTCTTTCTACGCTCGATACGACATCGACTACTCCCCAGACTTCTCAAGTCTTCTCACACGAAGAATCAGAAAGTTTTAATAAGATTTATTATCCAGGTGACTTAAATCACGATGGAATTCCTGATAATGAAGATGATGAGTCATCCGAGTGATTTATTCCTTGAGAATCTCTACTGTACCATGAACCTCTTTTCCCGTTTTATAAATCATCGTGTATATATACACTCCTGGATCGGCTAATGCACCTCTATAGGTTCCATCCCAACCATCCATCGAATGACATACCAACAATCCATATCGATCGTATACGTAAATCTCATATCCTTTCATAAAGTGATCATTCTCACCATTCTGATTGAGCGGAGTGAATGATGTTGGTATCTTCAACGTCTCCTCATCACTTCGCACATACAAATCCAAGATAATCAGACTATCACATCCCTTGGCATTCGTCAAATGCTTTTCATATGAATGCCATCCTAACGTATTCTGAGCTGGAAGATTAAAATCTCGATTCACATAGGGTTGCCCAATCGTTACCGTATCTTTATAGTTGGTTACGTGTGCTTCAAACACATTCAGATTCAATGCAATAGTACTATCACATCCTGCTACTGTTTTCAATGTCAGATAATGGTTGTTATATCCTACCTTATCGGCTTTGATTTCAAATCCATACTTCGTGTAGGTTTCATTCTGACAAATAGAATCCACCATAGCTCGCTGATATACCGAATCCACCTGTAATGCCAAGGTTAGCAACAAATCGCATCCTGATTCATCGGTCGTCCTCTGCTCGTAGTAATGCAATCCAACTGTCTGATAAGCTGCCACTGTAAATCCTTTGTCAAAATAGGATTCATTCTGACATACATGCTCATATATCGTATCCTTCTTCATCGGATTCACATTCAAATCGAGCACCACCAAACTATCACATCCCATCTGGTTACTTAGGTATAACGTATCACGTATCAATCCTGGCACATGCGCAGTAATACTGAACCCATTTTTATGGTAGGTGGCTCCCTGACAAATCTGATCTTTGAGATGGGTGTTCTTCTGTTCTTTTGCAACTGTTAGATGTAAGCGTATGGTCTGGTTGCATTGACTATTTTCCACCACATGGGTATAGACGCCACTCTCTGTCACATCAAAATATTCACTGACATATCTTTCCCCATAACAAATGGTGTCATACAAATCAATCTGATCAGTTTGATTGACTATCAATGATTTGGATGCTGTAACGGAACATCCATTATTGTTCGTGGCAACCACTGTATAGGTGGTGGATTCCTTCGGATATACTTCTAAGTAGGGTGTCGTAGCCCCTGTATTCCAAACAAAAGTGAGGGACGAATCCAACAACTCAGCGTATGGTTCGCAATAGGTGAAACGTGAAACCGGACGAACTGACAAATGCTCATCTTTTCTATACAAATCGGGATTTCCAAATGCCATATCGTATGCCCATGCATACATTGAATCATGCTCCGTACTTGTCCAATATGTTTCATAATAAATTGGTAGGGCTTTCAATTTCGCAAATGAAGAATCTAAGACTGGAAGCAGTGCATAAATCTCATCCATCTGTCCTGCTGATGGTAGGACCCATCCTTTGTCAAAATCAAAACTCCATGCTGCAAGTGTATCTACACGAGGCTGATTCTCTCGCATGATCCTAGTATTGTCATAACCATCCAAATCTTCATGTGCAGCCAACTCATCACCATAATAGTTTGTGTCAACATGATTCGTCAATGCGGCAATATCTACCAAACGATTATCCCATATATAATAATCATACCCTTCATCCAATGCCACCATCCAACCAGAGCGTCCATCTGGATCTAATTTGAAGGCTATTCCTTGCTCTCCATATTCATTCTTCACCAAGTCCCCTATCGTATATTTAGGTAGAGTCATATTCGGCAATTTCACAGAACGTATCTGGCGCACGCATCCTCGTATATATCCTTTATTCATTCCCATAATCTCTCCTGTATTGGTTACAACACAGAAGTAATAATCCGACAATTCTGTGGAAGAAAAATAATTGAACGTATTGACCAAAACATCATGATTGGATGGCAATGTAACTCCTCCCACTAATGCTATGGATTGGTTCACCTCATGCAAATTAGAATATAAGAGACGTAGTTCTCCAATTGCGGGCAAATACCATCCGTTTTCAAAATCAACCGACCATGCAACTGGATAATCACTCATATCTCCCGTATTGCGTATGATGGCCGTATTTCCATAACCATCTTGGTCGTTCATTACATTTCGAACTTTTGAATAGTTATTCAGGTTAGGTATATCGTATCCTATTCCACCCCATTTTATATATTCATCTCTGTATATATCAGTCAAATCTGCTACCAACGCATACTCATACGTCGGATCTACATAAAAGACAACTCCTTTCGCTTTTTTATCTTGCGAATACTTGTTCTTACGAACAAAACTTCCATCTTCGCAGTAAATGTCACCAATGGAAATGGCTATAGAATCGCAAGTATGCATAACATAACTACCCGACTCTCCAATGGCTTTCAACATCACTCTATCGGAGGCACAGAGAACAGCTTTATTCTCCTCCACCTCAATCGTCACCTTCGGATTATCAAACACAGTCAACGCCAAAACTACCGTGCTATCACAACCTCTTTGTGACTTCAGATTTTTCGTATGGGTGAAATAACCGGAACTAGTCAGTTTTCCTAAATGAAAATCGTACTTGTCATAGGTTTGTCCTGTACATGCTGTATCCTGAATAAATTGATGATAAGACATGCGTGGAGAAACATCAAATGGTACAGCTCCTGTTCCACAACCATTCTCTCCTTTCAATATAATAGTACCAGGTCTGTCATCCGTGAAATAGAGAACTATCTGAGGGGATTTCTCACCATTGAGAACCACTGCATTTTCAGGAAGTGTCCATGAATAATTGGTGGAGTTATTGTCCGAATCAATAAAATAGGTGGAAGCCTCGCCTGTACATGGAGATGGGTCACCCACAATATCGTTAGATAAATGAAGTGTTTCGCTAATGACAAGTTTTAAACATACAACACTGTCGCACCGACGAGTATCATCATGTGCAAAGCGTAGTGTATCGAACAATACGCCCACAGGTGGTTGCATGATGGAGAATCCATGTTCTTTATAATCATCACCCTGACATATAGCAGCCTCAATCTCATAGAATTGTTGTAAGATGGTCAGTTCCAATGTTGTCTCCGCAGATTCCGAGCATTGGTCTGGATTGAATATCATATTGCTATAGAGTGTCGTACCCACATTATGCTGTGGTGGTAGTTGGTAGTTATGTTTATTATAGGGTTCACCTTGGCAAATCGTATCTTTGAAATAGGTCTCCGTCACATTATTAGCTGAGGTAATGAATGCGCTCTGTGTGAAGGAGCAACCTGTAACTGATGTGATTTCACAATAAATATTCATATCCCCCATTGCCATCTGACGTGTCGTGTTGCACGTTGTATCTCCATTATCCCACAGATATGAAGCGAAACCTTCTGGCGCGGATACAGAGAAGCTGCTACCTGAGCACTCCTTTATCTCTAGTTTGTTGGGCGCACAATGAGCAGTAAAATAGGCATATCCAAAATGACCTAACAAAGCACAATCGTAGGTGATAAACTGTACCTGCACCTCTTGGTTGGAATAGGGCGTCAGATCCAATCCCACTTTTGTCCAATCACGCCAACGAACAGCGGTCAACCCTCCGAAATAGTCTTGAAAGCCACTTAATCCAGCTGCTGCAGAGACATCATACTCTGCACAATCAGAGACCAACTTACCATCCTTATCCGTCACCCTCACTACGAAACGAGGTTGGAAAATAAAATCATGTCCTGGGTCCTCCAACACAACAGCAAAGTTGACAAACAACAATGAATTATCAGGATCCACGATAAAGTGATACGCAATCGCCTCTGCCTCTCCACCAATTTTACTATTACCCAAACGAATGGATTTCAACTCGCCATTGGGAATAGTCATCAGATTACCACCCGTATTAGGGTCTGGCACTCTTTCCGTATTAAGTGTATGACGATCTTCAACGATTCCCACAGAATCAAACGGATTTTCAAAATGACCTGTAAATCCTTCCACATACGAGGCATGAATGTCTTGAAAATCAGGACATCCGTTCTGCACCGAGTATGCATAAGATTCATGCGTTACTAACAATGATGACAGAATCAACAAGAGAGTTATGAATGCTTTCCGTTTTTCCATTGTTTGCCAATAAGCTATGGGAATCACGACAAGGAATTAAATTCACTTTTTATTTCTGTTTGCTCTACGTCTTCTGTATTCCGCTTTCATTTTAGCGGAACCCGAACCATGGGCACCTTTTATATAGGTGGTCTTTTTCGCTTTTGTTTTAATCTTTTTCTCGTTTTTGGAAGAGCCTTCCGACGATTTGCGAAAAACTGTTCCGTGTTCCAATATGTAATCTATTCCATCCATATATTGTCTTGTTTTTTGTATGAGAATATGTGTATTATTTTAAAGCGGGTTCTCAACCAACTTTCTCAACACCTAACTCTTTTGCTTTTTGCAGCATAAATTGATAAGCGGGTTCGTGCTCATTCGGAATAATACCATCTAAGATGGCATCCTTGATGGCCACTTTGATCTGACCGACAGTAGCACAAGGTGTCAAGTTGAAAGTCTTCATAATCTCCTCACCAGAAACTGGCGGTTGGAAATTACGGACACGATCCTTCTCTTCTATCTCCTTCATCTTACGTTCCACAATCTTATAATTCTCGTGGAATCGCTTCACCTTCTCAGCATTCTTAGAGGTGATATCCGCCTGACAAAGAATCATGAGCGAATCGATGTCATCACCAGCATCAAAGAGCAGACGACGAACAGCGGAATCGGTCACCTCGTCTTCCACCAATGCAATCGGACGCATGTGAAGCAGCACCATTTTCTGCACAAACTTCATTTTTTCATTCATTGGCAACTTCATCCGTTGGAAGATGCGTTTCACCATACGTTCACCCACATAATTATGGTTGTAGAATGTCCATCCAATATTATTCACCCATTTTTTGGTAGCAGGTTTACCCACATCATGAAGAAGGGCTGCCCAACGAAGCCAAAGATCATCCGACTTGGCGGCTACTGAATCCAAGACTTGCAAAGAATGAAGGAAATTATCTTTATGTCCACGTCCATCTCGCTCCTCAGTACCCACCAATGCATGAATTTCAGGCATGATGAGTTCCAGCAACCCCGAACGTTCCATTAATTCAAATCCGATGGAAGGCTTTTTAGAAGCCATTATCTTATTTAGTTCATCCACGATACGCTCTGCAGAGATGATGGAGATGCGTTGTTTCATCTTCTGGATGGCTTCGAACGTTCCTTGTTCAATATAGAAAGAGAGTTGTGTTGCAAATCGAATACAGCGCATCATACGCAAAGGATCATCACTAAACGTGACATCAGGATCCAACGGAGTACGTATGATTTTTCTTTCTATATCTTGAACCCCTCCAAAAGGGTCTACCAATTCACCAAAACGATCTTTATTCAAACATAACGCAAGCGCATTAATGGTAAAATCTCGTCTATTCTGATCATCCTCCAATGTGCCATTCTCAACAATTGGATTTCTGGAATTTGCACGATACGACTCTTTCCTTGCACCTACAAACTCCACCTCTTGATGAGCCAATTTAACCTGTGCCGTACCAAAATTCTTAAATACGGAAATCGTACTCCGTTTCCATGCTTTAGAAAAAGCCTCTGCAACAGCGATTCCGCTTCCCACCACCACAACATCAATATCTTTGGATGGTCGTTCTAAAAATATATCTCTCACAAATCCACCGATTACATAACACTCCACACCAAGCGAATCAGCCACCTCTGAAATCAGTGTAAATACCTTATTATCTAAGTAGTATTTGAAATCTTCCACAATGCTTATATTTTTGTCGCAAATTTAACGAAATTTACCTTTCTATGCAAACCAATGACAAAGGTGATTGTTCCGGAAAAGATTTTCATTGTCAGAAATCATAAAAAACTCAAAAAAAATTTTGATTCTACGAAATTCAATAATATATTTGTGAGAAAGGATTGAAATTGAAAACTATTAACAAAAACATATATATCATGGGAAAATTTGTAATCAAAAAGGCAGCTAAAGGATTCATGTTCAATTTATTGGCTGGTAACAATCAAGTTATTGCTACATCTGAAGTATACAGTTCTTTAGCATCTTGCAAAAATGGAATTGATAGTGTTAAGAAAAATGCAGTTGCAGCAGCTATCGAAGATCAAACAGTAGAAGGATTCAAAACAGAGAAAAATCCTAAGTTTGAAATCTATGCAGACAAGAAAGGTGAAATTCGTTTCCGCTTGAAAGCTGCAAATGGAGAAATCATTGCAACTGGAGAAGGCTACAAAGCTAAAGCTGGATGCAAGAATGGTATCGAGTCAATCAAAAAGAACGCTCCAGAGGCTGAAATTGATGACAGAACAGCAGAGTAAGACGTTCTTTATATACTTATTACACAAAAAGCGACCCTCATGAGGGCCGCTTTTATTTTATTGTATATATCGAAATTTAACCTTCCTACTGATTAATTCCACCAGAAATTCCATGTTCTATTCCCTTTTATCGCTAATGCTAGATAAGAGAAGTTTTCATATCCCTGTTCGATAATGTCAAAACAGTAGGCATACATCTCCATAGCCGCCTTCTTTGGATCATCCGCTGGATGAGGAAGAATATATCCAACCATACTACCAGAAATAGATACAGGTGCAGCCCCATACGTCTCATACCAATATTTAGAAACAGCCATGTGCTCTTCTGGTAACGGACATGCATTCCATGCTCCGTATGGTAAATAAGCCCAAATCTTCCATGGCTCCAATACCGGAACTTTCATTAAAATTACCTCTCTATTTGTTACTGGCAGGTCTGCTGGCACTTGAATCAAAGAATCATTCACAGGATCATTCATATAACGATCATATCTGTTATCAGAATATTTTTTCGTTTTCTCTAACTCTTTATATAGGAACGCACGACCACTATCAGCATCAATATTAGCTGATAATAGTTTTTTTCTAGTGGTTTCCATCACACTTTTTATTTCATCCTTATTCAATTTTCTAATGTCAACATTAAAATGGCAGTAATATACAACTTCAGGATCTACCAAAACAGGGGTAAAGCCTTCTTTTTCTCCTATACTACGTAGAGAATCAATATAATGAGGAGTGTATTCATGATATTTCTTGTTTAATCTAACGCATTCACATCCTGTTACATATTCCAAAAATGCGATGGTTGAGTCTTTCTGTTCAACCTCTTCCTCTTTTTCCGATTTTTCTTTTGTAATAGTATCCTCTGTATTTACAGTTTGATCACTTTGCTTAACAACTTCTATTTTTGCGATAACTACTAAAACAAGAACCGCAACAATTAAAATGATTACCTCTCTCATATCATACTATATTTATAACCTGTGAATTCATAGAACTCACCTCAACTTTATTCTGCAATATTAACTATTTTTCTTCAATTGGGCACACTATAGACATTCTGAAAACAAACGTCTCTCATGAAATTCTACCATGGAATGATTTTGGGATAATACAACAACGCATTCAATATGCAAGATATCGAATGCGTAGACAAATACTATTAACTTTTAAAACTGTAGACTACTCCACTCTATTAATTAGAACTTAGGAGCATACTTGCGAATCAACGCAATGATAATCATATTAAGAGCAACCATCTTGTATTTTTTAAATTAGTATCTTATGTTTTTTAATTGTGCTGCAAAATTATGTTATAAAACATATACAAACAAATTTTTTCGATGTTTTTTTTCTTAAAATAAGTTAATTAAGTTTTTAAGGTGGAGACAATAAATTTATCATAAGGGAATTTTTGTATTTCTTTTCTTTTAAAAGAATGAATTTATAGAACGCTCCTTTTGTTATTTACAGATAAATTTACGAAATTTGCAAGATAGATTGGAATATTATTAATTATTCATTTTAAATAAGTAAAAACAATGGCTAAAAGTGCATTGCAAATTGCAAGAGCTGCTTATCAACCTAAATTGCCAAAGGCATTCAAAGGTGGTGTAGCTCTTAAAGAGGGAAAAGCAACCGAGTCTGTTGCTAACCAAGCAGAGATCAAAAAATTATTTCCAAACACGTATGGTATGCCTATCGTCACTTTCGAAGCTGCAGCTGCTAAGTTGGCTATGGGTGATTTCAATGTAGGTGTAATCCTTTCAGGTGGACAAGCTCCTGGTGGACACAACGTCATCTCTGGATTGTTCGACGGAATCAAGGCTTTGAACAAAAATTCAAAGTTGTATGGTTTCTTGGGTGGTCCTAGCGGTTTGATCGACCACAAGTACATTGAATTAACAGCAGACATCATCGACGATTATCGTAACACTGGTGGTTTTGATATCATCGGTTCTGGTCGTACTAAATTGGAAGAGGAATCTCAATTCGATAGCGGTATCGAGATTTGCAACAAATTAGGCATTAAGGCTTTGGTTATCATCGGTGGTGACGACTCTAACACAAATGCTTGTGTGTTGGCTGAATACTACTTAGCTAAGAAAGCTGGTATCCAAGTAATTGGTTGTCCTAAGACAATCGACGGTGACTTGAAGAATGATCAAATCGAGACTTCTTTCGGTTTTGATACTGCATGTAAAGTATATTCTGAAGTTATCGGTAACATCATGCGTGATGCTAACTCTGCAAAGAAATACTGGCACTTCATCAAGTTGATGGGTCGTTCTGCTTCACACATCGCATTGGAGTGTGGTCTTCAAACTCAACCAAACATCTGTATCGTATCAGAAGAGGTAGAAGCTAAGAAAATGACTTTGGCTCAAATCGTTAACAACATCGCTGACACTGTAGCTGCTCGTGCTGCAAAAGGTAACAACTTCGGTGTTGTGTTGATTCCAGAAGGTTTGATCGAGTTCATTCCTGAAATGAAAGTGTTGATCAAGGAATTGAACGACTTATTAGCAACTGAGTCTGATGTTAAGACAGCTGTTTCTAAACTTTCTGCTAATAGTAAGTCAGTTTACGAAAGTCTTCCAGAGGCTATCGCAAAACAATTGACTTTGGAGCGTGACCCTCACGGTAACGTACAAGTTTCATTGATCGAAACTGAGAAATTGCTTATCGAGATGGTTAAGACTCGTTTGGCTGCTATGAAGGCTGAGGGTAAATACGTAGGTAAATTCTCTGGTCTTGGTCACTTCTTCGGTTACGAAGGACGTTGCGCTGCTCCTTCTAACTTCGATGCTGACTACTGCTACTCTTTGGGTTACAATGCTGCTAACTTGATCGCTACTGGCAAATCAGGTTACATGTCATTGATTAAGAACACTACTAAGCCTGCTGATCAATGGATCGCTGCTGGTGTGCCTATCACAATGATGATGAACATGGAGCAACGTAACGGTAAGCAAAAACCAGTTATCCGCAAAGCATTAGTTGAATTGAACGGTGCACCTTTCAAAGCATTGGCTGCTAACCGCGAGAAATGGGCAATCGAAACTTCTTACGTTTACCCAGGTCCTATCCAATACTTCGGTCCTTCTGAAGTTTGCGACCAACCAACTAAGACTTTGGCTTTGGAACAAGCTTAATAAGTTAGTTATTATAATAATGAAAGCGGGTGCGTTTGAACGTACCCGCTTTCTTATTAGAATTTACAATATCAATTTCAAAAGTAAATATGCACTTCCGCAGAAGGACGAAATCCAAAATCAAATTCAAAATTATTGTATTTATATTCAGATGATGAATATTCATCTTCGTTTTTCTGAATCATATGAACAAGAGAAATATTAAACAGACTCATTGCTAATCCAATACGTTGATTAGGTCGAATTTCAAATTGTGCTGGAACCAAACAAAAAGCAAAACCATTATATTTCAAATCTACACCTTCAGCATAGAGATTTAAACCAGCTTCATCTTGTCCATAGATCACCTTTGGATAGGAATATTTTAAATGAACAAAATACGCTCCAAATTGTGGAACATAATAGAATTTCTCACAAATTGGCACATAATAAGCTAGCGTTGGTCCCATACCAATTTGTTTACTTTTCATATCTACAATATTATTAATATTATTTGAATAAGAGCCTTGCAATTCAAAACCAAGTCTAAAATTTTTTGCAACAAATCCATGTATACCAACACCTGCACTCATTTGGACTAAAGGATCGGATTCTGATTTTTCTTTTTCATTATGATTAATCTGAACCGAATTTGATTTCGAAACATTCACCCCAATCATCGCACTTAAAACCTTATCTCCTTTTTCCTGTGCGTATGTACCCAATGAAGCTGTACATAGCAGTAATAAAATCATTATTTTTTTCATAAACCTATACTTAAATTAAAATAACGCACAAATCTACAAAAAAAATAAGATACAATAATACAAATGTAATAAAACTATGCCATCCAACACTTCTGTCCTTCTGAAGTTTGCGACCAACCAACTAAGACTTTGGCTTTGGAACAAGTTTATTAAGTTATAATGAAAGCGGATGCGTTATTAAACACACCCGCTTTATGTAAGTATATTTTTCAGTTCAAATCAGAAAAAAATATGCACCCCTATTTCTGGTTTTACACCTAAATCAAAAATTAAACCTGTTGTTTCATGTTTTCGATTTGACAATCCTATAGCTGAATCTATAACAGATAATTCATCTTTCTTTTGGAACAAATCAACAAAAGAAAAACTAAGTATGCCCATTGTCAATCCAAGATTTTTACAAGGACGCACTTCAAATCGCACTGGCTGAATTTCAATTCCAAAGCCATTTTTTATTAATTCATCGGATGAACCATAATGAAAATAAGATCCTGTTATATTCGATTGTTTAGTAAAATTCGTATGCATAAAATAAACACCAAGTTGAGGAACATAATAAAATTTTTCAGCCAGAGTTACATAATATGCGGATACCGGACCCACTAAAACCATTTTCGCTTTTTTCAAAGAATCCCCTTCATTCACCTTATTCATTGAACAACCAGCATCTATTCCAAATCTAAAATTTTTTGCCACAAAACTATGTATTCCTAAAGACATGTTCAACGTAATTTCCGGATCTGACTTCTCTATTGTTTCATTGTCTAGAGATAACTTAGAACGTGATACATTCACTCCGATTAATGCACTTAAAAACTTTTCCCCTTCTTCCTGTGCGTATGTACTCAATGAAGTAGCACATAGCAGCAATAAAATCACTATTTTTTTCATAAAAAAAATATACTTTAATTTAAAACTATATGCAAATGTATAAAAATGACGCTAATAAAACGATAAATAACATCAACTTAATCAACATCAATGGAATACAAATTTCAATAAAACCGCTTATTCCCCAATATCACCCAAAAAACAACAGGTACACCCATCAATGCCGTAACTGCATTGACTGGCAACACATAGCCATTCTGAGGCAACTGTGAGATGATATCACACAACAGCATCATACAACCTCCTATCAATAAGGAACAGGGAACCACCTTTCGATGAATGGATGTGTTCAACAAGGCTCTCGTGATATGCGGAACCGCAATTCCAACAAACCCAATGGGTCCCGTAAATGCTGTCGTAACACCCGTCAGCAACACCGTCGTTAAAATAATTAGAAAACGACAGGTCGAGACTGAAACTCCCAAACTACTTGCATACTCCTCTCCTAGCAACAAAGCATCCAACGGTTTCAACAAATATACCACAATCAACATTCCCACAACCATCACTGGTACTATCACACCTATTTGTTTCCACCCTGCTGTCGAAAGGCTACCTAATGTCCAATTGATAAATAATTTAACAGAATCGGGATCACTTAAATGCTGCAACACACTGATCAACGCCGTCGCAATCGTTCCCATCATCACACCCACAATCAATAAGGTTACCGTATCTCTCACACGAAAAGAGGCCATTATTATAATGACAAACAACAGTAACGCTCCAATCATGGCAAAAATAACATTTCCCCACCGCATCAAATAATCCGACAACGTAATCCCCATCAAAGAAAACAACATGACAAAAACAGCTACACCTAAGGTCGCCCCCGAACTAATGCCCAACACATAGGGTCCCGCCAAAGGATTACGAAAATAGGTCTGCATCAACAAACCCGAAACGGAGAGTGCTACACCCACCAACACAGACAAAACAGCCTTAGGAAGTCTAATATCAAATAAAATAGAGGAATACAATGGTGAATTGCCCTCTATCGCCTTTTTCAACTCTGTCAAAGGAACATTCACACTGCCAAAGCACAAATCCACAAAAAACAAAATCACCAATAAAATCGACAATACCACAATGGCAAAGCCCGTTTTATGCTCCTTCACCCAACTCATTTCAGACGATCAACATAAATGGTTTCATACTCTGGGAACAAATCTGGATGCAAAACCGAAACGACATCCCCCAACAACAGATCTGGATGCGCCACCGCACTCTCATAAAAATCACTAATCACAGCGTGCGTTCTTTTTTTCGAACGCTTGTTGAAATTATAAACATTCTTTGTCTGAACAGACTTCAGCAGTGACAAGCGCTCATCCAACTCCACCAAACAATCTGCCTGACAATTCATCCAATAATCTGCATTCTGAAACTTCGCCAGCAACCATTCCAATCCACAAGTAACAGTTCCCTCCATTGTATCCGCCAAACAGAAAATCGCATTGGCATCCTGATACAAAGCAGACATATATCCATCTCCTCCCGTTAAATACCATGTGTCGCCATAACTGCCAGCCGCAAACACCACTGGTTTATGATTATCCGACATCGCTAGATGTTTCCAAGTCTCATATTTAAGTTCCGTCTCATTAAAGATTGAATCCGCCACAGAATATTTATCAAATAGCAATGAGAAGAATTTGATCCATTCTGCTCTAGCTAATGCTGTTTTTTCTTTCCATTCATGACAAACGATCATAGGACAAACATCCAACGGCACCTTTTCTCGCTCATCAGAAAGGAACAAAACCTGCGGTTCTGCCATCAACAAACGTTCTTTGTCAATTTGCATCGAACTACCCAACTCCACAATCTTATTCGACTTAACACATTGATAAATGGAGTCTGAAAACACATAATCAGCACTGCACACTCCACACAAGGAAGATAGTTCATCCAACAATTTCAAAAACTCCAAATGAGTAGTCGTGTTGGTTGCCACACGAGTAATCGGAATACGAATCTTAATAACCTCGGATGAGAAGTTGATGGGGAGCGAATCATGATACAAACAAACGACCTTTTGAGAATCACTCTTACTATCCATCTTTATGAGGTATGAATCATATTCAGAAAGGTAAAATGCAGAAAACTCTTTTGCATATTTTAGTTCCAAATGCTCTGCACACTCCGTCAAAGAATCTACATCCAAAACATTATTTTTCTCAGTCGGCACATTTGCACACGAAAATAGGAGTAGAAAACTGACGACAACTATTAAATTACGTTTCATAAATTTAAATTTTGAATACAAAAATAGAAAAATTCACCAATAATTTTATTTTCCTCCAAATTTTGATTTAATTTTGTACGATTAAACTTCTAAACGAAAGAAAAAATGGGTACGACTAAAACTCGAGCTATATTTATTGATGTTGCAAGGAAGTTATTCGCTGAGAAGGGAATTGAAAACACGACCATGCACGATATCGCTTTGGAGGCACACAAAGGCAGACGTACCCTCTACACCTATTTCAAAAGCAAGGATGACATTTATTATGCAGTAATAGAGAGCGAGCTCTTCCAGTTGGCTCACAAACTGCAGAATGAAATGCAAAAAAACATGAATCCGCCGGAGAAATTAATGAATTACATCTATGTTAGAATGGATATTTTCCATGAGGCTGTGATGAGAAATGGTAATTTACGTGCCAGTTTCTTTCGTAACATACATATTGTGGAGAAGAGCCGACATCGCTTGGACATTACAGAAATGAAGATGTTGGAATCTATTCTACTGGAGGGAAATCAGATGGGTTATTTCAATGTCAAGAACCCTAAACTTGCCGCCATGCTGATTCAATGCTCCTTGAAAGGTTGCGAAGTTCCTTTCATCCGCGGAGACTTGAGACCTTTCTCCCACCCTGAAAACAGAAAGCACATCTCAAGCTTTATTCTTTCCGGATTAGCTAAACAATTGGAAATAAAAGATAAGATTTAATTCGAAGAATACCGATCCCTCATCGGTATTCTTTTTTTATCATATATACTACCATACAAACAAAAAAAACTGGAAACCAAACGATTTCCAGTTCTAAGTGACCCCGGCGGGATTCTAACCCACAACCTTTTGATCCGTAGTCAAATGCTCTATACAGTTGAGCTACGGGGCCGTCCCGTATGCATTATTTTCAAATGCGATGCAAAGGTACTACTATTTTTCCAACTAACAAATTTTTAAAACCATATTTTTTGATATTTTCTTCAAATCATTTCTATTTGACTGAATCACATTTGTTTAAAAAGAACCGACAAATAGGCAAACGCGACAATAAAACGCTACCATACCGAATAAATCGATAAAATATAGATCTCTCCTTTACAAAAACCCATAAATTATTTATTTTTGCATAAAACCAACCGTAATCCAAAAGGGTAAGACCGAATTCTATAAGAGAGAGAACTTTACGTTCTTCATCGAAAATGGATATACCTACGTTGAATAGATAACAATAAATAACGATGACAAATAGAGAGTTTGAGATATTGTACAAGAAAACATGTTTAGAAGTGGCAGACAAAGCATTAAACGCTGCCCTATTAAACATAAAATTGATGATTGCCGAGTTGACGAATCCCTACTTTGAAGACCAAAGACAGGAGATTGAAAACACCTACCTAAACATGCTCAACTATGTCATCAACGCGGTTCCCGACCCTGAACAGGAATCAATTTACAATAAAATACAGATACGGACACTTGAATTGGCAGACGCTGTTCGCGATACATTCTTCACAAAAGAATCCAACAACATCGTTTACCAACAAAAACGTACATCATCGGTGCTACATATCAACCTGCCGCAAGACACATACCAGACACTTGAACATCTTCCTAAGATATTTCAACGTCTGTGGCTAACAGATAAATACCAAACCGATTTCACAGAACAAGTAAAAGCGCTATTCTCCAATTCATTCATATCCAATATGGACAAAAGTGCATTCGTATCGGCCATCACACTGGCATTGATTCGCACGTTCGACATGGATAAGTTTCATATCCTCTTGGATCTCATCAACCACGAATCAAAGGATGTCAAACAAAGAGCCCTGATTGGATTGATTTTCTGCACGAACATTCATTATCAACGAATACCATTGTATAAGCAACTCAACAGTCGTATCAACTTCATCTTTCAAGAAGAATCAATGGCGGAGAATTTGCAGAACACCATTATACAAATTCTGTTGAGTAACGAGACAAACAAAATCACAAAGAAGATGAATGAGGCCATCCCCGACCTAATGAAGGACGTACCCCTCGAGGAGATGAGAAAAAACCGTCTCAACATAACCGATTTCATCAATGAAGAGAATGAGATGTCCATCACCAACCCGAAATGGAAATCAATCATCGAAAACACATCTTTTTCCGATAAGATGATGGAACTATCCCAACTTCAGATAGAAGGAGGAGACATCTTCATGAGCACCTTCTCATCCTTAAAGAACTATCCATTCTTCAATACGATAGAGAACTGGTTCCTCCCCTTCTTTTGTCAGGAGATTGCTCAGAAATATCCAACACCCAACAATGATAGTAAGTTGCCGGAACTACTAAAGACCAGCATCTTCTTGTGCAATTCCGACAAATATTCGATGTTCTACTCCATCGGTCAAATGCCAGCCAACTATTTGGACATGATGCAGGAAACCTTTCAGATGGAAAAAGAACAATTGAATGAGATGAAAAACGACCAGAACATGCTCGACAAATACTCAGAAGAGAAGATATTTGCAAGGATGTACATCCAAGACTTGTTCCGTTTTTACAACATCTACATTTACAAAAACGACTTCTCCAACCCATTCCTTTCCATCAAGGAATTTCCAAATAACCTCTTGATTCGAAACAATCCGAAGTCGTTGACTATCATCTTAGCCATCAGTGATTTTTACATAAAAAAAGAATATTATCAGCAAGCCATCCAACTACTTCAATCCATCGAGAAAGACCATCCGACGGATTTAGACATCATCCAAAAGATCGCATATTGTCATCAGCAGTTGAAAGATTACTCGAAGGCCATCACCTACTACGAAAAAGCTGAGACCATACAATCCAACACATTGTGGAATCTACAGCATTTGGCTTACTGCAAGAAGTGTATGAAAGATTACGAAGGATGTTTGGAGACATACCGAGCATGCGAACTTCTCTCACCAGAAGATCTAAATATCCAGTCTAACATCGGTTCCTGCCTAATCAATCTGCAACGATATCAGGAAGCACTTAAGATCTTCTTTAAAATCGAATATTTAGCACCAGAAGACAACCGAGCAGCCAAAGCCATCGGTTGGTGTTCATTTGTATGCAACAAATTAGAGCAAGCTGAGAAATATTACCTTAAGACAGATGAAAAGAAGAGAAACATTTCCGATTGGATGAACATCGGTCATATCCAACTCTGTCAGAACAAACGAGAAGAGGCGATTCGAAGCTATCAAAAGGCATATTTGATGATAGAGAAAGACCCAAGGAAGTTCGAAAATCTCTTCATTGAAGACAAAACACATCTCATCAACAACGGTCTCTCTCAAGAGAATCTTTCGTTGATATGCGACTACATATTATATAAAATAGAAGAACTACAGTAGAGACGATGTGTACATCGTATCTACAAAAAAAAATTTCAAAGACTTCTCGAAACGAATTCTCAAAACCCTCTTTATGAAAATTTCACATATTCATTTTGCATCCTATCTAGAACTATTTTCTTACATTTTGACAGAAAGAAGCCACAAAATAGAACAAAAAGAAAACCAACAAGCCACTTTTTGTTATATTTCAAAAGCATTGCTTTCATAATGACATAAAAAATCCAAAAATTTAGAGCAATTTATTTGGCTAAATCAAATAGATTTTTCAAATTTGCGTGACAAAAAATTAAGCTTAATTAAGAATTAATAACAATAAAAAAATGATGTCAAAACAGATTATCAGCAAGCGATTGAAAGACGTGAAAGTCCTTCTAATGGTGTGTATGATTTGCTTGACATACAAATAATTAGGTGACTGTATCTCGAAAGAGGTGCAGTTTTTTTATTTTGAAAAAAATACAAACAATAAATATTAATAACAGTAATGGATTCAAGTGAGGTTTTTGTCGTTGTATTGGTAACCGCCTTTATTTTGGTGGCAGCTGGCGTATGTATAGGCTGGCTATTGGCACCAAAATCTACCAATGCGCAGAAAGGAGAACCGTATGAGTGTGGTATCCCAACAAAGGGTACCTCATGGATGCAGTTCAAAGTGGGCTACTATCTCTTTGCCATTTTGTTTCTAATGTTTGATGTGGAAACAGTGTTATTGTTTCCATGGGCAACCATCATGCAATCATTAGGAGCAGTAGGCTTGATTAGTGTGCTCTTCTTTCTATTCATTCTCATCCTTGGTTTAGCTTATGCATGGAAGAAAGGAGCGTTAGAATGGAAGTAAAAAATATTAAAGTAAAAAGCATGAAGCCGGAAGACTTCAAGGATACTGAATATCTAGAGCAGTATGTTGAAGAGCTTCGCAACAATGGTGTTGGTATCGGATTAGGCGTTTTGGATGATTTCATCAACTGGAGTCGATCTCATTCTGTATGGCCACTTACCTTTGCTACAGCGTGCTGTGGTATCGAGTTTATGTGTGTGGGTGCAGCGAGAACCGACTTTGCTCGTTTCGGATGGGAGGTTACACGTAACTCTCCACGTCAGGCAGATGTGATCTTCGTGGCAGGTACAATTGTTCACAAGATGGCACCTATATTGAAACGTTTGTATGATCAAATGGCAGAGCCTAAGTATGTGATTGCAGTGGGTGGATGTGCCATCAGTGGTGGACCATTCAAGAACTCATACCATGTAGTACAAGGTGTGGATAAGATTATTCCTGTCGACGTTTACGTACCAGGATGTCCTCCAAGACCAGATGCTATGGTTTATGGTATGATGCAATTAGAGAGAAAAATCAAAGTGGAGAAATTCTTCAAGTTACCTTGTCGTAAAAAGGAGGAGAATCCATCCAGTGACAATAACCTTTCAGAAACCAAGTAGGAAATGAAAAAGATTAAAGACATTATTTCTTCTGCTGCTTCTGGTCTTACGATAGAAGAGCAACAATACCCTACGGTCTGTGTTTCTCCCGAACAACTTCGCAAAGTTGCACAAAAATTAAAATCTGAAGGATTTGACGTTTTGTTGAACCTAACAGGTATGGATTACAATGACAAATTCGGTGTCATTTATCACCTTACCTCCACAGTAGACAAGATGGCAATGCTGGTCTTGAAGGTTCAAACTCCAGATCGTGAAAAATTAGATATTCCAACAGTCAGTGATATATGGGAATCTGCAAATCTTTACGAACGTGAAGCTTACGATTTCTTTGGAATCCGATTCATCGGTCATCCAGACCTTCGCCGTATTTTCTTACGTGCCGATTGGAATGGTTTCCCATTTCGTAAAGATTATGATGCCAACCCTGAGTTGAATCCAGTTCCATTAGTCAATCAAACTATCAGTGACATGGAAGACATGCCTACCCTATCATTTGATAAGGATGGCAAATTGGTGACCAAACACAACCAATTGTTTGAAAATGGCGAATATGTTGTCAACATTGGTCCTCAGCACCCTGCCACTCACGGTGTGCTTCACCTTCGTGTATCATTAGAGGGTGAAATCATCAAGAAGGTGGATCCTAATTTCGGATACATCCACCGTGGTATCGAAAAGATGTGTGAGTCTAAGACATATCCACAAATTCTCCAATTAACAGAGCGTTTGGATTATCTTTCAGGAACAATGAACCGCCACGCTTTCTGTCTATGTGCTGAAAAAGCATTGGGATTGGAAGTGCCTAAAAGAGCACAAGCAGTGCGCGTCATCTTCGACGAGTTAACACGTATCGCCTCCCACTTATTAGGTTGGGGTTGTATGTGTATGGATATGGGATCTATCACCGCCTTCATCTATGGTATGCGTGATCGTGAAAAGATCATGGATATCTTCGAAGAGACAGGAGGTGGACGTTTGATGGTAGGTTACAATGTGATCGGAGGTTTGGCAGACGAAGTTAGTGATAAATTCATCTCTCAAGTGAAGGAATTCATTCCTTATATGAGAAAGATGATTAAAGAATACCACGTCTTATTCTCTGAAAATCCAATTGCTAAAGGACGTATGCAGGGAATGGGTATCATGACCAAAGAGCAAGCCGCATCATTGGGTGTAACAGGACCTTCAGGAAGAGCTTCTGGTTGGTCGTGCGACGTTCGTAAAATCGAACCGTATGCAGGATATGACCAAGTAGATTTCGAAGAGGTACTTCGCTCAGGAGGTGACACCTACGACAGATATTACATTCGTTTGGATGAGATAGAGCAATCGCTTCGTATCATTGATTATTTAATCAATAATTTACCAGACGATGGATTCAAAGCAAAAACACCAGCCATCATCAAATTGCCAGCAGGTGAATACTATCAAAGAGTTGAAAATGCAAGAGGTGATTTTGGAGTTTACATCAACAGTACGGGAGACAAAAATCCTTACCGCGTGAAGTTCCGTTCCCCTTGTATGACCTTGATCTCTGCTTTAGGTCCGTTGTGTAGGAATGAGAAGATTGCCGATTTGATTATGATCGGAGCCTCTTTGGACTATGTTATTCCGTGTGCGGATAGATAATTCTTATAATTGACAAACAAAGAAAACATTTAATATGTTAGAATTAGATAACTTAGTATCGAATGTACATACGGGGCTGATGGAAGCTCTCCCCCATTGGGCGGCATTGACCATCGAGTACATTTTAATCGGAGTCTTGATGCTAGCATTATATTGTGTATTAGCGTTAATACTCATCTTTTTGGAACGTAAGATATGTGCACGTTTCCAATGTCGTCTTGGACCAAATCGTGTAGGTCCATGGGGTTCGTTGCAGTTGATTGCGGACATGGTAAAGATTTTGCTGAAGGAGATCGTTAAGATCAGCAAATCAGATAAGATCTTGTTCTTTACAGCACTTTTCCTTGCATTAATTGGTTCGCTCTGTACATTTGGAGCATTGCAATTCGGAAAAGGATTAGCAGGTATAGATTTCAACGTAGGTATTTTCTATGTTCTAGCCATTTCATCATTAGGAGTGGTTGGAATTCTATTGGCAGGATGGTCAAGCAATAACAAGTACACCTTAATTGGAGCCATGCGTAGTGGTGCACAATTAATTAGTTATGAGTTATCTGCAGGACTCTCCATTCTTACCATGATGATATTAGCAGGATCATTAAACATCTCAGATATCATCAACGGACAAGCTCATTCATGGTATATATTCCAAGCGCCGCTTCCTGCACTTGTCGCATTCATCATCTATTTGATTGCCGGACATGCAGAGACCAACCGTGGTCCGTTCGACTTGCCAGAGGCAGAATCCGAGTTGACTGCAGGATATCACACAGAGTATTCTGGTATACAATACGGAATGTTCTATTTGGCAGAATATTTGAACATGTTCATCATCGCTGGAATTGCGACAACTGTCTTTTTAGGCGGTTGGCAACCTTTCCAAATCAATGCAGACTGGGCAGCAGGATTCAATGGAGTGATGAGCTACATTCCAAGTTACATTTGGTTCTTTGGCAAAGCCTTTATGTTGGTATTATTAAGCTTGTGGGTAAGATGGACATTCCCACGTTTAAGAATCGACCAATTACTTCATTTGGAGTGGAAGATTTTAATGCCAATCAGTTTAGTGAACATGCTTGTAATGGCTGTTTGGGTAGTATTATTTTTCTAAAATAAAAAGAGATGATACAGTACATTAAAGATATTTTATCCGGAATCAAAAACCTTCTGTTGGGTATGAAGATTACGATGATTAATTTCATTCGTAAGCCAATAACAGAGTGTTATCCGGAGAATAGAGGAGTTAAAGTATACTCCCCTCGTTTCAGAGGAGAATTGATCATGCCACACAATGCGAATAATGAGCATAAATGTACAGGTTGTGGTATATGCCAGATGAATTGTCCCAACGGCACCATTACTGTTAAGACGAAACAAGTTGAAATCGGAGACGGTAAGACCAAGAAGGTACTAGACCAATATCTATATGATTTGGGAAGCTGTACATTCTGTGGATTATGCACGATGGGATGTCCTCAAAAGGCTATTGTGTGGAGTAACAATTTCGAGCACTCTGTTTACAGACGTGAGAAATTGGTGAATCAGCTCAACCGTGAAGGTTCAAAGCAGGAAGAAAAGAAACCTGTAACACCTCCAACTGTTGAAAAGAAAGTTGAAGCTCCAAAAGCAGAAGAAACAAAAGATGTTAACCCTAACAATCAATAAATAGTATGGAATATATAACAGCAAGTAATATAATGTTTGTCATATTGGCCTGCTCCATACTCTTTTTTGGAGTAATGACAGTAACATCGACAAAAATCTTACGAGCAGCCACATCCCTATTCTTCGTATTGTTTGGAATTGCAGGTCTTTACTTGCAGATGAATTACGAATTTTTGGCTGCAGTACAATTGTCGGTATATGCAGGAGGTATCGTTGTTCTCTTTATTTTCGCCATCTTCCTGGTTAAGAATCTAGGAGAAGAAAAAGAGAAGTTATCTAAGTTCAAATCCATTATGGGTGGTTTAGCTGCTGTTAGTGGATTGGCGATCTCTTTAACCATCATTCTAAAAGAAAAAGTATTTGTCACAGCAGATACAGTTCGTGCGGATGAGATTGCAGCCAGCATCGATATGAAATGGGTTGGCGACACATTGATGGGCACAGAGAGATTTCAATACTTACTCCCATTTGAAGCTGCCAGTGTTCTTTTGCTAGCATGCATCATCGGTGGCTTAGTTGTTGCACAAATTAATAAGAAGGAGGAAGAGATATGAGTTTGCCATTAGAATGTTATTTAGTCGTAAGCACACTCCTATTCTTTATCGGAGTGTTTGGATTTATTGTGCGTAAGAATCTAATCAGCATACTGATGTCCATTGAATTGATCTTAAATGCCGCAAGCATTAATTTCATCGCTTTCAATCGATTCTTATTCCCAGACCAATTAGAGGGATTTATGTACAGTTTGTTTATAATTGTTGTAGCTGCTGCTGAAACGGCCGTAGCAATTTCAATTATCATCAATGTATATCGCAAGAAGAAGAACATTGATGTTAAGAGTATTAACGAATTAAAATATTAATGATATGGAATTTTTGAATTTAGCACCCCTTGTATTGGCCCTGCCATTCGCAATGTTCCTTATCATTGGTTTGTTCGGATATAAGATGTGTCCGAAGTTTGCAGGTATTCTTGGTACTTCTGTATTTGCTCTCACATCCATCGTTTGTTATGGTATTGCCATTCAATATTTCGTAGCAAATTATGGTATGGAATATCCAAAAGAGGTTTTATTCAACTTCGATTGGTTACACATTACTGAAAATCTCGTTATCAGTATTGGTTTCTTATTAGATCCTATCTCAGCCACCATGCTGATTGTCATTTCGACGGTCTCTTTGATGGTTCACATTTATAGTTTAGGATACATGCACGGAGAAGATGGATTCCAACGTTATTACGCAGTGCTTTCTCTATTCTCCTTTGCTATGTTAGGATTGGTTGTAGCGACTAACATATTCCAGATGTATATCTTCTGGGAGTTGGTGGGAGTATCTTCATTCCTACTTATTAGTTTCTACTTCAAGAAGCCATCTGCTGTTCGTGCAGCCAAGAAGGCATTCATCGTAACGCGTTTCGCTGATATGTTCTTCTTGATTGGTATCTTGATTATCTCCTACTACACCCAAACATTCGACTTTGGTATCTTAACGGAGGTAATAGACGGACAAGTTCCTATTGTACATGAGACAATGGGTGGAATCACATTAGGTGGTTTGTCAGTTATTTCTATTGCAGTCTTCTTAATCTTCTTGGGTGGTGCTGGTAAATCAGCCATGTTCCCATTCCACATTTGGTTGCCAGACGCAATGGAAGGTCCTACTCCAGCATCTGCATTGATCCATGCAGCAACCATGGTCGTTGCCGGTGTTTATTTGGTTGCAAGACTTTTCCCTGTCTATTCATTTGAAGCTCCAGAAGTGTTGGAAGTCATCGCTTATATCGGTGCCTTTACAAGTATCTTCTCTGCCATCATCGCATGTGCGCAGACAGATATCAAACGTGTACTTGCCTTCTCAACTATTTCACAGATTGCCTACATGATGGTAGCTCTGGGTGTTTCCGGTTTCGGAGGCGAAGAAGGATTGGGTTACACAGCATCTATGTGGCACTTATTCACACACGCTATGTTCAAAGCTCTTTTGTTCATGGGCGCTGGTGCTATCATCCATGCTGTTCATAGCAATGAGATGGATGCCATGGGTAACCTTCGTAAGAAATTACCTATCACACATGCCACATTCCTTATCGCATGCTTGGCAATTGCAGGTATTCCTCCATTCTCAGGATTCTTCTCTAAAGATGAGATTATCGTAGCTGCTTTCGAAGCAAACAAATGGGTCTTCGCTGTTGAGTACATTGTTGCAGGTTTGACCGCATTCTATATGTTCCGTCTCTACTTCAGAATCTTCTGGTTCGGAGAGCCAGACAACGGATTCGAACATGAGCCTCACGAAGCACCTTCTACCATGACGATTCCGTTGATCGTGTTAGCTGCTATCACGGTAATCACTGGTATTTGTTGGGCATTCGGCATTCTACAATTCTCTCAATTTGTATCATCAGATAGTTTAGGCTATGCTATTGAAACTCATTGGTCAATTGCTCTCTTAAGTATCATGGCTGGTTTGATTGGTATCTGTGTTGCTTATTTCTTGTATTTCAAGAAAACAGGCAGACCAAACACAGTGGTATCTTACATCAAACGTCCTTATCTATGGGCATACAACAGATTCTATATCGATGAGATTTATTTGTTCATCACGAACAATATCATCTTTAAACGCATCTGTGAGCCTATTGCTTGGTTCGACCGCCATATCATCGATGGATTTATGAACTTACTAGCTTGGTTTACTAATAGTGCTTCTGAAGGCACCAAAGAGGTACAAGATGGAAATGTTCAAAGTTATGCATGGGTATACATTATGGGCGTCATCGTCATTACATTAGTATCCATTCTTAACTATCTATAAAACTGTAAAATAGCACGACAATGAATATATTATCATTATTTGTAATTATTCCTCTCATCATGATGGCAATCATTTTTTGCATCAAAGGAGAGAATAAGAGTTTGATTAGAGTTGTGATGTCGGTGGGTGGTTTGGCTCTTCTTGCTGTATCAGCCTACCTCACCATCAATTACTTGAAATTAAGAAGTGGTGGTGATGACAGTGAGTTCTTATTTACCAACACTCCTTTGATGTGGTTTGAATCACTCAACATACACTATGCTGTAGGTGTTGATGGAATTTCAGTAGCTATGTTGCTTCTCTCCTCCATCATCGTTATTACAGGTGTATTTGTTTCTTATGCCATTGAAGACAAAGTAAAGGAGTACTTCTTGTGGTTCCTAATGTTGTCTATCGGAGTATTCGGATTCTTCATCTCACTAGACTTGTTCACCATGTTCTTGTTCTACGAGGTGGCTTTGATTCCAATGTACTTGTTAATCGGTCTTTGGGGTAGCGGTAAGAAAGAGTATTCTGCCATGAAGTTGACATTGATGTTGATGGGTGGTTCTGCCTTTTTGATGGTGGGTATCTTAGGTATCTATTACAACTCCACACCTGATGGTGCACTTCGCACATTCAACATACAGGAGATTTCTCAGAATGTAGCAGCATTAGCCAATAGCGGTGCTGATATGAGTTGGCAAAACATATTCTTCCCTCTCACCTTCATCGGTTTTGGTGTGTTGGGTGCTATGTTCCCATTCCACACATGGTCGCCTGATGGTCACGCATCAGCCCCTACTGCAGTATCAATGCTTCACGCAGGTGTATTGATGAAACTAGGAGGTTACGGATGCTTCCGTGTTGCCATGTATTTAATGCCACAAGCTGCAAGTGAGTTGTCTTGGATCTTCATCATCCTAACGGGTATCAGCGTGGTTTATGGAGCATTCAGTGCTTGTGTTCAGACCGACTTGAAATATATCAACGCATACTCATCTGTAAGTCACTGTGGTTTGGTGTTGTTCGCACTCTTAATGATGAACAAAGCAGCCATGACAGGTGCTATCCTACAGATGGTCTCTCACGGTTTGATGACAGCCTTGTTCTTCGCCTTGATTGGTATGATTTACGGACGTACACACACTCGTGATATTCGCGAGATGGGTGGATTGATGAAGGTGATGCCTGTACTTTGCGTCTGCTACGTTATCGCAGGTTTAGCTTCATTAGGTTTACCAGGATTGAGTGGTTTCGTTGCTGAAATGACCATCTTCGTAGGTGCATTCCAACATCCAGACCTATTCCATCGTATATTTGTCATCCTTGGTTGCAGTTCAATAGTTATCACAGCTGTTTATATCCTTCGTGTTGTTGGTAAGATATTATTCGGCCCTATGCAAGACCCTCATCACGAAACATTAACAGATGCAGTATGGTATGAGAAAGTGGCTGTATTCAGCCTAATATTCGCTATTGCTGCCATCGGTTTATGTCCATTGTGGTTGTCTGACATGATCAGCGAAGGAATTGAAAACATAGTTAAAATATTCTGATTGCTAAAAAATATAGGATATGGATTATAGTAATTTTCTAATAATGAACCACGAAATCTCTTTAGTAGTGGTTTTGATAATAACTCTGTTAGCTGATTTAATTATTGGTGGCAACAAGAAGGTGTTCCAATACTTGGCTCTTGGTTTGTTTACCATCCACACAGTGTTAGGATTCACTCAATGGGGAAGCGTCGGTGATGAGACCTCTTTCGGTGGCATGTATATCACTTCTGATATTCACAGCTTCGTTAAGAACTTCTTGAATCTGGGTACAATCTTTGTCTTCTTATTCGGTTTTGAATGGAACAAGACAGAGAATCAGAAGCATTGTGGAGAGTTTTATTTCTTAACACTCTCTACCCTATTGGGAATGTATTTAATGATTTCATCTGGCAACTTCTTGCTATTCTACATTGGATTGGAAACTGCTTCTATTCCAATGGCAGCCTTGGTTGCTTTCAACAAGAAGGAAAGAGAGTCTGCTGAAGCTGCTGCAAAATATGTTCTCACAGCTGCCTTCTCATCTGGTGTCATGTTGTTCGGTATCTCTTTAATCTACGGAACTTGCGGTTCGTTGTATTTCGATGAAGTATTGGTTAACTTCTTCGATTCACCTCTTCATATCATGGCTACCATCTTCTTCATAGCTGGTTTAGGTTTCAAAATCTCTTTGGTTCCATTCCACTTGTGGACAGCCGATACGTATCAAGGTGCGCCAACTGCTGTTACAGCATACCTTTCTGTTATTTCTAAAGGTTCGGCTGCATTTGCTTTGATGTGCATCCTTGTAAAGGCATTCTCCAACTATCCTGATGTATGGCAATCATTCTTGTGGTGGATTATCGTTATCACAATCACAATCGGTAACTTGTTCGCCATTCGTCAAGAAAATCTTAAGAGATTCCTTGCTTTTTCTTCCATCTCACAGGCTGGATATGTCATTTTAGGTGTCTATACAGGTACTGCGCAAGGTATGGCTACAGTGGTCTTCTATTTGTTCATCTATATGTTTACCAACTTGGCTGCCTTCGGTGTTATTTCATCAATTGAAAACAAAACTGGCAGACTTAACATGGATGATTACAACGGACTCTACTCTACCAATCCAAAGTTGGCCTTCGTAATGATGTTGGCTATGTTCTCTTTGGGTGGTATTCCTATCTTCGCAGGATTCTTCAGTAAGTTCTTCATCTTTGCTGCTGCAATGAGAGAGGGTGAAACATTGTTGGTGTTCATCGCTTTGTTAAACACTGTCATCTCACTCTTCTACTATTTGAAAGTGGTAAAAGCAATGTTTATCAAAACTTCTGAAAATCCTATCGAGAATTTCAAAAGTGACAATATGACTCGCATCGGACTCTTCATCTGCACTCTCGGCATCCTTGTATTAGGATTGATCAGTCCAATTTACGAGTACATCAACGGAATCAGTTTCGGATTCTAATTCCGATACCATAGAATTTGAAAGGTTGGGATTCTCATCTCAACCTTTCTTTTTATAGATATATTTAGCACACATATAGGAGTCTCCTTCGGACAGAAATCTTACAAATCTTTACAAATCTAACAAATATGTTTCCAAATGGACTTGATAGCAGAGTATCACAAGAAACCTCTATAATAGATTTGTGTGATTTCTCGCGAAGCGACTCTAATTTATCAAAAAACATCTCAACTTATACCGGACAGCAATGATAGATTATATATGACAAAAAAAGGGCTATATCGTTTGATATAGCCCTCTGTAAGATGTCGCACCGCGATTAAGTTAAACTCCTCTATATAGGATTTTGATGTGTGTCAGCCTTTGTAATCCACCGTGCTACAAGAGCAACCCGAAGGCGTGGCCCGCCATTAACTGATAGTTGACATCAGGGATTGTTTTAATTTGTTAAGTTTAACAATCTTCTAGGGACGATGCGACAATACGTTAAATATCTCCTAACAAATCCGCCAATACTCTTCATCTTTCAGAAACCTCATTGGCTCTTTGTTTTTTCTTATGTCTCAAAAATAGAAGGTTCTTTTTTATTATGCAAATAAAAATCCTATTTGTTTTTTCATTTTTTTCATGTATATTGCAAAGGTTTTGCATGTCTGAAACCTGAATTTAACAAGAAAAAGTGTGTAAAAAAATGCCTTCTAAATTATATTTAATACCTAATACGTTGGGTGAGTGTGAAATAAATCATGTACTCCCCTCTTATGTAGTTGAAATTATCCGCAGTGTCAAACACTTTATTGTCGAGGATGTTCGTACAACTCGCAGGTTTCTCAAGAAGGTTGATTCCTCCATCAACATCGATGAATTAGAATTTTTCACACTTAACAAGCATACTTCACCAGAAGAGATTGCTGGTTATTTAACTCCGTTGAAAGAGGGTTTCGATATGGGTATCATCTCAGAAGCTGGCTGTCCTGCTATTGCAGATCCTGGTGCTGACATTGTCCGTATCGCACAAGAAAAGAACTATTCTGTTGTACCATTGGTAGGTCCGTCATCCATTCTTTTAGGTTTAATGGCATCTGGTTTCAACGGTCAGAGCTTCGCTTTCGTGGGATACCTACCTATCAAAGACAACGAACGCACGCTACGCATTAAACAATTAGAGAAAAGGGCTCACACAGAACGTCAATCACAAATATTCATCGAGACGCCTTATCGGAACATGAAGATGTTCGAAGAGTTGCTCTCCATCTGTCAGCCGAACACTAAATTATGTGTTGCGTGTGATATCACGCTTGAAACGGAATACATCAAAACAAAATCGATAGCTGAATGGAAAAAATGCAAAGTCGAAGACTTAAACAAACGACCTTGCATCTTTATTCTTTATTAATAGCTTGTCTCTATCACTCCACCGCCAATCACATAGTCGCCATCATAAAAGACGACAGATTGACCAATCGCAATGGAGGCTTGATACTCATCAAATTCCACTCTTACACGATCTCCATCGGGAATGATTGTTGCCGGCGCAGGCTTTTGTGTCGAACGCATCTTTGCTGTCACCTTCAGTTCTCCCTCTAGTGAATCAAATGCTATCCAGTTTAACGAAACTGCTGTCAGCGACTTCTTGAAGGTCTTATCTTTTGGTCCGACGACCACCTCATTGGTCTCTTTCCTTAATTCTAACACGTAGAGAGGCTCTGGAGCTGAGATACCCAATCCCTTGCGCTGTCCCACTGTGTAATTCCAGATTCCTTCATGTATGCCAAGCACATGTCCCTCTGTATCGACAATATTACCTTTTGCCGCCGATACATTCAACAGCTCATTGTAATCACCCTCATAAAAATCCTGGCTATCTGGTTTATCTGCCACATCAAGACCTGCCCGCAAAGCTAATTCGCGTATTTCCTCTTTCGAATACTCTCCCAATGGAAGCATTATATCCTTTAACTGACTCTGTTTTAAGCGATATAAAAAGTAAGACTGATCTTTCTGTGCCATTTTAGCTCGTTTCAAAAGGAAACGGCCATTCTTTTCCTCTATGCGGGCATAATGACCCGTAGCAAACTTATCAAACGAGATACCATCACGTTTTGCTGCGAGGGGCAATATACCGAACTTCACCATCGCATTGCATCGAACACATGGATTAGGCGTACGACCTGCCAGATATTCGTTTCGGAAATTCTCAATCACTATTTTCTCATACTCATCCGCACATTCAAAAACATAATATGGAATATGCAATGATTCTGCCACTCTTTGAGCGGATGCGATATCTTCCTTTTCATCAGGACCATAACATGCGCCATGAGACGAACATTTACCACTACTTGATGTTTTATGAATATTAGGACGATCTCTCCATATAGACATTGTGCATCCTATTACTTCATGACCCATCTCCTTCAGCAATAATGCAGCCACAGAAGAATCAACCCCACCCGATAAACCAACTAAAACTTTCATATAAACGAAATAAATATTATCTAATAACAAATATGCTTCAAATCAACAAGCTAAATAATAACAAGCAAGCAATGCTCATCCGTTAAGAATAGATGATTGAAATGAAAAAACATGCAAATATATAAAAAACAGCTGTTACCGACCAAAATCGACTCTAACACAACTGTTTTTAAATGGATAAGAATCAACTTACATTTAGCAACTCAATTCTTCGTAAATTGAGGGTTACCACTTTCTCATTTTATCATTTATAATACTCGCACGGGTGAGTGCGACTTGGATAGCGAAATTATAACGATTTTAAATGTAATAGAAAGAGGCCGTGAATAATAGATTCGCGACCTCTTTTTTTGTTGGAAGTTGTAATAAAATTCCATAATGTAATACTGCCAGCCCTGAAAGGGCGACACATCATAGGCACGGGGGTAAACCCGTGTGACATATTATAGGCATGGGTGTAAACCCGTGGGGAATATTGATGCCGCGCCTCTTCTATCACTACAAATGAAATATAACATCCTGTCCGTTAAGCGGAACAAGTCATTTTTGAATCGACTGAAAGATATTTCTCAGATTGTGGCAGCATTGTGATGCATCTGATTAACATAAAAAATTCTAATCAGTGTCAATCTTTCAGGGCTCCGTCCCCACCCGTCATCATTTCCAAACAGGGGCTTACGCCGCCTGCCTATGGTGTATCGTCCCTTCGGGACTGGGGGCAGTGCTATGGGTACGGGTGGAGCGTTTTATTTTGTATGTTATATTTCCTCACGCACCAAACCAAGTAGAGCTTGCGAATCTTTCAATCTCTTTTCAACTTTTTTTTAATTCCCTTTAAAAATTCCATATTAATACATACATTTGTTCTGGTTAATGAATGGCATCGTATGCAACAACATTCGTGCGCGTAATAACAAATACAAATAGAATGAGATTGACATACTAAAAAAATGTGATTCAATGTTTTCAGACATCATCAGAAATATGAAAAAATTATTTTACATACTGACCTTGATCGGCTTATGTTCATGCTCCTCAAATAATATATGTGGTAAATGGGAAACAGAAGATTTTTTCGTTGTTGGAGCGACAGACCAAGAACAATCAGCATTTGTGGCTTATGAGAAGAATGCCATTTATACTTTTTATGAAAACGGTCGTTATGAAATAGAGAATCCGTGCAAAAACCCACCGACAAAAGTTCCCGGACTGATTCTCAATGAAGTTGGCAATTACACTTTTACAGACAATAAAGTGACACTTGTATCAGACACCATTGTTTTATATGAGATAGAAACAGAAGAAATAATGATAGGTGTCAAACAAAGGACTAATGTGCTTTCTGTTGTAAATTGCAAAAGTGATAAATTGTCGTTGCAATTAGATATTCCAAGCAAAGATCCTCGTCTCAGGAAAAGTGCTCACACAGTTCGTAATATGAGAAGAATTGAATAATCTTTTTATCGCCGTTTCTTCGATGATTTCAACATCAGGAAACGGCTTTCGTTTTCAGTATCACCTTTTGATCTTTGAAGGTGGTTGCAAACAGATATACATCTCCCCCATCCTTTAATTTCAGTTTGCTTTTAAGTTGCTCGGCTGTCATTGGGAAATTACGCACCGCCACATTCGCTTGTCGGCAATCGGAAAGGTACTCTTTCAATTGTTGCTTGTTCATTGTAAAACAGGAGTCTACCTTAAATCGACGTCCTGGAAAATCTTCAATCAACGAATCTGATGTGTAAAGGTGACTGCTCACACCCAATTTCCGTACATCAAAACGCTGCGTTAGTATTTTAAAGGCTCCTGCTTTCATCACCGAAGCATACGGTTCATATAGATAACTCTTCACTTGATCTGCCAACAACAAACCACTCTTCTGTTCATCTTCCCATTCGTATTCAAACCGATCCATCCGATCTTTCTTCAGATTCACACAAACCACCCGTAGCGACGCATGGTTTTCTCGCGTCAGATGAAACAATAGTTCCTTGCACTCATTTTGAACTGAAACGATATGCAAATCTGCCACCGACGAAAGCTCCTTTAATGCCAATGTGATATCCAACATAGGCGAATATTTAATCCATACGGATGGGGCCTTCTCCAACAGCTGTTCTTTCATCTCCAATAGGTTTGGAGAGCAATCGGCAATGGAGACCACCTTTCGTCCCTTTTCATCCCTACGTGCTGGATCCATGTAGATGACATCCACAGGAGGCAATTGAGACAAGACAGTGGTCGACAAACCATTCTCCACTCGTGCGTTCAAATGTAACAAAGGGAAATTATGCTGTGCCAACTGACATAGATGTTCGTTCTGTTCCACATAAATAGCTTGTTGGAAATTCCTCGCCATAAAAGAGAAATCAACACCCATGCCTCCCGTCAAATCGACGAATGTATTAGAGGGAGAAATCAACGAAGCCTTATATTGTGCCGTCAGTTCAGATGAACATTGTTCCAATGAGAGATGGGGCGGATATAGTATCCCATCCACGACAGACCATGAAGGCACCTTCTTCTGAGCCACCTGCCAACCTGCAATCTGCTGAAGAGCAAAGGTGTGAATATCAGAAGAAAGCTGACTTTTCTGCAAAGCCAGCTTTCGCACATCCTCTTCGCGATGAAGACGGATAAATTCTTTTATTTCATCGGTTAGAATCAACTAAAGACAACCGTTTTATTTTTATATGAAAGCACCTTTCTATCGATGTGCTTCTCCACTGCTCTCGACAAGACAATCTTTTCCAAATCTTGACCTTTATGGATAAACGATTGCACGGTATCCTTATGCGTTACACGCACCACATCTTGTTCGATGATCGGACCTGCGTCCAACTCTGTGGTTACATAGTGACTTGTCGCACCAATAATCTTCACACCACGCTCATAAGCTGCATGGTAAGGTTTCGCACCCACGAAAGCAGGCAAGAAGGAGTGATGAATATTGATAATCTTATTCGGATATGACTTAATCATATCTTCAGAAATAATCTGCATATAACGAGCCAAAACAATAAAGTCGATGTTCTCATTGCGCAACAACTCCATCTCTTTTGCCTCTTGCTCCACCTTGTTTTCCTTAGTAATTGGGAAAATATAGAATGGGATGCCGAACTTCTGTCCGATCCACTCCAAATCTGGATGATTACTGATGATCAACGGAATCTCCACATGCAAACCACCATCCATATAACGTGAAAGAATATCAAACAAGCAGTGAGACATCTTCGAAACGAAAATAGCCATCCTTGGTTTGATATGAGAGAAATAGAGATTGTAACTCATATCATACTTCTGAGCATATAGTGTACTAAAATAGTCTTCTATCTTTTCTCTTGGAATGATAAAGTTTTCCAAATCCCATTCAACACGCATGAAAAATGTATTCTGTACATAATCCACATGCTGATCCAAATAGACGATATTTCCTTTATTAACATTGATAAAATCCGTCACTGCCGCTAAAATCCCCTGTTTATCGGGACAATGCATCAAAAGAATTGCCGTTTCTTTCTTTTCCATCTTTAAAATTTATTTACTCTACAAAAATAAGCATCTTATGCGAGAAAAACGAAGTTACTCATCAAGAAAACAACAAGAAATAGGCTGCAATCGCCAATTGGGTTATTAATATTGCTGGTACACCCAAGAAAAACTTCTTATGGTTCGTTTTGTGTCGCAACATATACATTGCCAACAAAGCTCCTACCGAGCCACCCACTGCAGCCAACAAAAGCAGTGTGGATTCTGGTGTACGCCATGCACCCTTTTTTGCCTTCCGTTTATCCCATGCGTAGACGATAAACGTAATGATATTGATGATGATAAGATAAATAAAAAGATACTTCATACTTATAAAATTCGATAAACAATTCTAAAAATACCATCATTATAACTCGTACTTGTGATATGGAACTCTCCTATCTGACTTGTTCGTTCCACATGTGTACCAATGCAGGCACACACATCATAATCGCCAATACGCACAAGACGAAGAGTTTCTGAGGCATCTTCCGGCAACTTATCCAACGGGACATCTGCTGGAATCTGATCACGCGTAACATATTCAAATGTGACAGGCAAATCCATCTGAATCAAACGATTAATTGTCTTTTCAATTTCCGCCACTTGTTCTGCGGTCGGACATGTCGGCAAGGGCCAGTTAATCTTGCTTTTCTTTCGCTCTATATGAGCGTTCTTGCTACGTCCGCACCCAAACATACGGATCATCGTCTGATTCAAAAGGTGCTCTGCCGTATGAGCTGGAGGGTACTCTTCCTTATTGTGTTCATTCAAGACGATATCTTGCTGATCATTCATATTTTTCACTTCTTTTTTTAATGACACACAAAATTACTTAAATATGCTCATAAAACAAAGAATCCACAACCGACTCCGACGAGTAGTTGTGGATTTTCTTTGTGGATTCTGTCAATTCATGTGACGAATCAATAGTTTTCTGCATTAATCTCAAAATAGGATTGTGGATGAGCACAAACAGGGCATAGCTCTGGTGCTTCTGTTCCAACAACAATATGACCGCAGTTTCGGCATTCCCATACACTAACGCCACTTTTCTTAAACACCTCCAACGCCTCTACGTTATGAAGCAGTTTACGATAGCGTTCCTCATGATGTTTCTCGATGGCAGCCACACCACGAAATTGTTCTGCTAATTCATGGAATCCCTCTTCATCAGCCTCTTTGGCAAAGGTGTCATACATATCGGTCCACTCATAATTCTCCCCTTCTGCAGCATGCAACAGATTCTCTGGTGTCGTACCAATACCACCCAAATGGCGGAACCAAAGTTTCGCATGTTCTTTTTCGTTTTCAGCTGTCTTCAAGAAGAGAGCGGCAATCTGCTCATATCCATTTTTCTTTGCAACGGAAGCATAATAGGTGTATTTATTACGAGCCATAGACTCCCCTGCAAAGGCTTCTTGCAAGTTCTTTTCTGTCTTCGTACCAGCATACTTATTACCTGCAGGAACATCAGACGCAGCCACCACTTTTTCAAAGTCAGCAGCAGGATGTTTGCAAATAGGACAGATGAAATCAGCAGGCAATTCTTCTCCTACATATTCATATCCACAGACTTTACAACGCCAAATGGTCTTACCATCAGATGTCGTACCTACAGCTTCTGGCTTAGGTTTAATATGTGATTGATAATAATTATACGTAGCAGAAGGGATATCACTAAAGATTTCCATCTCCGTCACCTCACCAATGAATAAAAAATGTGTACCTAAATCGATTGACTGCTTAACCTTTGCAGAGATAAAAGCATTGGTTCCGCGTGTGATGGCCATCGTTCCATTGGCTACACGAAGGCAGTCTGAAAAGTTTTTAAACTTGTCTACCGTACGTCCTGATTGGAAACCAAAGTGTTTAAACAATTCAAAATCGGCATCTTCACTAAGGATTGAAGCTGTAAACTTACCTGATTTTTGAATAAGTTCTGTTGTATAATTGCTTTTATTGAGAGCCACTGATATCTGATTAGGTTGTGCCGTCACTTGTGCAACGGTGTTACTGATACAACCATTGTCACGCCCATTCATGCATGTAGTCACTATATAAAGACCATACTGGATATTGAACATCGGATTCATCGTCATAAAATATTAAAGATTAACAACTTATTATTTAAAAATTTATTCCATCCTATATACTCGAGCCCCTCCTTCATGATGATGATGATGTCCACCACATCCCTCATGATGACAAGTGCCATCTCCATATTGTATTGTACCATCAAGATAACTCTGCAATATCTGTTCTACAGCAATAGCTGGCGCACCTGCGTGAACTTCAATATTAGCTTGAGAAAGTAATGTTTTAGCATGATCTCCCACACCACCACAAATCAACTCAGTACATCCCTTTTCCGCAAGAAACTTGGGATGAGAGCCATGCTCATGTACAGGAGCGGCCAACACTACACTTTCAATTATCTTATCATTATCAACAGTTGCTATTGTAAATTCCGGACAATGTCCGAAGTGCGGACACAAATTACCATTTTCTGTAGGAATCGCTATTTTTTTCATATCAATATTTTTTTATTTGCAAATGTAATAGAGTAAATTTGTATTCTACAAATAAAAATGACAAAATATTTATCTTATGATGATAAGAAGAGCAGAGGAAAGAGACTTATCCAGTGTGGAGAAGTTACTTTCCCAAGTTTTAGAAATCCATGCGTCGCTTCGTCCAGACTTATTTGTTTCGGGAACACGAAAATACAAATCACAGGAATTGCTAGATATTTTCAAAGATGACATGCGTCCCGTCTTTGTAGCAGAGGAGGATGGCATTGTTTTGGGATACTGTTTTTGTATACATGAGGAGACGAAGAATGCCGGTTTTATGAGTGATAAAAAGACACTCTACATAGACGATTTGTGTGTTGATGAGAATGCACGTGGCAAACATGTGGGACAAGCACTCTATGAGTACGTCGTGAATTATGCCCGAGAAGCGGGATATGACAATCTGCTTTTGAATGTTTGGGAAGGAAACGAAAACGCCAAGTCATTCTATGATAAAATGGGATTTTTCACTAGAAAAACCACCATGGAGAAGAGGCTGAAGTAAGATATCAAACATGAAACAGAAAATTACTGAAAAAAGCACTTTTTTCATCCGTAATGGTTATATTTGTTTCATCATTGAATTTAGGTGGGTTCTATAAATTAGGCCCCACCGCATAAACATAAGAAAAATGATGAATTTATCTTTAAAAAAAACTTTGATCAGGACATCATTCCTATCTATGACTTGTCTTTTTATGTTGGCTTGTCAACCCAAGCCTGCAGAAACGAAAAATGAGGTAGAACCAACAGTCAATGATAGTGTTATAGTGGAGAAAGAGACGAATTATTTCCCTACTATCGAACGTTTCTTTGTAAATGAAATCGGCAAGCAGTATGCCGAGGCGGAATATTGTGTACCTTTCAATAAAATCGTGGCGGTTGATGAGCGTGACTCGGATAACATCCTGGTTTGGGGCGACTTCTGGGTCTACAACTACAATCGTTCGGGCGATACACTGAAGACGGTATCGGGAGGAAACCATTCTGGTTTACTACATATCCGTCAAACCGACACCGGCTTTGAGGTGATTGGTTTCGACCAGGTGGCCGACGGTTCAGACAACTTGAAGAGCGCCCAACAGATCTTTGGCGACAAATACGAGGCTTTCCATGCCATTCAGAGCGATGAGCAAACACGCGAGCGACATAGATTGGAAGTTCTTGCCAATTATGTGGAAAAGCATAATCTAAACATCTCTTTTGTTCAAGATTATGGATGGCCCGCAAAACAAATTTTAAATGAATAAGCCATGAAACAGACATATTTACTTTTCCTATTTATTTTATGCATTATTCATCAGAATATGCTATCACAGCCTTCCTCAGAAAATTTCCAATCTGTCAAGCAAAATTACGAGGGGACAATCTATGTTCCTTTCTCTATGGAACAACTAAGCAAGATTAGTCAGATTGATGACAAAACCATACGTGTGAGCCTTGCCAATAGCAAACAAACAGATGTAATCAAATTGAGCAAGGGGAAATTTCTGAAAATCCACCGAGTAAACGAGACCAGCAGTGGTCTTGCCACTGCCAAACAAAGGATATTCGCTTTTACTATTCAATTGCCCGTAGGAAAAGACTCCTTTTTCATTGAAACACAAGGAAAGACTTCTATCAAAAAGAAATATTTAATCACAGGAGAAGAAGAGTGTATTCAACTTCGTTATTTCGACAATCAAGGGAATACACAAAAACTAGGCTTGGATAATTTGACCTTGGGAAAAATGAAATTCGCCATCGATCGAACCCAACCCATAACGATTCATGTGATCAATTACAAAGGAACCGAATATAATGTGACAGGAACCGAAGTATATAATTTTCACATCATGTGTATTCATCCTATCCCAGGAAAAGGAAATCGATTAACCGATGAACAGATCAAACGGATCACTGAGGCAATCGACAAAAAAGAAAGTTTTTACATAATCATTTCCTATCAAGATGCAACAGGAAAAAAAGGATCAAAAGTAATTGAAGTCAAGTCACAATATGCTTGGTTCTTTTTCAATTAATAATATATCAGACTGAATATCTGCGATTTATACAAACAACATAAAATTTTCAGAAAAATATTTTTCGCTACGAAAAAAGGTTGCGTTCGACAGTTGTTACTTTGCTATGGAGATTTATGTACATCTATTCCGACATAAACATTTTGATTTTTGAAATTAAAATTGTTCCTTTGCATAGAGAGCGTTTTTATTTGCAAAAACTCTTAACCCATAGTAACAAGAGAAACACGAAGAATGTAAAACGTAATCAATATGCCTAAGGAGTACAGACTTACAGACTTTTTGCCAACGACAAAAAAAGAAACCGATTTGAGAGGATGGGACGATGTAGACGTCGTTCTTTTCTCTGGTGATGCGTATGTTGACCACCCCTCATTTGCAGGTGCGGTAGTCGGCAGATGTTTGGAGTCGTATGGATTACGTGTGGCACTTGTACCGCAACCAGACTGGCATGGCGACTATCGAGATTTCAAGAAATTTGGCAGGCCACGAATGTTTTTTGCCGTCTCTTCAGGATGTATGGATTCAATGGTCAACCATTATACAGCTGGATTGAGGAAACGTAGCGACGATGCCTATTCGCCCGATGGCAAAGCAGGGTTCCGTCCAGATCGTTGTACCACCGTCTATACACGAATATTAAAAGAATTATTTCCCGACGTACCTGTTGTGATTGGCGGATTAGAGGCAAGTCTTCGGCGTTTTACACACTATGACTATTGGGACGATACATTGATGCCAACTATTTTGGCTACATGCGGTGCAGATTTATTAATCTATGGAATGGGAGAATTACCGCTAAAGGAGATTGCCAATCGGTGTAAAAAAGGCGAAAGCATTTTTGACATGCACGACATACCTCAAACTTCTTACTTAATCGAAGGAGATAAAATACCCGATTACGAAGGTGAGACATTCGAACTTTTTCCTCATCTTGAATGTGTGAAAGACAAGATGAAACAGGCAAAGAATTTTCGTGTAATCGAGGAAGAAAGTAATAAAATGGAGGCTAGACGCCTTGTACAAAGGGTTGACAAAAATCACATCACCATCGTCAATCCTCCATTCCCTGTAATGGAATCAAAAGATTTAGACGCTTCATTTGACTTGCCATACACACGTCTTCCTCATCCTAAATATAAGGGCAAACGAATACCTGCCTATGATATGATTAAGTTTAGCATCAACATCCACAGAGGTTGTTTTGGCGGTTGCTCTTTCTGCGCTATCAGTGCACATCAGGGCAAACATATCACATCAAGGAGCAAGGAAAGCATCATGAAAGAGGTTAAGAAAGTGTGCGAGCATCCAGAATTCAAGGGGTACTTGTCTGATTTGGGAGGACCAAGTGCAAACATGTATGAGATGAGGGGACGCAATCAGGAGTTGTGTAAGAAATGTAAACGTCCAAGTTGCGCATTTCCAAAAGTATGTCCAAATATGAATACCGACCACTCATCGCTTATTGCATTATACAAAGAGGTTGACAAAATACAAAAAATAAAAAAATCGTTCATCAGCAGTGGAGTGCGATATGATTTGATGCTTTATGAAGACAAGGATCCAAAGGTTAACGCAAGTCATCAGGCATATGCGGAGGAATTAATCACGAATCATGTCAGCGGACGATTAAAAGTAGCTCCTGAACACACAGAAGATAATGTATTAAATTTGATCCGCAAACCAAGTTTCTCTCTATTTGAAAAATTCAAAAAAGAATTCGATAGAATTTGTGGTAAAGCAGGACTACGCCAACAAATAATACCGTATTTCATTAGTTCTCATCCAGGATGTCATCGTGTAGATATGGCAATGCTTGCTGCACGTACGAAAGCAATGGGATTCAACTTGGAACAAGTACAAGATTTCACACCGACGCCAATGACATTTGCCACGGAAATGTACTATACAGGCATAAACCCATACACCTTGGAGAAGGTCTATACTCCACGAACAAAAAAAGAAAAGGAAGATCAGCGGAAATTCTTTTTCTGGTATAAAAAAGAGTATAAACAAGAAATAATACGTGATTTAAAAAGTTTTGGAAGAACAGATATAATAAAGAAATTATTTGGATAACACGATATGAAACGGACAATTCACCGAGCAAACGACAACAGCGGTGTTGCCGCAGTCAAACAAAGATTAGTTAATTATATCTGCGATAGTTTTCCCAAAATTTTGTTAGCTTGTAGCTCCATTTTACAAAAGGCGAACCACTTCTTTCCTAAATCCTTTATGGAAGCGCCAATATGATAAACTTCATTATCGATTATCAGGAATCTATCATGCGATTGGGTGAAGAGGCACAAATCGATCGGTGC
>JAFZLC010000052.1 GCA_017551675.1 Paludibacteraceae bacterium | reverse complement strand
TTGATTTTTGAAATTAAAATTGTTTCTTTGCATATAAGAGCGTTTTTATTTGTTTGCTGTTTTTTTTTTGAGTTATAAACTTACAAATTTTAACGCTCTTTTTCTACTTTTTGCTTATTTTTTACAAACATAGGATCTACGCGAACCATATTTTTATTATTTTTTGTTAAAACAGCAACTCTCCCAAAGTTTTTTTATACATTTGCAAAACCATAAAATCTTAAATAATACGTCATGAACAAAAAGTATTTATTACCCTTCTGTTTTGCACTATTGACCTCATTCGGTGTCAGTGCAGAAATTACCCACGACTTTGAAGATGGAACCACCGTATTAAAAGACGGTTGGGGATCAACCGCAGAAAATGTCGAAAACCCTCATTCTTGTGGAAATACCAGTAAACGTTGTTGCAAAATCACCTCATCTGATTGGGGATTGCAAGGATTCTGGTGTGAAAAGGATCTCAGCAAATATATTGTTGCTGTGGATGTCTTCACAACAATGGATCTACAATTAAAAGTATATGCAGGTGCTCCTGACAAGGACATCTACTTGGATTGTCAGAAAGGAAAATGGACCACCGTATATGCGGATTACACAAGTGCTGGCGCCTCTGGCAGTGGAAACCTATACTTCGGTCCTGCTGCGGCAACGGGAACTATATACCTCGACAATATTCGATTCGTCACTGATAAAAGCGATGCTGTTTCATGCTCCGAGACAATGGTTTCTGATGCATGCAAAAAGAGCATCAAATACTCCTACGGAACCTTAGCCATCGGTGGTGGAGGATTCATCCCTGGCATCATCGCCAGTGGCAACACGAAAATTGCCCGCACGGATGTGGGTGGTGCTTATAAGTGGAATGCAAGTGACTGTTCCTGGTCGCCCCTAACTAATTTCATTTCCGACACAGACAAAGGCCTTTACAGCATCGATGGTGCTGCAATCGACCCAAGCAATGAGGATAATATATATTTGTTGGCTGGATGTCAATACTTCAGTGCTCAAAAGAGTGCGGTGCTAGTCTCTAAAGACGGCGGTAAATCTTTTACTACCGTGGATGTCTCCAATCTGATTTACGTTCATGGAAATGGCGACGGACGAAACTGTGGCGAACGAATCGCTGTGGATCCTAACAATAGTAACATCGTATATTGTGGTGGTCGTGTGAACAATCCGCTAATCTATAGTGAAGATGGTGGTATGTCATGGAAAGTTGTTCAATCTTTCCCTAAGGTCTATACCAACTCAACCAATTGGCCTAGTTGGGAGAATAAGAAATTTGCCACCACACCAGACGAAAACGGAACCACCGCAATCGTATTCGACAAATCCTCAAAGAACGGCAACAAGACACAACGTATATTCGTCGGCATCTCCCGTACTAGTGCGGATAATGTATATGTATCTGAAGATGGTGGTTCTTCTTGGGCAGTTGTCAATGGGTTGCCTACCAACCTCATCCCTTGCAAGATGAAGTTAGACCCTGATGGCAACTTGTTAATCGCTTATTCCGATGCGAAAGCATACGGTAAGAATGGAGCCATCTATCGCTATAATCCTACGGCAAAAAAGGCTACAGACATCTCTCCTGCAACGGGCTGTGCATTTGGTGATGTGGTTGTATCTTCTAAAGACGCTAACAAACTAGTTGCTTGCACCAACAGCACATGGGTCTCTCAGAAATGGGATAACGGCACCAATGCTAATGGTGACATCTACTGGACTTCTACAGATGGTGGTAAGTCATGGAAATCACTTCAAAACAGAATGATACTCACCAACAACAATGTCACTTGGATTCCTGGTTATGCTATCCACTGGAGTACGATGTGCATGGATCCGAATGACGATGCGAAAGTCTCTGTAGGTTCGGGCAACGGTATCTTTACATGCAACAACATCTGGTGCGAAGGAACGCCAACCTTCTATTTCGATGTGAATGGTTTGGAAGAAACAGTCGCATTAGACATGGTTAGCATTCCCGATGGTGACCTACTCTCCGTTATAGGTGATTACACTGGATTCATTCATAAGAACATACATGAGTTTGCACCTATCCATGATCCTGCTCCCGGCACAACGGGCGGCATCAACTATTACAGCAAAGACCCTAATGTGATGATGCGAGTGGCAAACTCTGGTTTCTTCTACACCACTACAGGTCACAATGGATGGAAAAGCATGAGCAAGACAAGTGCCACTTACACCAACCCTTACTATCCAAGTGAAGTCTTAATCTCTCACGAAGGTAAATGTGCCATCACAAAGAAAGGAAACAACTATCGTTTCTTCAACATACCTGTACCTGGTAGCGGAGGACTCTTCTATTCTGACAACAATGGCACCTCTTGGACTAAATTAACGGGGTTTGACAAAGCAACTCATGTTCAAGTGGATCCTCAAAACGATGCTTATGTCTACGTCAGTGGCGAAAACCTTTTCGCCTATAGTTCCGACTATGGTGAAACCTATACCACAACCACTCTCTCAAACAATGGGTTCGGAAGAATCACCATCGTACCAGGCAAAGAGGGGCTCATCTATGCGCCTTGTGGAGGCAATGGTTTGAAAGTAACGACCGACCATGGTAAGACATTCAAAAACATTGATGGTGTCTCCTACTGTGAGGCAGTAGGTGTTGGTAAAGGAAAGACAGGTGATTATGTCATATACATCTATGGAATTGCTAACGATTGTAGTCTGGGCATTTATAGTTCAGAAGACTTAGGTGCAACTTGGTATAGAATCAACGATGATGAACATCGATACGGAGGTCCGGGTAATGGACAATTTATCGTAGGCGATTGGAATGTGTACGGACGATTCTACATGAGCACCATCGGATTGGGTATCGTCTACGGAGAGTTAGCCTCCGATGCCACTTCTACTTCATGGAAATGTTTCGAAGATAACACGGAATGCAAGAAGGAAGATACCTTTGTCGATGAAATAGAAGCAGAAACAGCACTCGCCTATCCTAACCCATTTGACACAGAGTTAACGATACATGGCTGTGGCGACTACATTGTAAGTGACATCTTAGGAAAAAGAATTGAGACTGGATTTGTTACAGAAACAAAAACAATAGGAGAAAAATGGAAGTCTGGCGTTTATATGTTAAATCTAGATGGAAAAACACAAAAAATCATAAAAAAATAAACAAGCCGACTCTTAAAACGCAGCGAAGGAAGGCAGAAACCACCAAGTTTCGCCTTCCTTTTTTTATGGATGGAACTACAGATCAAAAACTATTTTCCTCCTATTCTCACCCTCTTCATCTCCGTACAAGCATTAAATTCAGGGAAGTACATCTGCTCCACCTTGGCAGGATTAAGGATATAATCGCCTTGGCAGAAAGGTGTTAGTTCTATCGTGAATTCATAGACGCCTCGGTTCAGGGCTGAGCAGAAGATATTCGTGTGCTCCTTGTAGTGCTCTCTATAGACTTCATTGTTTTCCCTACTCCGATCCTTGCTCGCATAGGTGCATCCTGCAGGGATAGGCACATGAATCAGTACATAATCCGCATCCTTCTCCACCGTCACTGTCACCTTCATCTTTACCCGCTGGCTTACCGTCAAAGCAGTGTCGGAGAAGCTGGTTTGGATGGAGAATCCTGTTCCCTTTGCCTTAATAGGACAATCCCAATAGGTGGATGAAACGGACAGATAAACGGGTGTGGTGCCATTCTGGGAAATGTCGAGCACACCATCCGCAGGGACTTTCTTCTCATAAGGGAATTGGTCTATCACCTCTTGCATGGCGCCCGAGAAGCGCACCTTCTTTTTCTCTTCGCCCAAACTTTGCTTCAAGTCATCCGACAAGGTGCGGAGAATCATGGCCGACTCGTATGTGTTGTGCCAATGGGAGGTGCGACTAAGTGTTTTCTCATTATAGAAATAGTCACGTATCTTCTGCAGTTCCACCTTGGAACCCTTGAGCGAATCGGCTTGCAGGATACGATAGACTTGCAACGTGTTCATCATCCTGTTGCTATGCACAGAATGGTCATTGCCAAACTTATAATAAACACATCCCTTCATCGTCTCCTCACGATGTTTGTTCAACCAGTCATAATCAATTGGCATGCCACATTTCGCCTTGAGTTCTGCCAGATCCAGACTATCCTGAAAAGTCAAATCCTTCACTGTATCCAAACTGCTCACCAAGGTCTGATAATCCAACTTTGCTCCTAACAAATGGTACATAGTCAAGCCAAATATTTTGTCGGCGGACGAATGGGTTTCATCCATTAAATCACGACATGTTTTGAGCGTTTTATCTTTCGGAAATTCGATGTTATATTTTTGAAGTGTCTCCACAATGTAACGACTGATCCAATGACTTGATTGATCGGACATCCACCACCCCCAAAGTCCATTAGGCATCTGTCTCTTCATCAATGTTTGTACAAGTTCCGCACTCTTCTTTTCATTCGCTTTGCGTTGATGTTTCGTGAGATTTGGGTTTTGGTTGGCCGTTATGAAACCAATCAGTTTAGAGGTGGTTTGTTCGTTACATCCGTATGGATATTTCGTCAACATGGAGACCTCATCCTGCAACAAATCGGACTGTGTACTCATCACCCGAACGGTCACGCTATCCGCCTTCGCCGACTGGAGTGACATCCGCAGTGTATCTCGTAAGATGGCAAAACGTCCATCGGTACAAGCGACGCCCTGCGGCATTATCTTCACCTTCCGTCTCTCCCCGTCGTTGAAATGGTTCTCCGATACGAATTGATAAACCACGGAGAGTGAATCTCCTTTGGCAGACAATTGGAGGGTATCCGTCAGCGTAGTAGCGCAACGATGTGGATGTGTGGAGATTAAAGAATCGTTCACCGAGAAAGAACTGGTCAACTGCACCGTGTCTTGCATGTAGTTCGTCAACTTGCCACGTGCCATGCAAACATCCCCTTGCACCAGAAACTCAGGCAGGTATAATCTGGCAGAGAGTGGCACAAAGGATTTGATGGAGCCCTCAGTTGAACCCGTAGCAATATATTTCTTGACAGGCGCATCCGCCAAATAGATTGTCTGCCAACGGGTAATATTATCCGGGAAGGTAACCGCAAAGCGCGCCTTACCCTCCTTGTCGGTCGTCAATACAGGCTGCCAGAAACCTTGGTCGGAAAAGTGAGTACGAAGCGTGGCGACGTCCTCCGTTTTCTCAGTCGCCAACGAATTTTGGTCTTTGTTGCCATTCCTTGTCTTTATGAGAATCACCCCATTCGCCGCACGAGCACCGTAAATGGCAGTGGCAGCAGCATCTTTCAACACCTCCATCGAGATAATATCCGAAGGATTAATTGAGATTAGTCCCCCGCCACTAGCATCCCCCACAAGAGGCACACCATCCACCACATAGAGCGGTTCGGAATTGCCCGACAACGAAGAGGTACCTCTGACTCGCACAGTGGCGGCACTACCAGGCTGTCCACTCCAAGCTGTGACTTGAACACCTGCGCTACGCCCCTTCAAGGCTTCTTCAACCGACACACGAGGCTCGGAGGAGAAATTCACATCAGAACCTATGCTATTCTGTTTGCCATATTCTCCACTCTTTACAATAGAATCAGGCAAAGTTAAGGACGGAATAGGATCATTGGTCCAAAGGAATATGCGCAACTGGTTCTCTGCAGGGTTACGATAATACTCCTCATTTTGAGTATATTTCGGAGTATAATAGAAAAGATGACGTCTCAACTGGCAAGCAAACGAATCAGTCGTAATGCAATCCCTTTTCGTATCAAATTTGACATAAGAAGAAGTGTTTGGCTCGACTCTTACGGAGTCCAAACGATAGCAAGTGGTATCCTCATTTATCAAATAGACACGGTATAGACCCGCTTTAATATTATTGAATAGCCAAACGTTCTTCTTCCAAGAAGAATATGTCTCTGCAGGTATTCCATTTTCATACGGAACTAACACGTAAAAAGAACTTGGTTTATCAGATTGAATCTCCAAAAAATTACCAGACGCCTTCTCTTGTGGATAATCCCGACACAAAGCACACTTTCTTTTTTCTTCCACTATTGGCACCTCCTCTCTCAGCACTCGTTCCAACGTCTGTAATTCATCTCTCAAATCATTTCGATAATACCGATAAGTGAATTTTGGATAATCTTTTTTGGTAGCTGGACGGGTTACTAGTCTATGATTGATTGTGTCATACGAATAAACAAGGTTGTGGTCCACCTTCATCTTCACATCAAAAGAGTCACTCATCCAACGGACAGAATCCAATATCGGTCCCGCATAACAACATCGAACGCTACCATTTTTGTATACTTTGCTGACGTTGGAATGAAGGAGTGAACCATCCTCTCTCTCTAATCTTTCATGAGGGAAAGAAAAAGTAATCCTGGAATTGACCCATAGTTTAGATTTCTCGAACAACATGAGGTAGGGTTTCAGTTGCTCTAACTCTTTTTTGGTCAGGTGATCAGGTCTCTTTTCTATCTTAACAAGAGGAGAAGTTGTATTGGCATTAAAACTCAAAATCGTGCGTTTATTGGCCTCGACCTTTACGGAGTCTATGGTATATTCCGCCGATTTGGTTCTCAACCTAATACGATGATATTCATTGGGCGTGATAGAGAAAGAGAAAGGCGTTTCCTCCGACATGATAAAACAAGGCTTATCATCAATGTATGCGATTTCAATATTCCACCCAAATCCATCATTGTATATAAGCGGTGAAATCTGCGTGAGCGAATCCTCTGGATAATAGCTATACCTATAGATGGCGTCGCGCGCAGGATATCGGATGGAATAGGCTGCTATCGTGTCAACATCAGTAAGTTTTCTCCATGATAGCATATTTGAATTATGCAAATAGGTTCCACACCTCGACCAATCATTCCGAGATTGAAGATAATAACCTACCATCGAAATATCCTGATAACTATTTTGATAATTCCAATTAGGTGATTCATGGTTAAACTGACTATTGACGGCGTAGGCTGTCACATCAGCGCCCTGCACAGGCTTTCCATCCGCATCGGTCACCCGCACCTCCATCTCGCAACTCATTCCAGGAGAGATCACAGAAGGTTCATCCACCGAAATATGCAGTTGTAGTTTACTAGGCACACGGACTATATCAGAAAACTCCATGACTTGACCCGCCCAAAGTACATTGGATTTCAGAATATAGGATTTTTCCTTGTCCCAAGAATAGTAGGCTGGCAACTCCTTGTCACTGCCCGTAAAGATCAGTTCTCCATCCTTAATCACATAACAGACCATCGGCAGATGCAACGCATTAGAGATCACAGGGAAGAGACTGTCTCCCGACGTACGCCATTGTACGGACACCAAAGAGGCGGAAGAAGGTATCTTTTCATAGGCTGAAGCATGAGCCGTTTTAAAGCTATAGGCGGCATAAGATGGCTCCACACGCATCGTGCAAGGCAACATGGTGTCCGCCAAATGGACTCGATTGCCAAATGCGTCCTCCACGAAAATAGATGCCCGACCGACTGTATCTTTACCATTGTATTGAGCCACCGCCGAAAGTGAATCCCGATTGAGGGAGATGACCACATTATGTTTTTCCGTGTAATAATGTTGTCGACTCAAATTCTTCCACTCCTCATTTCCATCTGGCATAGAAAGGGACACATGGGCATAAAAACTAATATTGTTTTCTCCTGCAACTGAAGGAGGGAAAACAAAAGTCAACTCCTCCTTTCCATCGGTCATTTTGTTTTGAGTGGCAAGTTCAGTGGAATAGCAAGACCGTGTCTCCAGCAATGAATCGACCGTCTCTAGATTGAGGGTAACCTTCACCAAAGCATCCGCAAAAGGAAGTCCATTGGCATCCTTTGCCTTTACCTTCACACGGATACTATCCCCTTTGTAATAATTAGGTTGATCATACGATCCCTCCAACGTGGCGTCACGCAATACGTAATCCTCGTACTTGAAAGAGCCGAATCCCATTAAACGTTTTTTCCTATTCCAGAAGGAGACATAGTATTTTTTGTCTATCTGCAACTGCAGGGAATCGGACAAGACAAAATCATAGGTATAGACACCATCGGCACAGGGATCCAGTCGCTTTTCCAACACCTTGCGGTTATTTTTTTGGGAGAGAGACGGATAATAAGACCCACCGTTATCCTGTGAAAGTGTGACCGAGACCGGACGATTGTATCGACGGTTCTTCTGGTAAATGGATCCCTTCACGCGAACCGTATCATTCGGTTTATACTTCGGTTGACCAACAACTGGAAAGCAAATCGTCTTTGAAGCTCTCTTCATCTTACCCCCATAATAACGCAAAAAATTCTCTTCTTGATAAGACAAATCATGGTTATGTCGTTGATCGCGCCTCACACATTTTTTCATTACCCTGCGATAATGGTTCCAATCATCGTATTTTAACTCATACAAGTCTATATAGCTATCCGTATAGTAATTATAATACTCATCATATTCACTCCGATAATCATATTCATTGTACTCATTGTCACCATCTATGCGATCTGCTATTTTTTCTGCCAAGCGTCCAAACTTAGCTATATACCCCACCGGCTCTACCTCTCTGACAGAAACCACTGGATCCTTCACGACACGACCAATCGTGACGATAAACTTTGGTGGACGCCTCTTAAGGACTTTCTTGTGTTTTTTTTCCTGCTGATTAACATAAAAATAGGAAAGTATTCCATGGTGAAAGACGCGCACATTGGCATGATTATAATGTTTGCTTGCTTCATAGCGTTTGGTCTCAGCATTATAGGGAATCACATCCCCATTTACAGAGATCTCCGCATCTGGCAGGATATGATTCAGACTATCATATAAAAAGAGTGTGAATTTCTCGTAATCCTTTCCTAAGGTGATTCGAAAAGGGGAAACTGAATGATATCTATAAGGTATTTCCCTCCCCTTCAACTGAATTATGAGATAGTTGCCAGGCGCCATAGAATCTACCCTCTGCATCGATTTTAGAAAATCGTAGTAGTCATTTTTTTCATCGAACTGAGCCACTAACATATTGTCTTCCACAAGCTTCGAGAAAACCTCATCCGAGACTTCAATTTTATCAAAAGTGTGTGAATGTATCTCATCCGTCATTTGATTCGTAAGACGAAAAACGTAAACTGGACTTTTATAGTCCATTTCAAAATCGGGAGTTGCGCCGAAGACTGTTGTCCATGATACCCAAATCAGAAGAAGCAATGTAATTTTCCGCATATGTTTTCCCTTTATTATTGTTATTTAGGTGGGTTCTAACACTTCTCAAATTTATATTTTTTTTGCTACATTTGTTCTCTCAAAATAATTTTTCAACAAAACTAATTCAAATGACAACAGATCAAAGGAGGAGAATAACATACATTCTATTGTTCGTAGCAATATTTGTGATAGAAACACTGATAGCACTATTCGTACACGATTCAATTATTCGTCCGTTTATCGGCGATGTAATTGTAGAATGGCTTATTTACTGTTTTGTGCGTATTTTCTTTTTGTACAAGTTCAGATGGTTGCCCCTCTATGTCTTCCTCTTCTCTATAGGAATTGAGCTATTACAATATATCAAACTTATCAACATACTTGGTCTTCAAGACAATGCGGTGATGAGAACCCTATTAGGTACATCGTTCTCTTGGATTGACATTGCCTGCTATGCAGTTGGTTGTATCTTTATTTTCATAGGACAAAGAATATATGCATCTCTCAAATGAAACCCAATGAAGTTCCACAAAAAATCCTCTATAAAAATTGAATAATTCATAATAATTATTATATTTGTGGGCAATTTATGGATTACCAAAATCTAATTAACAAATGAAGGATATGAGAAAGAGAATTTTACCATTATTCATTGCTTTTATTCTTTCTTCTTTTGCTTTACAAGCAGAAGAGAGTGTTATAACTGTAATAAAATTTGATAACACAAAACAAGAAGAGGCCTTATCAATTGTAGGAAAACTAACATTCTCAGGAGATAAAATGATTTTATATTCTAAGGAGAATGCAGTTTTAGCAGAGTCACCTCTCAGTGAAGTAAGAAAAATCATATTCACGGGAGAATTGAACGAAACAAAAGAATTGGCAAAGAATCAAGTTCGCATCTACCCTAATCCAACTCAAGATCAGATTATTCTTGATGGATTGACAAAGGGAGAAACAGTTCGCATTTTCAGTATAACAGGTGCAGTTTTAAAAACTGTTACAGCTGAGGAACAAACAAAGATCGACGTTCAATCTTTAGCAAAAGGAACTTACCTATTGCAAGTAGGAACAAAGGTTATTAAATTTATCAAGGAATAACGAGTAGATCGACGAACAAGAAAAAAGGTCATGTCTCAACGGCATGACCTTTTTTGTATTGTTAGGTTACTCATGGTGGATTCTATAAATTCACCTCAAATATCTTCAAAATAACCTTCTCAGTTGCCCCCTTATTCTCATCTGAATAAGCAGCAGCCACTTCTGCAGTCTTATGATAAAGAATAGAGTCGTCCGAATAAAAATCGTCCATCAAGTGAGCAAACTCTCTCTCGTTTGAAATGGAATAGGCTCCACCCCGCTCCACCATATCGACAGCTTCTTTAAACTTCTTATAATTGGGACCGAACATAACAGGGATGCCATAAACAGCTGCCTCCAATATATTGTGGATTCCCACGCCGAATCCGCCTCCGATATAAGCCACCTGACCATAACGATAGATGGATGATAACAAACCGAAGCAATCCACTATCAAGCAATCTGCATTTTTCACATCCTCCTCATTGGTTTGCGTATAACGAGCACAAGGTCTCTTCATCATCGAAAGGATTTTGGAAATATGCTCTTCATGAATCTCATGCGGTGCAATGATAAACTTCAACTCCGGATGTTCGTTGATATAAGGAATCAAGATCGCTTCATCTTTAGGCCATGAACTACCCGCGATAAAGACTTTTGAATCACCCACAAATGATTCCACAATAGGAAGTTGCTTAGCTCTTTCTGCAATATCCTTCACACGGTCAAAACGAGTATCACCTGCCAATGAGACATTCGTCACATCAATAGATGCCAACAACTCTTTCGACTCCTTATTCTGAACAAACAAGTGCGTGAAATTCTTCAAAACTGACCGATACCATCCTCCATACCATTTAAAGAAGGCTTGAGAAGGACGGAAGATAGCAGACACAATATAGGTTGGAATATTTTGCTTCTTCAAACAAGAAAGATAATTCTTCCAAAACTCATATTTGATAAATATAGCATAAGAAGGACGGACAATCGACAAGAAACGTTTGGCATTCCACGACGTATCCATCGGAAGATAACATACAATATCCGCTCCTTCATAGTTTTTTCTCACCTCATAACCAGATGGAGAAAAGAAGGTCAATATAATCTTATATTCAGGTTTTATAACCTTTAGTTTTTCAATAATAGGTCTACCCTGTTCAAATTCACCCAACGATGCAGCATGAATCCAAACATACTTCGACTGAGGATCTATCTTGTCAGAAAGAGTTTGAAACACATTCTTTCTGCCCTCAACGAACTTTTTCGCTTTGTCATCGAAAAAAGAGGCAATCCAAGCTCCACCAGAGTAGAGCTGAATGCCTAAATCGTATATTAGTCTCATTTTATTACAGTTAACGCACGCTCCACACGAGCTAACGTCTCTTCTTTACCTAAAACATCTATGATATTAAATATATGAGGTCCTTTAGCAGCACCAACCAAGGTGATACGGAATGAGTTCATCACCGTACCTAGGTTGTAACCTTTGGATGCCACCCAATCCAATACGATCTGTTCGTTCTCCTCCACTTTTGAGAAATCCGACAAACCTTTTAACACCTCCATCAATTCGGTAAGACACTTAGGACTCTCTTCCTTCCAACGTTTCTTCAATGATTTCTCATCATACTCGGTTGGAGCGACGAAGAAGAAACTTGTTTGATCCCACAAATCCTTAGGGAAGTTGATACGTTCTTTTACCAAAGAAACGATGTATGTCAATTTAGCCAAATCACATTCGAAGCCTTTCTCTTTCAAGATAGGAACAAATAATTTAGCCACCTCTTCATCCGATTTTTTAATTAAATATTCATGATTGAACCAAATGCCCTTTTCATAGTTGAAACGTGCACCTGATTTGCTGACTCTATCAATAGAGAATAGGTTGATCAACTCATCCATTGAGAAGAGTTCCTGGTCGATACCTGGATTCCATCCCAACAGAGCAAGGAAGTTAACCACAGCCTCTGGTTGATAACCCGACTCACGATAACCGGAAGAGATGGCACCCGAAGCTGGATCATGCCACTCCAATGGGAAGACTGGGAAACCAAGACGATCACCATCACGTTTACTCAACTTACCATTTCCTTCTGGTTTAAGCAACAAAGGAAGGTGTGCGAAACGAGGCATCGTATCAGCCCAACCAAAGTAACGATACAAAAGGACATGCAATGGAGCAGAAGGCAACCACTCCTCACCACGAATCACATGTGTGATACCCATCAAATGGTCATCCACAATGTTTGCCAAGTGATAGGTAGGCAATTCATCCGCAGCCTTATAAAGCACCTTGTCATCCAAAATATTAGAGTTGATCACCACCTTACCACGAACCATATCATCTACTTCGATATCCTCATCAGGTTGGATCTTCACACGAACAACATATTTCTCACCAGCCTCGATACGTCTCTTCACCTCATCAGCAGGCAAAGTCAATGAATTGACACCCGACATACGAGTGTGGGAATCATACTGGAAGTTAGGAGTCTCCTGACGTTTAGCCTCCAACTCAGCAGGAGTGTCGAATGCATAGTATGCATAACCAGCATCCAAAAGTTGTTGAACATATTTTTTGTATATCTCACGACGCTCGCTCTGTCTGTACGGTCCGTTGTCGCCACCGACACCAACACCCTCATCAAACTTTATACCTAGCCATTTGAATGACTCGATGATGTAATCCTCTGCACCAGGAACAAATCGTTGAGAATCAGTATCCTCAATACGCAAAAGAAGATCACCTCCATTTTTCTTCGCAAAAAGATAATTGTAGAGACATGTTCTTACGCCACCAATATGAAGTGGACCTGTCGGACTTGGTGCAAAACGCACACGCACTTTCTTTTCAGCCATTTTTCGTAAATATATAATTTTGCAAAATATGTTTATTAACTATCACTTTTTCAAAGGAATCCGCTTCATTTTTCGGATGATCCTTTTATTTATTATTAAATTGGTTCATCGTGTTCTGAAGACCAGCCAAACAAAAACTCTTTATCATCTCCACTGCGATGGGAATACGCTCCTCCAGACGTTTAGCCTCTTCATCACTCCACTCACCTAACACATAATCCACTTGAGCTCCTTTCGGAAAATCATTGCCGATTCCGAAACGAATTCGAGCATACTGCTGCGTGCCCACACGTGCCTCTATGCTCTTCAAACCATTGTGACCACCCGCACTTCCATTTCCCTTCAAACGTAACGATCCGAAAGGAATAGAAAGGTCATCCACAATAATCAACACATTCTCTACAGGAATTTTTTCTCTTTGCATCCAATAACGCACCGCATCTCCACTTAGATTCATATAAGTAGATGGCTTCAACAACAACAGTTCAGCATTCTTCACTCTACCCGATACTGTAGCGCCATAGCGTGTGTCATTGTCAAAAACAAGGTTGGACGCCTTAGCAAAAGCGTCCAACACTTTGAATCCTATGTTGTGTCTGGTATTGACGTATTCATCACCAATATTACCCAAACCCACAATCAAAAATTTCATATCAACAATTAAGAGTTTCTAGATGCTCTTGTTGCTCTTACTGAAACAACAACATTGTTTGATGCATTCAATAATTGCAAGTTGTCAAATGAAAGAGCACCAACTTGAATTGTCTTACCAAGAGCCAAGTTCTCAACATTAACTGTCAAGATCTCTGGAATATTCTTGTAGTTACCTTTCACTCTCAATTTACGCATTTCTTGTACAAGCTTACCACCCATACGTACACCTTCTGCCAAACCTTCTGTCTTCAAAGGCACTTCCATAACGATGTCTTTATCTTCAAATACCTCCAAGAAGTCAATGTGCAATACATTGTCCTTTACTGGGTGGAATTGAATCTCTTTCAAAATAGCTTTGCGAGTCTTGCCGTCAATAGTTAAATTAACCAAGTAGATGTTTGGAGTGTAGATCAACTTACGTACATCTGCTACTTTAACTTGAAAATTAACATTTTCATCTTTTCCTCCATACAATACGCATGGAATCATCTCGTTAGCTCTGATTGCCTTAGTGGCTTTCTTTCCTAGGTCCTCTTTCTTTCTTAGTGAACCTTCCAAATCAAAAGTTTTCATTTTGTGTTACTCAAAATTAAGTTTTACATAATTTTCCGTAATGGCTTAATTTCCCATCACACTTTCATTGAATTAATAAATTCTAAAAAAGCGATGCAAAGATAACACAAATGTTTCATTTAAACAAATCTTCCCACTCTGATTTATCAAGACTATCAAAAGGATTATTTTGATTAATAAAAGAATCTGCCAAACTACGCTTTTTATTCTGCAACATCAACACCTTCTCTTCTATCGTGTCTTTCATAATAAACCGATATACAAACACATTCTTCATCTGTCCTATTCGGTATGCGCGGTCTTCTGCCTGCTGTTCTGCTGCTGGATTCCACCACGGGTCAATTAAGAATACATAATCGGCTGCCGTCAGGTTCAACCCCACTCCACCGGCTTTCAACGAAATCAGGAAGCAGAACGTATTGGGGTCATTCTGAAATTGTTCAACTTGTTCCGAACGGTCTTTCGTCGATCCAATAATTTTTGAATACCCATACTGATTCTTTTTCAACTCCTCCTCTATCACCTCTAAAAACTTGACAAAATTAGAGAATATCAACACCTTATGTCCCTCTTCCTTCAGACTCTCCAACCTTGTGAGAATCTCCTCAACCTTCGACGAAGGAATCGCACTCTCCTCTTGCACCAACGAGACCTGATTGGCCATCTCTCGCATCATAATCAATGAAGAAAGGGCAAACGTCATCTTCATGGGTTTTCCATATTGGTAAATCTCATCCATTATGGCATTTCGAACAGCTGATTTATAGGTTTCATAGGCTGCCTTATGCTCTTCATTCATCTCGCAGTAGACTTCCTGCGTGTATTTGTCTGGCAACTCCTTGGCCACCTCCTTCTTGGTTCTCCGCAAAATGAACGGCTTGATTATCTGTCGAAGCAATGCATTGCGTTCCTCATTTTTCTCTTTCAAGATAGGCTGTTCGAAGAAATTACGGAAATAGTTCTGAGAACCTAAGATCTCACGATTCACCAAATTCATCTGCGCCCACAAATCCATCATTCCATTCTCTACTGGCGTACCTGTCAAGCAATAATAGTGATGCGCCTTCAACTGCATCACCGCCTTGTATATCTGCGACGACGGGTTCTTCAAATTCTGACTCTCATCCATAATGATACATTCAAACTGACATTTATTCAAGTAGTCAATGTCATTGCGAACAACACCATACGTGGTGAAAATCAAGTTATAATGTTGTAATATCTTCTGTATGTTTTTCGATTTGATTCTTTTCTCTCCTGCATAGACAAAATGGGTCAACGAAGGGGTAAACTTTTGTTTCTCATTCACCCAGTTAAAGACCAACGAGGTGGGAAGAATAATCAATGTTGGCAGTTTGTCTGATGGTTGAACCACCATCTCCGTCTCCGTCGTCTCTGTTGCGACTGGCTGGTCGAACAATGTTGGTTCACTGGTTTCATAGATCCATTTTGTTTTTGTCTTTTCCACTTTTTTCAGTGGATAGACATATTGTAAGAAAGAAAGGAATTGCAGAGTTTTACCCAAACCCATATCGTCTGCCAAGCATCCTCCGTAATTCAGATTGTACAATTTCACCAACCATGAATAGCCCAACTGCTGATAGGGTCTCAAGGTCGCGCGCACATCTTCTGGCAGTGGCTCGAGCGATTTTAACTGCAAACGTATATGATTAACCGTCGCTATCGAGTCGCCAATGATTCCAAACAAGGAACGACGAATGCGCAATGTGTCTCCTTGAGTTGACATTCTCATCAGGTCTGTATACTTAGCAAAAAGTTCTTCTGGAAGAATGACATACTTGCCACTAGGCAATTGATACTCACGGCAACCTTCCAAGATATGATTTCGCAATTTTGAGAAGGGAATCTCATACCCTTCCACTCGAACTATACCTTTCAACTCAAACCAATCGATATCCACCTCTTCTACAGAGAAATCCATAGAGACAGGCTCCAACACGTAGACCTTCTCCCCCAGCTCCTGCTTCAACACAAACTGTTTCAGTTTGGATTTATTATGAACCAAAAAATCGACGATGGAAAGAGACCAAGCATTTTGTTGGCTATCGTAATAATAAAACTTATTCTTCTCCTTCAGACCTAATTTCTTCAGACACTCAATATATTTCTTTTCCGCATCCACATCCCGGTGCACCAATTGAAACTGAAAATCCCCCTCTTTTTCTTTCAACGAGACCAGACGCGTTATGGGAGAATCAACCTCCACACGCATATCTCCGTATTGGAAATGCAGGTATAATGCAGCCACCTGATTCAAATCACCCGTCAATGTAAGTACAGGTTGTGGGAGACAATTCATATGGTTGACCGTGAAGCCTGACACGCTAATATCCTCACTTTGTAACGTCTTCAGTACAAACGTATTCATGTAAGTAGAGAGATTCGAAGCGGATACAACGATATTCTTTTTAGTGAAGAAGGCAGCTATTTTCTTGTAGATAACATGTTCGAAAAGATAAAACCGTCCGTGCAACGCCATACAGCAAGGTTCATTAGAGAGAAGGATCACCTCTTTAGGCTCCTTCACCAACGGGATGGACGATATATTGTTTTGATTGATAATCTGCAAAGAGTAGCGAAGTTCCCCATTTACCAAAACGAAAGAGGGCAATGTATCGTCGACAGCAGGAGAAACAATCAGTTTGTCTGATTTATACAATTGCAGGAAACCTTTCTTTTTGTAGTAAAGGGGTATTTGATGTTCAACAACCAGTTGAGCAATTTTATAGTTAGCTTTTTCAACAGCCTGAATGATTCGATCATAGTTAGGGAATGAAGAGTTGAATTTTTTCTGAAACTCGGTGACCGTCATTTTATTGCGGACAAAGATTTTCATCAAGTAATTCTCGCTTGTGGTCTCATAAACAGAGACTATTTTTTTCTGCCATTCGGTTAAGTCGAACCGATCTTGATTGTTTGCGTTGATGTCCGAATTTATAGAGAGTGATTCACCCACATTATCGTTGAGGAATGCAGGTTTCAGGATGAACTTCCATAAAGGATGATGGACAAGCAGAACGACAAACATACTACTTAAGACGATGAATGTATAGAACTCGTATAAAGACAAGAAAGGCTGGAAACAAGAGATTTCCAGTCTTTCCGATATTATAATTATTTTGTCAAATAGTTCTCGCTGATAGAACGGTTATCCATCACACGTTGGATGGTATCCGCAAATAGAGGAGCGATAGAAAGAATGTGAGCTTTCTTGCATGACTTGTGGAATGGAATAGAGTTTGTGAAAATAATCTCTTCCAAGCTTGACTCATCCACGCGAGAGCTAGCAGGATCTGACATCACAGCGTGAGAAACGACAGCGCGAACAGAAAGAGCACCAGCGTTAGACATAAGGCCAGCTGCTTTTGTCAAAGTACCAGCAGTATCAACCATATCATCAAGGATAACTACGTTCTTACCTTTCACATCACCGATGATTGTCATTTCACTAACCACGTTAGCTTTCTCACGGCTCTTATGACAAAGAACCATAGGACAACCTAAATATTTAGAGTAAGAGTTAGCTCTCTTAGAACCACCAACATCAGGAGATGCAATCACAAGGTTCTCTAATTTCATAGATTGAATGTAAGGCAAGAAGACAGTTGAAGCATACAAATGATCAACAGGAACATTAAAGAATCCTTGGATTTGATCTGCGTGCAAATCCATCGTGATCAAACGGTCGATACCAGCAACTGTCAATAGATCAGCCACCAATTTTGCACCAATTGCGACACGAGGTTTATCTTTTCTATCTTGGCGAGCCCAGCCGAAATAAGGAATAACGGCAATAATTTTATAAGCAGAGGCTCTCTTTGCAGCATCAATCATCAAAAGGAGTTCCATCAAATTATCTGCTGATGGAACAGTAGATTGAACCAAGAACACATAATGACCACGAACTGACTCTTCGTAAGATACACCAAACTCACCATCTGCAAATTTCTGCAAATTAATTTTACCTAATTCGCAACCCAAACAGTTGCATATTTCTTCTGCCAAATATTTTGTGTTTGATCCGGCAAAAACTGAAAAAGGATGTTGACTGTCCATTGATATTATTATGATTTTTAAGAAATTCTTCCGTGTCTGAAATTTTATGCAAAATTAAAACAAATTTATGGTCTCCGTAACTTTTTCACCGACTATTTTTTTATTTTTTTTCAACCAATCAATATCCAATGAGAAAGAGTGATCAACAGACTTGCCGGACATCTCGGAATCATCATACAATCTCCCTCAAAATGGTCGAAAAAAGAGTTCAAAGTTTTCAAAACTCTTATTTATCTACCACCAAATTTTTGAATCACAATAAATTATTTTTCAATAAGTTAAAAAAAACTTTCACGATAACAAAAACTAAATCAACCACTTATAATCATTCAAAAAATTTCAAAAAGTTTTCTCATTATAAAATTCATTATTTTATAATAAATAACACAAAAAATGAGTATACCTTTGTAAAAGTGAGTTATAAAAATTCATCGTTTTTAAATAAAATATGTATAATGGGTTGATGTATTTTTCGGTGATTTATAAATTCTTTCAGTATCATACTGCTTGTCGACCTATCACCATAGAGACACAATGCTTTACGTCTCTCATCAACAATTTACAGACGTATTTTTTATAAGTGAATGGATAAGGAAAAGAAAATTATCATCATAGGCGGAGGCGTATCTGGCATGGCTGTTGGCATATATGCGCAGATAAATGGTTTTGAATCTCAAATTATTGAGAAACATAGCATAGCCGGAGGAATCTGCACGGCATGGTATAGAAAGAAATATCGTTTTGATTACAGCATTCAATGGTTGGTAGGAACAAAAGAAGGTGCTTTTCACGACACGATGTGCGAAACAAACATATTAAACGACCAAGTGCAAATCATCAACGCAGAGATTCACAATCGAAACATTGCCAAAGATGGATCAGACCTAATTATCTATACGGATTCGGATCGATGGAAGAAATATCTATTGACGATATCTCCAGAGGATGGAAAAGCAATCAGCAAACTGGCCAGAGATATTCGTCGGGCCTCACATCTTCGTCCGTTCGACATCGCACCCGCACTTCGTACTCCACTTAAATACGTCAAAGCCTTCTTTCATTGTTTTCCCTCCCTATACATTGCCATTCGTCACAGAGGAAAAAGTTTCACCCAATATATCGAATCACTTAAAATCAAAAGTCCCGTTTTAAAAGAAAAACTACTAAACATTTATGGAGAGGGTAATTATGCTTGCTACGCGTTTCTTTTGATTATGGGATGGTATTTTCGCAAGAATGCAGGATATCCCATTGGCGGTTCTTTAGGTGTTGCAGAACGAATGAAGGAGAAATATGAATCATTGGGTGGCGAAATTCTTTTCAAAAAAGAGGTGGAAGAAATCGTTGTGGAAAATGGAACTGCTAAAGGAGTGAAATTGACCGATGGTAGTGTCATAGACGCCGACTACGTTGTAAGCGCCGCAGATGGTTACACCACACTCTACAAACTATTGAAAGGCAAGTTCAGATCTCCTAAGTTAGATCGTGTCTACGCCAATTGGAAATTGTTCACCTCCATGGTACAAGTATCATTTGGCATCGACAAGGAGTTACAAACCGACTACAACATACAGGTAGTACAAGCTCATGGAGAAAAAATCGGAAGCACGGAACTCAAACATAGTTATAGAATCTTAAACTATAATTTTGACCCGACAATGGCACCTGAAGGCAAATCTTGTATCATCATCCGCTTTGATAGTCCATATAACTTATGGAAAAAACTGAATGAAGAGGATTATAGCAAGGAGAAAAAGCAAATCGAAGAGGATGCCATAAAAATATTGGAAAAACATTATCCTGGCAGTTCCGAACACATTGAAGTATGTGATATAGCCACACCTCTAACCACCATCCGATACACGGGTGCATGGAAAGGTTCGTACGAAGGTTTTATTCCTACGGCCAAAAATGTAATTGACCAATTAAACCAAAAGATACCTAACTTGGATCATTTTTATTTGGCTGGACAATGGCTCTTCCCTGGAGGTGGCATACCTCCATCTGTTCATTCTGGGAAATGGGCATTACAACTTATTTGTCGAGATGAAGGCAAACAATTTATAGCGAAATAAATAACAGAAAGTTCTATAATTTCTTCTTTTCGAGTTGCTCATAAGCTTCATTAATTTTCATCATTAACTTTTCGCATTCCTCGATTCTACTGGCATTCTTCGGCAGGTCGGGATGATGTTGCAAAGCCAATTCATGGTAGGCTTGTTTGATCTCCTCAATAGAGGCACCTTCCCTCAATCCAAGGACGGCATAATAAGGTCTCAAATTGGCTTCAGATTTCCTATTCTGCGACGTGGAGCTCTTACTGTTATAATATTGATCATCAAACTCGGTACGCAAAGAGGAATATCGTTGTATAAAATATATAACGTCTTCAATTCCAAACAGCGTCAATTTCCGCATCAATAAGTTCCACTCATCATTATGAATACCATCTTTTTCAATAGTAAGTCGGAAAAGGAGATCCATCATGGACTTCTGCTCAATAAAATATCTTCCTTGCCAATACTGATTGGCTACCTCTATCTGCTCATCTGAATATACCGTCTCAATGACAAGCTCTATCTCTTCTTCGCTCAATAGATTCGACAGAAAAGCTATCTGTTCATTTTTAGCATCTACGTTCAATCGACAAACCTGATTGATTAAAGGCAGCACATACAATTGAATGCCTCGATTATTGCCTAGACTCCATCTTTTAGAAATAAAGTCCTCTATTTGATTTACTTTCATACCCCATTTCTTTTCATACTTTCCTTTGATGATATTTTTAGTGAACAAATCAGAAAAGAAATGAATATTCGTAAAATTCAACCTCTTAAAAATCTTGGCGGAAAATTTTTCCGTCGAATCAAAACTGTCTGCATTAAATAATAACGATATAACAATAATGGCAATAAGCATAGCCAAACCAAAGAACGGAGGATGACGAGTAGAAATAAGAAGGCATCCAAAGAAAGCGAAAACAAATTTCCAAAGGATATTGCGAAACATCCATGCAATAAAATAGAGAGGAGAAAAAATAAGTTTTAAGAATAATGAAAAACAGAAATCCATCAACTTATAAAAAAAATGGAAGAGCTTTACCCATTTATATTGCCGTACTATTTCGTTTCTACTAATAAATTGTTGTATAATCTTTTTCATAAGATAAAAGAAAAATCTCATTGATCGTGAAGATCATCACACAGATGCAGTTCTTCGGCATGCAAATATACACAAAAAAAGAGGATATACCAGCTTTTACTTGATACATCCTCTTTCTTATATAGGAACTATCTCTTACGCACCGAAGTTATCGAAGTGAATCATATCATCTTCAACTCCTAAGCTATGGAGCAAATCCAATACGGTTTTAGCCATCATTGGAGGTCCGCACAAATAGTATTCAACATCCTCTGGAGCCTCGTGTTGCTTCAAGTAGGTATCACCCATAACTGGAGCAATGAAGCCTGCTGTATATTTAACACCCAGACTATCTGCCTTAGGATCTGGACGGTCGAGAGCCAAATGGAAGTGGAAGTTAGGATATTCCTTCTCCATCTCCAAGAAGTCTTCCAGGAAGAACACCTCGTCAATTGCACGTGCACCGTAGAAGTAATGCATTTCACGATCGCGTGTATGCAATGTCTTCAACATGTGCATAATCTGTGCACGAAGAGGAGCCATACCGGCACCACCACCGACCCAAATCATTTCACGTTTAGAATCAAAGATTGGGTGGAAATCACCGTAAGGACCTGACATCGTTACCTTATCTCCTGGTTTTAAACTGAAGATATAAGTAGAAGCAATACCACATGGCACATCCATGAAGCCAACCTCTGGTTTTGGTTTGAATGGAGGTGTAGCAATACGAACAGTCAATGTGATGATATCACCCTCATCTGGATAGTTAGCCATTGAATATGCACGGACAGTAGGTTCCGTATTCTTTTGGTGAAGACCAAAGATACCGAACTTCTCCCATGTTGGAACATACAAGTCTCCAATCAAGCTACGATCGAAATCATTGTAATTGATATCATATTCTGGAATACGAATTTGAGCATAAGAACCAGGAATGAAATCCATGTGTTCACCCTTAGGAAGAGCCACTTTGAACTCTTTGATAAAGCTTGCCACATTCTTATTACTGATAACAGTACACTCCCACTCTTTAACACCCATTACAGATTCAGGAACTTTGATTGACATATCGCCCTTCACCTTAGCTTGGCAACCCAAACGCCAGTGATTCATCTGTTCCTTACGAGAGAAGTGACCCTTTTCAGAATCGAGGATTTCTCCTCCACCCTCTAAGATTTGGCACTTACATTGTCCGCAAGATCCCTTTCCACCACAAGCAGATGGTAAATGAACACCATTCACTGCCAATGTGTTTAACAAAGAAGATCCAGACTCAACCTCTACAACATTATCACCATTGATAGTGATCTTAGCCGCACCAGAAGCAACCAAATACTTCTTAGCAACGAGCAAAAGTATAACCAACGCCAATATAATGACAAGGAATACTGCAATACTAGTTAAAATTAAAGGTAATTCCATTATTTATATTCCTTATTAAATGGTTAAACCTGAGAAACACATAAATGCCATAGCCATCAAACCTACAGTGATAAAGGTAATACCTAAACCACGGAGAGGGGCAGGAACATTCGAATAAGATAATTTTTCACGAATGGCAGCCAATGCTACAATTGCGATCAACCATCCAATACCTGAACCTAAAGCATACGTGGTAGCTTCACCAATACCATCAAAATGTCTTTGTTGCATAAACAAACTTGCACCCATGATAGCACAGTTTACAG
>JAFZLC010000051.1 GCA_017551675.1 Paludibacteraceae bacterium | reverse complement strand
GTCTGTCGGTCACTGCCGTGAAGAGGGAATCCTTTCCATTGTCAATCACGTACAGGGCTGAAAGACCGGTACCTCCGCAAAGATAGTGAATTTTTCGTTCTTTCCCACTTGCGTCCACCTCATTTTCAAACCCGTCGCAATTCTGGTTGCCCAATGCATCGTATGTGATGCTTCCATTACGACTGCATTTGTACAATTTCCCTTTGTCAAATTATATCATTCATCTCTTAATGAAGGAATAAATGGATTATCCAACAATCCAAGCGACTTTCTACTACTAAACAAGCTTCCCCAACTAACATTCAACACTCCCATTTCTTGATATAAATATGGTTTATATAATAGATTTTTCTTCCACATCATTTTCGAATTTGTATAGAGTGCCAATCTTTCACAATCATAATAGAGCTTTAACAACATCCATTTTTCATCATCATTTTTTAGTAAACGAAATAGGTTAATGACAGCGTTGAAATTATATTTAAAACTATCTATGGATTTTTTTAAATAATTAATTTCATTCGCATCACCTTCAGACTTCAAATAATACAACAAACTTCTTTCCTGTTTGGTCATTGGTAATGAAATTATTTTCTCAAAATCATACTCTCTAATTACAGACCAATCACCAACCCCCCATCTACATGAAAAACATCTTGTTATAATACATGGCACATCTAATTTAAACGGACGAAGTATATCTTCCGCCTTTATATAATCATATACACCCGATGTATTCATCAGAAACAAAGAATAGTTTAATGCATAAAAACTATTTTGAGGATATAACGAACATAATTCCTTCCACAAAAACTCAGTTTCCTCGCTGTGTTTCACCATAAATTCATCATCATGCAGATACATTTCATAATATCTCTTCAACTTTTTTTTATCACGTCTATTTCCATATTTTACCAATCTATATTTAATAAATTTCCACCCATATATCTTGGGGATGCACCCGTTTGAACAAAATTATTTCTCCTGAATTATTCAAAAAACACTTTATTTCCAGATGAAACCCATTTTCTATTATACGAATCTGATTCTGTCCTGCCCTCAACAAACCATATTTCCGAGTGTAATATCTTTTCCCTTAGCAACTCGCCTCTACTTCGTACCACTGACGGATATGTTCAACTTCTTCATTGCTTTTAGACTAATCATGCGTCAATCTTTTTATGATATCTTCGATAGGGATATTGTCTTTTCTCCTATAAACTATTGCGGCATCGTAACCACCCGATTCTATTTTTTGCTGTTCATTGAAGAGATGCAATGTGGCATTATGAAGGAAATCAGATGAAACTGTTTTTTTTGTCTTCCTATACAAATAATATCCTTTTTCACCGGGTTTCCCAACTGATCCAATATAACCGACTTTCTTTCCGATGAAATCGAACCCATTTGTTTTGTCATGGAAAATGGCATTGAGTTTTTTGCCCTCCTTTTTGTTTAGAATTTCATTGTCTACACTTTTTTTATGGACATGTATAAAAGAGTCCAGCATTTGGATTTTCCTTTCATTTGAGACTTCCATGAAATCCTCAGATATACGTGAAAGATATGGTTTCAAAATCTCATGTTTTTGAAATTCAGATGCTGTATGCCAAACTCTTCCAGAGATATCGCTATCATTCGTCTCACATGTTTTACTGTAATTAAAATAACATGATATTTCCCCGTCTTTGGCGTAATACGAGTAGGACATGAAGTTAAAATCTCCATTCTCATAACGCAAAAATCCAATAACTCCGCTATCTGCCATCTTGCCCCGCACATTAATCAAAGTTTCGTTTTTTGCTACTTCCATAACCATGTGCTTTGGTGTGCTTTGAGATTGCATTTCATGTGAAGAAGAACACCCCCACAATAAAATTGTAAATAGTATATAAACTAGGTATTTCATAAATATCATTTTATCATTTGTGAACTTAACATATTGTATATTCCTGTATTGTATACAAACATACTCCCATGTAATAGGAATGGATGGATCCCCACGTTGGGGATGCCATTAAGCCATAAGCTAATCGATGCCCAATTAACACAATTTGAAGTAATTCCTCTATATGGAAAGTGTTCACTGAAATTTCGCATCGCAGAAAACAAACGTTTATTAACGATAAACATATCGCTATTAATTGTTTTGTCCCCAGGAGTATTTATGTGAGTGTTATAGTTTGAGGTACTAGATCTTTTGCCAAAAGCAAAACCTTTGTATCCAGCTTTTGTGGGGTTTTCCGCTGGACCATAAGACATCATTGACTCTCCTTCATCAGAAACGACAGCAGAATGTGATATTTTATCAAAGTGTCCATCCTCTTCTGTTTGAATGTATAATCGTACTTTTGTTTTGTCAAACAAACCATTAACATCTCTCACATTCGCCAACGCTCCAAAAGCATATCCAACATTTTCCAACGCCGTATTTCCTTTCTTCCCAAGAAATCCGAATGAATTATTGGAGAAATTGTACGATCCGAATCCGAAATTAACAGACACTGGTGCATCTCCTCCTGTATAGACATGGGTTAACGCCGAATTTGTGAAAGAAGAGGCCACGATACTAAGTGTATTAGCAAAAGGAATTTCAGATGCTGTTACCATACTACCACAAAATCCACTGACGGCTCCTGCTATGGATCCACCAAGCATATATCCCCATGTCTGACCTGAGCTATAATCCCATTTCAGAGGGTTCAGTTCTCCATTATTTGCCAATGCACCACCAGAATATGTGCCAATCACTGCTCCAATAATCACAGGAACAAACCAAGCCATTTCCCCATCCGGATCCGTATACATCACCGGATTCTGCATACAGTAGGCATAGCGGTTGTGGCTCAACCAGCTATCAGGTGCTTGCATGTATGGGTCGGGGGTCAGGAATTGGTGGGTGTGGGCATCATAGATGCGACCACCCATGTCAATCAAGCCAAATTCGTGGATGTGCTCGTGCATGCAATAACCACGTCCAAATCGAGTGGCTCGTCCTTTTACAACATTGACTGTCCAATCAGCAGGATTGCGT
>JAFZLC010000050.1 GCA_017551675.1 Paludibacteraceae bacterium | reverse complement strand
ATATCACCCAAGTGATCCTCATCACCCAAGATATCAGAAAGAACTGAATATTTCACGTTACCCTTATCGGTAATCAATCCCATTGCGATACCAGAAACTGGTTTTTTGATTTTAACACCAGCATCCATCAATGAAAGAGTACCAGCACATACGGTTGCCATAGAAGAAGATCCATTAGATTCCATGATGTCAGAAACAACACGGATACAGTATGGATAATCAGCAGGAATCATACGTTTCAAAGCACGCCATGCCAAGTGACCATGACCGATCTCACGACGACCCACACCACGTTGAGCCTTTGCCTCACCCGTAGAGAATGGAGGGAAGTTATAGTGCAATAAGAAACGCTCTTTACCATGAACTAATACCTCATCCACTAATTTCTCATCCAATTTAGTACCCAAAGTACAAGTGGTCAATGATTGAGTTTCACCACGTGTAAAGATAGCAGAACCGTGAGGGCCAGGAAGATATCCAACCTCACACCAAATAGGACGAATCTCTGTAGTTGTACGACCATCCAATCGTTTACCTTCATCCAAGATAGAACGACGCATAGCCTCTTTTTCAACTGCATGATAGTAGCGATCGATCATACCGATCTTAGCCTCTAATTCCTCATCTGTCAAGTTCAATGATGCAACATATTCATCCTTGACACCAGTAAATTTAGCCTCTCTATCATGTTTATCTGTATTAGCCGATGTAGCCAATGCATATGCTTTATCATAACATTTAGCCCAAACATCTTTCTCTAATTCCTCATCATTCTCCTCATGACAATATTCACGTTTAGTTTCAGTTCCGAGTTCTTTCATCAACTCTTTCTGAACCAAGCACATAGGTTTGATAGCATCATGAGCCGCTTTCAAAGCGTTCAACAAGTCTTGTTCAGAGACTTCATCCATCTCACCTTCTACCATCATGATGTTCTCATAAGTGGCACCTACCATCAAATCCATGTCAGCTTTCTCCAATTGCTCGAATGTAGGGTCTATTACGAACTTACCATCAATACGAGCAACACGAACCTCTGATATTGGTCCGTTAAATGGTATGTCAGACACTGCCAATGCAGCAGAAGCTGCCAAACCTGCTAATGCATCTGGTTGGTCTACTCCATCCGCAGAAATCATCAACACATTAACAAATGTCTCTGCATGAAAATTGTCTGGGAATAAAGGACGCAACGCACGGTCAATCAAACGAGCTGTCAAGATTTCATAATCAGAAGCCTTTCCTTCTCTTTTTGTAAAACCACCAGGAAATCTTCCGTATGCACCAAATTTCTCCTTATACTCTACCGTCAATGGCATGAAATCTGTGCCAGGAACAGCATCTTTTGCACAACATACAGTTGCCAACAACATCGTATTTCCCATACGAACAACTACTGCTCCATCGGCTTGTTTTGCCAACTTTCCAGTCTCGATCGAGATGGTTCTCCCATCAGGTAATGCGACCGTCTTTGTAATTACATTCATCTTTTCTTTAATTTTTTATCGTCTTTTTTACATCTAAAATTTCACAAATATAGCAAATTATAAGGACAAAAGCGAGAATTATTCTTTTTTATTCAGAATATCCATATAATATTTTCTCACTTCACTCCATTTATAGTAGGGTGCGCACTCACTTTTCAATGGTAAATTCACCTCTCGTTCATTCAACATAACCTTCACCAACACATCCGGATTCTTCTTCGAACGATAGAAAATAAACTGCACATTGGCTGCCATCGGAATGATTCGATATTCATTCCAATAATGCAAAAGGGAATCCAAGTCTGTCACTTGATCACCACAACCCGTAACAGCCAAAAGAGCCGTCAATGGCAACAATGCCGTATCATGTCCGAAACGAAGATTGGCTTGTACCTTTCCACTCTGCAAAGCTTCATCCGCATCATTGATAATATGCATCATCAAATCTGATGCGAAATAGCGGCTTCTGTTCAACGTCATCGGACATGGTCCATACGCACCATACCACCATGCATTTTGTACCACCCAGTTGTTATACATCTCTTCCTTCGTCCACACGTCATCAAAGTTGATAGGAGAATCATCACTTAGCAAACTTCCCTTTATCTCATAGAACTTACGCATGAATGCTATCGTGTCAATGTTTTTATTTACATATTCCTTGTCGGAAAAGAGCAGATTGACCATTCTTGTAGGATGGATCAAACGATAGTGCAGATTGCCAAATGGCTCACTCCACTCTTTTCGTGCCAATCGTTTGTTTTTATCCTCCATCGGATCGTTTGCCAAATAGTACATCAATCGTTTGCTCGACTCATTAGTAATCTGCAAGGTTGGCTCCATTGCCTTCAACTGCTGACAAAAGGCATCCATACTCATCACACAACGAACGGATGTGGATGATTTCACATCTATGTTTGCATTCTTCTTAAACACTTCAGGGAAAGATTTGTACATTCTTTCCGCTATGCCTCTGTGCTGCATAGCGCCTTTGGTGGTCAAATCCCCAGCTCTATCATAGTAGAGGTTATACATCTGTTCAAATCTTTGCCTGACGCTTTTTCCCTTCTCAGTCAAAGCATTGGCAGAGTCGGCCTTTGCAAACATTTCATACATGTTTTTGTAATCTTTTGCCGTATGATGATAACGAGATCCATGTCGGCCATAATGACTTATGTAGAAAGGTTTATACCCCTTTGGAGCCTTCGTTTGTGCAGGAAATTCTGATGGATATGGCACATAGTTGCCCGACGTCAACATGATATGCTCCATCATATACTCTTTGGTAGTTTGTGCATAAGCACCAACAGAAACAATCGCCGATAATAAAAACAATTTTAATCTCATAGAAACAATAATTTTAAGAGGGTTCAATTCATTCCGTAGCATATCAAAAAGCACCGAAAGATTTATTAGCCCATGTTTTATATCATTTTTGTTTACGCGGTAAATCTATATAGGACTCACCTTTAACATGTTGCGATACAAGTTCACTGTATCTGCATGAAGTTTAGTTCACAAAGATAGTAAAATTTGAGATATTCCAAGCATGAAAAAAAAACCGAGCATGCTGTCTAAGACAATATGCTCGGTTAGTGTTTTTTATTGTTTCCCCTGTCGGATCCGAATACATCACCAGATTGTTCATGCAGTAGGCGTAGCGGTTGTGGTTCAGCCAACTCTCGGGCGACTGCATATATGGGTCGGGGGTTAGGAACTGATGGGTATGTCAAGGAAAATATAGCCATCACCGCTGTGAGGCTATTCTGACGGTCGGTCACTGCCGTGAACAAAGAGTCAAGACCATTGTCTATCACATAGAGGCCAACCAAGCCAGTACCTCCGCAAAGATAGTGAATTTTATAGGATCACAAATTCTTCTTTTGAAACTAATTATAGAATCTCGTAAGAGAAATTTTTTGCTACAATTTGAAATTTACTCCCTGTGGAATTAGTTTCAATCTCGTAGTAATTTAAAGGAATATGATCGAAGAGCCCCTTCCACGACTTATAGAATTCTTGAACCATTTCGTTTTCTCTACCCTCTTGATGAGCACATAATATTGTCTCATCCTCCACAATCACTCCAAAATTCATATGGAATGAAGCTCGATACACAGATTCAAAGACGATTCGGAACAAGTCATTATCAAATTCGACCTCAAACTCAATTGTATCTTGTTTCCTGGTTGACTTCTATCAATTCTTATATTTCTAATAGCAGAATCGTGCCATTCAAAATCGTTAAAATCCATAATTATTTATATGATTCTTTGTTAAAGTCGAATATATGTTTTAATACACCTGAAGTCTCAACCAGTAATCAACCTATTTCTGTAAGAACCTCATTTATTTCTCCTATCAATTCCGGGAGAAAACTTTGGTCGATATCATATTTACAGGTCACATCAACCTCTGTATCTTCGTCATCCCCTCTATGTTGAAAAAATAGTTCAACATTTATCTGACCGAGATGGTTCCTTTCAATGTAGAATCTCAAATCACCTTCTATGCTAGCATAATTAATGCTATCTACCTGATTTTCGTACAGTCTAATCAAATCATTTTTGAAATTTTCAAGATTGAACAAATAGTCTTTAATATTTTTTGAGAAGATAATTGGAGCGTAATTTATCTGAGCTATATAGTTCAAACACTGTGTTTCAAAATCTATTATTTTGATTTCCGAAACTGTCAAAACTTTATTCCTATTTCTATTAAAAAAATGTATCATAAGTTTTTCTTGCAATTATAAGTACGCACTATAAACGGACATTTTTTTATATCTAATTAGACTCATATGAGTTTCGTTATCTCCTTGTTCACGATAAATTTACGATTTTAGTGGACAGGAATGAATCTATCTACGAAGCATCTATGAAATATAGTTCCATCTGGACGCATCCCAATTGTATACCATCCGCTTTTCCCATTTACATCTCCAACAGCTCTGAACCAGTAATCACCTTTACTGGTGAAGGTCATCTCTCCATTCTTAACTATTATTTCATCAAAAGAATATGGAAATTTGTGATACGAACCGCCTTTTAAATCTAACCCATTGGAATAACCTGTAATGTTTGGACGAGTAGTTTTTATCTCAAATGATGTATTTTCTGGAGAAAAACTTCTTGGTACAGAATTAGACTCATTAAACTTAATGGTATAGTTATCTTCCGTTACTGTAGGGGTTGTTTTGCTTGTGGTTGTCGGTTTTTTTGATTCTTCCACTGGCACTGGCTTCGCTGTTGTTGCAACATCCTGTGCAACAGCCTTCCCACTCCAGAAATTGCGGCCTGCCATCTTTGCCAAAATACCGTTTGCTACTCCTCCAAAGAAGCCGGAAAACAACGAACTATACAACATCTGTGTACCAGACATCATTGGGTCTCCGAAAGCATCAGAATTACCTATTGAAAGTACTGAATTTCCAAGAAATGAAGAAATCACACCCGACGCAAAGCCTCCCATGAATCCCGTACCTGCTATTGCGGGTCCCATTGCATAACTTGCCATACCAGCTACTGCACCTGCACCCGCACCTACACAGAATGCTTTCATTCCATCCGCGAAATTATTAATCTCTCCATTCCATGCCTTAATGCCAAGGTTCATGCCTCCACCTATCACCGCACCTATGATAATAGGGACGAACCATGCAATTTCCCCATCCGGATCCGTATACATCACCGGATTATGCATGCAGTAAGCGTAGCGGTTGTGGTTCAGCCAACTCTCGGGCGACTGCATATATGGGTCGGGGGTTAGGAACTGGTGGGTGTGGGCATCATAGATGCGACCACCCATGTCAATCAAGCCAAATTCGTGGATGTGCTCGTGCATGCAATAACCACGTCCAAATCGAGTGGCTCGTCCTTTTACAACATTGACTGTCCAATCAGCAGGATTGCGT
>JAFZLC010000049.1 GCA_017551675.1 Paludibacteraceae bacterium | reverse complement strand
TGATTTTTGAAATTAAAATTGTTTCTTTGCATATAAGAGCGTTTTTATTTGTTTGCTGTTTTTTTTTTGAGTTATAAACTTACAAATTTTAACGCTCTTTTTCTACTTTTTGCTTATTTTTTACAAACATAGGATCTACAAAAAAAGAAAATCGAAACAATTTCAAAAATACACGAAATGAACGGATAAAACCCCTCTAAAGATTTTTCATAAAAAAAGGGAGTGCAGTGTTGAAATCTGCACTCCCTTATCTGTTTAAGGTTGAAGATTTATTTTATTCTTCTTTTTTATCTTCTTCTTTTTCTTCTACTTCTTTCTCATCTTCTACTACCTCTTCCTCTTCTTTTTTAGCTTCGATGATAGTATTGTTTTCTTCTACTTCATTGTTTCCTTTTTTCTTTCCGAAAAGTTTAGCAATAGCACCAGCTGCAGCAACAACTGCTAAGATTATGATTTTAGCAAATTTAGCAAAGAAGAGTCCTAATTTAGCTAAGATACCTGTCTTAGCTAACAAACCACCTGCAATCAGACCTTTGATTCCCCATTCTGCGATACGGTCTTTTGTAGGGTCGAAATCTTTGTAAGCATAGCCTTCATCGTATTCAACGCTGTTGATCAATGCGTCTGACATAGTTTTAACCTTGTCGAGTTGACTCATATCGCAAACAGCTTGTAGTTTGCAGTATCCTTCTTTTCCTAAGATACGTATATCGTAGTTGAGGGAGGTGTCAGGCTCAGCAGATGGCTCACTGATGAATTCAATGCATTTAGCCCAGTGTAGAACCTTTTTATCTTTATCATAGTGAGGAGTGTCAGCCCATCCAACTAAATTGAATTTAGACATATCTCCACTTTCTTCTTTCATTTTATTTCTTTCGCGCATATCATCTTGAAGATCTTTCAAAAGATCATCATAATCGATGTCTCCAGCCTCTTCGTCTTTCACATAACCATCTTTATTGAAGTATACGAGATAGGCGATATCCACGGTATAGAAGATGTTTGCTGAATCGGGAATGAAAGCACCAATAACTTCGTTATCTTCTTCATTTCCCCAATAGTCCTCTAGCAAGTGTTTTGTCTGTTTAGCATCGATGAATGCCAATCCCTGAGGAACATGAAGGGTTACATTTCCATCAGACAAATGGATGTTTCCTGTTTGACCAATAATTGTGTCAGAAGCTAATTTTTTTAAATAACTCAATAATTCATTTTCAGAGGATAATGAGTCGCTTTCAACTGTCACATTTGCAGAATCTGTGTTATTCTCTTCCTCTTGTGCAAATAAATTTAATGGCAATGATAAGATGACTGCAGCCATTAAGATTTGCTGAATTTTACTAAATAATGATTTCATATAGCTGAAATTTAATAAATAAATAAGGGGCGAATAATTAATTTATTCGCCCCTATGGAATTTTTATTACTTGTCTCCACGAATTGCAGCAATACCTGGAAGGATTTTACCCTCCATATATTCCAACATAGCACCACCACCAGTAGAAACGTAGCTAACTTTGTCAGCCAACTTATTCTTGTTGATAGCTGCTACAGAGTCACCACCACCGATCAAAGTGAAGGCGCCATTCTCTTGAGTTGCTTTTGCTACTGCTTGAGCAACAGCTGAAGTTCCTTTAGCGAACTTGTCAAATTCGAATACTCCCATAGGACCGTTCCAAAGAACTGTCTTAGAGTTAGCGATTACATTGCTGTAAGTTTTGATTGTCTCATCAGCAATATCCAATCCCATCCATCCGTCTGGAGTTTCGTTAGTCTTAGAGATGTTAGTGTTAGCATCTTTATCGAATGCATCAGCGTTAACAGCATCTGTTGGGATGTATACCTTAACACCCTTAGCAGCAGCCTTAGCCAATACTTCTTTAGCCAAATCAAGTTTGTCTTCCTCGCAAAGAGAATTACCAATCTTACCGCCTTGTGCTTTGATGAAAGTATAAGTCATACCACCACCGATGATAAGGTTATCAACACGGTCAAGTAAGTTTTCGATGATCATGATCTTATCAGATACCTTAGCACCACCCATGATAGCAGTGAATGGCTTTTGTGCCTCGTTCAACACTTTGTCCATAGCTTTCAACTCGCTGTTGATCAAGAAACCGAACATCTTGTTGTTCTCGTCGAAATAATCAGCGATAACAGCTGTAGAACCATGTTTACGGTGAGCTGTTCCAAATGCATCATTTACATATACATCTGCGTATGAAGCCAATTTCTTTGCGAAATCTTTTTGTGCATTTTTAAGTGCCTTCTTTGCATCTTCATATCCTGGCTCATCTTTCTCCATACGAGGCTTTCCTTCTTCCTCAGCATAGAAACGTAGATTCTCAAGCAATAGGATCTCTCCTGCTTTTAATGCTTTTGCTTGTGCCTCTGCTTTCATGCAATCGTCGCAGAACTGAATTGTTCCTAAGTATTTCTCAATAGCAGGAACAATCTGCTTTAATGAATATTTTGGATCTGGATTTTGTTTTGGACGACCCATGTGTGACATCAAAATAGCACAACCTCCATCAGCGATAATCTTCTTAATGGTTGGTAGAGCTCCACGAATACGTGTGTCATCACTTACTTCTCCTGTCTCTTTGTTCAATGGTACATTGAAGTCCACGCGAACGATTGCCTTCTTACCGGCAAAATTGAAATTGTCAATTAATTGCATAGTACTATTTTATATTTGAATTCTAAAATTTCATTTTTAGCGTTACAAAGATAACTTTTTTCATTTATCTCTGTATCTCTTTTGTCATATTATTTCTTAACTATTCGTTCCTTTTTTACTATATGGCCGTTTTTTAAGACAAAAATGTACGTTTGTGAAGGAATAGATGTGAGATTGATACATCCATCTTCTGGTATTTCTCCACTTATTTGTACACGTCCTGTCATATCCGTAATCTCATATTCTCCTTTCATTGTGCAATAGAGATAATCTTTTGTTGGATTAGGGTAGACTAACCAATGTGTGTTGGGTGTCTCCTTCACATCATCCATGTCGCGGATGGTAGGAGTGAAGAAAAAGAACTCTTCCAAGATGGTAACGTAATCGATGTCATTATCGTTTGCGTTGAGAATCTCTTGGTGTGCGGCACTGTCGGCTATGTAAAACCAAACGAATTGTGTTGAGTCGTCACTTTTGTATTCTCTATAGGTAACGCTTATGCCATCATCCTTGATATTGGGCATTGCCTCTTCGGTGTAGGTACTATCACATCCTATCTTCATGGCGAATGAGTGAACATCATCGGCAACAGGACCGGTTAGGAGTCCTCCATTGTATTCAACAACTTTGTCTGCCTGACTGTGAAACACACACAATGGTATGTTTATTTGTTGGGTGGTGTCGGTGGCTGAACTGACAAAGCCATGAACCACTCCAATCTTTTTTGCCTTGGAGTTCGGACTGAAAGCATACTTATAGGTCATTGAACCTCCTAAGGATACACCTGCCACAAATATGTCTGTGTTGGCATGGTATGTGGTCTGCAGATCATTAATCACCTCGTTGAGAAACTTTACATCATCAATTTTCTCATTTAGCTGGGCATATCCTGCGGCTTTAGCTTTTGGCATGAGAAAGGAGAGTAACATTGCTGCATTACCTGCCATCTGCTCAATTGTGGAAAATTGAATGCGAGCGCCGGATGACCATACTTTATTGATGTTGAATCCGTTGGGTAGTTTGTTATAATCTGATAGCATGGAGAAGATTTTGATAATCTCTTCATTTTGTTCATCCAATGCTTCGGGTAAGACGATAATGGCGTTGTTGAAATCGCTAATGGTTTGTGGAGAACTGACTTCCGCAAAATCTGTTGCTGAGAAACCAATAGGGTGTAGCAACATGAGTACGGGGTAGTCAGTGGTGTCATTGTAGGAAGATGGCGTGTATATGAGATAGGTTCTCTCATATCCGTCCACCATCATTGTTTTGGTTTCTAATGCTGCGTATGAATAGACAGACAGCATCAGCATGAGGCAGAGTGCAACGTTTCTCATTTTTTTATGAAGATTGATTTGTAAATGGCATCAGCGGTCTTAATGGAGAAGATATACTCTCCGGCGGACAATGATGTTATGTCAATTATTTTATTTTCGTTGCTTCCTGATAGAACAACAGAACCCAATAGGTTTGTCACCCAATAATCTCCTGCCACTTCGCAATAGAGATTTTCTGAGGCTGAGGTGGGGTAGAGAATCGGTTGATTATTAGTAATAAGCGTTTCCCCCGAAGTTTTTGTTGGGAGTTGGAAGAAAAACTTTTCCAACTCGTCCATATATCCAATGTCATATTTGTCTGAACTGAGAATAGTGAAGTGGGAGACATTGGAGATGGCATAGCACCATGTGGGATTGTCGCCACATCCATATTCTATTTTCTGTATTGTAACGAGCGTATTGATGTCTTGATATGTTTCAGTCACCTCTGCACTTGTACACAGATTTTTAATAGGTATATTATTGAGAATGACTTGAAGAGAGTCGGTAAACAATCCGCCGCTATAGGGGATGAGTTCATCCGACAAACATTGAAATACGCAGAGAGGCATGTTGAGAGGTTTGGTGTCGTCAAGTGCTTTTCCAACAAAACCATTGATAACGCCCACTTTTTTTGCTTTGCAGCCTTCGCTGTATGCATATTTGTATGCCATAACTCCACCGATGGATGCTCCTGCCACATAGATGTTATCGTTTATGTTGTATTTGCTTTTCATCTCATCCAAGACTGTATTGATGAATTTCACATCGTCTTTGTCTTCACAGAGTTCGATATATCCCTTTTTTACTGCGTTTGGCATTTGGGAATTGATAAGGGAGGAGGCAAAAGAGCCTGCTGATTTCTTTAGGTCTTCTATATAGATGCGAGCACCGGCGCCCCATACATATTTATCTTTCAACCCAGATGGCAGCAGGTTATAGTTTTTCAGTGTTACCATGGCGTTAATCACTTCATCATCTTCTTCGTCTAAGGCTTCTGGCAGTACAACAATTGCATCGTTACGATCACAGATGTCTTGCACTTTGCACAACTCGGCAAATGTCATGGCACTATATCCTGTAGAGTGAAGTAAGACCATCACAGGACGTTCCTTGTCACCTTTTTGATATTCAGCTGGGGTATATACAAAGTAAATGCGATCCAGATCATCGACAACCGTTTGTTCCATGTGGGAGTTGGCGAATGATCCTATCGTTACGTATATTAGAAGTGCCAGTGTTAAAATGTGTTTCATCATACTATATGGTTTTTTACGGATGCAAAAATAGTAAAAAAAAGATATGTTGATACGATTTTAAACGAAACATCATTTCTATGAAACAAACAGTTATATTCTTCCTTTATCTTTATCACTAAAGGTTGAAAGTGTGTTTATTCATATTCTTCCTTAATGTTTTTCATGTATTCTTCATAGGAAATGTAACGTCCTCCCATGCTTTTCAGATGGGGCGTTTCGAATTGGCAGTCGATCATGTTGCCTCCATTTTCATGAAGAAATTTTGCTAAACCTATCAAGGCAATTTTTGAAGCACTTGGCACAAGTGAGAACATACTCTCTCCAAAGAAACATTTACCTAATGCAACCCCATACAATCCGCCCACTAAGCGTTCGCCTTCCCATACCTCTACGCTGGCGGCGAATTCTTGTTCATACAGACGTATGTAGGCTTCTATCATCTCCTCACCCAACCATGCTCCATCTTCTTTAATGCGCAGTTTACTACAATTACGAATCACTTCCTCAAAGGCTTCGTTGATGGTTACCTCATAAATATTTTTTCTTAGGAGGGTGCGCATGGAATGGGAGACGTGAATCTCATCGGGGTAGATGACAAAACGCTTTAACGGACAGTACCATAAGATGGGACTGTGTCGAAAAGAATACCATGGGAAAATACCGTTGGAATAAGCTAACAGCAGTCGATCGACAGAGAGATCACCACCTATGGCGATTAGCCCATCTTCGTCTCCCAAATGTGGATCTGGGAATACTAGTTCATCTGTAAGTTCATATACCATTTTTACTTTCCTATTGTAAGTTTTTCATCTTTTAAGATCACTTTTGCTTTCTTCGCACCTTTCAGAGAACCAAAGAGCACCTCTTTGCTGAGCAGTGTGGTGAGATGTGCTCGGATCACTCTATCCATCTCTCTTGCACCGTACTCCTTCGAGAATCCTTTCTTCAAAAGGAAGGCATGTGCTTCGTTCGATAAGGTAAGTGTGATTCCTTTCACTTTCATCTTCTTTTTCAAGATGCCCACCTTCTTATCCAACACCAAACCTGCCATGGTTTCATCCATATCATTAAAGACAATGATGTCGTTCAGACGGTTGATGAACTCTGGTTTGAATGTCTTTTTCACTTGGTTCAGCATGGCTTTGCCGGTGGTGACTTGTGATCCAAAACCAACACTTGCCTGATGTGCATATTGCGCACCTGCGTTGGAGGTCATGATGAGAATCACATGACGGAAATCAGCTTTGTTACCTTTATTATCTGTTAGTTTGGCATAATCCATCACTTGCAATAGGATATTGAAAATGTCGGAATGTGCTTTTTCAATCTCATCCAATAGCAGAACACAGTTTGGTGTCTTCTTGATGGCATCTGTCAGTAATCCGCCATCTTCATAACCTACGTAACCTGCAGGGGAACCAATCAGTTTGGCCACCGTGTGTTTCTCGGCGTATTCACTCATATCGAATCGAACCAGCGAGATGCCCAGCTTCTCAGCCAGAACCTTACATAATTCTGTTTTACCCACACCTGTAGGACCAACGAACAGCAGACTGGCGATTGGTTTGGATTCATCCAAAAGACCTGCCTTCGACATTTGAATGGTCTCTACGATTTGACGGACAGCTGCATCCTGACCATAAATATTATCGAGAATATCTTTCTCGAGTGTTTGCAATAACTCGTTGTTTTCCTCTTTCAGTGCGTTGGCATCGATCTTACATATCTTATATAGGAGTTGAGTGATCATCTCCTTGTGGATGACAGGTTGTTTGACACCCTTATGTGGATGGATCTCTGCGAACGCACCTGCCTCGTCGATTAGGTCGATGGCTTTGTCGGGCAGGAATCGGTTGGCAATAAATTCAGCACTGGCGTGAACAGCATAATCAATTGCTTCCTGATCGTATATGACGTTGTGGTACTCTTCGTAGATAGGTTTTAGTTGAGTGACAATCTCGATTGCCTCTTCGACGGAAGGTTCTAGGATGTCAATTTGTTGGAAACGACGGACTAGTCCTTTGTCCTTCGAGAAATGTTTATTGAACTCTTCGTAGGTGGTGCTTCCGATAAAGCGGATATCACCACTCTCGAGGTAAGGTTTCAATAGATTACTTGCATCCAGAGAACCCTCACCAATCTGACCAGCACCCACAAGGTTGTGTATTTCATCGATATAGACGATGCATTTCTCTTTTTGACGAAGACCTTCCATGATTCCTTTGAGTCTCTTCTCAAAGTCACCTCTGTATTGAGTACCTGCGATTAGGTTTCCGATATTAAGTTCATATATTTTGTAACCTTTCAGTCGTTTAGGAACTTTTCCTTTGTTGATGCGGTTGGCCAGACCATAGACAAGTGCTGTTTTTCCGACACCAGGTTCGCCGATGTGCAGAGGATTGTTTTTCTCCTTTCTGCAGAGGATTTGGATGGTTCGTTCCAATTCCTGTTCCCTACCGATGAGAGGGTTGCGACCCTCTAGTTGGTCGTTGATGCAGACTACCTGACTTTCCCATCCTTGAGCATTATTCTCATCAGAAGAAGAATCGTCAGCATAATCGGTGGAGAAGATAAATTTCCCCATGTCAGGAATGTTTATGCCATCATCTGTGATGATTCTTTTCTGACCCACTGGTATTCCGTCTTTATTATATAGGATATCATCACCAGTATTCGCAATATTCTCTATTTCTTCGGAGATGTCAGTGTTGTCGATTAGTTCACTGAGGAGGTCGCCGAAGTTGCCTATTAAATGTTTCTTAATGAAAAAGTTAGCATGTGATTCCGTTAGTTCATGCAGTGCTTGAATGACATGAGAGACATGGATGAGGTCAGAGTGAGCATATTGAGCGTTTTGGAAAAGTTGATAGAAGAGGGCTTCCATTTGGGCGGAGTATTCCGGTTGGAACTCTTTCTTTTCTTCTTCAGACAGTTCGATATGTTCTGTTTCATTGATGATGTAGGAAAGTAGATCATCGTGGAGATCTTCCAAGTTGAAATAGTTGGAAGCCACGGAGGAGAAGGACTTCTGTTCGAGTAGAGCTAAGAGTATATGTTCAGGCAACATATATTCATTGCTGAAGATGGTAGTTAGTTCTACCGCACGAGAGAAGGTCTTTTCTACTATTTTATCAAGATGAATGTAATTGTCCATGAGTTGTTCGTTAAGCTTGTTCGTATGTGATTCTTAGCGGGAAGTTTTCCGCGCGTGCCATCTGAGTGGCTTTGTTAGTTTTGGTGACAGCGATGTCGTAGGAGTAATGTCCCACAATAGCTTGTCCCTCTTTATCCACTTGGATTGTAAGGGAGGTAGCTTCGCTCTCTGATTTATGAAAAACGACTTTTAGGACTTTCACAACAAATTCATAGGTTGTGAAGTCGTCATTATGGAAGATGACGATGTAATCATGAGGTTCCTGCAGGTTGGTGCGGGTACGCTCTTTTACGGATGTATCATGTTTTGCCATGGTGCAAAGTTACGGAAGAATTAGAAATAATAAGGTATGAAATGACAAATATTCTGAGAAAAAAAGAGTTGATGAAGAAATAGGGCAGAGCGTCGGGTTGCAAGTTGCATTCTGACATAATGTCAGTTTGTCTGACAAGAATGGAGAAAAAAATGGGAAATGACTGACAAAAATAGGGTAGAAATGGAGAAAATGAATTTGGCATAAACTTTGATTTAGGATAAGTGTGACATCAGAAGTAGGATGTCCATAAAGAAGAAATAATTAATAAAAATATATATAGAGATGGGAAAGATTATTGGAATTGACTTAGGAACGACAAATTCCTGTGTCGCTGTGATGGAAGGTAATGAGCCTTTGGTCATTGCAAATAGTGAAGGTAAACGTACGACACCTTCTGTAATTGGTTTTATTGATGGTGGTGAGCGTAAGATTGGAGATCCAGCTAAGAGACAAGCGATCACCAATCCTCAGAAGACAGTTTTTTCCATAAAGAGATTTATGGGAGAGACATATGATAGAGTAACGGCAGAGGCTGCACGTGTACCATACAAGGTGGTATGCGGACCAAACAATACACCTCGTGTTGATATCGACGGACGTATGTACACTCCACAAGAGATTTCAGCTATGATTCTTCAAAAGATGAAGAGTACGGCAGAGGAGTATCTTGGAGAGACAGTTACTGAAGCAGTTATCACAGTGCCAGCATACTTCAACGACGCACAACGTCAGGCTACGAAGGAGGCAGGTGAGATTGCAGGTTTGACAGTTAAACGTATTGTTAACGAGCCTACTGCAGCAGCTTTGGCATACGGTTTGGATAAGAAGAGCCAAGATATGAAGATTGTAGTCTTCGACTGTGGTGGTGGTACACATGATGTGTCTGTCCTTGAGTTGGGAGACGGTGTGTTTGAAGTAAAATCAACTGATGGTGATACACACTTGGGAGGAGATGACTTCGACCACAGAATCATTGAATGGTTGGTTGATGAGTTTAAGAAAGACAACGGCGGTGTTGATTTGAGTAAGGATCCTATGGCACTTCAACGTTTGAAGGAGGCTGCAGAGAAGGCTAAGATTGAGTTGTCTAACACAACATCTACAGAGATCAACTTACCATATATCATGCCAGTTGATGGTGTTCCTCGTCACTTGGTAAAGACATTGACACGTGCTAAGTTTGAGCAATTGATCGATGATTTGATTCAACGTACGATTGAGCCATGTAAGACAGCCTTGAAGAATGCAGGTTTGACCACAAGTGATATCAATGAGATCATCTTGGTAGGAGGTTCTACACGTATTCCAGCTATTCAGGCAGCAGTTGAGAAGTTCTTTGGAAAGGCTCCATCTAAGGGAGTTAACCCTGACGAGGTAGTAGCTATCGGAGCAGCTATCCAAGGAGGTGTGATGACAGGTGAAGTAAAAGATATCTTGTTGTTGGATGTAACACCATTGTCATTAGGTATTGAGACAATGGGAGGTGTGATGACGAAGTTGATTGATGCAAATACTACAATCCCTACGAAGAAGTCAGAAGTCTTCACAACAGCAGCAGATAATCAGCCATCTGTTGAGATTCACGTATTGCAAGGAGAGCGTTCAATGGCTAAGGATAACAAGACCATCGGACGATTCCACTTGGATGGCATTATGCCTTCACCACGTGGAGTTCCTCAAATTGAAGTTACATTTGATATAGATGCGAATGGTATCTTGAACGTATCTGCAAAAGATAAGGCTACAGGTAAGGAGCAGAAGATACGTATTGAAGCATCATCAGGATTGTCAGATGATGAGATCAAACGTATGAAAGCAGAGGCTGAAGCTAATGCAGATGCAGATAAGAAGGAGAAGGAGCGTATCGATAAGATCAACCAAGCTGATAGTGTTATCTTCCAAACAGAGAAGAACATGAAGGAGTATGGTGACAAGCTTCCAGCAGACAAGAAAGCTGCAATTGAGTCAGCATTGAGTAGATTGAAAGATGCACACAGAGCACAAGACCTCGCAGGCATTGATGCAGCAATCAATGATGTGAACGCAGCTTTCCAAGCAGCTTCTCAAGATATGTATAATGCACAAGCTCAAGCACAACAAGGACCTCAAGGTAATCCAAACCCAGGTAATGGTGGTAACAACAATGGTGATAATATCACGGATGTTGATTTTGAGGAAGTAAAGTAATTAAATAATCATGCAACAAGGCGTGTTGCTCTTATGAGTGACACGCCTTTTTTATTTCTAAACATTATGGCAGAGCAATTCAATGAAATCATCAATAGTGGTCAATTGGTCTTGGTGGACTTCTTTGCCACATGGTGTGTCCCTTGCAAGCGGATGCATCCCGTATTGGAACAGTTAAAGGAGCAGTTGGGTGACAACATACGCATCTTGAAATTGGATATCGACAAGAACCAAGCTCTTTCAGCAACGTATCGTGTTCAGTCAGTTCCCACCCTTATGCTGTTTCGCAACGGAGAGCTTTTATGGCGCCAAAGTGGAGCGTTGGGGATAAATGAGTTAGGGGGGATGGTACGGCAGTATTTATAATAACGTTGCTCTCACCCCAATCCACCCGATTATTTTAGTAACTCGTTGATTTTCAATCTTCGTTATGTGATGCGCAAAAACGTGAGAAGTCAGGAATATTTTCTGTCCACCTCGTATGACATAGAATCCTCAAACTGATGTATATCATGTTGGAGATGAGTTATGTGGAGTCGCTATGTGGTTTATCCTAAAAATCTTCTTCCATATACTGGTGCTGGTAGGGCGTAAAAATATTGATGATAGAGATAAGCATGCAGGAATTTTACAGAGGCAATATATAATTGCCTCTTTTTTGTTAGTACATTTCGGTTTATGACTTATCTATCGTTTCTCTCTTTCTGTGTTAAAAAAGTGCCAAGGTTGGCAAAAATTTAATGTAGGATATGGGATAGATTTTTAAAATAATAGAGAACCAAGGACGGTCTATTGTACTCATATATCTCTCCTATAAACTTCATTCAGAAACTATGAAATCACATGTTATGTGTTTGTAAAGCGTATTTTCGCTTTCAACCATAATGTCGTAAGAAGTGATACCGGGGAGTTCGAAAGTACCGTTTTTATCGACGATAAAGATTACGCCTTTTTTTAATGAATTATTGTAACGAAACGTAACGGTATCGCCAACTGTGTAAAGTTTATTTGGATGGTCGTTATTAAGCATTGGAAATGAATATTTTGTATAATATACATATGGTATGCCGGTTTTATTTAATAAAGCCAAGGCACACCATAATTGAAATCTGTATCGTTTGCAACATTAAGATTGTTATGAGGCAGAATAATTTTTGCTTTACTTAATCGTTCGAGATACTCAAAGCGTATATGCATGTTGTCTATCTCTTCTCTACGAGCTTTACTCATTGAAAGAAACTCATCTTCTTTCTCTAAGCCAAGGTACTTTCTATTAAGCAAGTTAGCAGCAATACCTGTTGTAGCACTTCCACTAAACGGATCAAGTATCCATGCGCCAGGTTTTGTGGAAGCCTGTATTAGACGTGCCAATAACCCTAAAGGCTTCTGTGTAGGATGCTTACCACATGATTTTTCCCACTTTCCAATAGCAGGCAACTGCCAAACATCTGTCATTTGCTTGTTACCATTAAGTTCTTTCATTAATTCGTAATTGAAATAATGAGGTGTCTTCTGAGATTTTCTTGCCCAAATGATAAACTCTGTTGAGTATGTGAAATATCGGCATGAAATATTTGGCGGTGGATTTGTTTTGGCCCAAGTAATCACATTTAATATCTTAAAGCCTAGTTTCAGTAGTTGCTGTTGAACGCTGAAGATATTGTGATGTGTCCCTGAAATCCATATCGTTGCATTCTCTTTCATGTGGTCACGTACCGAGGTAATCCAACGAAGATTAAATGCATCCATTTCCTTTGGTGTAGAAGGTTTATCCCAGTTGCCTTTGTCTACACAAACAACCTTTCCACTCTGATAGCTTATGCCACCATTAGAGAGGAAATAAGGAGGATCTGCAAACACCATATCAAAGCCAAACGTGAACTTTGATAACGTTTCAACACAGTCACCTTTGATAAGGGTGAAGTCGTTGTTGGAAGATTTGTAAAAAGATGGTATCATTATTCCCACATTGTTTGATACATTTCATTAATCAACTCTTTTCTCCTTTGTGAGATTTCTGAGTCTTCCCATTTATTGTATGTATTAAATAATTGTTTTGCTGTAATCATTTTACTTTTTTCTAAAACATAATTTTTTTTCCCTAGATAATTTCTGTTGCCAATTTTAGAGTTAATATTATCCTCAAGTAGAACAAGATTCCCAATATTTTTAATTAAATCTGGATTTTCAAGTGTCATATTTTGAGAAGTCTCCGGATAGACATGTTCAATACTTGTTGCTATGGGTATAGAATGATTATTCTTTTTTCGTTCCATCTTTATTAGTACATACTTTACAAGTTCTTTCTGTTTCTCATCACTTTTAGTGTAATAAAGTTTGCTGTCAACATTTGCTGTAAAATCAGAAATATCTGCAATTCTTTCAGTCAAATCTTCGCAAACTTTATTGATAATTTTATGCTTGTCTTGTTTGGTCCCTGCATTATACAATTCATGTGCAAACTTAGCATATAAAAGATCTATGCCTGACGATCTATTTGAACAGACTGCATTATTAACAAAATGAAAACGTTCCATCACTAATAGAACTTTCAAACACATGTTTTTTTTAATTTTATTATCCTGATAGTCTCTAATTAAAGCAATAAGGAATGAATTGGATACTTGTATTTTGAATTGTTTAATTATTGCAAAAATAGATTCGTATATGTCGTAATCCTTTTTTCCCCATTGATCTTGCGAGGGTTCATTAATAAGCTTATATATCTCAGAATCATTTAGCATTTGGCGTAAGAACTCTTTGGCTCCTGCTCCATTATCATCAGGATTAATGCTTTTTATCGTTTTCTCTACCTCTTTAAAAATTCTCCTATCAGAAACCTTTTTATATCTTGAAGCAAAGAAATTATTTAAAAATTTACTATTTTGTTTTATATTATCATTAATCTTTTTCCATGTATCATCAGGTTCATTGATAAGTGGAGTCCTTTTATATTTACTGAAAATTAGTGACTTTACAAGATCAAATGGAGTTAAATCTTTACCTGTAGAGTTTAATGTCATGAAAATAGTACATGCATCGGAAATTCCTTCTGTAACTACCGAAACCGTTTCCAGGTTAAGAATTTTATCTCTTAACTGTTTAAGTTTATCTGTTGAATACTCATTAAATAAGTTATAAATATGATCATAAGCAGTTATTATTTTTTTTTCCCCATTCTTGTTAGGAAGAACGTTTTCATCTTTATTTTTTGGAACATTTTGTACTCTAGCCTGTAATACCGGGTATGGCATCTTATTAATTAATCTTGCAGAGGTTGTATTGTCGACGTCTTTACAAAATATGTAATTATCATTAATACCATCTCCCAAGCCAATTTCCCCTTTTGCATAGAATATATCACGAAGACAACACAACATGATCGTTATGGTTGTTATACGTTGTTGACCATCGATAACAGTAAAAGAGTCACCATCCCTCTTTCCTTCAAATACCATATGTCCAATGAAATAGCTTTCGTTATTATCGATCTCATTTATATCCTCTAACAATTCATTAATTTGTTCAGTTTCCCAGTCATATTCTCTTTGATAATCAGGAATTGTATAAACACCATCAGTTAACAATTTTCTGATAGGCATTCCTTGTGCATCTACTTTCATTTTTTTATATTATATAAATTCACACTAGATTACAAAACATTTTACTTAATATAATAATTATTAACAATTTTAGTTGTCATCAATTGTTCTTTGACGCACTCCGTTGTAATAGCCCAAAGCGAAAGCAGTATGTGGGCTTTTGTGTCTTTGTGCTCCCGCTTGACTTTCTTCAAGGTTTATTAATACATTGTCTATACTTAATGTGCCATCAATATCATATCCAGCATGATATCCTGCTTCATAGGCACATGCCGCACATTTGTGACGACCAACTCCACCTTGGTCTGTTGGCAAAGACGACATTATTGCTTTTAAGCCTGAATGATTTTTATCACATGCCATAATTATAAGAATTTATTTGGAAGTTGTTATACGATACCTGCCTGATTTAACAAGTTGAATACTATTATAGTCTTCAACATCTGTAAATTCAAATTGCCAGATATAAAATATATTTTCATTATTTATCATCCTTTTCTCAAAGAAAACAGGATAAACTTTCTTGGTAGTGTTTTCGCTCCATTGTCTAAACGGATAATACAACTGCCTTATGATTACATTTGTAGCAGAAAAGTTTTTTGCTTCAATAAGGACGATTGAAGTTTTCCCCTCATAACCAGCATCAACCTCTGTTTGTACACTTTCTGTGTTTAATAAGTTGGATCCAACATGAAATGAGAACGGAGGCGTATATTTACGACCTCTAATTGTCAAAACAAGAGATGAGTCATCCATAAATGTTCTAATTAATGAATTTGCATATGCAAAATCCAAGAACTGCATTTCGGAATCGCCAACCATAGAACTTTCTAATTCGAAGTCTAGTTTGCTCATGTAATCTTGAATCGGTGTTGTTATATCTGGGACATCTACATATCCCTCTCCTTTGAGAATATAATAAGCCCCGTTTTTCTTGGGCAGAATAAATAATCCGTTATTTACAAAAACAGTAGGCCTATCAGAACGTGTATCCTGTTTACATAGTATTCGTGGCTCTTTATCTCCTGTCGCTGTAAATGCTTGACATGATACTTTTATTTGGTCAGCTGTCAACTCAAATGGACCGTTATTAAAATCATGATTACTAATATTATAATCTAAAAAAATCTTGTTCCATGCATTATTTGAGGCCATCTATAAATTCATTTATGTTAGTTAAATTATATACACTTGGAATTATATTATAAGCTTCTTGAAGTTTGTTTTTCGCACTTTTCCAACCGACACCGTCAGTTATCCATACGAATTCAAAGCCTTGAACAGAATTGATTTTTGGGGCAATGTCTGAATATGAACGTGCGACTTCATTAAGTTTACTTCCACCTCCGCTATAAAAATTCACTTCTATAAGGTAAGTCTTTTTTACTGTTTTAATCACGAAATCAAACCGTTTTTCATCGTCGCCTAATACATTGGTTATTTGTGGCCACTCGCTTGAATATACTTCCTGGCGGTAAGTTATCCCTTTTTTATCAAGTATTCTTGCAACCATCGCTTCCATGGCGTGTCCACTTCTATTCTTTCTTGCGTTAGTATCAAGACCTGTTTCTATTCCAAATACATAATCAACTAGATCGTTGATTTTCTTCGATTGAAATATTTCCGTTAACCCAGTATTATTGAGAAATTCCATTACTCCGTCAACAGATTTGAACATAGAATCAAGTACAACACATTGTCCTAAGTTATTTAATATTTTCTTTTTCCCTTCGCTACGTACAGCAATAAGAATATCCATAACGTTAAAAGCGGACTTATCACGATTCCATATTGTTTCCACTGACTTACGCATATCAGCAGCTCCTATAAGACTATTAAGAATACAAAGACTGAGTTTAATATCTTCTACATTCTGTGAGATCTTGTCGAAGTCACAAAAGAAATCTAAAGATTGGTTGGTCTCTTGTAATTGAGACATAAACATAGAGAAATTTTTGGTCATAACTTATTGTAACGAATAGTCTTTAATATTATTAAATCATAGTGTATTATACTGTGGTTCATCTTCTGCAACATAAGAAGGTTCAAGTTGGCAGCAGTCAATGTATGAACTCGATTTTGTCGTTTCATAGTTGTGAACCAATATCTCAGTTAATTTTCCTCGTTTGCTAGGATTGGCATTGATGTTTCGAGATGCCCATACTCTCTCTATATGATACGCTCTATATAAAACATCAAAAAAATTATCTTCTTCGTTTTTGCCTTTACAATCAGAGTTACTTAACATAAAGTAGAAACCAGCCTCATCAATTCTGTCGCAATATTCTTTTAGACGTATTTGTGCATTATCATTAAATGCCTCCTTTGTGTAATCATTAAAGCTGGAAGTGTCACTAAGTGGACGATATGGCGGGTCAAAATAGAATAGAGTTTTGCCATGTGCATAATCGAATGTTGTTTCGAAATCTCCTGTCAGTATCTCTACATGCCTAAGCAGTTTGCTATCATTTCTTATGGTAACTTCATCGCATATTAGGGGATTGCTATACTTGCCAAAAGGCACATTGAAAAGTCCTTTCTTATTAACTCGATAAAGTCCATTGAAACAGGTGCGGTTGAGGAAGAAAAATTTTGTTGTATTCTCAATTGGATCGAGATTCTTTTCATTATAGCGGTCACGTACAGCAAGAAAAAATTCTTTACGAGCTTCTTCTGTTTGTAGTGCATTGTATGAATTCTGAATGTTATGTAACGAGGTAATTAGTTCTTCTGGATTGTTTTTAACGGTTTGGTAACAGGTTGTTAAATCAGAATTCACATCGTTAATGACAGCATGACGGATATTTGGATATTGTTGCAGCATATGGAAAAGCATTGCACCACCGCCAACAAACGGTTCTATGTATGTTACATCTTTCCAATTGCCAAAATCAACGGGTAGCAGTGCTTCCAGTTGTTCGATGATTTGGGTCTTACCTCCAACCCACTTAATAAAAGGTTTTGCTTTCGCCATGTTATTCAACTTGTCTTTATTTTCTTCATCATATAATCGTGTAGTTATTCGTCTACTTTTTGAATAATTACAATTTCGGCTCATATCGCACATTCTGTCCCCAAAGTTATATATAATCTACCACTTTGAAGGTATTTTTATTATTTGATTTGAATGTTTTTACTTTTCATCCTCAACCTATCGAATCCTATATTCTTTAGGAGATAATAAATTACGTCAATGTTTCTATGTGTGTTTATCCCAAATTCTCTCAATAGTTTTGTGGTTTTGTTCACCTTTCTCATTTTGCAATTTCTGCCCTCCAAGTTAAGGATAATCTTCCTATTTTATATTTTATGATTTTGTTTTCTTTCGATTTGTTATGTATTTCGCCCTAAAAATTGTAGTTTTGTACCGAAAGTAAGTATCTGGAAACAAAATTGCAATATGACGAACTCAAAACTTGATAGTCTAGATAAACAAATTCTTTGTATGATTGCTGAGGATGCACGTGTTCCCTTCCTTGAAGTGGCACGTTCGTGTAATGTGAGTGGAGCTGCCATCCATCAACGTATTCAGAAATTAACATCGATGGGTGTCCTAAATGGTTCTCAGTTTATCATCGACCCTGAGAAAATTGGTTATAAAACGTGTGCATACATCGGACTACGTCTGAAAAATCCAGAAGACTACAATCATGTGATAGAGGATTTAAAGCAGATCCCGGAGATTACGGAATGCCATTTTACTACAGGTGATTTTGATATGTTTATTAAAATCTACGCACTTAACAACAATCACCTGTTGAGTATCATTCATGAGAAACTACAGCCTCTTGGATTGGCTAGTAGTGAAACAATTATCTCTTTTGGTTCTGCCATCAACCGCCAAATCCCTGTGGACAATATTCCATCTGATGATGTAGATGAGGAGGGCATTGGCGATGAGACAACATCTTACGAGGGATAAATTTCTGTTATTATCATTCACCCTCTCACCTTTTCATAGGCTTCATTAATCTTTATCATCATCTTCTCGCACTCCTCAATTCGACCTGCATTCTTAGGTAGGTCCGGGTGGTGCTGCAAGGCCAGTTCGTGATAGGCACGTCTGATCTCCTCGTCGGTGGCATTCTCCTTTAAACCTAAAACGTCGTAATATTCTTTTGGATTGTTTAGAGTGTATGTGATTGTTGAAGACTTTCCCTTCCACTCATTTTCGTCAAATTCAGTGCGGAGAGGAGTGTAGCGTTCTTTGTAGTACGAGAAATAGCGATTGTTGAATTTCAGTTTCCCCATAATCTCCATCAACAGTTTCCATTCATCATTGTGGATGCCATCTTCCAAGATGGCAAGTTTGAACAATCTATCTACAAATCTTTTTGTAACAGATATGTCAGATGAAATGGTTAAGTCTGCACTCCTCCAATCTTGTGCAGGATTATCCTCATTTTCTTCACACTCTTTTTTGTCAATAATATAATTTACAATTACAGACTCATTCAAATTAAAGAGTTCCTTTATCACTTCGATTTGTCTCTCTCTTGCCTCCAAATTCAATTTACACACATCATGCAGCAGCGTGGTTGCATAAACCCCGAATTCTTGTATAAAATTATAGAAATGAGTAATTTCATTAAGACTCATCTCAGTCTCCGAAAGGAAGTGTTCTTTCTCAAGTTTTTCGTCGATGTATTTTGGTATAAAAGGTAAAATAAGAATATCTAAGAACATTAGAACAACATTCTTACTCAATATGAACAAGATTAGTACAATAAGAAAAATAAAAAGAAAGGAAATTATTTTTAAATCCTCATCGTCGGTAGAATTTAAATTTATTTTCTTACATTTCTTTACGAACTCCTTTTCTGTAAACTTCATGTTTTAACACCAATTAATTGAATAAAGGTGAGTCTGATCAATTCGCCATTAAAAATAGAATCCCACGAAATTATTTTATAGAATTAGCTTAATATTATTGATACGTGCTACCATATTACAAAAATCAGAAAAATTCTTTGTATTTACAAAAAAAGCAACACGTTGTTCCCCCTTCCCAACTCTTAACTCTTAACTTTCTCGTACGCCTCATTAATCTTCATCATCATCTTCTCGCACTCCTCAATTCGACCTGCATTCTTAGGTAGGTCAGGGTGGTGCTGCAAGGCAAGTTCGTGATAGGCACGTCTGATTTCCTCGTAGGAGGCATTCTCTTCTAGACCTAAGGTGGCGTAATACTCTTTTAGAGAGTAGACATATTTGTTTTCCGAACTGTTACCTCTTTTCTCGTATTCATCAAATTCAGTGCGCAGGGACTCATATCGATCCTTAAAATAGTTGACGTAATGTTTATTAAACTGCAGTTGTGCTATTAACTGCATCATAAACATCCATTCATCATTATGAATGCCATCCTCCAGGATGACGAGTTGGAATAGTTTGTTGACGATTTTTTTCTTTTCAACAAGATCTGTTTCCTTTATTTGATTGACAATGTCATCCCAATCCTCCTCGCTATATTTTAGATTGAAAACATATTCTGTAATTGATTCAGCATCAATGGGAAGCCAATTATTTATTAATTCAATTTGTGTGGATTTTGCCTCTGGATTCAGACGACAAATGCGTTGTAATATTGGTAAATAACACGTAAATTTTACATTCGATAAAGTATAATATAGTCTTTCGGCTTCCTGTTTGCTTATACTGTGTTTCGTATAAAAAATTCTTGTTTTTTTCTTATGGATTATAGGATAGATAATAAAATCAAAGAAACAGAAGGCACAGAAGGAAAAAACAAGAATAACTCCACATATTTTAATTATGTTGCGGAGTATATTAAGTAAATTTTGTCCAATTATACTCACATCGAAAAATCTCTCTAATATAGCCCCGAACATATAAAATAATATAATTAATATTATTATAATAGTAGGGAATATTGTTGCGGACGCAATAAATTTATTAGGTGGTATATTCATCACCAAAACCTGTTCCTCATATTCCTTCAGAAACTCTTTATCTTTCTCCAATAATTCCATATTCAATCTCTTTATAAAGATAGTTTATATTATTTATTCACCTTCTCACTTTCTCGTACGCTTCATTAATCTTTATCATCATCTTCTCGCACTCCTCGATTCGACCTGCATTCTTAGGTAGGTCGGGGTGGTGCTGCAATGCCAATTCGTGATAGGCACGTCTGACCTCCTCGTTGGTGGCATTCTCATCTAAACCTAAAACAGCGTAATACTCTTTCAGAGAGTAGTCGACGTATTCGTTCTTTGAATACTCTTCACTCTCTTTGTATTCACCAAATTCTGTGCGTAACGAATCATATCGAAACCAAAGTTCGTTAATGTAACTCTCCTTGAACTGCAATTGTGCAGCTAACTGCATCAAAAGATTCCATTCATCATTATGAATACCATCCTCTAAAATAGCAAGTTGAAACAATCTATTGATGATCTTTCTCTTTATGGTTGTATCTTCCGATTTTAATTGCCTTATGGAGATATTCCATTCAGTCTTGTTATATTTTCCTTTAAAGATATATTCAGAAAGTGAATCATCACTAAGACTGTACCATTTTTTTAATAATTCACTTTGTGAGGATTTTGCACTCGGATTCAATTTGGAGAAACGGTGTAACAAGGGTGCATATTTTATATCTTTCGTTAGGAATTGATAGTAGTGTTCTGCCTTCTCTTCGTTTAAACCATATCTATTTAGGAATTTTTTCATGCCTTGTGAAGATATTATAGTAATGCCTACAATGACTGAAACTAGTAACAAAATACTGACCAATGGATTTAGAAGATCTTCCCATAATGAATTAATAAGCATTATAGTAAAAATTACAAATATGATGAAAAACCTTTCAACAATATCAGGCTTAGAGTTTGCCTTATATTCCTCCAAAAACTTCTGATCTTTTTCTAATAACCTCATATTCGATTCTTGTTTTAAATAGAAAAAATTTATTCTTCATCCTCTCACTTTCTCATACGCCTCGTTAATCTTCATCATCATCTTCTCGCACTCTTCGATTCGATCGGCGTTCTTAGGTAGGTCGGGGTGGTGCTGCAAGGCTAATTCGTGATAGGCACGTCTGACCTCCTCGTCGGTGGCATTCTCTTCTAGACCTAAGGTGGTGTAATACTCTTTTAGAGAGGGGACATATTTGTTTTCCGAGCTGTTATTTTTCTTCTCGTACTCTTCATATTCGGTGCGCAAGGATTCATATCGGTCCTTGAAATAGCTGACGTAATTCTTATTAAGTTTCAGTTGCGCTATTAGCTGCATCATATGCTTCCATTCATCGTTATGGATGCCATCCGCTAAAATAACGAGTTGAAATAGTCTGTTGATTAAACTTTTTTTCGTGCCGAGGTCTTCTGTTTTTAACTGTTTTACAGCGTTATCCAAATCCTCATCGCTATACTCTCGTTCAATAAAATAATCTTTAATTATGTTTTCATCAAGTTTGTACCATTTGATTATTAACTCAATCTGTATGAATCTTATTTTGGGATTCATTCGACAAAAATATTGAAATAATGGTATATATTTTAGAGATTTCACAGATGATAAATAATTATAATGGATTTTGGCTTCATCGTCGTTTACTTTATAATATCTCAGAAATTTTTTTTTCTTTTTCACATATGCGAACATAAGAATAGAAGGAATTAAAAAGACCATAGGAGACAGTATCCAAGAATAAATAATAAAAGCAGGAAGAAGCAACCAAATCATTTTATATATGTATGATACGACCTCATATTCCTCCAAAAACTCTTTATCTTTTTTTAATAATTCCATGTTCAATCTCTTTTTAAAGATAGTTTATATTATTCACCCTCTCACTTTCTCATACGCCTCATTAATCTTCATCATCATCTTCTCGCACTCCTCGATTCGACTAGCGTTCTTAGGTAGGTCGGGGTGGTGCTGCAAGGCTAATTCGTGATAGGCACGTCTGATCTCCTCGTCGGTGGCACCCTCCTTTAAACCTAAAACGTCGTAATATTCTTTCGGACTGGCAAGGACGTATGTTGTCGAGGAGTTTCCCTTCCACTCACTTTCATCAAATTCAGTACGGAGAGGATTATAGCGCTCTTTGAAGTAATTGATGTAATTCTTATTAAACTGCAGTTGTGCCATTAACTGCATCAATAGTTTCCATTCATCATTATGGATACCATCCTCCAAAATTACAAATTGAAATAAATTATTGATGAACGTTTTCTTAAAGTCGACCTCTTCTTCCATTAGTTGTTTCACAGCATTATTCCAATCCTCCTCGCTATACTCTCGATTAAAGAAATATTCTGAAATCGAAGCATCTTCAAGACTATACCATTCTTTTAATAACTTAAATTGCGAAGATTTCGCATCTAGATTCATTTTAGAAAAACGTTGTAACAATGGGACATATTTTATTTCGTAAAATAGAAATATCTGTCGGTTTATTGCTTCTTGTTTGCTATTACAATACTTTTTACATACCGATTTTCTGATTATATTAGATGCAATTAGCTGAACAATAATAAATAGGAAAGGGGAAATTACCACTGACATAAGTAGATATTTAAATATTCCAAGGTGCGGATTTTTAACAAATTGGGGTTCGTTAAACTCAATAGGTATGTTAGCTATATTACTTACCACACACGTTACAATAACGTTGATAAACCACAAAATAAGTAAAACGAAGGGCAGTTTATAAATTCTTTTATATTCCTTCACAAACTTCTTATCCTTATCCAATAATTCCATATTCAACTTTTTTTATAAAACTTGCACGGGTTTACACACCTCCCCACGGCGTTGCCATAGGCTATATCTGTTTCGGTCTTTCAGGCCTATGCGCACATCCTCGACGAGCGCAACTCTTAATTCTTAACTCTTACTTCTTAATTTCTCATACGCCTCATTAATCTTCATCATCATCTTCTCGCACTCATCCATTCGATCGGCGTTCTTAGGTAGGTCGGGGTGGTGCTGCAAGGCTAGTTCGTGATAAGCACGTCTGATTTCCTCGTAGG
>JAFZLC010000048.1 GCA_017551675.1 Paludibacteraceae bacterium | reverse complement strand
CTCGCTGAACGAAGAGGGTTGTCTTGTGATAGATGCTCCGTATGTCTGTGATGGACCTTTGACAACGAACGATATCGCTGAGCTGAAGTCTTTGAATGATAAAATGGTCTTCCGCATCTTGGGTCGCAGAGACAATGTGATTTGCTCGGGAGGCATCAAGATTCAAATAGAGGAGGTAGAACGACTGTTAGGACGTAATCTAAAGGGTGGCTTTATGATTACAAAATGCCATGATGAAAAATTCGGGGAATGTGTGGTGTTGTTGACAGAGGGGAATGTGGAAGAAGCCCGTTGTGTTTGCGAGGAGATTCTTCCTAAGCATTGGCGTCCTCGGCGTTATCTGCATGTTGCGCAGATTCCTACGACAGAAACGGGAAAACCTTCGCGCATCCTAGCACAACAGATAGCAGAGGAACATGAAAAATAAAAACAGCATTACATAGATGAAAACCATATCGAACACTGTGATTGGTACATCTGCGTAACGCTGTTAATAATTGTCTTATGTGCGAAATACTTTATTTCACAATAATCTTCCTGATGGTTCCATCTTCTTTTTGAATGATATTGATACCTCTCTGCAATTTTCCAAGGCGGTTACCTTTTGCATCATAAATCTTTGTTGTGCCATCTGTATCGATGTTGGTCAGATTCTCAATTGAAGTGGAGACAATAACAATCGGTTTGTAAATCTTGGTGGTCTGCCAGTAGTTTTTGTTCCCTTCTTGAATGGCCACAATCACCGCTTCTCCAGTACCATTGCAGTCAAGGTATTGTTTCTTGCCGATTTGGTAGATAGAGCCAATCTGTTCACCCTCTACCGTGTATGTCACATCAAGACCAGAGGATGCAGTAGCTGTCAGTTCCACTTGATCGTATTGCTTGATATCGCTAAAGTCTTGTTCCCATTTTAGAGTTTGATAGGCTTTCTCGATAGTTAGTTTTCCACCGATATATAAGAATTCGTAATTTTCCGCAACGCCATTGCTGACAGTAATATCGTATATACCTGTGTCCGTGTCACTCGTTGCTTCCGTTGTCGCTTTTGGCTTAGAAATGAACACGCTCTCGTCTTCATTATTCACAAACCCTTTGTAATACAGTTCGAATGCAGGGTTCTCTTCACCGTATGCCCTCGTATAGTCTTTCGTTGAGACAGTCAATTGGCGCTTGTTGATGGTCAGTTGTCCCTTTTCATAACTCAGCATGTAGTTTTTGGCCTCAGCGCCATCTATTTCTATGGGATAAACGCCAACTTTACTGTTTTGGGTAGCATTGGTTCTCATCTGTGGTTTGACGGTCAACACCGATTCGTTGTCATTACCTACAAGTCCCGTGCAAGTATATGAGAACGAAGGGTTGCCCTCGTAATAGAGCCTACTGGCATTATTCGCCTTTATCAACAATGATACAGGTGTAATGGTAAGTGTTCCTGGGGCGATTCCCGATGTTTCGTAGTTTTTCATCACACCTCCCGTGGCGGTAATGGCGTATTCGCCTACATCACTTGTTTTGGTTGCCTCGGTGTTGATGGTTGGCATTTCTGTCCAAGCAGGAGCAGTTTCTCCATTCAGCAATCCTGTGTAGTTCAATCCAAAGTTCGGATTGGCTTCGCCATACTTTCTTGTATAGCTTTTCACGCTTATCGTCAATGGAGCCTTTGTGATAGTCAAGGTGCCGTTCTTCTTTTCCAATGTATAGTTTCTTGCATTGGCCGATGCCACTTGTATGGCGTATTCGCCTACAGGACTTGTTTTGGTCGCTTTGCTTGAAACGACAGGAGCCTCTATCCATTCGGGTGTGTTCTCGTTGTTTTTCAGACCTACATACGACAACTCGAACTTCGGGTTTTCCTCTCCGTATTTTCTCGTGATATCTTTGGGAATGATTTGCAATGCCGCCTTGTTGACGGTCAATGTTCCATCAACTGCACTGATGTTGTAGTTCACGGCAATGCCGTCTTTTATACTGATGGGATATGTGCCCACAGAACTTTGCATGGAGGCAGTTGTCTCAATAGTAGGAACCTTTGCCCATTCGGGTACAGTCTCGTTGTTTTTCAATCCAGTGTAAGTCAAGGTGAACTGTGGGTTTGCATCGCCATACGTTCTGCTTTTGTTCTCCGCCCTCACCGTCAGTTCAGCCTTATCTATAGTCATGGTTCCCTTGTTGATGGTCAACTGGTAGTTCTTGGCGTCGGCATTGCTGATGGTGATAGGGTAAGTACCCACCTTGCTGGTGGGGTTTGCTGTCGTGGTCAGAGTTGGTTCATGATTCCAAGTCGGTTGTTTCTCTCCATTCTTCAATCCTTCATATCGTGCATCGAGCGTAGGAACCTTGCCGCCATAGATCATACTCTTGTCATTGGCCGTCATAGTCAATGGTGCTTTGTTTACGGTCAGTGTTCCGTCTTCATATTCGAACACGTAGTTCTGTGCCAATGCGCCGCTTTGCTTGATAGCGTATGTACCCACGTCACTCGTTTCTGTAGCTGTTGTGTAGTTTCCGTGACTTTCGATGACTCTCGCATCTTCATTGTTCACGAAACCTGTATAAACGGAATTGAACTGCGGATTGGCATCGCCATAAAGCCTTGAAGCATCTTTCACCTTGGCAGTCAATTTAACGGGATTGATGTAACCATAGTATGGTATCTCCACGTTGAACGACATATCTCCATTGGAAAAAGTAAATAAAGGATAGCGTTCAAAGTTTCCTGCCGATATTTGCGTCAATCCTTCTTCAACCACAGAAGTTGGTTTGAAACCATTGGGCAAATTATATGTAAATGTAGATAAAGGTGGTGCTTCTCCTGTATAATCGTAGCTGTATGTGTCCCAATGTATCAAATCATTGCGTGTATAATAATTCACATTGTTTAAATTTACATTAATTCTACTATCCCCTAAACATATAATGTTTTGAATCAAATTACAACCATAGAAGGCATTAGATTTTACAATTGTACCAGCAGGTAAAACTAGATATGTTAGAGATGAACATTTGTAAAAACATGATACCCCAATTGTGGCTCTATCATCAAACTGAATACATCTCAATTTGTTACAATTGTAGAAAGCTCCTTTACCAATGTCTATAGCTCCTTTAAAATGAACAAATTCTAAATTACTACATTGAAAAAACACATCTCCATTATTACCTTGACCAATAAAATCGTTGTCACCAACTCCATTAATGGAAGTAATTGTAGGTGGAATAACGACTGATTTCAGAGTTGAGCAATAATAGAAAGCACCATATTTCATCCACCCTGTACCAGGTCTATATCCAATACTAGTAACCGTATAGGTGCTACCATTATAGGTGATGGTTTCGGGTATTACAAGGTTTTCATCAAATCCAATGTAGTCTGTAATAGTAGCCTTTGTTCCTTCTAAAGAGTATTGTAAACCATCCACAACAATATCAGCTTCAGTTTTGATACTTATTGTTGAGCATAGAAGTATGCTTATCAACTTTAATTTAATGTCTTTCATCGTTAAAAACCCCTATTAGATTAACAATTGAATATTTTTCCAATAATAGACTTACTTTTTCCTCCATATCAGAATTGCAAACAAACTCTAATTTATTATCACTTACTTCTATACCGTCAATTCCAGATAATTCAGTGAGGAATTGTTCAATATTCCTAAGCCCTTGCCTTGTTATTGTTTGAGGCTCGATGGCAATACTGTATGCTTTTTTCATGATAATTTAATATTATTGTTAATAATATGGACGATTTCAAATAAAGTAGAGGACTTAATCTTCCCTCTTGCAGAAAAAACTTTAGTAGAGTCTTCAAACCCATAATCGATTAAGAAAACGTATCCTCCTTCCTGTTCAAGTTGGCCATGCGCTATGGAGTTTCGAAGGTGATGCAGAAATGATAAAGTTTTTGAACTTCTACATTTAGTCATAGATACGAGGTCGTCCATAGGAGCAAGACCTATAACCTTCAATGATTCCTTGGTACAGTTGTTGCATACGAAAGAAGACATCGTTTTTTTGAGTTCTTTTGTTTTCGGATACTCTTCTTCAAAAATAGTTTGATTTTCAATATGCTCTAACTTACTAACATAGATGCAGAGATAGTGATACAAATCCACTATCTCCATTTGACTGAATCCATGAATCTTTTCTTCCATATATAGAACTCGCTAGATGCCTATAGCCACCCAGATTCAGCGGTTAATAAATTGATACGGAAAGACGTGGGTGCTCTACTTCGCGCTTATCCCACGTGCGGGCTCTCGCATTGCCTTGCTCAGGATAAGCAACTCGAGATAGCCCACGTCGTGACATATTGAAACTGTTCACAGAATAAGAATGAACAGGGTACAATACACCCACAGTGGACGTCTTGGTTGCGCATCTTCTGAGCTTTGATTTGCGAGATCTGCACGTCGAAGATAACGTTCGGTAACGTCCTATTTCCAATAAAAATGTGACACCCTCACCCTTTCGGGGTATATGTGTCGGTTGCAAATATACAAAACTTTTCTGATATTATCACTTTTTTGAGAATAATTTTTCATAGCAACCATGTGAGTGTTGCCCTCATTATATGAAATTATAAAATATCAAAGCCTTTTACAGAGAGTGTGTTTCCCTTTTTGGTACATGCGGCATGTACAGTTAGTACATGTAGCATGTACAGGCAGTACAAGTGGCATGTACGGTTAGTACATATGGCATGTACTAAATACATAAAAACGGAAGTCGTTGTCAACAACTTCCGTTTGATTTTATTCTCTATGTCTTTGCCCGTGAAGAGAAAGAGTTCAAAATGCGTTTTTATCGTTTGCAGGGCGACTCGTCCATGAAGAGATAGGAGGGCTTGTAGCCGCCAAAGTCAACGACAATCTTTTCAAAAACAATACCGGGATGCTTGGGTTGCAACGTCAGTTCATGCTCGGAACCGTTTCCAACAGGCAGTTCCACTTCTTTCTCCACCACACGACGTGCGACAGCAGGATAGTATTCGGAGTACATGTAGGGTTGGCGGTCGACGAGTGTCTTGTTGAAGTTCACCTCTTGTGCTTCCCCACCATCCAAGCTAACGTTGTATATAAAACCACCGGTATCCAAGAAGTCGAGAGTCGATTTTACCACAATGCGCACCTTGACGGTCTTGGGAGCATCAGCCGGCAGTGTAAAGCGGTAGGTTAGTGCTGCATTACCGAGAGACAACGTTGTATAGGGCGTCAGGGCAACAGCACTGCGAGTGCGACCGTAATAGGGATAAACCGTCCACTGCAAGCCTTGGGGTGCCGTAGCGCTATAATAATGCTCTGCCTCCATCGCCACGTAGCCGTTGTTATAACCGAAACTGTAGCCGCCAGCCTCTTCACTGGAATCGACGAGCGATGTACGTGGTTGAGTGTCAGCACGGAAATTATCATTCCACGAACGATAACCGATGTGTTTCTGTGTCATCATGCCGTTCCACTTGCCTCCAGCGATATCGTGGTTGTAGGCGGCACAGAGCAACGAATCGCGATGGAAACATTGTGCTACACGATTCGCCCACTTGTTGGCATCGGGGTTCTTGCTGGCAGCCAGATACTGGTTCATCGCCTGAGCGTAGTACATGTCGTATAGGTTTGCCATCGCCTGTACGGGGAAGAGAATGAGTTGGCGATAGAAATCGCGTGATTCGGAAGGAATCTGGTCGTAGAGGCGCAGAGCGCGGAGCTCCAAACGTTGGTAGTCATCAGCCACTTGCCGCCATTCGCCCGTT
>JAFZLC010000047.1 GCA_017551675.1 Paludibacteraceae bacterium | reverse complement strand
TGAATTGCTTTCAATTTTGTAATTTAGCGTCGACAAAAACAGTACGATGTCTATAATAATTTGATTCACAGAAAATTAGAAGCTGTTTTTGAAAATAAAAATTGCACCATAATGGGTGCAATTTTTATTTTATCCCACTCGTTTTTCTATCCCATCTTCCTGCTTTCCTTATCTCATTCCTAATGGATCTTTCCCTTCTCAAACAACGTATTTATGAGCTATCCCGAAATTCTTTTTAAATATTGGTACAAATTTTCGATTCAATCGAAAATTTGTACTACTTTTGTTCAATAAAACTATAACTTTATGATTGACAGAATACTAACTAAGAAAGTAAAGGAACTTATCTCCCTTTTCCCTATCGTCTCCGTAACGGGTCCTAGACAATCTGGGAAAACTACACTCCTACGCAATATTTTCCCCGACTATTCCTACGTCTCCTTGGAAACACCCGACATCCGTGAATTTGCTATCAACGACCCTCGTAACTTCATACTCACCTACTCCAACAAAGTAATTATCGACGAGGCTCAACGTGTTCCCAACCTTTTCTCTTATCTTCAAACTCATGTCGACGAGATAAATAAACCAGGAATGTACATACTTTCTGGTTCCCAAAATTTTCTGCTGATGCAACAAATTACTCAATCCTTGGCTGGACGTGTCGCTATACTGAAACTCCTCCCATTCTCTCGTACCGAACTCAAAATGGCCTCTCTTCTTCCTGCGGATATCGATCACGAAATCTTTTACGGATCCTACCCCAGACTGTATGACGTTACCATTCCTCCAACCGATTACTACCCTAATTATATACAAACATACGTTGAACGAGACGTTCGTCAACTAAAAAACATCGGCGACCTTAGTCTGTTTATTAGATTCCTTAAATTGTGCGCTGGACGAATCGGTCAACTTCTGAATATGTCCTCTTTGGCAAACGACTGCGGCATTGCTGTCTCTACCGCCCAGTCATGGCTCTCCGTTCTCGAAACCAGCTATATCATCCACCTGCTTCGTCCTGACCATAAAAACTTTAACAAAAGACTTGTTAAATCACCCAAACTTTACTTCTTCGATACAGGACTTGCTTGCAACCTACTGGAAATCAAAGAACCTTCTCAACTTCATAACCATTACCTACGAGGTAACCTATTCGAAAATTATATCATTAACGAATTTGTTAAACGTGCCTATAACTCAGGTGACGAACCTAATTTAAGTTTCTGGCGCGATAATAAAGGAAACGAAATAGATCTCATTCACTCCCAAGAGAACACCCAATCTGCTTACGAAATCAAATCGGGAATGACTTTGTCTCCCGATTACTTCAAAGGCCTTACTTACTGGGCTCAATTGTCTCAATCGGATACAGAACACCTTTCCGTCATCTATTGCGGTAACAATTCTTTCTCTACATCTAATGGTAATTTGTTATCTTACAAAGATTTATGATATATTGGTACAAATTTTCGATTAAATCGAAAATTTGTACGATCTGACAAATCGCATAACACAGAAAGGAATCAACATACATACTACAAGAGAACGCATTGAGACAAAGGAGTGTCCTGCGGACAGAAATATAACCACCCAATAACAAAAAAACAAAGGGGCATATCCACTGATACACCCCCCTCCGAATTTATTCGAAAATGAATTAAAAATTAAATGACAAACCACCGGCAAACCATGGAAGGGTTCCAGCTCTACCTCTTCCTTGTTTAGCACCAACCCAATCTCTTGCAAATTCTACTTTCAAACCAAAGAGATCTGTAAAGTGCCACTTGGCTCCTATATAGTTTCCAAAGATAAAATTAGTTTCAGTACCTTTTATCACTTTCTCCGTGGCTGGTTCTTCCAGCAAAAGATTTGCATGAGACCAATGATATAACTCTACTCCACTCGAAATACCTGCATAGACATCCAATTTTTTCACAAATTCAAAGTGAAATCCTCCTCGTGCCACAATCGGCATTGACCAATAATCGAAATCATTAAACGGCATATATCCCACCAACAATCCTAAGTCAATCGCTCCATTATCTCCAAATTTATTGGAGTGAATAAATCCATCTTTTATACCTACCATTCCATCCACCGAAACAAACGGCATATCTCCCACATACGTCGTCGGAATTCCCGCCATAAGACCTAATGAGAACTTACCCGAATTGGCGAACTGAATCTTCTCTACATTTGATGCACTAACCCCTGCATAGATAAACAGAGAGGCAACTAATAACATAATCTTTTTCATATTCAACAATATTTAAATTAAACAAAAATATAATTTTCTATACTTCCATTTAATCCGATCACCCCTAAAATATAAGTTCTAATATCATTTGTTTGAGGTGAAAACCCTCAACGGACACGGCACACCACGTCCCTATAGAACAAAATCCCACAAAATGAATTTATAGAATCCGCCTAATACTTATGAATTAGAATTTAAATGACAAACCTCCAGCAAACCAAGGCAAAGCACCTTTATGTTCTCTTAATTGGTTTCTGTATGGCTTCCAATCTTTGGTAAACTCTACCTTCAATCCAAAATGCTCCGTAAAGTGCCATTTGGCTCCCAAATAGGTTCCATATACAAATTTTATATCTGTACCTTTTCTGGTTTCACCTACAGTTAGTTCGTTAGAACCATACTCTACATACATTTCCTCATAAGACCAATGATACAACTCTACTCCGCTCAAAATACCGGCATAGAGATCCAGATTTTTTACGAACTCAAAGTGAAAACTTCCTCGTGCCACAATCGGCAATGTCCAGTAATCTCCATCATTAAACGTTTGAAATCCTGCCAACACACCTAAATCGACTGCTCCATTGTCTCCAAATTTATTGGTGTGAATAAATCCATCCTTCAAACCTACCATCCCATCTATCGAGACGAACGGCATATTTCCCATATGCGGTGGAATACCTGCCATAAGGCCTAAAGAGAAATCGCCCGAATTGGCGAACTGAATCTTCTCTACATTTGATGCACTCGCCCCTGCATAGATAAACAGAGAGGCAACTAATAACATAATCTTTTTCATATTCAACAATATTTAAATTAAACAAAAATATAATTCTATACTTCCATTTAATCCGATCACCCTCTAATCCCTAAAATATAAGTTCTAATATCAAAAACTACTAATGCACCTAAATCAACTGCACCACTGTCTCCAATTTTTGAGTGTGAACAAAACCATCCTTCAAGCCTACCATTACATCTGTCGAGATGAACAGTATGCCCGATGCATTCGGTGGAATACCTGCCATAAATTTTAATGAGAAACCGCCTGAATCGGCGAACTGATTCTTCTCTACATTCGATGCACTCACCATCGCACAAATAAATAGAGAAGCGAATAGCATAAACACTTTCTTCATATTTTCATCATCATTTAAATTAAACAAAAATATAATTCAATACTTTCATTTAATCCGATCACCCTCTAATCCCTAAAAACACATATAAATTCTAAAAAATTATTTTTCCAACAACCATAATCTCCATTATCAGTCGGAATATCATTTCTCTGAAATAACACCACAAATATATTTAAATTTGTTGACTTTCCAAATATATCTTTGAATTTTTTCCCATCCCATCATTTTTAACATATCACAGTTCTTTCATTAAAGCCATTTTATTTCCATATATCTACGGCAGATTGTTGATGAAAAAGGGCGAATGCTATTCGCCCCTACATTAAGTGAATAGGCCTGAAAGGCCTTGACTGATATAACCCACGGACAACACTCTGGTTTTTTCCATGCGCTCCTAATGAATAAGTTTCGTCAAAGTACCTCATAAATCAAAAAAATTAGTATTTTTGTGGGTTAATTGTATAAAACTATAACTAAATCATGAAGAAGAGAGTCGTTCTATTCATCATATCTATATTATCTATATGCTCAGCCTCATGGGGTGCTGACTATTTTCAATTACAAAATTCTGATTTTGAACAATGGGAAAAACAAGGTGGCGGTGACGAACCCGTGATGTGGAACACCTATGCTACTGCCGGAGGTTCATTAGGTAGCATGGTAACAAGCACAGCGCAATGTAGCAAGTCCACAGATGTCAGACCCGGAACGTCTGGTAGTTATTCTGCTGCTGTAAAAGCCAGAAAAGTGCTACTTTCCATCATCGCCAATGGTATGATTACAACAGGACAAATTGAAGGTAATAGTTCATCCGCTACTAGCGAAGACAATCATAATATCACCCATAGAAGCACAGGCTATGCCTCTCCGTTCACTGGTCGTCCAGACTCCGTCACAGGTTGGGTGAAGACTGCTTTCAAAAGCAGCTCACAACTAGGTCGATTCTACTTTAACTTTCATGGTAATTATGATACGCAGGATCCTGGTACCGACATGACACAAATCATTGCTGTAGCAGGTATGAACATCCCATATAACACAAATTGGCAGAGACTATCCATTCCTGTTTATTATAAAGGGGAGACTCTAACCATACTAAATGAGGGTGGTACTGTAACAAGAAAGCCTGCAAGCAACGATGAGCGGCCATCCTACTGTCTGGCATCAATCGCCACCAACTACCTCGCAGGTAAAGGAGATGCATCGGATGTCCTTTACATAGATGATATTGTAATGATTTACAATTCTAAACTGAAATCATTGAAAATCAATGGTGCCGCCGTCTCGGGATTCAACAAAGATGTATATTCGTATGATGCTTCTGATAAATCATATTCGGAGGGAATCGTCACCTGTGAAAGTGACGGTAAGTTCGCTACCATCGAACAATCATTCAACCAAGAGAGCGGTATCCTCACCATCACTGTGAAGGGTGATGACTACAGTGCAAGCAGCAACAAACACACTTACACAATCGCTTTCAAAAAAGAGGCTGCCTCTTGTGATGCGCTTCTTACCTCTTTCAAGATTAACGGAACTCAAATCAGTGGATTCAGTTCATCCACTAAATCATACACACTGAGTGATGTCTATGAGAATGTCTCCTCTGCCATCACCTATACAACATCTGATTGTGCTGAGGCAACGAAAAGTTGGAATGAGGCAACAAGGACGCTCACTATTACGGTTACAAGCAAAAGTAACTATGGTAATAACAGCAACACCTACACGTTCCAATTCCATCAGCCTTACGAATCACTACTAACAAGTCTCAAAATTGGAGGTACCGCCGTCTCTGGATTCTCCTCCTCCACCTATACGTATAGCACCGATCGTGCCTACAGCGAGAACGAACTCTCCTACACAGCAAGCGAGGGTGCAACAGTTACAAACAACTACAACTCACAAAACTACAAACTTACAATGACCGTCAAAGGTGCTGACTACAATGTAAATAGCTCAAACAGTCACACCTACACGATTCAATATCACGCACCTTATGGTTCACAACTAACCTCCTTGAAGGTGTTCGGCTCCGAGGTGACCAACTTCTCTCCTTCCACCTATAAGTATACCGTAAACACCTACGCATACTACGAAGACAAGGTGAGCTACACAGCCGATGCAAATGCAACCGTTGAGAGAAGTTACAACTCATCCACCAATACACTCACCCTCTTGGTGAAAGGTGGCGATTATGCATGGAATACGTCTAACACGCACTCCTACACCATCCAATTCCACGCTCCATTTGGATCTGTTCTAACGGCTCTTGCCATCAATGGAACCGCCGTCAACGCCTTCTCCTCTACCAAGTATGAATACTCGGTGAAGAATACCTACACGGAAGGATCAACAAAGATCACCTACACAGCAAGTGACAATGCAACCGTAACCACCTCGTTCGACGCTACACAAAACGTCTACACACTGGTTGTCAAAGGCGGTGATTACAGTCAAAATAGTGCGAATACACATACCTACACTATTTCATTCCATGATTCGTATGGATGTCAACTCACTGATTTAAAGAACAATGGAACCACAATCGACGGTTTCAGTCCGTCAAAATATGATTACACCTTGGCAGAGACCTATGCAGCCTCATCCATCACCTATACAGCTGATGATGATGCAACGGTTAGCTCGTCATACAACGAAGCAAATTACAAGATGACTCTCATCGTGTCGGGTGGTGATATCGCAGACAATCCAACCAATAAGAAGACTTACACCATCAACTTCCATGCTCCTTATGGTTCTAAGATGTTAAGTCTAAGCATCAACGGAAAAGCAGTAAGCGATTTCAGCAGCAGTAAATATTACTACACGGTATCCGACACCTATCAAGAGGGCATCGTCTCCTATACAATAGATAGTGAGGCAACCGCTGCTGAGAGTTACGATAGTAGTACTAACACCCTGACAATCACCGTATCGGGTGGTGATATTGCTACAAACAGAACGAACAAACAGATTTATTACATAAAGTTCCACGACTCTTACGGTTCACGACTCACCTCGTTGAAACTGAACGGTTCGGCTGTGAGTGACTTCTCTCCAAATGTATTCAACTACTCCGTTAAGAGCACGTATGATCCTGATAAGACAAAAATCACCTACACAACAGATGCAGATGCAACCGCAACCGCATCATATAACGAAAGCACAAACACCTACGTGATTGTCGTAAAAGGTGGTGATTTTGCCAACAATCCAAGCAACACCAACACATACATGATTGCTTTCCATGATTCATACGGTTCCCAGCTCACCAGTCTCTCTGTGAACGGTAGCTCTATTGAAGGATTCTCCCCTTCAAAATATGAATACACAATAGCTAACGCATACGACCCAACCTTGTTAAATTACACAGCGGATGCAGAAGCCAGCGTGGAAACAACCACCGACGCGAAAAACTACAAAGTGACATTGAAAGTGAAGGGTGGCGACTTCGCTGAAAACAGCAGTAATTATCACACCTACGTAGTCAACTTCCATGCACCTTATGAATATCAACTCACAAGCCTATTGATCAATGGTAGCTCGGTGACAAACTTCAGTCCTAACACCTACAACTACTCCGTAAAAAGTACTTACGAGAATGCTTCCGTAACTTATACGATTAGTGAAGATGCTACAGCTACTGAATATTACGATGAAGCATCGAACACATTGATTATCACGGTTAAATCAGGAGATGCAAGTACTACGAATACCAACAAATACTTTGTAAAATTCCATAATTCGTATGGTTCTCAGTTAACATCCATCAAAATTGACCGCGAAGAGATTCCTAAATTCTCTCCTGATCAATACACATACTATGTAGAAAAGAATTATTCTGACGTCAATGTCACCTACAATGAGGATGAGGATGCAACGGCAACCAGTTCATACGATGAGACGAAGCATACACTTACCATCACGGTAAAAGGAGGTGATTACAACGAAAATAGTGCAAACGTACACACCTACACCGTACAGTTCTGTGCTCCTTCTCTGTTAACTTCATTGAAGGTCAATGGCACATCTGTTCCAAATTTCCGTGAGACGAAGTTCAACTACACATTATCATCCGTAGTCTACGAGAATGCAACCGTCACCTATACCACCTACAGTGGTGCGAAGGTAGACACTACCTACGATGCAAGCTCCAACCTATTGACCCTTAAGGTATCAGGTTCCGACATCGCTACATTCCCTAATAACTATCACACCTACACCATCCAATTCCACACAACAAGCGGTTCGTTGTTGACAGAGTTATTGGTAAATGGCACATTGATAGAGGGATTCGACAAAAAGCAGTTCTCATACGTTGTTGCAGGTGAGTATGCAGACAATACCATCACCTATACACCAGATGTAGACGCAAGGGCAAAACAATCATTCAACGAGAATACAAATGTGATGTCAATCGTTGTCACAGGTGGTGACATCGCTGAAAATCCACAAAACACCCATACGTACAAGATTCAGTTCTACGCACCATCCAAACTGCGTACATTGAAAGCAGACGGTATCTCTGTCAGTGGATTCTCCCCTTCTGTATATGACTATTCATTGATCTCCTACTCTTATGAGGATACTCGATTGTTGTATATGGCAGACGAAGGAGCAAGCATCGATACAACATACGATGCGCAAGCACACATACTCAATATCAAGGTGAGTGGTAAGGATATCGCTGCGTTCCCAGACAACTATCACGTTTACCACCTACAATTCAGCAAGCCTTTTGAATCACAATTAAAAGACTTGAAGGTAGACGGTAGCACCATTGCATCATTCGATAGAGATGCCTATTCATACAAATACGATGCAGTATATGGCACAGTTCAGTTGGATATTATTCCAGATGATGCTGCCACCATTGATACAACGTATAACAAGAACACGCATGTTCTCACCATTGTCGTAAAGGGAGGAAATATCAAAAAGGTTAGTAGCAACTACCATACCTACACCATTGAATTTAACGACCCAACCAATTATCTTTCACAATTGCAGTCCATCAGCATCAATGGAGAGGTGTTGAAAGACTTTGACCGCAATGTCTATGTTTATGACATCGACGGATCATTGTCTAATCTATCCTTCGTTGCCGATGAATATGCAACTGTCACCGAGGTATACGACCCACAAAAGAATGCGTTGGAACTCACTGTCAAGGGAGGTAACATCGACAAGGATCCGGAGAACTTCCACATCTACACCATTCGATTCACGGCGCAATTCAATTTCGAATCGTATGTCACCGAGCTCTCCTACGATGGTATCTCTGTACCATCCTTCAACAAGGAGGTATACGAATACACGATCAACAGCACGTATGATGCTTCCAATCTAAACTTCTCAGTTAGTGCTTTAGCTCAATACTGTGCAGACTACGACAAGGATACGAAAACAGTAACCATCGTCGTATGGGGAGGTGATTTCAAATCCAATGCCTCTAATTTCCACACCTACAAGATTCAATTCAAATAAGAATTAAAGATAATTCGATACCATGTAGAGACGCACGGCCGTGCGTCTCTACACATATATACCCATATATACCACACATCAGAAACACATCACAAAAAAGGGTGTGTCAATTGATCTGACACACCCAATCCTCAAGAAATTCACCTTCTTCAATGCCACACAACCAATGAACAAGTGGACTATGCGATTAGAGAATTTAATCGTAAATTATCTCCCAATCGCTTCCTTTGCCTTTACTGCGTTTTATAATGCCTTTTTCAGTAAGGCAGGCAGTGATGGTTTTAACTGTTCTCTCTGATTTCCTTATTTCTTTTGCAATAAACGTCTGTTTTGCCGAAGGATCTTGCAGTATTATTCTAAGCACGGCAATCTCTTCCAAAGTGCAATTTTTGCACTTTGATGGTAGCGGAAGTGCAGAATTTGCACTTTGAACGGACTCATTTGCACTTTGAGAGCCACTTTTTGCACTTTGGACTTCAGCTTCTGGTTTCCAATCCAGATGCATCTCACGATTGCGAAGTGGCGTTGATTCTCCAAGTAGCATGTTGCGGAAGAAACGTTCCAAGAAAACAGTAGTCTCTGTCACACCTTCTTGCAGATTGCTGTAGTTAGCACGAACCAGTGCATTACGGAAATACCAGGAATTGGTGGCAAAGAGGTCGTTAGTTACTTTAAATCCCAACGTTTTTAGATACTTAATCATAAAGACAGCCGTACTACGGGTATTGCCTTCACCAAAAGCATGTATCTGCCAAAGATTTGCACAGAATCTGGTCAGATGACTGATGACTTCATCTATACTCTTGCCTTCATAGCTGTAATTGCGTTCCTGCCCCATGTCATAGTCCAAAGTCTCACTTATGGTATCAGCACTAGCATAATAGACCGTCTCACCTCGCAATACCCATTCTCGCTTGGTAATGTTGTAGTCACGGATGAGTCCAGCAAACTTATAGATACCCTCAAATAGACGTCGATGTATAGATGTTAACTGAGCTGGAGAGAAATTAAAGGTTTGCTCTTGTAGCAGCTCCGTTATACGGGCAGAGACTTTATCTGCCTCTTCTGTCCGTTCACCCTCAATCTCTTTGCGTCCAGCCTGCGACTTATAGTAGTTATCGATAAGTTGCTTTGCCTCACTGATGGTTATATCACCTTCGATGTGACGACGGGCAGTTTCTAACAAGTATGGTGATGTCTTTAGACCATCAACCTCTTGCAGACCAATGGCTGTTTGCCATGCTCTGCCACGTTCCTGTTCTTGCGGTTCACCCTGTCGGATGTACTCGTCAAGGCCTTGTATGTATTGTTTATCTTCTGTCATATTTCTTGAAGTTGTTCTATAATTCATTATTTATAATCAGTGCGTGTTACACTCCAAACTCTTTGTTTTGGATCATAACTAATTTTATCGCGATATAAGGGTAACAATAATAAAGCAGAGTCAATCTTAGTAGCATGAATAGAAATAATGCCATCGCGATCTGTAAAAGAAACAGGGTAGTTTCGTGTTACAAGTCCCAGTTTTATTCTGTATGTTTCCTTTGCGCTCTCAATATCATGCGTCAATTGCAATAATGAATCAGACTCATTCGCCAATTGATTATATGTTACAGGAATACCATTTCGTACCCGATAAACGATTGTAAAGTTACTATCTGGTTGCATAATCTGACTAAATAAGCTGTCCCTGTACTCCATATTTGTAATTTTCTGCTCAAGTGTATCATTTCTATCCAAGACAAGGAATAAGCCAACACAGAGAGATGCAATAATAAAAAACAGCAAAAATAGCATTGTCTTAAATCCTTTATAAGCTTTCTTTTGAATGACTATTTTTTCTTCAAACTTTGATACAAGTTCTCTCATTTGCTCCTCACTTGTGTTCGCGGCAATATTATCCTTGAGTTGTGAAACCAAAGATTCAAATGATTCTATTTCTTTTTTGTTAGCCATATTATTGTTGCGTCTTATTGTTTGGAACTCTTTTTTCTAATTCAACGACCTTAAGTCTTAATTCTTGAATTTTATCTCTATAGTATTCCTCCTTCTGTACCCAAGCATCTGTTTGCTGTTGATATTCTGCATTCTGCTTACGAGTCATTATGGTCTCCTGATAGTAGCATCCTGCTTTAAATCCAACAAAACCAATAGCACCAATTATGGTTAGCTTTGCCCAAGTAGAATCTAATGAACTTAGAATTCTCTCTAGGATATTTCCTTTGCTTTCTGTTTCTGTTTTCGTTTTTGACATATCCTATAAGTTCATCTATTAAAAATCTTTTCAAAATGCGCCCATGTGGTGCGGTAGTCGGCAATGCGGACGCAACGAGTGTAAGGATTGACCTCCTTCTCCTTGAAGTTGAAGGTGGCCTTGAGGTATTCTATAATTGCCTCACGAGTTTCGTATGCTTGTTGAAGTGGAAGCATGTTTTTTGGTTTTAAGGTCAAGCATATGTATATAAAAATACTTGACTTGTTTCAAACGTTCAATCTCTCTTCACAATATCAGGTAAAGCTTCGAAGCGAACGAGTTCATTTAAGTCCACTTCAAGCACCTTAGCAATCTGCATCATGGTTTCAAGTGTAGGTTGTGCCATATTTGTGCACCACTTGCTGACTGTAGCTGGGTCTTTCCTTACTTGTTCGGATAACCACTTGTTAGTTTTACCCTTCTCAGCAAGCATTACTTTGATGCGATTAATCTTGCGTTCCATACATACATTATTTATATATTCTGATTACAAAAATAATGAAAATGTTTGAAAAACCGAGTCAAAATACACAAATTTCTATCAAAACCCATCGTTTTTATTGCGTTTTATGCACTTCTCTCCGTTTTTTTAAGAAAAATGAAATTCTTTCAATTCAAATAAAACTTAAGGATAATTCGATACCATGTTCCACATATATACCACACATCAGAAACACATCACAAAAAAGGGTGTGTCAATTGATCTGACACACCCTTGTCGATATAAGGTTTTTTATAAACTACGTAACCTTTGCTTGACCAAGATTTTATTTGATTGTCATCATCACCTGACCAGCCTTCACCTTTTCGTTTTTAGAAGCACCTGGACGAACCTTACCAGTCATCAAGCAACCGATCAAATTGTCGATTAGAACAATTTTTGGATGATCTTCCACGTTGCGAATCAAATAAACCTGATAGTTACGATTGTTGTTCAAGCACATATCCCACTCTTTTTCGGTTAGGAAGAAGGTCTTTGAATCATCTTTCGCACCCTTACAAGCTATATAATACTCGGTACTGTTATTCTCGAAGTCAACAATTTCGAAGTCATAACCATTCGTTGTTTTAGTCTTCTCGTTGCACCATTTCACACGGTTAGGATATTTCTTTTCGAGATAGTCGAACAAAATCTTTTCACTTGCAGCGGAGATTGTTTGACGAGCGACAGCATCAAGATCGATAACCACCTTCTTATCACGCTCTTTCCATTGGTTGATAGCCACCTGCAAATCTCTCTTATTCGCATTTAGAGCTTCAATTTCAGCATCCTTATCAGCGATAATATCATGAAGTTGTTGAATGGTCTCGTTAGCTTCCTTAGCAGTATTTTGCAACTGACTAATACTTTCAAGATTAGATTTCTCAGCAGCACGAAGTTGTTCGTTCTCTTTTGTCAAGTTCTCTTTCTCTTTCAACACGCGTTGTAGAGTCTCCATATTAGCCTTCAACAAAGACTCGATATCTTGGTTCGCATTTTGAAGAGCAGAAACAGCGTCGAAATGTTCTCTGCTGAAGTTTTGAGAAACAGAGACACCTTGTACAGATTCAGCCTCTTTTGCAAAATTCTTATTGTTAATTTGAGGTGTAGGTTTCTTTTCAGGAGCCTCCTCTTGTTTAGGTTGTGCTTGTGCAGCAGGTTGTTGCACAAAAGCAGCCATTCTCGGAGCCTCAACCTTAGGTTCCTCTTTAGCCTCTATTTTTAGTTCTTCTTTTGGTTCCTCCTTGATCTCCACCTTTGGTTGAGCTACAGGTTCTGGTTTTACTTCAGACTTAGGAGCTTCTGGTTTTGCCTCCACTTTAGGAGCAGCAGGAGCAGCCTTAGTATTGAGTGCATTAATAATTGGAGCCACCAATTCACGAATAGCAAATGGGTCACCCAACTTATCCTCAGGAATATTGCAACAAACACCTCCTGTAAGTTGAGCAGCCTTTTGTGCAGAACGCAAATCAGACTCTCTCATTGTTACACCAATGATGTTCACCTGGATTCCAAGCGCCAACTTTTCAACCTCATATTCAAAGACACCACCATCAGTATCCTCTCCAGCAGTAATAAGAACTATCTTCTTCTCATCAGCATCAAGTGCTTTCAATGACTCCATAGACTCCTTAACGGTAGCAGCCACAGGAGCACCTCCACTTGCCAATGGAAGAGAAGTAGCTTTTGTAATAAAATCTGACTTTGTGTTAGGTTCTGCTAAATCGAGAGATTTGATGATAATCGGAGATCCGCATACTGATTTGAAAATTCTCATACCAAATACCCCTGAGAAATCAAAATTAGGAGCAATCTCATCTGTTAAAATTCTCTGCGTAATTGACAACTTCTTGTCCATCTTATCGGAAATATCGATAAGGAAATCGGTTACTTGTTTCATGGCATAATATATATTTTTTGTGTTTTTTGTATTTTTTGCTAAAATAATAATTGTCTATGTAAAAATTAAAAATTCCACTCATTTTTTTCAAAAAAAAGGAAAAAATCATCTCTTCACCATAAGACAAAGAAATCTAACAGTGTTTAAATTTTGATTTTTACTGAAAAATAACGGCATTTCATTGAAATATAATTGTCCTATACAAGTTAACAAATACCTTAGCACATAGAAAGTGTAATGAGTTGGCATAATTTAACATCATGAGCGTTTTTCACAGCAAACTGATTAACAAAAAAGCTTCATGAGTTGCAAAGTGCCCAAAAAAAGAGAAGATTTTTTAAAGTTGCCCGCTTTATTATTAGTTTTTCTCTGTTTTTTTGTACCTTTGCATATACAAATTATGACCCTAAATTGTGTTGTTCTATATATTTCGGAGTCAGTTTGCTGTGAAGCAAGCTGGCTTTTTTGTTTTTAGGCCATTTCGATTTTTAAAATAATTTATATATTTGTGTCAATATATTGTATAAAACTTATAAAGCTAATCAGATGTCTAACATAAACTCTAAATAAATGAAACTGGCAAGTAAATTAGGTTTAATGGTCGCTCTTCTATTCAGTTGTTGGACCATGACGAATGCGCAGAATTCAGTATCCATTTTGGATAAAAATGGAGCTATCACAACCTACCAAATGGCGCAGTCGGGGAAAATATTTTTTGAGAATGACTACTTAATGATTAAGGAGACTTCCAATTCAAACACTAAAACATATCTATTGTCCAATATCAAAAAAGTTTTCTTCGGCGAATTCTCTGACATTGACGATGTTAATGGCACTCAGGTTTCCATATTCCCTAACCCGACAACAGACAACGTATACATAGCATACGCTAAGGAGGGGGACAAAACGGAGATCTTTACATGGAACGGCATCCTTCTTGCCGAGAAAAGTTACTCAATAGGAAATGGCGTTTCCCTATCTGAATTCCCTATAGGATTATACATTATACGTATCAATGGTCAATCTTTTAAAATCAGCAAAAAATGAAAAAGTCCTTATTGATCATAGCAGCCTCACTTATATCATCGTATGCATTGGCAGCAGAATACACAATGTACATCAACGATGGAACTCAAATACGAGAAGAGAAATGTGAAGACATCGACACCATAAAAGGTTATGGCGATGTGGTGACCTTCTTTGAAAAGGAGAAAAAACGCTCCTTCAACGCAATGACTACCGAACTCACCTTCGAGGAGATTATTACAGCCAACGACACGGTTTCCATCACTTGGGGCGGTGCCTCTCCTGTAATCAAAAATCCATACACGCAAAGCATCATGATCTCTACTGACGGAGACCATGTAACCGTGAGTTGCGCCACTCAACTAAAAGACGTTGTATACAAACTAAGTGGCTCATCATCTAATGGTTCATTCACCATCGAGACTCCTCGTAAGTTTACCCTTCTTATGGATAATTTGAACCTCGCTTCAAAATCCTTCAATTCAACAATCCGTTCATTCTCAGGTTCTACCATGAATATCGAATTGAAAGGAACCAACTCCCTAAGAGATACGGTAACAGATACATGCAACGCTACTCTCCGAAGCAAAGGACAAATCGTCTTTGCCAAAGGATCTACGGGTTCGTTGTTTGTCCATGCTAATGCAAAACGTGCCATTCAGACGGGCGACTACCTACAAATCAGTGGTGGTAACATCACTGCCCAATCTTACAGAGGCGATGCCATTAAAGCTAACGATTATTTCCTAATGACCAATGGAACCTTAAGCATATTAGGTACTGGTATGGAGGTATCGGCTGGATATGCAATGATTAGCGGTGGTAAAATAAGCATTGACTCGAGAGTGGAGGATTCCAAAGGTATAAAGGTTGCCAAAGACACTTCTTTACCAGGAAGTCAGACCAACGGCACCATCACCATTTTGGGAGGAACTCTTGACATCTCTATGTATGGAGGTGGAAGCAAAGGTATCAAAGCAGAACATGACTTCATCATGAGTGATGGTACCCTCACAGGTAAAGTCTATGCTGGTCCTATCACCGAAGAGGTGGATGGCGAAGAGGATATCTCATACGCTGCCCTAGTCAAAGCTGACAGAAATTTGACCATCAATGGAGGTAGCGTTAAGGTTACACTCGACAAAATCGCTTTAGGTTCTCGTGGTTTGGTTGCCGACACAAGCATCATCATCGAAGGAACAGCAACTGTTGACATCGAAGGAAATGCCGAAGCTTATGTTTATGAGAATGAAAATGGTAAGATAAAAGAGAAATGTGGTTACGGACTGAAAGCAGACGCAGCCATCAACATTGGTGGTTCCAGCAAGGTAACCATCCTCGGTACTGCAATCGCTGGCACAGCAAAAGAGAATGCAATCATGTGCGCAAGAACGGAAACCGACATTAACATCAACGACAACAGTACTGTCTATTTCAAATCCATCACAAATGCACCTTTGAGAGCAAAGAATATTTACTTCAATGGAGGTATCTTCGTTGCTGAGACAGAGAGTGAATTTAGTGCTTGTGGAACGGCAACAGCCGGCGCAAGAGGTGGTATCTTCTTTGGTGTGGGATATAGCACTGTCATAACAACAAATCGCGTCACCTCTACTGGCGTAGTGTTATCTGATGCAGCCTACACTCCTAATACGGCTATCAACATCAGTGATGCCGCTGGAACAAGTGTTCTCACCTTTGCAACCAGTGGACACAGCGCCTCTTCCAAAGCAAAATATCTGACGTTCTCATCTCCAACCGTAGCACCTGCTTCTGATTTCGTATACACTTACAGCGCAGTTGCACCTCAGGGTACTTCTATCAACGGATACTATCCTAACAGTGAGAAACCAACAGGCGGAGTAACAATGAATTTCAGAACACCAGTTACTGGAAGTTCTCTGATAATTCGCAGATGATAATCTAATCTATACATAAAAAAGAAAGAGGAGTCTAGGCTCCTCTTTTTTTGTTGCTCATATCTGTCATGACCTTTCTGCTCAATTCGCTATTGTACGGGCGAATAGCATTCGCCCCTCTTCATCAACAATCTGCCGATGATGCGTGGAAATAACTTTCATCATAAAGAAACCATTTTCTTCTTTGCCTCCTCAAGGACTGTAATCACCTGATCACACCATGCATCAAACTCTGGATCTTCTTTTTGTAACTCAGGATGGGAAAGTAGATAATCGATCGTCTCCTTCACTCCTTGATGGAAACTTTTCGTGGCACAGAAGCCTGGCACCGCCCTCTTTAACTTCGTATTGTCAAATACAACGGAATTGGCCTTATCTCCTATCAAACTGCCCGTAAAATCGAAATCACCCACAGAGGCTAAAAACGAGGAAGAGACATAATAGGGATGCAACTGAACACCCAAAGCATCTGCTATCGACTGATAGATCTGATTCCACGTCAGCGTCTCATCCGACGTGATCTGAAAGGCTTGTCCCATCGCATGCGGATTACCAATCAACCCAACAAAGCCCTTGGCAAAATCTGAATTGTGCGTCATCGTCCACAATGAGGTTCCATCTCCATGAATGATAACAGGTTTCCCCTCCATCATTCGTTTGACCACCTGCCAACTACCCTTCTTGCCATGAACACCCAACGGAATGGAACGTTCATCGTAGGTGTGACTCGGACGTACGATGGTGACAGGGAATCCCTCCGAACGATACTTCTCCATCAAAAAATCCTCGCATGCTATTTTATAGCGTGAATACTCCCAATAGGGATTGGACAACGATGTTGCCTCCGTGATTCGATAGTCTGCCAACGGTTTCTGATAGGCAGAAGCCGAACTGATATAGATATACTGCTTGGTTCTATCCTTAAACAAACGATAGTCTCGTTCCACATGCTCTCGGGTGAAACCAATAAATTCACAAACTGTATCAAATGAGAGTGAGCCTAAAAGACGATTCACCTCCTCTTCCTGATTAATATCTACGCTAATCGTCTTCACACTGGAAGGGAATTCTTTATTACGATTACCTCGATTAAGGAGGTATAATTCGCAGCCAGACTGTGACAGTAAACGGGTGATGGCAGAGCTAATGGTACCGGTACCACCAATCATGAGAACTTTCATACTTTAAAATTTTTAAGGTGGGTTCTACAGCGTTCTTCAACCCACGATTCATACTAATTGTTTAAACGGTGAATTCATAGAACTCACCTATCGGGAGACAAAAATAAACAAAAAATAATAGTTGTCCAACAGTCCTTACCGACCACCTGTAAACAAACGACTCAACCAAGCAGGTGCTACACGTTTCAGACACCAATAGCAAATCAAGCCTAATGCAATAACCATTGTCGGACAAATCAGGAAGCAGGCAAGCATACCCTTAGACCCATACGATTCAAAAAGAGGCACGATAAGTTTTTGAAGCAACAACAATGGCATAGAAAAGAAAGCATACAGGAAGAAACTGGAACCGGAGATGGTGGATGGTAGCCACGACTCCTTTTTTTGCGTCAGACGAAGCGCCAATAGCAAAATAGTGGCTATTCCGAAAAGATCATTCACATGCTTAATCCATACCCAAAACACCTCAAAACTTCTAAAGAAACGGAAATATAATATCGGTACAGCTAAGAGAAGATAAATAAGCAGGAAGAGGTAGCAACGCTTATCACCCCACTCCACAGGGATAACAAACTTTCGTATACCCGCATACGCACCGAGGGAGAAGAAAAAGAGAGCTTGGTCGCTTGGTGCATAAAAATCAGGAATCAATTCGCCAGCCCATAAGACGGCAAAGACCAAAAGGATAAATCCCTTTGTCTTAGTCAACAGAAGATAAAGTAAAGGTGAGAGAAGGGAGATAACCATCAAATCACGCACATACCATAACGGGATATCAAGCACCAACCCCGTGAAAGAGTCGTCGCCATAGACATGACCGATGTTCCAAAACGACCAAATAAAATCAGAAAAGGAAAAGCTTGTCGCCGCCTTACCCGATGGCATAGGAGCAATCGTCATGGATCCCAGATAGTAAAGGAGGAAGACCACCCCATTCCACACTAAGTAGGGAATCAGTAGGGAATGAAGACGACGATGGAGTTTCTCACAATAGACACCTTTCGTGAATTGGTCTATATTGATAAAAAAGAGATAACCAGATATGATAAAAAAGATAGGAACGCACAAGCGGAAGAGGGATTCATAGAGGAATCCGTGGAACAGATTAAATTCCCTATAGGTACCTAATCGAACAATAGACTCACAAAAAACGGGCGGATTGCAATGCATAAATACAATCAGCACACAAAGTGGGAATCTAATATTTGAGATTAGTGACCGCATAGACAAAAAAAGGGTTGTCTGCAAAATCCAGACAACCCTCTAATATCATTTTAATTATTTTACATTACCAACCTTGATAAGGTACTCAGCAATCTGAACAGCGTTCAAAGCAGCACCTTTCTTGATTTGGTCGCCTACCAACCAAAGAGTAAGACCATTTTCGCAAGACAAGTCCTTACGGATACGACCTACGTAAACATCATCCTTACCAGCCAAGAAGAGAGGCATTGGATATTTCTTGTTAGCAGGATCATCCATCAATTGGATACCTTCGCCCTTTTCGAAAGCCTCACGAGCTTGTTCTACGCTGATAGGCTTCTCAGTTTCAATCCATACAGCCTCAGAGTGAGAACGAAGAGAAGGAACGCGAACGCACATAGCAGAACAATTCACATCGCTATGCATGATCTTCTTTGTTTCGTTAAACATCTTCATCTCCTCTTTTGTATATCCATTGTCAGTAAAGACATCGATCTGAGGAATTACATTATATGCCAATTGATAAGCGAACTTATTAACCGTCACAGGTTTGTTGTCCAACACTTCACGATATTGTTGTTCCAACTCAGCCATTGCAGCAGCACCAGCACCACTGGCAGCTTGATAACTAGCCACGTGAATACGCTTGATGTGACTGATTTTCTCAATAGGTTGAAGAACAACCACCATCATGATGGTAGTACAGTTAGGGTTGGCGATAATGCCTCTTGGACGATTCAATGCATCCTCAGCATTACATTCAGGGACTACCAATGGAACATCAGGATCCATACGGAAGGCACTTGAATTATCGATCATCACAGCGCCATACTTTGTGATGTCAGCAGCAAACTCTTTTGAAATACTTGCTCCTGCAGAGGTAAATGCGATATCCACACCCTTGAAGTCATCGTTGTGCTTCAACTCCTTTACGGTATATTTCTTTCCCTTAAACTCGTAAACAGACCCTGCACTTCTGGATGATCCGAACAAAACTAAATCATCCAACGGAAAATTTCTTTCTGCTAAAACACGAAGGAACTCTTGTCCGACTGCTCCACTCGTTCCAACAATTGCTACTCTCATTCAATTATTTTTTGTTAATTATTGTACAAAAATCGTTACAATATCATTTTTTATCCATAATTTTGCAACGCCTGTGCAAAGATAGTTTATAACAAATAAATATCTGTAAAATGAGACAAAGAATTTTATCTGTTTTTGTGGGAATCTTTTTCACAATGGTAACGAACGCTCAAATTTCTGAGCATTTTTCGACGGGAAACCTCCCATCCTCGTGGGGTGGAGAAACTTCCAAGTTTGTTTTGGAAAACGAACAACTACAACTAAACGACACTATGAAAACCGGGTCGGCCTACCTCTCTACCTACTCAACAGCCATCGACAACGGCTCCTGGGAGATGCATCTTCAAATGAAGTTCAAACCTTCCGGATCCAACTATGTTCGCTATTACCTGACCAGCAACAGTCCCATCCTCAACGAAGGTCTTGATGGTTATTACCTCCAAATCGGCAACACGAACAAACAAATCTTACTCTACAGAATGAAGGGTACCTCCTCCAAAAAGATTGGTGAGAGTATCGAAAACAGAATCGACACCTCATCAATCGATCTTTCTCTGAAGGTGATCAGAGGACAAAACGCTGAATGGAAGGTGTATACAAAACTAAATGAGGAAAGTCAGTTTACGGAAGAGTTCTCCGTCTCCGACTCCACCTTTCTGACATCCTCCTTCACTGGCATCTATTGCAAATACACCAAGACGAATGCAAACAAGATAACTTTCGACGACATCATCGTAGAGGGTGATGGCGAGGAAGACCATGAGCACCCAACCATCAAATCCTTCACGCCTACCGACACTCTGTTAACCGTTCAATTTGACGAGTGGATCAACGAAGATTTCTTTCAGTTGAGTATGAATCCACAGCTTGATCATACAGTCGAATGGAACAATGCACACAACCAACTCTCTATCCGCCTCAACGACTCCATGAAGAACGGACAGAAATACGAACTGGCACTGACCGACATACGCGACTTCAGAGGGAACGCATGCGATACGTTATTAAAATTTGCACATATCGACGAGATTGAGGCTCAAGACCTGCTGTTTACAGAGGTTTTGTTTGTACCCAACAGGGATGGAAGTGAATTTGTAGAGATTTATAACAAGAGCGACATGGTGTTAGACCTCTCCCTATTGAAATTCTCCACCCGCAAATCAAACGATTCATCTCTCTATTCAGCAAAAAAAATTGCATCGGAGCCTTGTCTGATATTTCCAAAGGAGATTAAGGTGCTGACCAACAACAAAGAGGGAGTCACCGCTTTCTATCAATGTGAAGAAAGCGCCTTCATCGAGATGAGCTCCTTCCCTTCACTTCGTAATGAAACAGGGGCTATTGTGCTTTTCCGTAGCAAAGACTCACTTATCATCGACAATTTCTATTACGAAGCAGCAATGCACGAAGAGAATGTTCCAAACAAGGGAACGGGAGTCTCGCTGGAAAGAGTTAGTGTTGATAGCGACGAATGGGTATCCTCTGCAAGCATAAATGGATATGCCACACCTGGCTATTTTTCAAGTAGCAAGACAACAAGAGAGAACGGTATCGACGACATCCGCTTTGATGCAACGGAGGTATGTTATCCACTCTACGGAGAGGAGCATCACTTCCAACTAAAATATCAATTAGATGCACCTAATTACATCGCAACTATCAGGGTGTATCATACCAATGGTGTGTGTGTAAAAGAGATCATTCGCAATGCAACCCTCTCCATGGATGGGGTCATCGAATGGGATGGAACCGACAACAATGGACGTGCGCTTCCAACTGCCCCTTACATCGTAAGGATGGAGGCCATCAACGCACATTCGGGCAGACGCATCACTCGCTCATTTGTTGTGTTGATTTCACGTTAACGGAGTGTCCTTCGGACAGAAATCTTACAAATCTTTGCAAATCTAACAAATATGTTTTCCTATGGATTTGATTGCCGAGATAGATTTGTATGATTTGATCAGATTTGTGTGATTTCTCGCGAAGCGACTCATATCATATATAAATTTATTTCTGTCCGTTAAAAATTGAAATAGGTTGATGGATTGAAAACGGAAGGAGGATGGTCAAGCAAAGTGGCCATCCTCCTTTCATAATTTTCAAACATGAAATTAAGAACTGTCAGGGACGGACAATAACTGGACAGAAAGGCCCATTCGCATAATGTACGGGCGAATAACATTCGCCCCACTTCATCAACAATTTGTCGTTGATGCGCAATATAAACAAATAATATATATCATTAACATAAATCAATAAATCATTAGAGAGGGTGAAATAAATGTTAATTTTTTTGAATCTGTATTACCTTTACAATTATTTTAGGACACAAAATCATCGCAAAGTATTCTGGTGTTCTGGTATTTTGATATAAAGAATAAGGGGAATAATAATATAACGTTATGAAGAAAATAATTACGACTTTCATTATGATGCTCTGCGCCGCATGCGTGGCGAGCGCGGCTAATTATCTGACCTTTACGGCAGAGGAGGATAGTTCTACGTTTGGAATTATGAACGAAAAAAATAATCCTGACGTGCAGTATTCATTGGATGGTGGAGAAACCTGGACCGCACTGGCTGCAGGCGATACCATCACGTTGGCCCATAAGGGTGACAAGGCTTTGCTGAGGGGAGATAATCTGGAAGGGTTCTCAAAGGGGTATGATAAATACTCGTCTTTTACGATGACGGGCAAGATAGCCGCCAGCGGTAGCGTGATGAGTCTGATCGATGGAACAGGACTTTCTACGGAAATAACTGGGGAATACTGCTTCGTTAATTTGTTCTGGAGGTGCACGAGTCTTACGCAAGCCCCTGAACTGCCTGCCACGAAATTGTCTGATGGTTGTTATGCTGGTATGTTCCAAGGTTGCACCAGTCTGACGCAAGCCCCTGAATTGCCTGCTACAACGTTGGCAGATCATTGTTATCAATATATGTTCGAAGGATGCACCAGCCTGACGCAGGCACCAGCATTGCCGGCGACAACATTGTCCGAATGGTGCTATGGATACATGTTCAAAGGTTGCACCAGCCTTACGCAAGCCCCAGAATTGCCAGCAACGACGTTGGTAAGTGCTTGTTATCAATACATGTTCTCAGGTTGCACCAGTCTGACACAAGCTCCAAAATTGCCAGCTCCAGAATTGCTGGCCAACTCAAATGCGAAAAATAGTTGTTATCTCGGAATGTTCTCAGGGTGTACGAACTTGTCTGAAATCAGTGTAGCCTTCGTCAAGTGGAGAGATAGCACTGATCGTTGGGAAGACAACACTTATCGTTGGGTCGAAAACGTCGCCCCTACCGGCACCTTCTACTGCCCGAAAGCTCTGCCGCTTGAGTATGGAGTGGACAGAATACCGGAAGGTTGGACGGTGAAATATATTGATGATACGGTTGCGGTGGAGACCAACTACCTCACCTTCACGGCGGAGGAGGATGGCTCTTCGTTCGGAATTGTGAACAAAGATAACAATCCAGACGTGCAGTATTCATTAGATGGTGGAGAAACCTGGACAGCACTGGCTGCAGGCGATACCATCACGTTGGCCCATAAGGGAGACAAGGCTTTACTGAGGGGTAATAATCCCGAAGGGTTCTCAAAGGATTGGAATCAATTTTCAACCTTAAAGATGACAGGAAAAGTGGCCGCCAGCGGTAGTGTGATGAGTCTGATCGATGGAGTAGGTCTTTCTACGGAAGTTCCTGGGAATTACTGTTTCTATAAATTGTTCCAAGGTTGCACAAGTCTGACGCAAGCACCCGAATTGCCTGCGACGACATTGGCTTATAGTTGTTATCGAGATATGTTCGAAGGTTGCACAAGTCTGACGCAAGCGCCCAAACTGCCAGCAACTACGTTGGCTGAAGCTTGTTATTTCGGGATGTTCGCTGATTGTACCAATCTGACGCAAGCACCCGAATTGCCGGCCACAACATTGCCAACTACATCAAACGTAGAGAATGGTTGTTATAGTTTGATGTTCTTGGGTTGCACCAGTCTGACGCAAGCACCCGAGCTGCCAGCTACTACGTTGGCTGAGGGTTGTTATGCTGATATGTTCTACGGTTGCACCAGTCTGACACAAGCACCAAAACTGCCAGCTACGACATTGTCCGATTTTTGTTACTTTGAAATGTTCTCAGGTTGCACCAGTCTGACGCAAGCCCCAGAATTGCCTGCCACGACATTGACTGATTTTTGTTATGACAGGATGTTCTTTGGTTGTACCAGCCTGTCCGAAATAAATGTCTCATTTGCTACTTGGTCAGATTATTATAGAAGCACTGCTGAATGGGTCGAAAACGTAGCCCCTACCGGCACCTTTATCTGTCCGAAAGCATTGGCTCTCGAATATGGAATAAGCAGGATCCCTGAGGGTTGGACGGTGAAATATATCGAAGGCGAAGGCTCTGGTGTAAACACCACATTAGCCAACAACATCACCGTATGGAGCGATGATTTAACCATCTACGTCCGTGGTGCAAAAGGAGAAGTTTCGATCTATGATTTGTCGGGCAAGCGAGTTGCGGTCTCCTACTCCGCGGATGAGGAGCGTGCGTTGAGCGTGCCAGCCAAGGGTGTTTATGTGGTCCGCACGAATAATGGTACATCGGTTGTGTTGGTGCGCTAAGGGGCACCGACACAATTCGGTTATAAATACCAGGATGTCGCCCTTATAGGGCTATGATTGCACCGCCGCATCATTCACAGGGGTTTACACCCCTGCCTGTGTTGTCACCGCCCCGTTGGGGCTCAGGTCGTGCAAGTCGTGTAAGGATGAGCTGGCGAGAAGTTTAAGTAGAAAAATATATAGCTTATGAAGAGAATATTTACAGCTTTTATGATGATGCTCTGCGCCGCATGTGTGGCGAGTGCGGCGAACTATCTGACCTTTACGGCAGAGGAGGATGGCTCTTCGTTCGGAATTGTGAACAATAAAAATACTCCTGACGTACAGTATTCATTGGATGGTGGAGAAACATGGAGCGCATTAAAAGGAGGTAATACCATCACGTTGGTTCACAAGGGTGACAAAGCTTTGCTGAGGGGAAATAATCCAAAAGGATTCTCAAGGGAAAATAACCATTCTTATTTTACGATGACAGGGAAAATAGCAGCCAGCGGAAGCGTGATGAGCTTGATTGACGGTGAGGGTGAAAGTCTTACCATTCCGAACAGTGTCTGTTTCTCTGCGTTGTTCTCTGGTTGCAAAAGTCTGACCCAAGCACCTGAATTGCCTGCTACGACGTTGACTGAAGGTTGCTATAAAGGAATGTTCTGGGGTTGCAAAAGTCTCACAAAGGCACCCGAATTGCCAGCCACTACTTTGGCTGAAGGGTGTTACGGGCTAATGTTCTATGACTGTACAAGTCTGACACAAACGCCTAAATTGCCTGCTACAACATTGACTGAAAGCTGTTATACTGGAATGTTCTTGGGTTGCACAAGCCTCACAAAAGCTCCTGAATTACCTGCTACGACACTGGCTGAACGTTGTTATTTTAGCATGTTCGGGAACTGCTCCGGACTTCTTCAGGCACCGGAATTACCTGCTACATCGTTGGCTTCTTATTGCTATTTTGGCATGTTCAGGAACTGCTCCGGACTTCTTCAGGCACCTGAATTACCTGCTACATCGTTGGCTTCTCATTGTTATTCCGGAATGTTCTCAGGGTGCACAAGTCTCACAAATGCACCCGAATTACCTGCTACAACATTGGAGGGGTATTGTTACAAAGAAATGTTCTCGGGTTGTACGAGTCTCACAAAAGCCCCTGAATTGCCTGCTACGTCGTTGGCTGAAGGGTGTTATCAGCTAATGTTCTATGACTGCGCAAACCTGACGCAAGCCCCGGAATTACCTGCCACAAAGTTGGCCGTAGCTTGTTATCAATATATGTTCATGAAATGCGAGAAATTGGAGAAAGCACCTGCATTGCCTGCTCCGGTATTGGCATATGGATGTTATCAAGGAATGTTCTCGGGTTGTACAAACCTCACAAAAGCCCCTGAATTGCCTGCTACGTCGTTGGCATATGGATGTTATCAAGGAATGTTCTCAAGTTGCACAAACCTATCCGAAATCAATGTGTCTTTTGATAAATGGATTGACGAAAGTTCTGAAACTTCTGAATGGGTTGTAAACGTCGGGCCAACCGGCACTTTCATCTGTCCGAAAGCTCTGTCTCTTGAATATGGAGAGAACAGAATACCAAAAGGCTGGAAGGTGAAGTATATTGATTAATCCTTCACACCCGATTCGAAAATCTTCTTATAAGGGAACTCACCACACATTTCATCATAATAGCATTCCATGTTATTCCAATCATCAATCTTAGATTGTTTGACCACCACCCTTCTCAGTTTATTCAACTCATCCTTCGAGAAAATATCATCAATTACGATACTACTGTCCTGCTCCGAATCCGACACATAGTCAGTTGTATCATCCGGTTCATCTACTATAGCTATAGCAACCGTAGAATCAATGGCGATAGTATCTCCCGATGGAATTGGTGATGTCTGATACTATTGGTTGATTATCTCCCCCTCCGCTTGATTTGTTGAATTGCCTGTCTCCTCTCCTTCTTGTTTGACAGTCTCAACAGAAGTATCTTCATTTAGAGGCTCCGTTATCTCATTCGTGGACTCTTTCTGTCTCTTCTCTGCCCTTTTCTGTTTCAAGTTATTAACCCACTTATTCACATCGAGATAATAGCCAAATTGAACAGTGAAGACACCATTCTTATTCTTACGCTCCTCATTGTTTCGGTTATATAGATCGACCACTCTTGAAATCTTAGATTGATCAATATTCAAGAATCCTAAATCATACATCATACCCAGACGATATTTTTGCATAAAGAGAATATTGACTCCCATACTCATACCCCAATCAAAACGGCGATACCTACGTTTAACATCATAGATTTGCTGATAATACGAATAATATTTTTTCACATCTTCATCCATCCATTCGCCTTCTCTGGTATATCTTCCCTTAAGAGCAACGGCATAATAGAATCCTAATTGAGGCGTCACCCAGATATTTTGGAAAGGCAAACGATAGTTGGCTGTCAATGGAACCTGAAGATAGTTCACCGTGAAACGTTCCTTCTCCCATTCGATTGTACCGACATGTTTTTCCTGATAGCCTTTATGCTGCACACTCAAGCCCGACTCGATAAAGAAATTCTTGAAAAGAGTATAATCTACCACAGCACCGACATGGAAATGGAATATAGGCTTTTTGTCGAGCGCCTCACCGCGTTCCATACGAACATTACTAGGTCCAATACCTGCTGTGATAGCATAATATAAAGTTTTGACACTATCACACTGAGAGAAACTATGCAATGGAAGCATAGATAACAAAAAGAGCGTAAAAATAATTTTCTTCATATACCTTTTGAAAACCATAAAATCCCTATTATAACAATATAATGGCACAAAGAATCACAACGACTCATCGGGGAAAATAGACATACGCAAAGGTCGCAAATTATGATTAGTTAACAAAGGATATATTTGATTTTCTATGAAAAAAGATTTTTAGGTTGATTCCATTCAATAATGGCATCAAAAAAAGAGAGATGTGAAATGACTCACATCTCTCCGTATAAATCTATAGAGATAGTTTATTTTATATCCAAATGGATTAACTCAATGGTTCCCTTGAAGGTATTACCATTAATCTCTGCCAAATAGAAGTAGACACCTGGATCAGCAAAGCGACCTGAATGGTCTTTACCATCCCAACCATTGGTGCTTTCGCTCACCTTGTCACCATAGCGGTTGTAAACCACCACATAACGTCCCTCCAAGAAGATATCATTTAAGCCATCGGCACGTGTTGGAGTGAAGGCTGTAGGCACATGCTCCAAGACATTAATCTTAACAATATTAGAAGGAACAGTAGGACAAACACCATCTCCCACTACCACATAGTATCTAGCAGTATCTATAGGCATGAAGGTGAAGTCTGGGCTCAATCTATCGATATCAAGGTAAATAGGCTCCAACAATTCATCAGCCTCTGGATTCAACACTGTACCATACTTGTCAAACACATTTGGTACAACATCGATCTTTGAATGAGTTCTATACCACACATAGATGGAAGGTGAATAGGTGGTAGTCAATGAAAGAGTCACCTCGTCGCCAATCCAGCATCTGTTGATACCCAATGGAGAGGTAGCCAAAGACAAGTTGGCTGATTCATATCTCTTATGGACATTCAACAAGAAGCTATCGCGCTTGTACAACTGATCTTTCTTCCACAATTCATACTTCTCTGTATTATAACCCAAATGAGCCAAACTATCCTCCTTGGTGTAGAAATTAAAGCCACAAGTTGTGTATTTGCTATCATAACTTGTCGTACGACCACACATATTCTCTACGAAATAGTAAAGCACCTTACTAGTATCTGAATATGGGATAGGAGTACCCGCTACATAATCAACACCTTCAAGTACCCATCCTGTCTTAGTGATTACAGCACCCATAGAATCAACACAAGGGAGAGTGTTATTATAAATATCAATGATATCGAGTGTATCATCCTCACACATTTCCAAATTGTCAGAATTCATCAAGATACGAGGACGTTCACGAATATTAATATAAGCAGACACCGTATCCGTACATTGAGTTGTCGTATCCATTATCACAAAGACGTAGAGATCGCTCTGATCCAATCTATTCAATCTTGTTCTTTCACGGATTGTTTCATTCAGTTTGCCTTCATCCTCGTTATAGAAACGGCTGTGATAAGTAGCCGCATTATCACTATAGATTAGTGTAGACTCAGAAATCCAACCACGATAATAATCGTATGCGAATGTACTCTTAGCCTTTTCTATTGAACCGTCTTCTTCCTCATATTTGATGTCTCCCTGAGCATATCTCACCTTTTGTGACTGCAGGTCTACATAAGTAGTCTCTGATCCACAAATATCTTGGTTGTAACCAATACCCTCGACAACATTTCTAGGATTTTGTACGACAACATATACGAAAAGACTATCCTTGTTACCGCACTTATCTTCAGCATATATCCAAACGATCAAATCCTTCTCTACCACTGTACCACCAGCAGGAACTTGCCATACGTTTATGTCATTGATATCCGTACACAAGTCTTGAATAAAGTTTCTCGCCTTATCTTCCAAAGAAGGAACCGCCTGAGTACAATGTTTCATATTGGTAGCCAAGACAGTGTCTCTCCATCCGTCCGCAAGCTTAAACGTAGGAGCTATTGTATCGACAACTTGAACTACCTGAACCAAGGAGTCGCTGATGTGACCACAAGAGTCTTCAACCGTCCATGTTCTCCAAATAGTATAGGTGTTATATGTACAGCTATGAACATCGTCAGAACGATTAGTACGTACTTTCTTATGGATAACCAATGCACTATCTGGCGTACAATTATCCGTAGCAACGATTTGAATATCTTCCATGCCCATTGCAATCTCGATAAGAGAATCTTGCTCGCATGAGATGAACGTAGTATCAAGTTTCGTATGGATCACTGGTGCCGTCACATCCTTAATGGTGTAATCCTGCGTACATGTGACCTTATTACCACGAACGTCTAATACCTGATAGGTTCTGTGTAGCTTATATTCACAAGGCAAAGAACCTTCCGACTCTTCATACCATTCGTATGAGCCCTCTTTGTATTTTCTCATATCAGAGAAAGTAGCACCGGCAGCCAACAGATCTTCAAATGTTGGATATGGTGCAGGAATTTCGCCATAGCACTCATAATCATATTTTGTTTCAATTGGACAGTCAAGTGTTGGAGGTACCATATCCTGAATTTTCACGACTTGAGGACAAACCACTGAATCGCCAAAGACGTATTTAAACTTCCACTCTACATTAGTATTACCAATCTTATAATTCGCATCAAAATCCAAACTATCTTCACGGAAGAATGACAAGGTTGCTGCCTGGCAAGTATCAATTGTGATGGAAGGAGTCTTCAAACCTGCAGCCACCACCTCTTGAGCCGTCGCATAGAACTTCTCTAACAAATCAACCCTAACAGTATCCAACAACGTAGAACAAGGGAACAGCTCGGTCTTGACCGTTACCGACTTCTCACAAGAGTCTTTCATGATACCCAACTTATCCTCCCATATCCAGCGAATATTCGTCTTACCCAATGGGAAGTCTTGAGAATCCCATACAATAGGGTTTCCGTTGTCATCCACTACCAATTCACCATTGAAACGTCTTTCTATTCTTGGGATGAGTGTATCATCATCACAAAGGTCGTAAGCCGATGGGAAGGTCATATAATTAGAGAGTTTGTGAGGATCCAACGAGCATAAGCCAGGTTCTAGCGTTACGACAACATCCTTATCGATATCACAGCTATCCACTTTAAGATCAAGTGAATCGATGATATTAATAATCATAGAACAAGAATCCTGTAGACCAGCCTTATCTGTAAAGACCCAAACTACTCTATGTTGACCTGTTGGATAAAGGGCGCTCTTCAATTCATCGTCATGATAAATCTTAACGGAGCCATCCTTTTGTGACACATAGGCAGTAATAGCAGGGAGTAACAAGCCATCACATACATCATTCAATGAAAGTTCTGGCAGACTCAAACTATCGTATGGCAATTCACACATAGTATAAGCAGCGAGATCTTTTTCAGGATCTTTACATACTGTATCCAAAATTGGAGGTGTAGAATCAACCACATTGATATGAGTTACACAACTATCCATATCACCCTTACCATTATCAAAATACCATACAAGCAAGTGATAACCGCGAGCGAATGAATCAGTCACGCAAGATGGAAGCGTAGTGAAGTTTGTAAGCTTCAACGCCATCATCTCTATTGGGTCTTCAGCACATACAGACTTATCGGCTCCCATTCTATGTTGAACCTTCTTGATAGGAACGGAATCAAGACTAGTGATGATACTCTCACAGTCATACACAACAGTAGAGTCAGTTCTATTGTATTGATCATCCAAGAAGAGTAAGCGACGTACTCTCACTGGATAGACTGTAGTGTCATAATCTTTAGACAAAGCAGAGCTAAGTCCTAAGTCATCATAATTATACGATCCACCTGAACATTCATCATAAGTATACTTAGTCTCACAGAAATAAGAGACCGTAGCATGAGGTACATCATCCGTCGTGAATGGTGATGCTGCGAGACAGTTATTAGGGTCTACAGCAAGTTTCTTGTCATTCGGACAGGAATCAGGTAAAGGAGGATTACCTGAAGTGATGATGATATCTTGCAAACAGATGATCGTATCATACTTTTGAGAATCAAAATCGAGGTAATCGCTCGAGAATGTATACTTAACTACTGTATGACCGATTGGGAAACGATGTTTCAACAAATCAACATCAGAAATCAAGGAATCGACAGCCTTAGCAACGACTTCTCCATTATCGTCAACACAATCACCCGTAAAATGGATATCCAATTTCACATTACCACAATATTTTTTATTGTAGGTAGGGATCTTTAACGTATCAGCCAAGCTATACTTCGTATCAGGGTTTACAGTGCTCTGTGCTTGTGCCGAAGCATAATAGTAAACTCTGTTCGGATTTTCATTCACTTTAGTTCTTAATGGAGTATCAATAGAATCACACACGAACATGAGTGAATCATTTTTCACAGTAACACGACTGTGGCAATACATAGCATTACCCGCAGGATCGGCGAATCGCCATAAGATGAAAGTAGTACCCAACTCATAATCATCCTCCAATTTTTTATCCATAGAGTATTTAGTAGTATCTACACCTGGGTCTTCAGACAGATCCTTTTCGGAACGACCAGCATATTCAGCTTTGATCATCACGACAGTATCTTTGAAGGTAGTATCGCGAAGGTAAGGTATCTCAATATTGATGTTCTCACCTGGACGAGCCACACAACCGTCATCAGTTGTAACTGCCACATTATAATCCTTCACTAAACTACAATCAACGAGAGGATTAGTTGTATCTTTAACGGTCAATTCAATCTCACAAGAAGCAGATTTGTTACAACCATCCACCAAAACATACGATACAGAACCCTTACCAGAGAAGAGTGTTAATGCTCTCTTCAACGAATCTTGGGTTTGTTCTTTATGTAATGTGAAAGTCGAGTCGAAGCTATGAATAGGCTCATCTGCCGTATAATGAATAGTAACATTCAAAGCAGGATCATCATCACAGCTAGTTGAATATTCAGGGATAGGAAGATAGATGGTTGTATCTAAGCGACCCTCCGCCAATTCATAATAGGAAAGACCCGATAATTTATCACAATTGATAGTTGGTGCTGCAGTGGAATGAATATGGAAGGTATCCGCCATGGATGCACGACAAGTACCGTTAACCACCTCCAAACCGATACGGAAAGTAGTATCTGCTATGTTACAAAGAGAACCTTTATCGAAGTTGACAATTCGAATGACACTATCAGCCCCCATTTCGGCTCCAGTGAAATTCCATGTATATCCTTTCACGTCATCCTTGCCTTCCAGAATAATTGTATCCGATGAAGTAGCCACACACATCGTATCTTCACCTCTGTGCGTAACAAAGTTCAAATTTGAAATGTTTGGCTGATCATAGATCCAGACAGCGAAACTATCCTTACTTTCATATTTATCTGAAAGTTTGCCAGCCTTATCATAAATATGCGAAGTGACATAAATCATATATTGTTGGTCAGGATTGTAGTAGTCACTCTTACGAGCATCTTTCTCCACAATCAAATCAGCCGACATAGAATCTTTCGCCATCTCCAAGCGAACTTTCGTTTCGTCTGGTTCAGCCCCATCCGGTGATTCCAGCCACCACTTATAACCATATCTCTCTCCATTCTCGATAATCCAATGTAAAATGGAGTCATTCTTTATCTTGTATGTCTGACGATGAGGGAAATTAACTATACAAGCATTCGAATCTCCTTCAATTCCTGGTCCCATTGCCGAACCACAAATTTTTCCTCCTAAAGCGAAACGTATAGATTCACCTCCCACAGAAAGCGAATAGTAGAAAACGCCCTTATCAAGCATTGTTATATAAGCTCTTTCCTTTTGTCCCAAGGCATCATACTCATACTCAATTTCAACCGTATCCTTATTAATGATCCAAGGCTCTACCTGCGTATAAGAGCCATCGGTATATTTTGTCCAAGTGTAATCTGTTTTCCTAGGGAAACCAGCTGCATTGACAGTAATAGCTTCGCCCACACAAGCAAGAGGATCCAAACAAACAGAAGGAACCTCAGCACTAATGTAGTCTATTGCAATTTGAGCGCAGTCTGGGAACTGTGCAAATTCAGGATAGAAGATATAATACTTAAGACTATTAGTAGTGTTAGGGAAAGAACCATAGTAAGTCATCTCTAAACGGAAGATAGATGCACTAGAATATTTTATGACATTAGCAATTTGAATCGTTGCCGCATCATTTTGCATACCAACAGTAACATCACTCAACACTCCCGCATTCGGACCATTTTCTGCGATTATTCGACAATCCATACTATCCGTTGTCACCATTCCATGACCTGTTCTCGCTCTCATAGCAGCGCCTTCCTGGAAACTACCTGCAGAACATCCATTAGGCAATATAATATAAAATCGCATGGTAAAGCGATACGTAGAATTCTTATATTTTGCCACTGGGAACAGAACAGAAAAGAAGGTTCCATTTACATGACCATCCTTAAAATAGAAATTATTCTTGGAAGAATCACTCTCCAAAGCAAATTTCACACCCAAATCATCTTGCGTCACAATAGATCCTGGATCACAAGAAAAGACTATTTCTTGTTCCGAGAAATACTCCTCAAATCCAGTTGGCGGCACATCATCATCGGAATGATCCTTGTTTCGGTGTCCCCAATCCACCTGATGTGCTTCATTATCGTAAGTAAAGTCTGTACCACCATAATACTCTCCCGTAGAAGTTTGGTGACATTCCTTAGTCTTACAATCCTGTCTCAGTGGAATATGAGAGACATATTCATGTTTGTATAATTCCTTATTTCCATCGTAAGCTGTTGCGATAACCTTTACCCAAAATTCGCTATCAGGCATTTGGAAGGTGTTAGAAGAGATCGTTAATGTACCCACATTCTTCCAATCTACATTATTCGTAGAGGTGAACCATTGATACACATAACTCAACTCCGCGTCACGATGAACACCTGTCAATTCAAACGCAATAGGTTCTTTCGGACACGCCTCCATAACTCCTCCATTCGAAAACATAGCTTTCTCGAATGGGTCTGGTATTGGTCGACCAGGTCCCGCAGGATCACCCGGACCTCCAGGACCAGCAGGGTCTGGCTGTGCCATCATATAAACAGGAATGAATAAGAATGCTATTAACCAAAGCATCCATTGCAAACCCTTACCTCTTGAATTTTTCTTTATTGTACTCATGGGTTATAAATTAATAGAACAGAAAGTCATATAAATAGTATCTTCTCTTCTCCTCACCCCGCGTTGACATCCTCCGAAAACATATTCCCAACTATCTGTTTGTTGTTTTTCAATCACTAACTATTCACTAATTTCTTAAAGTGTAACATACGGACTTAATAAGTCGTGCAAAATTAGTTAAAAAATTTTAATTGCACACATTTACAGAAAAATAATTTTCTTGGCACGCTGAAAGACCACGGAAGTGTCGCATTGCGATACCACCATATAAAGAACGAGAAACTTTCGAAATGAATATGTTAGAACCCACATAAAAAAAGAAAGAGCCTCCCTGGCGGTCAGCTCCTCTTAAAACGCAACTTAGAACTAAACATAGAATTTAACAAACTAAAATGGTGAGTGGTAGTTTATCATAATCAAGCTCATAAATTAAAATACAAATACCGTGCCAAACTTAAGAACGAACAAAAAAAATATTCTTTTTTTATGAATTTTTTTCATCTTTAATTCAACAGGTACGTTAATGCCGTTTTTAATTAACTGATTTTCAAATAAAAAAGGGCGCATCAATTATGATGCACCCTTTCAACTTTTTTTATTTTTTATTTTACTGTAATATTCTTACTATAAACTCCTACTGGATAAGAAGAAGATTTTACAGATGCAGGGTCTACCTTTTCCAAGTATTTCTTTACTTGACGTAAGTCGTATGGAACTTCAGTAGCGATAAGCATTAAATTATCAACGCCCTTAGGCTCTGCGAACTCAATTGGATAAGCAACCAAGTCAATCGTACAATTAGCAGGGATCAACAAGTGTGACATAGTAGTTGCATCATCGATTGGCAAGCATACATACTTCTCATTCAATTGGTTGATGTCAAGTATGTTGACATACAAAGGAACATCACTCATGTTCTTGATTCTAAAGATAGCTTGCTTGTCTATTACAACCTCATTTCCTAATGGTTGCTTGCTTTCACGATCCAAGATCTCAAATGAGATTTGATAATCTGTTGTAGCATTGTTGAAGTTGCTCATAGAAACACCTTTTGCCTTAGCAATAAGAGCCTTCGCAATGTCATTCTCTATAATATCACCACGATAGGTACATCCAGCCGCGTCATTACTGATCTTATCTGTACCTCCATTGAACAATGACTTAGAAGCGTGTGAAACGAAATTAGCTGCATAGGATTGTTTTCCTTTATAATTAGCTATCAATTCACTCACCTTCTTACTGCTTGTCTGAGAGATGGAATAGATCTTCTCAGCTTTTCTATCAATAATGGAAAGTGCTGAATTATCTGCAACGCGAACGACATCATCCATCTTCAATGCATTACGCTTCTGAAGTGTCACCCACTTACCGTTCTCCTGTTTCTCAGCCTGTCCAATCACACTATATACATAAATATCTTGTGCGGAAAGCAACCCAACCAGCATGCTTAAAACCGCCATTAAAAACATTCTTTTCATACGCTCACTCATTTTGTGGGACTATCATCCCGGGTTATTTATTTAAAGCGGGTTCCATGATTTCATTTTCACCCACAATTCATACTATTTTTTCAAGGTGAATACACCTCTCCTTAAATTAATAACGTCTTTCATTATCCGTTTGTTGTCTTTCAAATAACAAAAGACGTTATTTTTATTTTCCTTTATTAATGCAACTACAAAAACTTCGCCAAAGCATTCATCTTATTTGTTCGTCAATTATTTTTTCTCGAACAAAATGAAATTACCTTGTCTGTTTTCGAAGATTGGCATCTGACGACCATTGGTAGCATTACGTACTTGGTTACGGATGTACAACTCCAACGCATCCAGTGTAATGTTTCCATTTTCATCTACAGCAGCACCCTTGATACCTTCCAACAATGCTTTTGTGAAGATACCATTCTCCCATTGCTCTGATTCGTTAGACTTCTGTGCCTCGGTACTTGAATAGAATCCGATGACATCTGGGTCTGCCAATGAGAAGGTCTCTGTTGTACCCTTCACACCATACATGGATCCTGAATGACATGCATCCATGAAGATGATGATACGGCACTTACGATCTTTCAAACGTTTCAATGCACTCTTGATGATATCAAAGTCAACGGCTGTTGCAAACAAATCGTTGCTCTCTGCATTTGATGACAAGAAGTAGGTCTCTGCACCCTCTTTAGCACCATGTCCGGAGAAGAACAACAAGACAACGTCACCTTGCTCTACCGTGTTAACAAGATTTGAAAGACCTTTCTTAATATTCTTATCTGTACCAGCCTTATCTTGGATAAGGTTAGCAGTCTTGATTTGCTTGTATTGAGACAAGTTACAGTTTTGTACTGTACTCATAAAATCACCTGCATCCTTAGCGGCATGTTGCAACTTAAGATCTGCCTGATCGTAGTCGCTGATACCTACAGCAAAGACATGCAATGCTGGTTTTGGTCTGTCGCCACGATAGTGGAGCAATACAACAGCAGGGTCACTGTTCTGTCCCTTGTTATCCTTAGCAATCAATTGCACACGGCAATCTGCCACGCGAGGGAGGGTAAGCGTCAACTGCTTACCTACTCTCTTAACACCTTTTGTGTTAGGATATTTCTCTCCATTGATGTAAGCGATTACCTCTGGGTTACTTCCATCATAAGTAGTCGTTTCATAAATGAATGTCACTTCAGGGTTAGAATATTGTGAGCCATCCTTTGGACTGATGATTTTGATAGTAGGAGCTCCTTCACCTTTAGTAGCAGGAGGGATAACCTCTGGCTTCGTAGGTTTGGTTGGGTTTGTTGGCTTGGTTGGAGTCACTTTCTGTGGCTCTTGAGCAGCCAAGTTAGGTGTCTTGTATGCAAAACTCTCCACATTAGGCACTGCCGATGCAGGCACTTTCGCATTAGGAGTTCTGCTTTGCCATGCAGCTGCTGCAGATTTTGCCTTTGCCATATCTGGCTGTGGTTTCACTGCCTTGATAAAATTACCAGCACGGTCGATAGCAAACCATTTACCCTTGTATTTAACAACTGCGTAATAGGTGTTTGCATTGAAAATGGCTGTTTTGTCTACATTCTCAAACACGGGTTTCATTACCCAGTTACCCATATAGTTGATAAAACCGATTTTCTTCACATTACCTTTCATACCAAGGTAGATGTTCTCACCGAGAACTGCACCTTTTGTCCATTCTGCAATGGCCTTTATTGCATCCTCTTTGGTAACGAAATATGGATTGATGACCATCACACCTTCGCGGTTGACGCAACCCCAGTTACCATCCAATTTCACCAATGAATAGTTTTTTCCTTTGGAGAAATTATGTTCTTGATCCACATCTTCATAGATAGGGCGAAGGAACATCTCACCTGTATAATCTACAAATCCCCAACGGTTGTATGTTTGATCATATACAGGATAAAGGAACTGACTCTTGTCTGCATTTGCTACAGCCAACTTTGCTGCGCGCAATGCTGTTTCCTTGGTTGGGAATACAGGCTTGGTGTAATACTTTCCGTCTGCTGCCACAGCACCCCATTTGCCTTGATATTGGACAATAGCATATTTACGACCTGCAAATGCATTAGCTTGATCATAATTTTCAAACTTTGGCTCTACGACCCAGGTAGAACCATTCATAAATCCCCACTTACCCGTCTTCGTACTCCTATTGGCTTTTTGTGCCGATAACGGAGCAAATAAGAAGGATAATAGACACAACACTAAAAAATATCTTCTCATACTACAAATTATTTTTCTCGTTATCATTAATCATTTTCTCATATCAGGATTCAGCCTCTACTCCTTATCATCCTTTTCAACAGCATCATTAACCTTCGCCTCAACAACAACTGGCTCCTCCTTTACAATTACATCTGGCGTCTTCTGACCCAACATCTTCTTCACTCGCAACCAAATGAAATAGAATATCTCTGCTGCGTAGCCTGCAAGACCCGTTCCCAAAAGGGCATACAACAATTTTACGTTATATTGCTTCTCAATAAACAAATATCCTGCCACAAAAACAAGTGACAACATTATTATCAATTGAAGCGACGTAGACAAGAAGCCTGAATAATCGTTGTAAACCTCATTCAACCAACAATATATAATACAGAATATCAACGTGACAATAAATCCTAATATCAACGCCTCCTTATCTGTCATACTATCTATCAATCTTCCATCCTTCGTCAAGGTGGAGATGGAATAACCATGGATGGTGGTACCACAGATTCTGCGACTACCATTGATCTTCACCGGTACATCATGGAAATCTCTCAAGTCCTGGAAATCTCCCATCAAAAAGATCTTATCCTTCACATCCTCAGGATATAAGTCATCATAAATATGATACTTTTCAAAAAGCGTATGCTTATAGTTGATCAGCTCCTCCTTACAGGTTCTTTCTTCCCATTTCTTTTGCACTTCTGGATAAGCAATCTTCATGATCTCGTTCACATAGGTGCTCAGTGTCGTATCACCAAACGTAACCGTCTTACTAAACTCACGAACCGTCTCGTTCGAGATATTCACACAACCCTCAGCACAACCTGATTCTTTCACAAAATAGGACTCCTCCTTGATGAATGAATCATAATTTGGAACCATACGACACGCAGCGATAACACGGTCCTTGCACCGATTGATCACCCTTTGAAGACTATCATTCGCCAATGTGTCTTGTGAATTAGGTCCGAAAATAACATCCAAAGCTATCACCTTAGCGCCCAAATCATACAATCGCTGAATACCAAAAGCTATTTCTGAACGCGAATAACAACCTGATATGTCATACATCACCACATCAAAATTAACATCCATCTGCTCCTCCGAATTATCATTCATAATTTGGAAATAAGTATCTGTCATGTTGAAATTATTGAGCACCTGCGACATCGGATCAAGGTAGGTCGATGTATATCCCACACGAGCCACCAAGGCGCAAATGGAAATAATCACCACCATCACCATCAATCCATGCGGTATGTATTTCGTAAAGAGGTTTTTCATGTTATGACAAAATAAAGGTAATCCTTATAACTTACAACAGACAAAAATATAAAAGATTGTCTGATATACAAAAAAACATTCATTCTTTCTTTTCCATACCATTCGTCATAAACAAATAATTACTTGTGTTAGCCTTATTTGTTTCATCTCTTTTTTTATATTTGTCCTTCAAAGTTCATCTTATCTAACTTTTCTCATCACATGAAAAAAACATTCATCCTTCTAACGCTTATCTGCATGGTCAATGCCGCTTTCGCCTGCATGTACTGTGCATTCGGCCGCGGAACTTTTGATTACACGTACAAAGGGAATGTCATGTCGGCAGATGGTGTCATATACACTTCGGAATATCAGGACAATAAAGAACGGACAGACACTACATCCCGTTTTTTCAGATCTTATGACAAACAACACAAATGCCTCGTATGGAGTCACAACTATAAAACTGGATTTATATTGTACAGGTTTGGTGTATTCAACGGTAAATGGAGACCTGTTGAAATGAGCAATGATGTTATTGACCATACAAGCGTGGAGTACGTATATTCGGAGGATGGCAAGCTGATTGAGAGCCGTAACATTGCGGGCGGGAAAACCTACTATAATTCAAACGAAAAGGAATACTGCAGCATAACCTACGGCCCCAACAATTTCATCTCAAAATACAAATATACCTACTATGACCAAAGAGGAAACGACACAGCCACAATCACCATCGACAGAATAAAAAATACCACCCATCACACAAAAAAAATCTACAATCCAAAAGGATATCTGACGGAGGTGTACGAAAATGACTCGTTGACTGAATATTATAAATATGATTCGGCAGGCTTACCGATAGCCGACTCTTGCAAGATGAACCGCGATATAAGCTTCGAACGCGAGGAAGCGGGTGTGAAAACAACGTATGAGTACTATGACGGTGCTCTATCGAGCATCACACGCCACGATGCGAAAGGGAATGAGATTTACAACAGGTACTTTCGCAATCTTAACGAAGAGAATTTCATGAAATATGACGAGAAGAATAAAATAACAGAGTGCAAGACAAATTACTTTGACGAGGATGGTACGATTTCAGAAGTACATATAGCATTGTACGAAAAGAGTGACAACATCGATCTCCCCGATGGCTACATGACCTATAGGCATGACACATTGATCGGCATCAACAGCACAAAGGTAACCTGCACGCCAAACGAAGAGATCATCACGGAGATTGTTGGGAAGGAGAAAGATGGAAAGTTCAACCCCGACACCACCATCACCCGCACCACCTTCGATTCCAACGGCAATATCTTAAGCAAGAAAGAATTTAAGAATTCCAAGCTGGTGAACCATATCAAATACACCTACAGCAAACAAAGGAAACTACTTTCCATACAATCTGAGGAGAGCCTCACAGAGCTTCCTGATGAATTCAACAAAGAAAATACATGGAGAAAAAGACTGACATACAACAAAATAGCATACAAATACGACAAACAAAACCATCTCCATTCGGTGACCGTACTGGATGGCAAAACCATTAAGCTCTCTGGTTATTACGCCAACGACCGCCTCGTCACCGTAAGGGAAACGACGGACAATGGCACCCAAATCCTAACGACATACACCTACGATTCGGTTGGCAATATTACAGAAGAGACAAGAGAATCAAATGGAGTTAAGTCGATAACAAAAACAACGTTCGTTTATTATGATGAGTAGATGACGCATGGAATTTGAAGAATAATCGTCTATAGGGACTTTCTAGATATTCATCGTTTAAACAAAATTTAGTACTTTTGTGTCACAAACATGAAGAAACGATATGGAAGAGATGGATTTATCAAAGTACGTAGACGAATATGATGCAACTCCTGTCACAGGCGCATTTCTACCCGTCGAAGAGACTCTTGGTCATAAACTAGTGAAAGAGAATTATCAAGTGGCTCTCATCGGCGTGCAAACGGAATCAGACCCACACAATATTGGGGCAAGACTGGCTCCCGACGCTATTCGCAAACAGCTCTACGAACTCACTGGTTTCTTTCATACCATTCAGATTGCAGACCTCGGAAACCTGAAGATAGGAAAAAAGAAAAAGGATGCCTACTATGCTCTTGCCGACGTGGTACGGTATCTTACAAATCAACAGATTATCCCTATCATCATAGGAGGTACCCAAGAACTCACCGTTCCAATGTCGGAAGGTATCACAGATATCTGCTCCAAACAACGTGTTTCTATCATCGACTCTAAGATTGACCTTAGTAGTGACAATACCATCCCTTCCGCTCATAATTATCTGAAGTGGATCATCAATAAAAAGGAGGTCAGTGAGACCAACCTCTTGGGCATCCAGAATTACTATTGCTGTGAGTGGCAGGTAAAAGAACTTGCCAATAAAAATTGTCTGGTCAAAAGATTGAGAGAAGTACGCGACAAGATATACCTATGCGAACCCATCCTGCGAGACTCTGACTTGTTCAGTTTCGACATATCCGCCATTCGTCAGTCTGATGCTCCCGGACGTGCCATATCCATTCCCAACGGACTAAGCAACGTGAACGCATGCGAACTGGCCCACTATGCGGGTCTCAGTGACTCAATATTGGCTTATGGCTTGTTTGGATTAAATCCATCGCACGATGCATCAGAGGCAACAGCCGCACTTGCCGCACAGATTATATGGCACATACTGTCGGGCATCGACAATCGCTACCACGACTATCCACAAAGACCCATCGAAGAGTATCGCAGATTTGTGGTTTATCCTAAAGTAGAGGGCGACACGCAAACAATTTTCTATAACTCCCTATCCAACCGCAGATGGTGGATTGAAATTCCAACTGCTGAGGGGAATAAGATTTTTGCTTGTTCACAAGATGATTATATGCAGTTTTGCAACGACTCCATTCCAGACATCTGGATGAGACATTTTATGAAATGAGAAAGGTGGATCTAATCCCTTTTTAACATTTTCAGAAAGAGATCGGGTTTATCATTGATCACCAATGATTCAGGGAACTCCTCTTCTTGAAACAACTGATAGATAAAACGATAGTTGGCAACATCATACGAAATATGTGCGTCACTTCCCATAATAACCATCACGCCATACTGTTTGCACAGACGAACCAATTGACGATTGTATTCCCATGCTTTCTCCTTACCACGATTCGGGTTCAGAGAACTGTTGTTAATCTCTAATAGGATGCGCGTCTCTTTAGCGGCTCGCACCACCTCTTCAAAATTGAGGTCAGCACTTCCGTCGGCTGGATGACTGATAATGTCAATCTCTGGATTTTGCATCACCTTAATCATCGCCTCCGTGTTTTCCTCTATGGTGCCTCCCGTATAGCATGACTGATGAATGCCTGCAATTCGAAGGTCTAACATATTGATGTACTTCTCCTTCAAATCCAAATCTCCATTCACATTCAAGATGTTGATTTCAGCACCCATCAACAACCTTACCCCCTTTATCTCTCGAGGGATAACATGAAAATTAGAGAAATAAACAGGATTGCATGAACCACGCACGGTAGGACCATGATCTGTGATGCCTAATATTTTCAGCCCTTTGTCGGCAGCCGCCTGCACCATCTCTTGCAAAGTGCTATAAGCATGACCACTCGCCACCGTATGTGTATGTACATCTAATGCTACGTTCATCTTGAATAGGTATTTTCCCCAAAGATAAAACAAATTGAGATTTGACAAAACTGATTTCTAAAGATTTTCTGAAAAGTGTATTTTGAAAACCGATGAGAAAGTTTGTCGATTAGACATACCGGACTAATCTTCACTAAGATCAGAACGTAATAGTTTGAACGTATTATACATGTGACCTCTTTCTTGAAAAAGATAACCATAAAGCAAAGGTATGAAATTGAAGTGTTTTCACAAGTTTGATTACTAAAAAGTGAAATTAACAAACAAATCCATAATCACAAAAACAACTATCCCAAAATATCTTCGTTATCAAGAAATTGTAAGAGACCCATAAAAACTATTCCATTGTTGTCGGTGTATGTTGCGATATCATCACCAACAATTACTATTTTTCTAAAAGAATCATTTATCCGTTTAAGGGATTTTAATTCTTGTTCTCTCTTATCCTCGTCTGGAAGAGCATATGCTGATTGTATGTAATACTTTTCAATACCATTGGTCGCAATAAAATCCACTTCATATTGGATATATTCCATCTTTTCATTACGTATTTCGCGACTTTCTATCACTCCAACATCCACAAGATAACCTCGAGTCCTAAGCTCGTTGTAAATCACATTTTCCATAATGTGGGTTATCTCTTGTTGTCGGAAGTTCAATCTGGCATTCCTCAATCCAACATCAATGGAATAGTATTTTGCAATGCTTTCATAGTACTTATTGCCCTTGATATTGAATCGTTTAGCACCTTCGAAGAGAAAAGCATTTTGTAAATATCCAATATAAAAGTTGATAGTCTCATCATCAACCTTTACATGCTGTACACTCTCCAAAATCTTAGTTATTCGATTGGGATTGGTAAGTGACCCAATAGAAGAACAGAGTGCATCGACAAGAGACTCCAACGCCTGTCTGTTTTTTACATTATTACGCTCTATAACATCATCAATATAGGTTTTCTCCCATAATCTCTGAAGGTATTTTGCTTTCTGCTCCGCTGTATGTTGCTTTAATAATCCAGGCATTCCCCCGTAAGTGTAATATTCCTTCCAAAGTTCATTCTTCAACTCAGTTCTATCAGAACAAAACTCTTTGAAGGATAGTGGAAATACCCTTACTTCATCTCCACGTCCACGAAAGATGGTTCGAATATCACTTGATAGAAATTTCGAATTGCTTCCAGTAATATATACATCTACGTTATCATGTAAGTTAATACCATTGACAATGCGTTCAAAGCCCTTTACTTCTTGTATCTCGTCAAGAAAAACATAATAGTTTTCCTCTTTATTTGTAATGTGTTCATGAAGATAAGCTTTCAATTTATTCGGATCAGTAAGGTCATTACCTTCTTCATCCTCATCGACATCTAGTGATACAGAGATGATATTACTTTCTTTTATACCTTGTGACAGAAGGTAATCCTTGTAGATATGAGACAAAAGCCAAGACTTACCACAGCGTCGTGGTCCTGTTATTATCTTCACTTCACCATTGTCACGCCTATCGATAAGCTGCTGCAAATATCTCGGTCTGTTTATGTAATTTACCATAGATTTCTTGTTCTAATAAATTATTCAATCCGAAATTTACTGCAATATTACACAAAAATTCGGATTACAATCACAAAACGTATAAATAAAACTAATCTTTTGAGACGATTTCATCATATTTCCAACAGTCAATCCGAAATTTACTGCAATATTACAATAAATTTCGGATTGCATCTCAAACATCCCTTCAAACCTATAAAATGAAAGGTTGATCGAAGTGTACTTCAATCAACCTTTGTTGCACAACAACAAGTAGTTCAGCTTAGGGGGCCTTGTGATATTATCTGAAATTACCAACCGCCAGGACCGCCTGGTCCACCGCCCATAGATGAAGCTGTGGCGCTGGTCACATTCGTTATCTGGCTTCCGTTGGAAATCGTGCCATCATAACTGAATGTCAATGTTGTATTTCCATTGCTACGGAAATATACCTCCTTACTGTTGCTCACACTTCCTCCTGAATAGAATGAAGGGGAGCCCGGTGCAAAATACATTAATGAGCTGGCTGTTGCCGTGGTTGTGAAAGATGCTTGCACACGGTTATCTACAACAGCAGAATAACGGGTATTCGCAGAAATGGTATTGATCATCTTATTGCATATATCCGATCCGCTTGGCACTCCTTCGGTCTTTCCTCCGAAGAGCATCAGAATAGGGGTACCCGAGAAACTCTTCGTTCCATCACAATCTAAGGTGCTTCCCGATCCTGTCTCTACAATCACTACTCCTCCTGTGAAGGAGAATGATCCATTAGAATCTACCACGTCTGTATCTCCACTACCAATAACCTTCAGATAGTGATACCCGCCATTGACAGTCAGAATAATCGTATTATTAGACCCCGTGGTGGCCTTGGAACAATTCCAGACATCATCCTTTCCATAGTTGGAGGTCACACCTCCGTTAAAGGTCATTTTTATACTTTCCATCGCTTCGTATGATTCCGACACCAAGATATCTCCTCCATTAACCGTCAACTCATATTCGCCATGGAGTCCCTGGTCATAAGAGGCCCAAACTGTTATTTTACCTCCATTGACCGTTAAATATCTTCCCTTGATGCCTGTATCGTATGATGTAATATCCAATGTACCACTATTGATAACTACCTCTCCATCACAATTAATTCCCTTAGGAACACACATATACTTCGTGCGATTATTCTCGCCTCCCTTGCTATAGGTGGATTCATTTTGTGATCCTGAAACAATCGTCAGACTCAAATCTGAATCTTCTCCGTTCTTCTGTCCAATCGTAATCAGACTATCACAAGTGATACCTTTGCCCGACGGAACATTCAATACGAGTGTACCGCCCGTGATATTCACCTCTCGATCTCCTTTTATGGCCTTTGCCACTGTCGAATTGACCGTTGTGATGGTTGATGAACCGCCACCGGGACGACCACCTCCTCCAAATGGATTAGTTGAACTTGACGAGGATGTGCTTGTCGTGGAGAAATACTTTCCATTATTTGTGATGGAAACTGCCCCTCCCCTGATATCAACATAATCTGCCTTAATACCTTTTGATGCATTGGCATCACTTCCTATCGTCATATCAACAGAGCCTGATGTTATCATCACTTGATGATCGGCCTTGACACCACAAACGGTTGTCGTATCTCCTGTGGACTCAACATAATGTTTTCCTGTAAGATTCAATTGAAGTGCGCCTCCTAAAATATTGACATTGGCATCTGCATTCAATCCTCTGGCGGCAACACCGGCTCCCTCCACAATCACCTTTCCTTCCTCCTGAATCGTAATCTCCTGATTGCATGAGATGGCTGAATTATAGCTGAAATTCAATTCACCCGACGAAGCATCGGTCTCCTGAAAAGGTGTCTCTGCCATAAGGTAGGCTGTCAGCACACCGCCACGGATGTTCACACCCTTGTCTGCCTTCATCGCCTTAGATCCTGCACCCTTCACGGTTGCAACGACAGAACCGCCCGTCATGTTGATGAGACTATCACTCTTCAAACCTTTTGTGTCATCTGCTGTAACATCTAATGTGATGGTACCTCCTTCAACAAGAATCTCTTCACTGCAATCAACCCCATCGCCAGACGTACCAGCAATCTCTAAAGCTCCACCATACATCTTCAGAGCATCTGCATTGATACCGTCTCCCTCTGCACCTACGATAACGATCTTACCGTTATACAGTTCAATGTTTTTGGATGAATTAATGGCATGTTTCTTATTTCCTTTGATGGATAACGAACCATCAAATCCATCCTGATTAATCACCATTTTAGATTTGGTATAGAGTGCTGATTTCAGATTATTCGACTCGGAATCGGAAAGCATAGAGGATCCAATCAGATGGATATTGGCTGTATGTGATTCTGCATCTTCACTCTCGTTTACGACAATGGGAGCATTACTGTTTGATAGTGAAAGGTTATCAAACACCAACGTAAAACCTCTGTCTGGAGTGATCTGGAATGAACCATTGTCCGACTCTCCACTCAGATAATAAACTATACCCTTCTGACCTGTTGATGGTATGACTGTTACATCTGCTCCGTTTGTCTCCACACTAACCGAAGGATAGGGGTTGACGACCGTCACCTCAGATGCGTTATATGTAACGAAAACGGTATCACCTTGCAATGCACCAGACTCCAACGTGAAGGTGACACTATCGATGGATTCGATTTGGTATGATTGTTCATTCTTTCCCTCTACATAAGCATAGCCTTCCTTAAAACGAATCGTATCAATATCTGACAGATTGAACGACTCAATTAGCTGCGTCGTGAGGTGAAAATTCATCCGACTTTGCGCAAGCATGGCCAGTCCGACGACGATTGATATTAAGAATAATATATGGCGTTTCATAGCTTACTAAATTTGAAATATGTATCTTCTACTTTTATAAAATAAACACCCACTGCAAGCGAACTGAGGTCAATAGCCTCACCATTGACAACATTTCCTTGCATGATCACCTGTCCGTTCGTATTATAAATCTGATACGGGAAAGGACCTTCCTGATTCATCCTGACAATCATATAATCAACAACAGGATTAGGATGGGTGGTGACCGAGAGCGATGAGTTCAAAACCTCCATCGTTCCCATTGATGAGATTTCAACCGTGGCAAACTGCAACTTATTCACAGACAACAACGGTTTCGCCATAAAATTCCCATTCCCAAGAGTATCGAGTATCAATTGATTGTCGGAGAAATACATTTTCCCTCCATCATAGATAATGAAGGATTCGATGGAACCTTCTTGCTCCACCAACACTTGTGTTGCAGTTGCTGCCGAAATTGTCATCGTCATACTAGCGAAAAGCAACACAAAAATGCTTTCTAAGATTTTACAATTTTTCTTGTTCATGATTCTTTAATTTACATTCAGTTTAGCATAAAAATAAGAGTGCACATTCTTATTCACGATGTAAAAGTAGAAAGACGAAAAAGAATCAACTATTTATTTCAACGAGTGGCGGATTTTTTCAGTGAACTTCATTTTTTTTCGAAGTTCATGTTTTTTTTGTTGTTCATCAAATAAAAAATGAGATGGGATTTTTAACCCCATCTCATAAACCTATATGTCCAACTTATGATTAGTAAATCAAACGTGTCAAAAACATAGCAACAAGCGTGCTGACAATCACACAAATCAATCCAGGGATCATGAAACTATGATTGAGCAGATATTTACCGATGACAGTGGTACCAGACCGGTCGAAATTCACTGTGGCTATATCGCTTGGGTAGTTCGGAATGAAAAAGTATCCATAGACACTTGGCAACACGCCCAACAATACAGGACCTGGAATACCCAAAGAATAGGCAAGCGGCAACATGGCAACCACAACTGCTCCTTGTGAATTGATCAATACAGAAACTGCGAAGAAAGCAAACGCTATGCACCATGGATATTCACTAACAATACCTGTCAACCCACCTTTCATCACATCAAGATAATTAGAGAAGAATGTGTCTGCCAACCATGCTATACCATAAATAGCTACCACAGCGACCATACCACTCTGCCAAACAGGTCCTGCCACCGCCTTTTTAGGTTCTGCCTTGCAGAATATAATCATAAAAGCAGCGGCGGCTATCATCACAATCTGAATGATAATATTCATTCCTAATGGTTTACCATCGTAAAACGGACGAATGTCATGTTTGATGATTTGCATAACAGAGAATAACACAATGATGGCTAATGCTCCTAAAAATATATATACTGCAGCTTTAGCTTGTTTACTTACCTCTTTATCGAGGACTGACGCTGTACTACCAAACATATATTCTTTCATCTTAGGATCCGCCAAACGTGCTTGAAACTGAGGGTCCTTATCAAGGTCCAATCCTCTGTTGTAAGACCATGCCGCAGCGGCCATCAATCCACAAATACAGGCAGGAATAGTGATAGCGATAACACCTAGATTATTGACATCAAAACCATTCTCATTGGAAATGACAACAAACGAAGCTACCGCTGCTGCGATAGGCGAACAGGTGATACCCACTTGTGAAGCAATACTGGCCACACCACATGGACGCTCCGGACGAATTCCTTTTTTCAATGAGATATCACAAATTATGGGCATTAATGTATAGACAACATGTCCCGTACCAACCAATACCGTTAAGAAAAAGGTACACAAAGGGGCTAGAATAGTAATGTACTTCGGATGTTTTCGTAGCAGTCTCTCTGCTATCTGAATCAACCAATCCATACCACCGCTTGCTTGCATAATACCTGCACACGTAACGGCTGCTATGATTATATAAATAACGTCTGTAGGAGGATTTCCAGGCTTCAATCCAAAACCGAACACTAAAATGGCTAATCCTATACCACTGATGGCACCCAAAGCCAAACTTCCGTAGCGAGAACCCACATACAATGCCAGCAATACCACCAACAATTGTAGAATCATTATTGTTATTTCCATGGTCTTAAGTATTAGGTGAATGCTATAAATTCACTGTTTAAACATTAGTTAGTATGAGATTCCCCGAAAAGAATTTTCAAAAACCAACTTTAAGGATTTCTAGCAAATTTAAAATATATTTTGACAAATCATATAAAAAACTCACCTCAGATGAATTTATCCTGCGCGTTTAGAAAAGAACTTCCCAACAACTGGAATAGCCGACAATGGGAGGTCTCTCTTAATTATCAACGCGACAAAGAGGAGAATCAGTATGATGTTTTGAATATATTTCAAAACGCCCTCCAATGGCGACAGATAACTAATCGCCAGAAGTGCTAAGGCAACTACAACGTAAAGGAAGATAGACTTCAAATCGTAATTGATAGGATAATATTTCTGTCCGAGGAAATAGGATATGAGCATAATCATAAAATAGCAGCACAAAGAGGCGGCAGCTGATGCCATATATCCATATTGTGGGACGAAAACGATGTTGATAACCAATGTGATAACCAACCCTATGAGGGAGAGAATGGCGCCAAAAATGGTTTTATCTATCAGTTTGTACCACAAAGACAAATTGAAAAAGATACCTTGAAACAGATAAGAGAAAAGAATGATTGGTACCACCTTCAATCCTACCCAATAATCACTGCGTATCAGGTATTTCAGTACATCCAAAAAGAAGACCATACCCAACACAATCAGCAAGGAAAAGATGATAAAGAACTTCATCGCATCTGCATACTCGTTTTTCTTATCTCCTCCCTTGTTCTGCGCAAAGACAAAAGGTTCGTAAGCATAACGAAACGCTTGTGTGAAGACCATCATCACCATGGCGATCTTAAAGCAGGCTCCATAGATACCCAACTGGGTCTCCGCCTCCAATCTGTCTGGTATTAAATATGGGAAGATAATCTTATCTATCGTCTGATTCATGATACCTGCAACACCCAATATCAGTAGGGGTAATGAATACCGAAGAATCTTACTCAATAGTCCACCATCCACAGAGAACTTAGCCTTTAAGATTTGTGGCAACAACATAAGGGTGACAGATATCGTGGAAATCAAATTGGACACAAAGACATATCCCACTCCATAATTCGGATCGTAGAACCAATCAACCAACGAAGGTGCTTTCTCCATCAACCATGGACAAATCAAAAGGAAGAAAATATTGAAGAAGATGTTGATTATAATCATAATCAACTTGATGATAGCAAAGCGGGCTGCCTTGTTTTGATAACGCAGATAGGCAAACGGTATACATCCGAAAGCATCCATGGCTACAATGACCGCCATCATGGAGATATATTCCGGATGGTTGGAATAGCCTAAAAAGTTTGCGATAGATTGGGAATAGAGGCAAGCCATTACCGCAAAGATCAGTGATGTGGAACCTACACACCACAGCACAGAACTATAGACGTTCTGTGGATCCTCTTCCGATTTGTTGACAAAACGGAAGAATCCCGTCTCCATTCCATACGTAAGTATCACCAACAGAAGTGCCGTCCATGCATAGAGATTCGTCACAACACCATACTCAGCCGAACTGGTTAAAATATATGTATAAAGTGGAACTAAACACCAATTGAGGAACTTCCCCAAAATACTACTAATACCATAGATGGCGGTTTGCTTCGCCAAATTTTTCATCTCTGCCATATCTGTGACCTTATCGTAAAGAAAAACATTCGCAATTAGACCAACTACTGGTCATCACTCATTTCTATTAAAAAACGGGCAATAGTACTAAAAAAATCTAAGTTCTGCAAGTATAACCCAAAGGTATTTCTTATTTGTTTAACTGAGTACACTCGCAACCTTCATTTCCATTTTTTCCTATCTTTGTGAAAAAAAACGATGAACGGTAAAAAGCATCTAACCATACATCTCTTGTTGTTACTGTTTCTAATCACAGTCAACCCCGTATGTGCGCAAATCAATGATCTAGAAAGAGTGTCGCCTGAATCACAGGGAATATCTTCGTCAGATATTGAAGAATTATTCGATGAAATGGTTCATTCGAAGGATGGCGAACTTCACGGAATCATGATTCTCAGAAATGGAAAGGTGATCGGCGAACTGCATCCAAAGCCTATTCTTGCGAAGGAGTCGCATACAATATATTCTGCTTCAAAAACATTTGTGGGCATTGCTGTCGGTTTAGCTGTCGACGAACAGAAACTGAAGATAACAGACCGAGTGGTCTCTTTTTTCCCCGATGAAATCCGTACTATCTCTATCTCAAAAGAATTGGCAAAACTAACTGTACGAGACTTGCTCGTCATGTGTTCAGGCATCAAACGCGATTGGCAACTAAGAAGTAAGGAGACAGAATGGATAAAAGCTTTTCTAAGTAAGGAGATCAAGAATCCAGGAGAGACATTTGAATATGATTCGATGGTGAGCTATCTGCTCTCTGCCATAGTGCAACGTGCAACAGGGATGAAGATGCTGGACTATCTGAAAGCTCGTATCTTCACACCCATGCACATCACAGAGGTGGAATGGGAAGAGAGTCCGGAGGGAATAAACACCGGTGGATGGGGACTTTACATGCAAGTGGAGTCGATGGCTAAAGTCGGTCAACTACTATTAGACAAGGGAAAATGGAACGGTAAACAACTGATATCTGAAAAGTGGATCAACGAGATGATGAAGGTTCATAAGAAGACGGGTATGGTTTCCAATTTCGGCTATCATATATGGTATCAAGAGAAGACAAAAACATACAGAGCTGATGGTGCATTCGGACAATACATCATCATATCACCCAAAACGAAGATGGTCGTTGCCATCACACAAGCCAATCGAGGCAAAGGATTGAAAGAGCAACTGATGGTCTACGACAAACTCATGTCTCGTGTCAGCGACACCCCACTTAAAGAGGGAAAGGCATACAAACATCTGATAAAAAAGAGCTACACCCTTCCAATTGTCGATGGAAAGGGAAAATCCAGTAATAAAGAGAAGTTTTTCGGTAAGGAGATAACATTAAAGAACGGGAACACTCTCGATTGGAAGAGCGTACAGATCAACAAGAAAGGGAAACAGCTTCAACTGACAGTTACAACAACAGAAAATGAGCAATACACCATTAAGGCAGGATATAAAAAGTGGGTCGGCACATCCACCAATGTATGTCCCCCATACAGCATCAGAGCCAACGATCGATTTAAGGGGATTCATCGGCATTTTAACGTGTCAGGTTGTTATGGATGGAAGGCAAACGACGAATTAACCATTCGTTATTTATTCACCAACTGGATCAGCGGTGGCGACCTCACCTTTCACTTGAAAGAAGACGGGAAGATTGAGGTAACCGTAAGAGAGAATACAAACACAAAGAATGAATCGGTGAAACTCACCAAATAAAGCGTTATTTCCACTGGTTTCTGGGGTGAAACTGTATCACCTCCTCGCGCAAGCGTTGCATATCTATGTGCGAGTAGATTTCTGTTGTCAGAATAGATTCATGGCCCAACATCTCCTGGATAGCACGAAGGTTGGCACCTCCCTCCAATAGATGAGTGGCAAAGGAATGTCTGAAGGTGTGAGGACTAATCTCTTTGACGACACCTGCCTTTTCAGCATGATTCTTTACGATATAAAAGACCATCACCCTTGTCAGTTTTTTACCCCTTCGATTGAGGAATAGGATATCGCTGCTCGCCTTATCGATGGGAAAGTGAGAACGATCCTTCAGCCAATTTTGTATTTCATGGATAGCTCTGGGGGAGATGGGTACGAGACGTTGTTTGTTACCCTTTCCAATCACAGAGATATACTCCTCGTTGAGATAGAGGTTAGACAATTGCAGATTAACCAATTCAGAGACACGCAAACCACAGCTATATAAAGTTTCAAGCATTGCCCTATTCCGATGTCCCAAGGGGTCAGACAGGTCGACAGAATCGATGATGGCATTCACCTCATCAAGTGTAAGGACATTCGGTAAGTGACGAGAGAGTTTAGGAGAAGAGAGCATCTCCGTAGGGTCTATCTCTATAAGCTGTTCTGCCAAGAGAAACTTATAGAAAGACTTAATTCCAGAGATGATACGAGCCTGAGATCGTTGCGCAATACCCAGTTCCGACAGATCTATCAGAAAATCCTGCAAAACCTCATAGGAAGCATCTGTATAGCTAATATGGGCGTCAGAAAGATAGTCTAATAGTTTTGAAATATCATTCAAATAAGAAAGTTCCGTATTGTCAGAATAGGATCGTTCCAACATAAGATAGGAACAATACTTCGCAACGACAGGGTCTTCTAAATATTTTTCAGCATTCATTATCTTGATGCTGGCTATGGATGTGAATAAGCGATTCTAGTGCTAAACGATATGAATCGAGACCGAATCCTAAGATACATCCGCAGCATGCAGAGGTAAGGAAGGAGTGATGACGGAACTCTTCACGCTTGAACACATTGGAGATATGGACTTCAACCACTGGACACTTGATGGCACGAATAGCATCTGCGATAGCCAATGATGTATGCGTATAGGCACCCGCATTAAGAATGATTCCATCAGAGATAAAGCCAGTCTCTTGGATGACATTGATTAATTCACCCTCCACGTTGGATTGATAATAAGAGATATTCACATCTGGATATTTCTCTTTCAACTGATCCAAATACTCCTCAAACGACTGTGATCCATAAATAGTGGGTTCACGCTTACCCAACAAGTTTAAGTTGGGTCCATTGATAATCATTATGTTTGACACAATAAATATAGTTTAATGAAACTTTTTCAGAAAAGTTTACCGTTATAAATAAAGAGTTTAAAATTTCACCCCAAAGATAAAGGTTATCATTTGAATTTGTATTCTACTTCTTTAAAATAATACAATCGTTTCTCACCTTTTTCCGTCTGAAGGAGCAATTTCCCATCTGGATGAACATCCACGATGGTTGCCACAAACTCCCCCTGCGAATCCGAGAAGGGTGATGGAAGATTGTATCGATACAACATTTGAAGGTATTGTTCCGACAATTGGTTGAAATAAGCATCATCCCTCAAACGCTCTATTTCCAATAGTATGGAGTGTCTCAATCGGCGAAGCAATGCCTCTTTGCCAACCGTCATCTCAGGTTCGATCATCCTTAATGAAATGGGATTGGGAAGATTCGTAGGGAAATGGGTCTCATCCACATTCAAGCCAATGCCGACGATGGTGTTGGAGATATACTCGCCCACCAGCAGATTTTCTATGAGGATACCCGCAAGTTTTGAGTCCTTATAGTAAATATCATTAGGCCATTTTATCTTGAAAAAATCGGATTGATCGGGAAATAAGGCACGTAACGTCTTAACTATGGCAATTGAAATCGCCTTAGAGATATAGAATTGATCTTTCGCTTTGATAAAATCGGGATAAAGCAGCAGACTAAACAGTAGGTTTTTATTCTTTTCAGAATGCCAGTGGTTGCCCACCTGTCCCCTTCCCGATGATTGATACTGAGAAGAGACAATAAAACCGTTGGACAAAGGTGAATCAGACGATTGCACCAATGCATTTAGAAAATCATTCGTAGAGGGAATCTCCTCAAGATATAAGATGTGATCAGGAGTTGCAGTAACTTCGTTCACTTATAAATTAGAGTGAGGTTGAACAATCTTAGTACAAGGACTAACATCAGAAGTAACACAGACGTTACCACCAATGATGGAGTCACGTCCGATAGTGATTCTACCTAAGATAGTAGCGTTTGCATAAATCACTACATTATCCTCGATGATAGGGTGTCTTTCAATATTTTTTACAGGGTTACCTTGTTCATCCAATTGGAAGCTCTTCGCACCCAAAGTGACACCCTGATATATCTTCACATGTTCACCGATGATACAAGTCTCACCAATCACGACACCCGTACCATGGTCTATTGTGAAATACTTACCGATGGTAGCACCTGGATGGATATCAATACCCGTTTCCGAATGAGCCATTTCGGTAATCATTCGAGGGATTAAAGGTACGCCATAAGTGAGCAATTCATGGGCAATACGATAATTGGAGATGGCTTTCACTGCAGGATAGCAGAATATAATTTCAGAGAAGCTTTTAGCAGCAGGGTCGCCATAATATGCAGCCTCCACGTCGCAAACCAAGGTATCTCTCAAAGAGGGAAGATTAGCGACGAATCTATTAGCCAATTCTTGGGATTTAAGTTTCAGTTGTTCATATTCCGTTTCTGAAGAGGATCCGAAGAGGAAACCAGAGAGTATCTGTTCCTGCAAGACCGTAGTAAGTTTGTCGACAGAGACACCAATATAGTATTGCAAAGTACTCAAATCAACGGATGAATCTCCATAATAACCAGGGAATATGATGGAACGAGTCAGGTTAACAACCTCATGTAATGCCTCAGAAGAAGGAAATGTTTCACCATCACGTTTCTGGTGATATACTTTTCTTAATGAATCATATTCCGATAAACGGGAAACGACAGACAACATATAACTTAAATGAAAAATAGATTAACGGCAGAAATGTTTTGTTACACACCAAGTATAACCCAACATCAACTCATGAGTACCACCATTCTGACGGTTCAATGGAGTCAAGCCAATTTGATAAGCATATCCAGCATGGAATCCTTTATAACGAATACCACCCATAATATACAAAGACAATGGAGAAGGGCTATAATCACTATTCTCCAATGTGTGACGATAAGAAGCTTGCAACCAATAAGAGAAATCTTCGTTGGATGGGATTGTCTGCATGAATTTCAAATTGATATCCAACTGACGTTCGTCGTTAACATTGAATTTGAACATTGCAGCAGGTTCCAAAGTAATGTTGTTCACTAGGTCAAAATCATAACCAAGGAAACCATAACCAGTCAACGGTCTGATAGGCTCATCAATACCCAATTCGGTCATCTCCGTAGGAATCAAATTACTCATAGAGTAACCCAAGAAGAAGTTATCCCACAAGAAATAGAGACCCGCATTAGCATTGAAATAGATACCTTTGTCCATGCCCTCGTTTCCGAGCACATTATCCGTATAACCGTACTTATCCACCAAATAATTATCGAAATTATAATGGTTGAGCATCATAGATATACCAAATGACAACTGACGTTGAATAGAACGATCTTTCATGGTATAACGATCATTCTGAGTCAGTGGAAGATGATAAGCAAAAGTAACCTCACCACCCTGACGATATGAGTAACCATTTTTATCATTGTAAAGGTAGGCACCTATACCAACATTACCCAACACACGAGTACGAGCACTTAACGTTTGCGTCATCGGATGATCATCAAGACCTGTCCATTGAAACTTGCCCGTCAGCATCAAATGTGTACAACGCTCTGCTCCAGCAACGGCAGGATTCACCAAATAATAATTGAAGTGGTATTGTTCGCAAACAATTTCATCTTGTGCACACACACTAGAAATTGAAGAAATTGCTAATACGAGTATCAATCCAATTCTATTCAAAAAAACCTTCATAACACAACTTATAAGTTTAAGGTAATAATAATTACGAGCATCATCTCCATAGGGAGAATCAGGCTACTAAAATGCAAATATAGAAAAATATTAAAAGTTGGGGAGTTTTTGCCCCCCAACTTTTGTATAAACTTTAAAAATTTATCGTCTTATCAACGTAAAGTGGCCTGTATACTCCTTGTTAATCTCCTCTATGGTAATCTGATACCAATAGTCGGTAGATGGTAGTTTTCTGCCCATATACGTACAATCCCAACCATCTGAGTCTGCTCCTAAGAATTGAGCTAGCAACTTACCGAATCTATCATAGATAGAAACGATGGCATTAGGATAAACATCAGCCAAATTAGGAATTAGCCATACATCATTGACTCCATCACCATTATCAGTAACCAACTCAGGAATTACGATTGCTGGAGGATCCAAACGGAAGCTTCCCGTCGTCTTACATCCGTAACGGTCGGTAACATTAACAACGTGTTTAGAGAATGTCAAATTAGTCTTAATATCATTTCCATCGGCTGGTTGAACATCAATACCATATAAGAATGGTGCCTCACCACGATCTTGTGCCAAGACGATCTGACGATCTCTCAATGCGATAGAATCGATGCTCTCAATAACTGGGTTAGTGTGAACTGTAACGATGAACGTATCAGAAGCAGAACACAAACCTCGTGTCATATCAACCATATACTGCGTAGACTGTGTTGGCTTAACTGTCTGTGTAGCTCTTGATGGCAAGCCTAACGTATCAGGTGTCCATGTATATGTTGATGCCTTGTAAGAGGATGCATCGAAGGAAGCTTCAAAGCCTTCACATATTTCAGTGATTCCTGTGATATCACCACTCAATGGTTGATCAACGATAACTGGCACAGCATACTCTACAGAAGTCTGACAGAAGTCGTTGTAAGCAATCGCCGTATATGTGTACAACGATTGGTAATTAGCACCTCCTTCGAATGGTTGAGCACCACCAGCGAAGGTTGGTTGTACACGAATCGTTGTGGTATTTTCACCGCTTAGGATGGTTGGATCTGCCTTCCATGATACGGTCGTACCTTCTGGAGAAACATCCTTAACCTCCAAGACTGCCTCACCTCCTTCACAGACATTTGGCACTGCTGGAGTAGTCAGGCTAATAGCAGGGATTACCTCTATTTGCTCTTTAGAGATTAACTCTTGGTGTCTCATTTGAGATGTATACGAGAAGGTGATCTGATATTCCGTATCGATTTCAGGACTTACTGTCACCTCTAATGTATCTCCATTCTTTCTAATCTTATCAACCAAACTGTGAGTTATACCATTCTCAACATATGAGATGTCTAACACTGGATTTGAATTTGGATTACGGAACTTACCTGTACCTGTCGTATCGATTTTCAATACTGCTGAATTACCCAAGCAGATTACATCCTTCATCTCAGTCTTCAATTGAAGTTCTGCATCTACATAAAGAGTAGCATGAAGAGTGTCACCACAATATTCAGGGTCGGTGAGATAGATGTCATATTCATGATCAGCTGTCACATCCGTAACGATGAATGGGTTTTTATCATATACTTTCTGTCCGCCTTCATTCCATTCGATGTTCTGACTTCCATTAGAAGGAACAGCGAAGGTGATAGGCAAAGTAGCTGTTTGATGACGGTCTACAACAAATGGCTCAGACTGGATGGTAGCACGAATGTAAGGTTTTACATTCAATGTGTTGGCTACACCTTCCACGATACATCCATTGTTTTGGATTGTATATGAGTAAACTCCATCATCCTCATCTTTCGTATTATTCAATACCATAACAGGATCTGTCTGACCTCCGATCTCATGACCTTCGTGATACCATGTAATAGCTGGAGTCAAACCTGCTCTCAACTTATATGTAAATGAAGTAGTGAACGGTACACCCTCACACAACTCAACAAGATCTTGTGAAATTGGAGAAGCAGAGAGAGGAACTGTCTCAATGGTTACTGCGGCAGTTGCCTTACATTGATTGATGAACTCTACCGTATAGATATCTTCACTATCCATATCCAACGCATCTGTTGTCACCTCACTACCGGTCTTCCATGGTTGTCCATTCTTATACCATGTATAAGTTCCTTCAGTAGTAGTGTAATCAACCTTGATATTAACTGGTCTACCGCAACTCAAGAATCTTCTCTCCATATCATTAGAGAAGAGGAATTTCTCTCCGTTGTAGTTCTCATCCTCTTGCAAGGTCATTGTACCCTTTACCTGTCCGTTACCAATTGTCACGTCATGTTCGCTTCCAGTTGGAATAGACTTAACGCAAGCTCCTGCTGTTGCAGTGACACTAAATTTATATTTAGTTCCAGGCTCAGTTGAAAGGGTTGTCGTTACCATAGAATCAGCTTGTGCAGAAGCGATAGCTGAAGCAGGATCAGAAGTCCATGCATAAGTGATAGCGTCTGAACCAGGATCAGTACTTGAAGCGGTTGCATGCAAAGTAACACTTGTACCAGGACAAGTCGTATAGAATCCGAGGATCTCAGGAACAGTCAAGTCGTTGATAACCACATTGACCTCTTTCTGAGGACCTGCACATACACCATTGTTATTAACAATAACGGTAGAAGAAGCGGTTGCAGGCAATGTATATTCTGCACTGACAGAGTATTTACCACTCATGATAGCAGTGGATGTACCCACCATTTCAACACCATCTTTGTAATAGTGATAACTTACATTATAAGAGACATTTGAAACAGATGCGCCCATTGCCAAGTTAACATTCTCTTCACAGACAGGAGCTGGATCATCGATCGAAACAACTGGTTGTGGATAGATGTTGATGATAACTGGTTGAGCAGAACTTACTGCATCCGTAGACAAGTCGTGTTGAGCCACCCAATATTTCAATGTTGTCACACCCGTGCCATTCAGAGTTGCCACCTTACCATTCATTGGATAAGTATCACCCTTGATAACATTGTCAGATGCACTGGTAGTAGCAGGCTCTTGTTCGCCATACCAATATAATTCATATTGAGAAGTAGCAGTCAATTTGTTAATGTCAGCTTTCAAATCCTCCATTGTAGCGCCTTCACAATAGTGATATGTGTAAGGAGTTGGAGGCAACGCATCGCTTATACGCACTGCGATAGGTGTAGGCGTACTTTCGCATCCATCAATAATCTGACTAACACAATAGCTCTCATTTTGTTCGCTTCCTTCTGGAACTGTAGGGTCAACCTTTGGTGAAGGAGTACCCGTTGTCACCTTCGTCAAGCAATCGCTCTCATACCAAACGAGTGTAGCACCCGATGTATATTCAACTGCAGAAGGGTTTTGTTCCAACAAGTTCTTAGAGAATGTACCATCTGCATTAGCAGAAGCCTTCAAGTAAAGAACCTCATGTGTCACTACTGGTGGAACATAAGTTACTTTCACCTCTTTCTCTACCTTAGGACCTACACATACTTCATTAGAAGTAGTGGTATAGGTTTGATGAACAGCATACTGATAAGTGGTGGTTGCAGTCACATCCAACGAGAAGTTGGAGTTAGGTACCACAATGTAATCACCATTCTCATCTTTCTTAGACCATACGAGGTCACTAGCTGGATGAATGTCGTTATCTGAATTCAATGAAGCCTCTAATGAAACTGTGCTTTGGTCTGCACAATATTCATATTCATTAGCTGCACTTAACGTAGGTTCCAACACCTCATAAACAGTGACTGTAAGATCAGCAGGTGAACTCTCTGCACCATCACTTGAAACCTGAGTAACATGATAGGTAGTCTTACCAGCAACACTAACGTCAGGTGTTATAGAAGCCACCTTTTGGTTGTTTAGATCATACCATTGAAGGCTGAATCCTCCTACATTGTTTGGATCGTTGATTTGTGCAGTAAGAGGAGCCACATTAGGACTATTCAAGCAATAAGAGATGTCTGTTGTGGTTGGAGCAGGAGTCAAATAAACGGTAACATTGACTGTCTCTGTTTCACTCTCACAACCATCTGCGTTGATGCGAGACACCTTATAAGTATAAAACTTATCTTCTGTTTCAGTGGCAGCAGGGTAAGGAGGAACAGGACAAGAAGACAACTTGTTACCTGAAGCGTCATACCATTGCAAAGTATAACCCGTCTCTTCCTTCACTGCATTTGGATTTTGTTCCAACAAGTTTTTGAAGACATTGTTTACTGCATCAGTCTTCAAGTAAGTAACCTTCAACTCACCCGTTGGTTTAGAAGGGATATCCTTCACATAAACATTCTCCATTTCGAATGTTTTATCGCAGTAGCCTGTTTGTTTTACCGTAGCAGATACTGTTCCGATATTACCCACCTTACCAGAAGCAGTAGTGAAAGTAGGAGTAGCGACCACTGCTCCTTCAAGAGCCCAAGTGATAGAAGCAGTAGAAGGAGTTAAAGAAGAGGTGGTCATCGTTGTTTGTCCACAAATCATAGTTGTGTCCAAAACAACGCTCGTATAATTTTGCACTGTAAACGGATAAGCGATTTTATCGCTCAAGCAGTTTTCTGGTGCAGGACTTTTCAATACATAGTGATAAGTGTAATCCTTTCCAGTGAGAGTAGCCAATGAGTTACTTGTTAATTGGGCATCACTTTCGTCATACCAAATCACCTCATACCCTTCAACAGGAGAAGTTTGAACTAATGATACATTATCACCGACGCAGAATGGGTCGATTGCAGCAACAGGGTCTGCAGGGACACCATAAACAGTAATCTGCACAGAGTTAACATTGCTATAGCAACCTGTAGCATCATCCATCACGTCGTAGTAGTAAGTCTTATCCGATTTAGTGAGGGTGGATAGATCCGGCTCACTCGTTTTGGTAGTTTTAGCATCATCGCTATACCAAGTAACGGTCAGACCATTGAAATCAGCGCTAGCAAGAGCATTTGTAAGCGCTTGTTTTTCAGTTGCACTAGCATTTTCGCAGATAGCAATATCATCGATATCTGGAGCTATAGGTTTCTTGTTATACTTAACGATAATAGAATCGAAGACGTAGCAAGCAGCAGCGTCAGGTTTTTCATTATCACGTATTTTTACATAATATTTTTCTGTAGTACCCTCTTTAGCAGCAGTCCAGACGATAGGTTGATTAAGCGTTGTTGCTTGTTTCTTTGTATCAGTCTGAAGAGCGTCAGCATCAGCACCCACCTTGTCGAGGAACCAAAGTTCGTCGAAGAAGGCAGTATTATCAGCCGCTTTTTTAACCGAAGATACAGAAAGAGTAACCTTATCGCTCTCTTCGCACAAATAGATTGTGTCATTAGAAGGAGTAGCGCCAGTCACCTCGATATCGAATGGATCTGGTTGGTTACAAGGAGGACACCAATACTTAGATTGAAGTTCAATACGACCACAGTTATAATCAGTCAGTTTGTCAAATGTAACATTAACATACGGACAGTAATCTGAAGGGTTTGACATTGAATTGTATTGATTAGCTGTTGCACCAATAGCTAACACAGCAGTACCCGTCAAATCATCAGGAACTGGAGTAGTGAAATTCGGAACATTTTGTTCATGAGTAACTCCAAAAAGATACATATTACAATTTCCCGTGAAAGTCATTCCCAAAACGTACCTTGCACCTCTTGTTGAATTTCCTTCCAACAAAATGTCGCCACAATCAACTGTCACTGTTGTTTCTGTATCATCAAAAGTGACTGTCTGTTTCGTACCTGTTTTATAAACGCTTCCAACAACATATTGTCCCTGAGCATTTAAAGCCACTTTATAGATGGTAGGAGTAACCGTTGCCGTTGCCTCTCCACTATATGATTTCAATACTAGATCAAAAGAAGACAACTGAGCATCACTCCAACATTCCAACATTAATCCATAAGATTGGAAAGAACCTGATGATGTTGTTTTCTTATCTTTATAAATATGCATTTGTTGCTTTGTGACATCCTCCAACCAAATGGAATAGGTGGTGTCAACTGGTTTATTGTCATTGACAGTAACTTTGCTTCCATCCACGCAGAAACTTCCTTTACCACCAGCCTTCACATCAATTGTATCCAATGCACTTCCACCTGTCTCAGAAGCATATACTTCCCAAGTAGTCTCTTGGTTCAGCTTGTAGAACTTATTATTAACATTAAATTCATAACAAATCACATCCGTTGCAGTCGGACTTAACGGAGTAGCCACACAAGATGTTTTAACAACCGTGTCAATTGGCATTTCCATATCGATCACCTCAATTTCAGCGAATGTTTCCGGACAGTTATCACAAGGAACATTCAATCCGATATACATGATTTCAACTCGATATAGACCTGGTTCTGAAGCATCTATTTCATCTTTATTATAGATATCAGCCTTTCTTTCAGTCAACGTGGATTTAGGTCTTGACGTATTCAACGTATCACCATCCTTAAGCCATAGATAAAAATAGGCATCCTCACTACCCGTTGTAGGAGAAAAACCAGAATACAATGAAGTTGCCACACCCGGACATTTATATCTTGGTCCGATCATAAAGGCCTCCGGACACAAATCCTGTGGTGTACATTGTATATTGATTTTAGTTAAACATGTACTAACATATTTTTCTTTTCCTATACCTAATGCACCAACATGATCAGGCATAACATTACCTGGTCTTGCTGTAGAACCCCATGTGTAGAAATCACCATCTTTGTTCACCATGAATCCATACAAATCACCTCTTGCGATGGCTACGGCATCATCCACACGAACCTCTGAAGCACCTTTTTCACCCTTACAATAATTAGCGTAAACAGGACCTGTTTTACACATATCCGAAGCCGCTGCGTATGTAGAATTTGGCACAACACCACCACTTCTTGTAGTTCCATTTGCAGCATCATTACAACCCCAATACAAAAGATATCCTTCTTGCGTTACAGCAGCACCAAAACCATTTCCTCCAATTACTTGCGTAACATCTGTCAAATATGCATCACCACTTTTTGCTTCATATTCACCAGAAATAACCTTTTCTGCATATGTTGTTGTTTGATTATTAGCCAATCCGTTGGAGCATCCCCAACCTCCATTTCCCCAGCCATATACATAACCGGTCGCACCATCCACTGCAAACGCACCCACATCGGAGATACCACAATTTCGTACACCATCCAAATGCTTTCCTGAACTTTTCTTTCCTGTTCCATCTCCGATTTCAACAGGTGCAGCAATAAAAGATGTTGCAGTAAGACCACCGCCTCGTCCATTCCAGTTTCCGATAGAATATACCGTACCGACCTTTGCATCTGGAGAATCACCAACAATCATCAATATGTTGTTATCTCCTCCCGTGATATGAATAACATTCTTTATTGGCTGACCTTGCGCATCTCGAATAAAAACAGGTTCGTAACTAGGAGTCTCTATTACTCCTCCACCGCCATCTAGGTTTCCTCCCCAAATAACTACACGACCTGTTCCATCATTCAAAATAGCCACCGAAGCAGCTGTCGTTGCTGAGATATATTTTACATTTCCTAGATAATCTCCGCCAGGTTGTCCGTCTTCCGTATATCCAGGAGCCTCTCCGTGATATACAGGAACAGGTACTCCACCAGTAATATAATCAGATTTTGGTCGACCACATTGCATGTTATCATTTCCTCCCCAACAATATACTACCTTGAAACATGACAATGCAACACTATGTCCTCCGGAACCTCCAGACAACTGAGAGAATGTTAATCCTCCTGTATTAACAAGACATGGTGACGATGCTATTGAGAGCCCATCGTTTGGAGCAGCAAGACACAATCGATTGCCATCATTATAACCCCACGCATATATCTGGCCCTTACTACACAAAGCAAGACCATGATCATTACCTCCAGTAATAATCATACTCTGCGAAAACACTCCCGTCACTACTCCGAATAACAGAAGCAACGATGTATATAACTGTTTCTTCATAATCAATATTTTTCTTTTTACCCGATATTATATAAAATACTATTATTTTCTCAAATCTATGTTTACATCAATTTTTCAACTTGCCTTTTTAAGGCTACGCAGAAAGTAAGCAAATATATATTTAAATATTCTTAGTTCAAAGCGTTTTTTAGATTTTTTCACAAATTAAATCTTTTATTCTCCCTTCGCCTTCTCTCCTCTCGGATGATTTTAGATGAAATCCCACGAAATGAATTTATAGAACCCTCCTCTTTTTCTAAATTATTCTGCGTATATTTGCACCCAAATTTATTTATTATTATGCTTAACGAATTAAACTATACGGGATTAGGAATTGGTCTTGTCACCTTCCTTATCATCGGTCTATTCCACCCTCTTGTGATTAAAGGGGAATATTATTTCGGCGTAAAATGTTGGTGGGTCTTCTGCCTTTGTGGCATTATCACCACCTTCTTATCCCTCATAAGCAATAACTCAACCATATCAACCCTCCTCGGCGTCTTTGCCTTCTCTTGCTTCTGGAGCATCAAAGAGGTCTTCGACCAACGAAAACGCGTGGAAAAAGGTTGGTTCCCAAAAAGAGAAAAGAAAATTTAATCAAATTTTAATATAAAGACACCATGGCAATTATCAAACCATTCAAGGGCATCCGCCCTCCTAAAGAGTTGGTAGAAAAAGTAGAAAGCCGCCCTTATGACGTTCTCGATTCTGAAGAGGCTCGCGCCGAGGCTGGCGACAACGAAATGTCTCTCTACCATATCATCAAACCAGAAATCGACTTTCCTGTCGGAACCAGCGAATATGACCCTCGCGTCTACCAAAAAGCTGCTGAAAATTTTCAAAAATTCCAAGATAAAGGTTGGCTCGTTCAGGATGAGAAAGAGATGTACTACATCTACGCTCAAACAATGAACGGAAAAACTCAATATGGCCTCGTCATCGGTGCCTACGTAAACGACTATATGACAGGCGTCATCAAAAAACACGAATTGACGCGAAGAGATAAAGAAGAAGACCGAATGAAGCATGTTCGCGTAAACAACGCAAATATCGAACCTGTCTTCTTTGCTTATCCTGACAACGCTACATTGGACGCTTTGGTAAAACGTTACACTGCCAAAGATCCTGTATACAAATTCATTGCTCCTATAGATGGATTCGGTCATCAATTCTGGTTGATCGACAATGATGCTGATATCAAAACTGTCACTGAGGAGTTTGGTAAGATGAAAGCTCTCTACATCGCTGATGGTCACCACCGCTCCGCTGCCGCTGCTTTGGTGGGCGACGAGAAACGCAAGCAAAACCCTAACCATAAGGGCGACGAGGAATACAACTACTTCATGGCTGTTGCCTTCCCTGCTAGCCAACTTACTATTCTCGACTACAACCGCGTCATCAAAGACCTAAACGGTTTGTCAAGCGAAGAGTTCTTAAAAGCTTTGTCAAAGAACTTTACTGTCGAGAAGAAAGGAACTGAGGAATATAAACCTCAAGAGCTTCACGAATTCTCATTATACTTGGACAAAAACTGGTATAGCTTAAAGGCTAAACAAGGCACCTTCAACAACGACGATCCTATCGGAGTGTTGGATGTGGATATCTCAAGTCGCCTGATCTTAGATGAGATCTTAGGTATCAAAGACCTACGTTCTGACAAACGCATCGACTTTGTAGGTGGTTTGCGTGGTTTGAAGGAGTTGAAACGTCGTGTTGACAATGGAGAGATGCGCACCGCATTGGCTCTCTATCCAGTATCTATGCAACAAATCATGGATATCGCTGATAGTGGAAACATCATGCCTCCAAAAGCTACATGGTTCGAACCAAAACTTCGTTCAGGTTTGATTATTCATAAATTGTCATAAAGACAAGCAATACATCATAAAAAAACCGCAGACGTTAATCTGCGGTTTTTTTATGCCATCTTAGATGGAATTCTTTTTATCAGAAATTACTTTCCAATATGCGTTTCAATACTGTCTCACAAGAGATCTCACGGTTGGCAGCCTCTGGGATCACCAAGGATTGTGGACTCTCTATCACATCATCCGTCACAATCATATTACGACGAACAGGAAGGCAATGCATAAAGAACGCATTGTTGGTAAGTGCCATCTTCTCTGCACTTACTGTCCAACTCATATCCTTGCTTAATATCTGTCCGTAGTTAGGATCTTGATATGCCGACCAGTTCTTTGCATAGACAAAATCGGCTCCCTTCAATGCCTCATCCTGATCATACACCACCTTGGCTCCACGAACGAACTTCTCATCCAACTCATATCCCTTCGGATGGGTGATGACGAAGTCTACATTCGCCTCATTCATGAAATCAGCAAATGAGTTAGGTACTGCCTGTGGCAACGATTTTGGATGGGGTGCCCACGTCATTACAACTTTAGGACGTGCCACCTTCTTATGCTCTTCAATCGTAATCAAATCGGCAAAAGCTTGCAATGGATGGGCTGTTGCCGACTCCATACTGAATACTGGTTTGCCTGAATATTTGATAAACTGATTGAGGATAGTCTCTTCGTAATCAAACTTCTTATTTTCAAAACGTGCGAATGAACGAACACCGATCACATCACAGAATTGTGCCATAACAGGAATGGCCTCCAATAGGTGTTCCGACTTATCTCCATCCATCACCACACCACGCTCCGTCTCAAGCTTCCATGCACCCTGATTCACATCCAACACAATCGTGTTCATGCCAAGATTCATACCGGCCTTTTGGGTACTTAAGCGTGTACGCAAGCTATTGTTGAAGAAAACGCAAAGCAATGTTTTGTTCTCTCCCAACTTCTTGAATGCATAACGGTCTTTTTTTATCTCTAATGCCTCTTGCACTGCCTTGTTTAAATCACCAAGGTCTGATGCCATCAATAATTTCTTCATTATGAATCGTTTTATCGTCTAATTTTTTGCAAAGGTATACAAATTTAAGAGATTTCTATAGGTGGCTTCTATAAATTCGCCTCAACATTATCTCTTCAGGAGTATCTGACGATAGACACCTGAGTCGGAAACGATCTGTACGGTATAAACACCTGCTGGCAACGAAGTGACATCTATTTGTATTTCTGATGAATCCTTTGAATATGTCTTACACAAACGACCCAGTCCATCGTATACGCTTAACTTGATTTGAGAAGCATCCTTCACAGAGATGGTCACCTCCCCCTTCGTTGGATTAGGGTAACAGAGCACCTTATCGTTATCAATGTCATCCGTTGTCACCGAACCTGAATCTCCACAACTAAGGTTCTCCTTACCATTCTCCGAGTTAGGAGAAGGCAAATAGACTAATGACGTATTGCTATCCATGCAATCTACGAAATAGGTGGTCCAAGTATCGGAAGAATCATCCACTCTACCCAATGAGGCATTCTGTGGCAATGGTGTGTAGGTGGCAACATCGATTGGTGCTGAATCATCACATCCTCGATACATATAGAGAGACGACTCCGTCTTCGTATTATTCAACTTGAAATCTGCATGATGAACACCTCTGAATGGCTTGTTATCAGCCCAAAGCAAGAAATGGGAACCTGGAGCCAACTTGGTATCCTCGTATCCATAAGGAATCTGACTCTTAAATGGTTTGTTTGGATTATCTGTCAAATAGAGACCTGCGATATTAATCGTATCGGTACCATTATTGTAAATCTCAAACCAATCTGGATGATTGCCATACTCATCCGTCACATCCGATTCTGAATTGTTTGATGGAGAAACCTCCGAGATCAACAATGGCAATTCCGGACAATCTTCCACCTTCTCAAAGACGGCTTTGTACTTCTGGTCTTGTGTCATTGTAGTGGTCAAAATTGGTTCCTTGTATCGACCAGAAACAACATCATTTTTATAGTTGACCTTCATACTCATTTGGAAAGTCATATCCGAGCTTGTTGCCTTCTCCTGGTGTACCTCCACCGCAATCACATTCACACCCTTTTTAAAGCCATTAAAACGAGTGATGGTGGTGTCTTTCACAGCATCATTCTCATACGTGGTTGCACAAGTGGAATACTCAACTTCTCCCTTTATGTTCTTGCGCATATACTCCTTTCCATTCACATAGAGAACAAAGCCATCATCGTAAACTATAGATAGTTTGATGTTCTTAATGCAACTGGTATCCTCAAGCTTTATCTTCGTCCGATAATAGGAGGTCATGTATTTATGATCCGCGTCGTCTCCATAGTCAAGTATCGTTTGGTAAGAGGTAGTGTCATCTGCATAACCCATCTTGCCATGACCTGTAGCCCATAATGAATCATTAAACGAAGCCTTAGTCCACGAATTATCCTTTTGTCCGATGGAATCGTAAGCAAACTTCCACTCGGTTGACTTATTTAAGACATCAACAGAGACATCTCCATCCGACATCTCCCATCGTACGAATCGGTAACCCAAAGGAGCGATTGCCTCAAGTTTCAAATTCTTTCCTTTAAAATATTTTCCTGAGAAGGATGGCATATTCACCAACTCATCATTCATCAGAAAACGTACCCCCTTCACATTCGAACTGAAATCAAGCGAAAGCAATGAGCCCAAGTGATAATAATCACGCAGGTAGTTATACATATACTGAGGACGCTCTTTTGCAAAAGAGAGCATACTAGCAACGGCTGGCAACTCATTCAGATTCGTAGAGTGAAAAGAGGCGCAATATTCGTTTTTCACAACTGCAGACAAACTGTCCCACACATCCTGAACACGTCCTTCTGTGAAGGTAGTACCCAAATGAATCAGATTCCTGTTCAAGAATTTTTCCTTGAACACCTCGTTTTGCATCAAATGTTTGAAGATGGTAACTTTCCATTCAGCTTTTTCATCAAATTCATAGTGGTCTTGTGAGACCTTTGTTCCATTCGACCAGTTGATGGTATCACCCTCTCCCATACACCATTTAATGGAATTTAGGTGCTTATCGCAAAAGTTAGGTGAACCTGGATAGAGTCCCAAGCCAAAGTCGGTATCATATAAGATCCAACGGAAACGTCCATTCTCCTTCTCACGCCACAATTTGCAGTTGTTACCCGGCCAATCGGTATTAACAATGAAATGTTCCATGACAAGATAATCGATGTACTCGTTCATATCAATATACTTAGCCGCCTGGTTATAGTAGTCGGGAGACGTTGGATTGGCAGTTTCAAGGAAGTTGACCATTTCATAATAGGCAACACTGTCGCCCGAGGTCGGTTCCACACCATTCTGATTGGTGATCTTTATCATATCGATGTCATCCACCTTATGGTTAGCCTCAACGAAATCATCGCTTGTACGTTCGCGCAAGCCCATCAAACCTTTGTATTTTCCATTGATGAAGTAGGCCACTGGCTGATAAGCCTGATAATCGACATTCATCGCCTTCGCCAATGACTGCATGTAGCCATCGCGACATCGAACAGCAGAAGCTTCATAAGCATTACCACCATTACGGATGTGCACACTCGTATATTCGTTGTCTGGTTTATCATCAAAGAAACGATAATTCAAGATGTTATTACCAGAACCTAGTTTCTTTCCAGCTTTCACTTTGAACGACTTCACCGAATTGGATCGAGAGCAGCCACCCATGATACCGATTTCCACCTCATGTGTCAATACCTGCTGACCATCCACTATGTATTCAAAATTGGCAGGACGCAACCAATCTCTCATAAAATTAGCCTTTCCAGAGCCCAAACAAGAGATGTTGATTGGAGCACCGTTCACACCCTTCACACACATTCCGACGGAATCATCATCCAGATAGTAATTGTCGACTACCAAGGAGACGATAGGTACAGTATACCCACCTCCGCACGATTTATGTGCATCATCTACAAATATAAAAGAACCTGTCACGATAGGACTAGGCAGATACCCCTCTGCAAAGGCACGAGCACGTATCACTTTATTGGATTTGATCTCCTTGCTCGATGGGAAGGTGTCACTCGTACTGGTTGGTTCCGTACCGTCCATAGTATAGCGAATGGTCGCATTGGGTGTCGAGCAAGTGATTTTCAATTTAGCAGACTCAGTTAGGACACCAGGTTGGGCCCCGCTAAAAACAGGTTGAGCGCATCGTCCCTCCAACAATGTTTTGACGGCAAGCGTGTTTTTCTTCATCGGAGAAGGTTCCATAAAGCCATCCGGACCATACGCAACATGGACCTTCATGGCAGGATAGGTAAGCTGGTTAACCAATTTACCTCCACTATTGTACAAATATAGTTTACCGCCATCAGCATCAAGTTTGTAAATAGAATGATTAATGCCCTTTACCTCATCAAAGAAAATCACTTGGTATCCCTTTTTCGGTACAACGCATGAATCGGGAATCGTCCATTCCCATTTCTTCTCATAGAGATCCTTGCCTGTACGATTCTCATGGACAATCTTATAACCCTTCAAATTAATCGATACCGAATCAGAATTATAAAATTCCACATAGCCCGAAAAATTAAACGTCAAACCCTTGTCCATGTAAGATGAGATATTACATGGCATCACTTCATTAAATTTAACTCCTGCAAATAGCATTTGCACGGAACATAATGAAATTCCTAGTAGAATATTTCTTAACTTTCCCATTATATAAAAATACCTTTGCAAGGATTATCTCTTTCGATTAAAATCCTCCTTACACAATAACACTACACAAAAATAAAAAAAATTATTCATTCCCCAGCAAAAAAGGTACTGAATATGTAATAATGGTTAACTGAGAATAAAAAAAGTCCGAACATCGGAGGCTCGGACTTCCTAATCTTTATAATTGGATTATAGGCCTTTCAAAACGCAAGCCAATGCCAACAAAATCAATCCTGCGAATACAAACCAAAATGCGTTAGCTGCGATAAATCCACCGATTACCGTCAATCTACCCAATAAACCTAAAATTCCTAAGACTAAGGAAATAATAAAAACAACACTAGTTGGAGCTGTAAGTTTCATAATACTAAATTTTTAAGGTTAATAACTAAGTTGCACTGACCAAAATAAATCAATTGCCATGCAAGTATATAAATTATTCTTATTAAATCCTAAAAAATATTAAAAATTAATAGCATATTCATTCGAAACAAGTATTTCTACTTCTTTCGCGAATCATCAACCGGGCTTTTACTATAGGATATAACCATTCGCTTGCGACTACCCTTCTTGATTGTTTTAACCGCATGTTTAGGAGCGAAATCGATTACACCATCGAAGATAGATCTGGAGATTTCTTCGAATCCCATAATATTCTCCATCAGAATGGTATGGTCATATTCTACCGTCGTTATGGTTTCACCGTTAATTTTCACCTCAACAATATCTCCATATTCGTCTACGACCCACTCTTTAACGTATGAAACCGTATCCTTGCTTGATGTTTTAAAATGGACTGCCTTCACAAGATTATTGTTCTTGTCTCTATACTCTATTGATTTGTTGAACTCCTTTTCTTCTAGGTTTGGATTTTCCTCATACCTCTTATCGTAATTAAGATAGCCTTCCCAAAATTCGTATGAAATTACAGTGTCAGTAGTAAGTTCCCTACCCAAAGAGTCTATATAAACTCCTTTTTTTGAATAGGTTATGGTATCTTCCGACCAAGGACTGCCATCAAGGTATGTCATTTTCGATGTCAATCTACCTTCATTATCATATGAGTATCTCTCTCCTCTAATTTTACTGTGCCCTTCTTTTCTGTGTTTCATTGTGAATTGACCCTTCTTATCATATTCTTTCCACATCACCATACGTTCATAACCACCGTTCTCAATATCAGAGATTTTGGTATTCCGACCTTCTCTATTGTATTTATATCTTGTTTCGCCCATTTTATTTCCGTATTGATAAACATTAAAATGTGTGATATATCCATCTGCCGCATAGTCAGGCACCATATTCACGTCGTACTGAATAATACTATCAACACGATAAACAGTTGCACCCTTGGCAAATTTCAGTTCCTTGCGCAAAGGTCTTTCCACAATAGTTGGGACATCAAATCCCTTGATTTTGGTCTTGTTCTTTTTCAGATAACTCTTCATCGACCCCTCACTCCACTTTGGAGTATAATCGTTGAGCATGTAATAAGCCCCTCCTATATAGGTAAATTCATGTTTGTCAGCAACAGAAGCACCTGTAGTTGCACCTACGACAAAGCTCTCGCTAACGTTGTCTGGGATAGAACTCTCATCAAACTCAAAATAAATCTTCTTTTTTCTAAATCCATAAATTATTCCGTCGGTATAATCCCTTTTATTGAGGTTTTTGGAGTCCGGTACCTTTTCAAATTTTTTGAACTCAAGATAACCACATGCAAAAGAGACACTGTCTTCTTTGCTTTTTAAATTAGCAAAATTCTTGTCAAGCGCTTTTTTCTCACACTCTCTACTTAACGTATCAAACTTCTCCTTGTCTTTTTTGTCGTCGGAAAGAAAAAATTCCAATGCAGCCAAATCAATAGTTGCATTCTTCTCATCTATCTTTAACGCAATAGAAGCTGCATCATTTCGCCAAGATTCTGTTTTAAAGGAGAGATGCTCATCACCTCTTCTGACTTCAACAATCATATCGTTATCCTTGATATAATCTCTGATGAAATTGTCATTCTCCTCAATTTCAGGGAATATAGAAGAGTATAAGTAGAATTTTCTTTTTTCATAATTTATATACGATTTCATATACGAATTATAGGTTTTCACCACTTGGTCGAAAAATGCGCGTTTATCATTCGGAATATTATAATCTCCCAATTTAGACTCGTAACTCGAATAGGAACGCAGGAAATTAATGCTATCGCTCTCCGTCTTCAAATCAGGAATCTCTGCAGCATTAGCGATGGATGGTAACAATACGATAGCTATCGCGATAAGATGATTTTTTATGTTCATGATTATTGATGATTTTATTTCTATTAAGAGGGAGCCCCTATCGGGGCAATGCATCAATTTCACCAAACAACACTACGGCAAGGGTTTGGAGCGTACAGGACGCACATTGAAACACTGACTACTCGATATCCGAGAATTCCACTTTTGCGAACTAATGCCACTTACCGGATAGAAAATGAATTCACCTCCAGATCGGATGCCCTCCGATCCTACGTACAAGACAAGAAGGGAACCATCCTCTTCGTCAAGCGAAGACAACCAGAAGTAACCAACATAAACGGCAGGATTGGTGTAAGTGAAAACAATAGAATTGCCGTTTGGTCCGACGAGTTTCACCCTCCCAACACCATCGTCGTATTCACATTTACAATTGTCGACAAGCTCCTGAGCTTCCTCCTTTGTTGGCATTCGCCAATCAGCACCCCAATTGACTGTGGCGGCATCATCTTCAGGAAGAAGAGTCATCAGACCATCATTGTTATTACCATACTTTGTTCTTCCATCCCAATAATAATCAGTTCCATATTCTGTCTCTCCCCATGAAAAACAATTGCCTGCATCAGTAGGAGTTATAGCACCCACATTGCAAGTTGCCCATAGCGTACCGCTTGGAAGTCCGAGGTCGACGTATTCGTGGTTGATATCTGCCTCAGTTACGAATGTTACATCTGTGACATGATCAACATCATAACACACTACTTCCATGTTATCCTTTATTACCTGCATGTTTGTTATCTCGTAAGATGATGGCAAGGCAACATCTGATGAATCGTTGGATGTAGAGTCTATAAGTGTTGTATCTGCTGGTATTACTATATCTGATGATTTTTCTACGCGAACTGCGCGCACAGGCAAACCATCGCAACGGATTAAAGTCGTCACGGGTGAATAGCAGTAGGAAAAGACATGAGCAGAACTCTCGTACGTTGTATCAAGCGAGGATGTCCAATAGTAGGCATCATCTGCATGATTAACACATTCGAAATCAAAGAGGTGACGATTGGAAGAATTACTGGGATCAATTGCGTATTTGTAACCAGCAAGAGGGAAAAAGACAGAACAACCGTTTAAAGCGGTAAATTTCACTCCGCTCACTCCTTTGACAGATGTACCGACATATGTACAGTTATCAATGAGTTCCCGAAATTCTTCTTTTGTTGGCATTCGCCAATCAGCACCCCAATTGGCTGTAGCGGCATCATCCTCAGGCAGAAGGGTCGTCAGACTATCTATCGTGCCTGGATAACTAGAGTTGTACTTTTCCAACGATAAAAATTCAGTATATAATCCCACCGCCCACTTATAATTATTCATATTATAGCAATCTTTGTTGGGTTCTGTCTCTCCCCACGCAAAATAGTCGCCAAAACCTTCAATAGTCGTAGCCCCCACATTGCAGGTTGCCCATAGCGTACCGCTTGGAAGTCCGAGATCAACATACTCAAACTTATGGTTGATGTCAGGTGTCACTTCCTCCGTCACGAATTTAGACTCCTTCACGTGTACAACATCATAATATGTTATTTTCCCATCATCTGTCGTTACCTGCATGTATGTTGTTGCATAGGATGCTATGCCTAACGCAGCTATGCTCAATGTCGTAAGTATTTGTTTAGTCATAATATCCTCGTTTTTATTTTCTGATTATTTTAATTGATTTGCCTGCTACAGAAAGAATATACACACCCTTTGTTGCAGGCAACGAAACTGTAGCAGTACCATCTGAGTCGACAGAGACCGAAGAAATTAATGTTCCCATTACACCAAGCAGCATGACCTTTGATTCTGACTCAATATTCTGCACCTGGATTGTTGCTTCATCAAGTAAGATGAAACGGATCTCATCATTCCTGATGTCTTTGTTGCCCGTTATCCTATGCGTGAAATGGAAGTTCTTGACTCCTTCAATGGAATACGATGTCTCCGAATCTCCATTCACCACCAAATTCCCCGATTCGAATGTCAGCACCGGCTTTTCGGTAAGAAGAAAATCGTATGTGGAGTCTGAAGTCAGCTCCACCGTTAAATGCGTGGGTGTCTTCCCCAGTAACATCATGCCCATTAGTATGCAGACTGATGTTGTAATGATTCGCTTTAGTCCCATAAATATATTTCCCCCCTTAATCTCGCAACACTTTAAACATAATTTTTTACTAAAAATCTGATCAATAAACCGTTACACAGACTTTGTCATGTCGGGAAAATCACTTGAGTTAGTGTTGCACAAAAAAAGCATCTTCCGACAGACGCCCCTAAGATACGAATTAAATCAAAAAAACATTCCATTTGGAAAAATTTCTTGTTCATTTGCCATATTTCATAGGATAACAATCCTGACTATGATATATCACATATGGGAATCGCCCCATTTCATCATCATTTAATCGTTAGGGTGTGAAAATGGGAAAGGGGCGAATTGCTATTCGCCCCTACTTAATTCTTAACCAAAGAAACAGTAGGCTACCAAGATGGCAGCAATAATACCACCAAAGTCGGCTACCAAACCTGCTGTTACTGCATATCTTGTTTTTTTGATACCTACAGAACCGAAATAGAGAGCAATAATGTAGAATGTAGTATCGGCAGAACCTTGGAACATGCATGACAAGCGTCCTGCGAAGGAATCAGCTCCGTGTATCCTCATAGCTTCAACCATCATGGCTTTGGCTCCACTACCACTTAAAGGCTTCATCAAGGCTGTAGGCAAGGAATCCACGAAACGCACATCCGTAAAAATAACAGAAAACAAGTATTGTAAACCTTTTATCAGCAGATCCATGGCACCAGAGGCACGAAATACGCCAATGGCTACCAACATACCCACCAAATACGGAAGTGTCTTGATTGCTGTCTCAAATCCCGTTTTAGCCCCATCAACAAAAGCTTCATAAACGTTTATTCGTTTATAGGCTCCCACCGCCACAAAGATCATAATGATGGCGAAAAGCAAAAAGTTGCCTCCCACCTTTGAAACCATGGAGGCCGTCTCGGTATCCAACAACGAAAAGGCATAAACCAATCCTATGATAAAGACAACCAAACCAAGAATGCAACCCAATACTACAGCATTACATATATTCAGCTTCTGACGAATACCCACATACAATATTGCAGTAATCGTAGAGAAAAAGGTGGAGATAAGCAATGGGATAAAGATATCGGTTGGATTGGTCGCACCCATGATGGCTCGTTGCGCCATAATAGTAACCGGAATAATGGTCAATCCTGACGTATTCAAAGCAAGAAACATAATCTGAGCATTGGATGCCACATCTTTTTGTGGATTCAGTTCCTGTAGACTATTCATCGCTTTCAACCCTATGGGCGTGGCTGCATTATCAAGTCCTAACATATTGGCGGCAAAATTCATCACAAGATGACCATTGGCAGGATGTCCGGCAGGAATCTCAGGGAACAACTTAGAGAAAAACGGTGCAATGATACGAGAAAGAAAATTAATGGCTCCGGCCCGTTCTCCAATATTCAATAATCCCAACCATAGAATCATCACTCCTCCCAAAGGAAGTGCTATATCCATCACGGCAAACTTAGACATCTCGAAAGTGCTGGAGACAATTTTTTCAAACACGTTATACTCTCCGAAGAAGAAAAACTGCACACATGCAACAACCATTGATGCAAGGAAAAAGAAAACCCATATATAATTCAGTGCCACGGCTTAATCTATTTTGAATCGTATTATATTTTTGCAACTACTTTCGAGATGGTATCCGATAATTGATACGAAAATGCATGAGAATATATCTCACTCTCTATCCTACCTTCATCCAAACATCTCATGGCCTCTTCCGCTTCATAATTATATCCATTACCTATGTATTCAATCGGAATCTCCGTCTCCGTTTGTTCTCCTCTCAATTGTCGGTATAAACGGGTTGGCATGTGAAACATACGATCCAGTCGAAGTGAACCTTTCTCTCCCACAATCACAGCATCCGATTTCAGATCGCATGCAAAGGAAGAGAGCAGGGATGCTATGCAACCCGACTGACTGCGTAAGGTCATGACAGCCGTCATATCAACACCCGTAGGAGCCAACGAAAGTTCGGAGGATACGCTTACAGGTGCACCAAATAGGGAATGAAACAAAAAGAGTGGATAGATACCAATATCATAAACGGAACCTCCACCCATCGATGGGTTGAACAACCGACTCTGTGGGTCATATTTAGGATGAATACCAAACTCTGCCTTTAAGAGCAATGGTTCTCCAATCTCATTCTGCTGGATTCTTTCTCGAAGAATCTTCATGGATGGCAAAAAGGCAGTCCACATAGCCTCCATCAGAAAACAATGGTTTGCTTCCGATGCTTGATTCATCTGCAGGACTTCAGCGGGAGACAAGCCCAATGGCTTTTCGCACACCACTGCTTTTTTGGCTGCCAAAGCCTCTAATGTCAGGGCACTATGTAGGTGGTTGGGAGTGGCAATGTAAACAATATCCACCAAAGGGTCGTTAAAAAGTTCCTGATAAGAACCATAACTTTTCTCAAACGTGTATTGTTTAGCAAAATCTGCCGCTTTCTCTTTCGAACGGGATGCTACTGCATACAACTGAGCTTGCTGAAGAATACGAAGTCCTTCAGCAAACTGTCCGGCAATATGCCCCGTTCCAATAATTCCCCAACGATACCTTTTCATTGTTAAAGATCCTTTCGTAAGAATGCCAAGATATTCTTTCTGTTGACTTTAATAAGGGCAATGCCAACACCAAATATGAGGAAGATAAAGCCAAAGATTATACCAATCTTAATTTTGCCATTGATTGGATGAGGATTCGCATCGAAACGACTTGAGAAACTAACACCATTCTCAAACACGTCACGCTCCCACACCAACTGCTGCTTCAAGTTCTCCAAACTCAAGATCTCATTGTGGTATAGCTTCATCTCACGCTCTACCAACACCATTTTATCTGTAGACAACTGGACATCACGTTTACGAATAAAATATTCGCGTTTACGCAAACTATCCAACATCATGATCTCGTTAGTAGTCGCTGTAATCTTTTCATCCAATTGTTTTCTCCTCAACGTGTTCTCCTTTACGATTTGAGGATTTTGAGAGAAGAAATAGAGAAACATATCTTCCATCTTAGAGAACATAGAGGTATCTTTACAATCCACTAACAAACGGAGACGGTCTGACATGATGATATCCATTGTATCTGATGAGTTGAAAACACCTTTATAATCAATGTAGTCAGGAGTACCATCGGACAAAACATCCACATAGAAGAAAGACTGGATATTAGTGATTTCACCCGCTTTTTTCTTATCCAAACCAAAGTCTGCAGCAATGGTATTAATATCACGATATTTACACTGATTATATAGTGGGTCGATCATATTCTTATAGAAATACGAATCGTGGCAATTGAATTTCAATTCCACCTCTGCTCTATAAACTTTCTCTTTGTTCAGGAAGATTCCTAAACATACACCCAATATAACGATGGGTAAAATAATGAGTTTCTCCTGATAAATCAGACGGACGACCCAACCAGCACCATATACGGCCTTTTTAATTAGGTTCCAGATACCAATACCCAAATCACGCAATGCGTCGATTAGATCAATCTCCTTTCTTGTTTCGTTTTCCATATCTCAATAGTATTAAATTTATCATTATTTATGTAACCACACCTGCGGATTAAGAAGCGTCTTCTCTTCCCACACTTGGAAAAACAAAGTGGCTTTGTTCGTCTCTGCTTCCTTGTATATCTTACCAATTGGTGTGTTTCTTTTTATTTTATCTCCATTTTTCACATAGATCTGTGTCAGATTAGCATAAACCGTCAAATATTTACCATGACGGACAATCACTGCATTGTTACCACCCGGAACGGTGAAACATTGAGAGACGACGCCATCGTATACAGCCAGCGCCTTCGATTCGGGTGCTGCTGAAATATAGATACCTTTGTTATTGATGGTCACATCCTTTAAGACGGGGTGAGGTTGCGACCCAAAGCGTCCTGTTATCGTTCCCTTTACGGGCCACATCAACAAACCTTTATTTTTAGAAAAACCACCTGCGATGATTTTTTCCTCATTTGATAAAACATAGTCCGAACTCTTGCTAGTGTTTGTCGGAGTGGTTTTCTGAGGATTCGTCTTTTGTGTATTCGTAGTGGTTGTAGGTTTCTTTTGCTGTTGTTGTTTCTTTTTAGCAGCCGCTGCTGCCTCTGCCGCTTGTTTAGCAATGACATCCTGAATCTTCCGATTGAGGTTGTCTGCCGCCACCTGCTGATTTCGCAACTCCTGCTTTAACTCTTTCTCACGCGTACGAAGTGATTCCACCAACCGATTTTGTTTCTGCTTCTGATCTAATGAATAAACTTTCTCCTGTTCCTGTTTTTTCAGTAGGTCTTCGGTCTTCGCCCTCAACAAATTCATCTTATCACGCTGCGCCTGAAGACTCTTTCTGGTTGCAGCCAATTCGACGGATTGCTCTTTTCTCATTTCAGCCAAACTGGAGAGATACTGGTATCGACGGTAACCCTCCTGAAAGTTATCACTTGAAAGGACGTAGAGCATCATATTCTGTTTATTCTTCGTCATGTACGCATAATAGATCATATCCATAAACTTCTTACGCATCTGATCATATTCCTGAGACAGATTTCGTACACTCACATCCAACGAGTCAATCTGGTTGTTGATCTGTTCTATCTCAGAAGAACGACGTCTGATTTGATTGTCACGATATTCAATATCTGCATTCAGACGTTCCAATTCGAGAAGGGATTGCTTGGTACTTTTACGCGTATCAGAAAGCTTTTGGTCTGTTTTATTAATCTGATTTTTTATCTGCGTCTGTTTATTCTTTAGCGAATTTATCTCATCGGTTCTCTTCTTGGAAGAGGTTTGAGAGGTTTTCTGTGCTGGTTTCTGTGCCGTCTTCTGAGCAGGTTTTTGAGCTGTCTTCTGAACCGGTTTCTGAGTAGACGTCGGCTTTTTCTGTGTGTTTGTTGTTTGAGGTTTCTTTGTCTGGGCGTATAATAAAGAGACTCCCGGCACCTGCACAAAGGCAAGTCCCACGACAAGGAAAAGGGTCAATATGTATTTACAAAACCTCAAGCCTATTTGTTCTTAAAATAAAGTTCAACAATCTCTTCAAAAGAAATCCTTTGGTATGAATCGGGTACTTTATATGCAAAATTCATCGTTCCATCGGCCTCTACCTTCTTATGTGAAAAAGCCAAACTGAGGTAGGAAAGCTGATGACTGGAGGATGGGTCTCGTTTGTTAGACTTCATCATAATTTCCGTTTTCATCGGAAATTTACGTCCTCCGACATTAGCCGAAAAATCCATATAGTTCCATTTCACATCACCCATCTCACTGAGGATCGTACCCGACTGCAACAAGGAGTCAACAACGAACTCTTGCGACAATCCTCCCGACACTCGTTGAAACAAGGTCTTGTCTCCCGGTATCTCCATTTTATTAAAATCCTTCTCGTGAGCATCACTGTTTTTCTCGTATGCAAAAAGGACGTTTGCGAAGACGGACTGAATGGAATGATAGTTCACATCAAAACCAAAATTTGTCTTCAGTTCTGCAAAGGAAGAGATGCAATATCGCTTGTTCATTCGGTCGACCAACACAACGCCCGACGTGTCTATCAAGGCTCTTGCCACTTCCACGCCTGCTATCGGCTGAATGGAAAGGATAATGATACTATCCCTCTTTATTCTCAACTGACCACCGAAAGAGAACGAACTGACACCATCCATAGAGAAGGAAACCGATGTCTTCGTAGACAATGTTTTAAACGGCACGCTATAAACCTCCGACTTCTGCGTCACCAAGTTCTTTTGCGTCTTACAAGAGAATGCAAAAAAGGAGACTGCCAAAAGGAGAATACTATACTTAACTACCTTATTCAACATAAGTTTCCTCTTTAACTTTCAACTTTAGTTTTTCCAATCCCTCGTATGGTTCTTCTGAAGATTCTCGTATCGACAAAGCCTTTTTCCACATTGCCATGTATGAATCTTTGCTCTCTCCTGTTTTAAACAAGATGTCGCCATAATGTTCTAACAATTCCGGATTGTTTTCACCGCCATGTTTGTATGCCTGACTGATATAGAGAGAAGCCATCTCATACTCACCCCGTTTGAAACAAATCCATGCGTATGTATCAAGGAAGGTGGCATTGTTCGGGTCAGACTTTACGGTCTTGCCACTCATGCGATCAGCCTTTTGCAAATCTCCATTAGCAATGCATAGGTAATAGGCATAATTATTGAGCGCCATAACGTTCATCGGATTGTATTTCAGAGCCTGTTCATACGCATCGAAAGCCTTATCCTTTTGTTTCAGCTCGAAATAGTAATCAGCAATCATACCTTGAATGACGGAGGCCGTAACCATGTTTTCCTTTTTGGTCAAGATATCAACCGATTTTCTCCACTCACCAAATGTCAGACTGTCTTTCTTTTGAGATTTGTAAGCGAAGCCCAAAAGGTAGTGGAAATCAGAGTTATCCGGGAAATTTTCCAAGGCTTTTTTGCAATAGACCTCTGTACTATCCACCATCTTATGTTCTGAGAAATAGGTGGTCACCATCTGCCATGTGTTTTCTTGTCCTGGATTATACTCCAATGACTTGATAAAATAGACATACCCTGAAGAGTCTTTCTTCATATACATGGAAGAACCTTTGCTTAGGTAAGGTATATACTCTTTCGGATAATCCGATATAAACTTATCGTATACGGAGTCTTGCAACAAAGTGGTGGAATCTGAAGTGGCAGCCAGCACAGCACCAGCACGCACATCAAACGTTGCTTCAGGATTTTGAAAAGCCTTCAGATAATAATCAACCGCCTGCTGCTTGCGATTGACTGAATGAAGATAACGTGCGAAAGTATATTGCAATACGGGATTGTTCGGATTCTTCTTGAAGGCTTGTGCGTATGTCTTATCCGCCGAAGCGGTATCTCCCAACATACAATACATTTCTGCCTTGTAAGAGACATAGCCAAACTCTTCCGGGTAGGTTTGAATCATGTGGTCTATCTGTTGGAATGCCTTTTTCTCATCATCTGCACGAAGATACATGGCAAATTTCTCTTCAGTAATTGCACGAGAAGGTTTCGTCAGTTCGGCATACTTGTCCAATGCATTGCAAGCTTTATCATATTGCTTGGTGGAACTATACAATGAAACCAATTGGATGTAGTAGGATTTTGCATGATCCTCATCGAGTTTCAGCAACTCTTCATAAAGGGCTATGGCTGTTTCGTCTTCGTCATTGCGGCTTGCCAAATCAGCCAATGCACGTTTGTATCGAACATTGGAAGGGTTTAAGGAAACTGCTCTTTGTGCGTATGACATGGCAACGTCGTTCAATCCCTGCAAGGAACTAAGAGAAGCCAATTCAAAAAAGACAACAGCACTCTTTGGATTGATTAGATGACAACGATAAAGATTATCCGCTGCCGATGCATAATCCTCCAACTCCTTGTCGCGAAGAGCTTCCATGAAGAAGTAATTAAACTTAAACTGGTCACGATCCGATATAACCGTCTCCTGTTTCTGTCCCTCAGAAGTCGACACCTGACGTTGTTTTTTACCCCAAACAGCTACCCCGGATTGCATCAAAACGACGAATCCCAATAACAAAATTCTATTTCTCAACAAAGCTCTCACAATCTTTCTTCTATCACTTTTTGCCTGTATGACCAAAGCCGCCTTCTCCTCTTTCTGTATCTTCCAATACATCCACCTGTTGCCATGACACCTGTTCATGACGAGCTATCACCATCTGACAAACTCTCTCACCATCCTCAATTGTAAACGGCTCGTTCGATAAGTTAACAAGAATCACCTTTATCTCACCACGATAATCGGCATCTATGGTGCCGGGTGTATTCAAAACAGTAACACCATGCTTTGCAGCCAAACCACTGCGCGGACGAATCTGTGCTTCATACCCCTGAGGCAATGCCATGTAAATGCCTGTTGGAACCAACACACGCTCCAATGGTTTTATGACAATGGGTTCTTCAATATTAGCACGTAAATCCACACCTGCTGATTGTGACGTTGCATACGATGGCAACGCATGTTTTGATTTGTTAATTACCTGTACGTTCATACTACAATTTTTTCACTTTTACTTGTAATCTACAAAAGTAATAAATCATTTTTATTTTTCAGCAGTTGAATAGTTTATAATTATCTTTGCAACAAAAATAAAATTCGATTATGAGTTGGAAAGAGAGAACAGAACTTTTGCTTGGAGAAAAAGTGATGCAGGCGTTGTCTCAAAAACACGTATTGGTCGTGGGTGTGGGTGGTGTAGGTGCCTACGCTGCTGAGATGATTGTTCGTGCGGGTGTAGGTGAGATAACAATCGTGGATGCAGACACTATCAACGAGAGTAACATCAACAGACAACTGGTTGCATTGCACTCCACCATTGGAAAGGCAAAAACTGAGATTTTGGAAGCCCGACTGAAAGATATCAATCCCGACTTAAAAATTCACGCTTTCACCGAGTTTATGAAAGATGAAAGAACGGCAGAAATACTCGATTCCAGCCACTTCGATTACGTTGTGGATGCCATCGACACCCTAAGTCCGAAAGTCTTCTTAATTCAACTCACCCTCGAGCGTCACATCCCCCTCATCTCGTCGATGGGAGCTGGAGCCAAGAAAGACATCACGCAGATCCATATCGCCGACATCTCCAAATCCTACAACTGCGCATTGGCGAAAGCTGTCAGGAAGCGTCTTTCCAAATTGGGCATACGAAAGGGATTCCCATGTGTGTTCAGTTCCGAATTAGCCGATGAAAACGCTGTTTTGTTAATCGATAATGAGCAAAACAAGGTCTCAACAGTGGGCACCATCTCATATATGCCTGCCACCTTTGGCAATCATATTGCTTATCGAGTATTAAACGATTTATGTGCCACAATCAGAGAGAGCCTGCCTCCAACTTGCAAATAGCAATCAAGACTTCCACTGCCTTGCGCATGGATGGGATAGGCACAAACTCATAGCAACCATGGAAGTTGAGTCCGCCCGCAAACAAATTAGGGCAAGGCAATCCTTTGAATGAGAGGTTCGCTCCGTCTGTACCACCACGGATGGCACGAACAATAGGAGTCACATCACACGTTTCCATCGCACGTTTAGCCAAATCAACCACATGCATCACAGGTTTGATCTTTTCGATCATGTTTCTATATTGATCTTTGATGGTCAGTTCCATCTTGATACCAGGATATTTCTTCGTCAGCGAATCTACCAGTCGTTTCATCACCTCTTTCTTTTCTTGGAATTTCATCCAGTCATGATCACGAATGATGAACTTCATCTTTGATTCTTCAACAGTGCCCTCCATACTTGTCAGATGGAAAAAACCTTCGTATCCACCGGTCATTTCAGGTATTTCATGAGAAGGTAACGAAGAGACAAATTCGCAAGCCACACGAGAGGCATTGATCATCTTTCCCTTGGCATATCCAGGATGAATACCCCTACCATAGATAAGTAATTCAGCAGAAGCCGCATTGAAGTTCTCATATTCTAACTCACCAATCTCACCACCGTCGATCGTATAGGCCCATTCGGCACCAAAGGATTCAATATTCAAGAGATCAGCACCACGACCTATCTCCTCATCTGGAGTAAAGGCAATTCGAATTTTACCATGTTCTTCCGATGGATGCGTTAAAAAATACTCCGCCATGGTCATAATCTCTGCCACTCCCGCCTTGTCGTCAGCACCCAATAGCGTCGTACCATCCGTCACGATCAACTCCTGACCCTTATATCGGTTCATTTCAGGGAATTGCTCGGCAGATAGAACAATATTCTTCTCTTGATTTAAAACAATGTCTTGTCCGTCAAAAACGACACATCTCGGCTTTATATTTTTACCTGATGCATCAGGACTTGTATCCAGATGTGCAATAAATCCAATCGTAGGAATCTGTTTATCAGTGGTAGCAGGAATAGTGGCTGTAAGATAACCATTATTATCCACAATGACATATTCGGCACCTAAAGCTCTCAGTTCATCCTTCAGCATATTCGCCAAAGCAAATTGTCCATCGGAAGTTGGCGACTTCTTTTGAGACTCATCAGAAGTTGTTTCAATTGAAACATATCGTAAGAAACGACTAATCAAAGATTCCATGTCTACGTTTAAATTTTCGTCGGTTAGTTTAAAATGCACGATTTTTCAGAGTGCAAAGGTAGAAAAAAACAAGTATTTATGGTAATTTTTCTTCTTCGACCAACACACAATTAAAAAGTTCTTTTCCGTTTTCATCAAATAATTTTAATGTTTTATTTCGGACATAGAACTTAGCCACCATAGCCATTCCATTTAGTATCTTTTTTTCCAATTGATACTCAGGACAAGCTTTTTTGGTGATTGCTATCTCTTGGATGGTCATTTTATCCTCTTCAGCGGAGAAAGAAGCATTATAGTTGTTGCAACCAGCATATCCGTGTACTTTCTTATCACTAGTAAAGGTGAAATAGGCGACATCCGCCTGATTCTTATATTCAATCTTAACACCTTGAACAGAGACGACACCCCATACCTTATCCAACAAGGAAGGATTCTCGTATGTAGCAACAGTACGTTTGGATGAGCACCCCAGAAGAAGAGTGGTCAACAACAAGAAGAAAACTATTTTTTTTGTATGCATATTCTCAAAATGAAGCTTTTCAAAAAAAGAGGGTGCATCGGTTGATACACCCTCTTAGCATATAGACAGTAAAAAGAGATTAATCTTTAAACTTAGCGCAGATGAACTCACGGTTCATACGAGCGATGTTGCTAATAGAGATACACTTAGGACATTCAGCCTCACAAGCACGAGTGTTTGTACAGTTACCGAATCCAAGTTCATCCATCTTAGCCACCATAGATTTCACACGCTTAACAGCCTCTACACGACCTTGAGGAAGGAGGGCGAATTGAGAAACCTTAGCAGAAACGAACAACATAGCTGAACCGTTCTTACAAGCTGCTACGCAAGCACCGCAACCGATACAAGTAGCAGAGTCCATTGCCTCATCAGCATCTACCTTAGAGATAGGAATTGCGTTAGCATCTTGAGCACCACCGCAGTTGAAAGAAACATAACCACCAGCTTGTTGAATTTGGTCGAATGCGTTACGGTTTACCATCAAGTCTTTGATGACAGGGAACGCAGCAGAACGCCAAGGTTCAACTGTGATTGTTTCACCATCTTTAAAGCGACGCATATAAAGCTGGCAAGTAGTAGCACCTTGAGCAGGGCCATGAGGGTGTCCGTTGATAAACAAAGAACACATACCGCAGATACCCTCGCGACAGTCATGATCGAAAACGATAGGCTCTTCACCTTTCTCGACCAAAGTCTCGTTCAAGATATCCAATGTTTCCAAAAAAGAAGTATCAGGTGTAGTTTCAACATTTTCATATAATTTGAACTCACCTTTAGCTTTCGAGTCGGCCTGACGCCAAACCTTCAAGTTAACTTTCATTGTATTATCTGTAGCCATTTGATTTACTGTTTTAAATGTTAAGATTTATAGTTACGAGTTTGAACCTTAATAGCTTCATAAGTAAGCGGCTCTTTGATCAACTCAGGTTCCTTTTCGTCGTTACCTTGGTAGTTCCAGCAGCCTACATAGAAGTAGTTCTCATCATCACGTTTAGCCTCACCTTCTTCTGTTTGGTACTCCTCACGGAAGTGACCACCACAGCTCTCATTACGGCTCAAAGCATCACGAGCAATCAACTCACCCATAATAATAAAATCTCTTAAATGGAAAGCTTTATCCAACTCAACGTTCATACCCTCTTCAACTGTACCAGGTACAAACAAGTTTTTCTCGAATTCCTGACGTAATTCTTTCAATTTCTTCAAAGCAGTTTCCAAACTTTCCTTGGTACGACCCATACCAACGTACTCCCACATGATGTGACCCAACTCTTTGTGGATAGAGTCAACAGAACGTTTTCCTTTGATCTTGATGAGAGCCTCTTGTTCTTTCTCGCACTTAGCTTGAGCATCCATAAACTCTTTGCTATTTGGATCGAAACGAGGAACAGTAATTTGGTCTGACAAATAATTTTGAATAGTGTAAGGCAATACGAAGTAACCATCAGCCAAACCTTGCATCAAAGCGGATGCACCCAAACGGTTAGCACCGTGATCGGAGAAGTTACACTCACCGATAGCGAACAAACCTTTGACAGAAGTTTGAAGTTCATAATCAACCCACAAACCACCCATTGTGTAGTGGATAGCAGGGAAGATCATCATTGGGTTATAGTATTTCACACCATTGATTTCTTTAGCGAATTGACCTGGATTAACGTCGGTGATCTCTTCGTACATATCGAACAAGTTACCATAACGTTGACGAACAACGTCGATACCCAAACGGTTGATAGCCTCAGAGAAATCCAAGAATACAGCCAAACCTGTATTGTTAACACCAAATCCGTGGTCGCAACGCTCTTTAGCAGCACGAGATGCAACGTCACGAGGAACCAAGTTACCGAATGCAGGGTAACGACGCTCCAAGTAGTAGTCACGATTCTCTTCAGGGATATCAGATCCCTTTATTTCACCACGTTGTAATTTCTTAGCATCTTCAATATTCTTAGGTACCCAAATACGACCATCGTTACGCAATGACTCAGACATCAAAGTCAACTTAGATTGCTTGTCACCGTGAACTGGGATACAAGTAGGGTGAATCTGAACGTAAGAAGGATTGGCCATGTAAGCACCCTTACGGAAAGCAGCGATAGCAGCTGAACAGTTACAACCCATAGCGTTGGTTGACAAGAAATAAGTATTTCCGTAACCACCAGTAGCCAAAACTACAGCGTGAGCAGCAAAACGTTCGAACTTACCAGTTACCAAATTCTTTGCGATGATACCGCGAGCACGACCATCAATCATAACGATGTCATGCATTTCATAACGGTTGAAGCTCTTCACCTTACCAGCCTTGATCTGACGGTTCAAAGAAGAGTATGCACCCAACAACAATTGTTGACCTGTTTGACCCTTAGCGTAGAACGTACGAGAAACCTGAGCACCACCGAAAGAACGGTTAGCCAAAAGACCTCCATATTCACGAGCAAAAGGAACACCTTGAGCAACACATTGGTCGATGATATTAGCGGAAACCTCAGCCAAACGATATACGTTAGCTTCACGAGCACGATAGTCTCCACCTTTTACTGTATCATAGAAAAGACGATAAACAGAGTCACCATCATTCTGATAATTCTTAGCAGCATTGATACCTCCCTGTGCTGCAATAGAGTGAGCACGACGAGGAGAGTCTTGGATACAGAAATTAAGGATATTGAAACCCATTTCTGCCAACGTTGAAGCAGCAGAAGCACCAGCTAAACCTGTTCCTACAACGATGATATCCAACTTACGCTTGTTAGCAGGATTCACCAATTTTTGGTGAGCTTTATAGTTGGTCCATTTTTCTGCTACTGGACCCTCTGGAATTTTAGAATTTATTTCAGCCATAATAATTTTTCTTATTTTCTATTTAGTTACTCTGTAAGTACCCTGCAACAACAACTGCAGTAAAACCTAAAAATATAATTGTAGATAATATGTTAGCACACATTTTTAAACGAGGGAACCAAACCTTGTTGTCCAAACCTGTAGATTGGAATGCACTCCAAATACCGTGTGTTAAGTGGAACCAGATAACAAAGAACCATGCTATGTATCCCACACAAATACCAAGATTTGAGAATGTGATTTTAATTAACTCTGCGCCATTGGTGAACTCTCCTTCATAAGCAGGTGTAGTACCTAAAATCTCAGGCAACTGCATTTTAGCCCAGAAATGAGATAAGTGAAGGCCCAATCCCAAAAGAATGATAAGTCCTAAAACTAACATGTTTTGTGAAGCAAGCTCAACCTCTTTCTGATTCTTTTGTGTAGAATATCCAATTGGACGAGCTTTGTAGTTGCGATACGAAAGGATGAACGCAAAAACAATGTGCAACACAACACCCGCTGCCAAAACCATCGTACCAGCTAAAGCGTACCAATTTGCACCTAAAAAACCACAAATGTCATTGTATGTCTCGCCTGAAAAAATGGCGGTAACATTCATCGACATGTGAAAAATAAGAAACAACACGAGAAAAAGACCTGTGACAGACATTATCACCTTTCTCCCGATTGACGAATCAATTAACCACATAAGTTTTTGAATTTAAATGAATTATTTTTAATTATTACTAGTTTCAAATATAAAAGATTCAGTTACGCTGAATCATTAGACAATGATTCATTCTACAAAAATATAAAAAAATTTAAATTTTATGTGATTGAAGCTAATAAAAATGCATTATGATAACATGGAATTTTCATTTGTGCTTCCTTCATCTTGGGAAGGTCTTTTTTGTATTGTATGTCCATTGATATAGACCTATGGGACAATGTGTCATGGTGGTTATGTGCGATTATGGAATGGAAGGTTGGGTAGATATTTTGCAGGGGCAATGAAAGGTTGGAAGGATATTCAACAAGGGGCGAATAAAGTATGGAAATATATTCAACAAGGGCAGATGGAAGGTTAGAAGGATATTCAACAAGGGGGAATAAGGCATGGTAACATATTCAAAAGGGGCGAATGCTATTCGCCCCTACGGATGGATTTTCAACGTATTTCGCACTATCGACGATGTACCAATTCTTAACTCTTAATTCCTATGATAACGGGTGTAGCGTTTCTTAGACATACCATAGTTGGCATAGCAACCACGGTCCTTCTGTCCTACTCTGAACTCTATTCCGATTTCATGGGATCCATAACTATCATGCTTTAAGTCCTGGAAGAAATAGTCGTAGGAATAAAAGAGAGAAAACCATTGGTAAGAGAAACCAACACGCACCACTGCTTCATTATATATTCTGCAAGCTGCTCCTACATAAAAATAGTCTCTTGGTCTGGAATCATAATCTCCCACATAATAGAAATCCAATCCTACCTCATGCTTCTGAATATTCTTCGAAGCTACGTCTCCCTTGAAATAGTAAAAAGCATAGGTTGGAGAAAGACGCCACCACTCTTCTGATTGGAAATTGCAATTGGCAAATCCATAAAAGACATGATTCATGGTTAAATAGTCCTTCTTTCCTTTTAGGAGGTGATTCGCTGCGAATCCGAACTCAATGTTCTGAATCAAGAACTCGATACCGACATCAATATCTGGCTCACATCCATGCTCCAAATACTTATTTGCGAACATATCCTTATCAAGTACGGAGTTTTTACCCGTGTAAATCTTATCCTGATCGTACGATTTACACATCATACCAATACTTAATCCGAAGTTGATGTAACTATCAGGTGCGAAAGGCACACAAAAGGCATAATCGACTTTGGGATTAAAAATGGTTTGATATCCAATATGATCATACAACATATTGATTCCCACCTGCGAATGCGCTCCCAAGAAGAAGTATTTAGCGGAAAGGAAGGTCGATATAGGCATTCCTTCCAATCCTACCCATTGGAAACGGCCACCCAAAGTTATCGTTGAGTATTGCAATTCGGGAATATATCCCGGATTATGATATGCATACTGCAACTGTTTGTTTGAAAAAAACGGCGACTCCTGCGCTTGTAGCAAAAAGGTTGCTAAAACGAATGTTATTATCGAAATGACTCTTTTCATTGATCTGTTTTTTTTCAAATTTATTCCTCACGTGCGACAGTTACATAACCTGTCTTCGTCTTCTCCGTACCATGTACATAGTAAGTCAATACATAGAAGTAGGTGTCGTTGGATGCATAGAATCCTCCACTATTACCTCTCGTACATGTTCCATTCCATCCTTCAAAATGTTCGTTATGATAGATTAACGTACCAACACGATCAAAGATCTGAAGATTATAACCTTCCATGAATACAGAAGAACCATCTACTACGAATGAGTTTGGAACATCTGGTTCACAATAGACTCTCAAGGTGTCTGTCGCTGTTCCCTTACATCCATACTCATGTGTTGCGGTCAAGCTCACATAGACGTCGTTGCAATAGTTGAAGACATCATCGGAGAACTCTGGATAAACCACATCGCTGTTTCCAATACTGTCGACAGGTTGAGAACTGAATGTCCATTGATAACTCCATAAGTCGCTATCCTGACCCTCCTTGTTAGGCACATACAATCTAACGTACTTATGATCTTTGTTCATCGCATACTGTTCTGTGTTAAACTCATCATCGATAAACTCATCCATATTCTTATGCGCAATCATTGGATTTGGTTTGTCTACCACACGAACATGTATGTCCATACTATCTGTACACTGGTATCTGTCTTCCACCACTACTCTAACATCATGTACGCCGACATCGAAGTGATGCTTGAAGTTCAAACCTGCACTAGATGCTCCTTCATAATACCATGCCACATTCGTAAAGTCCATGAGATACAATTTCGTAGTATCTGCTATACAGTAGCCATAGCTTTCATCCAACGGAATATGTATCTTCTCGCGAGATGCTACTGTAAATTCTAATTCCTTAGCACATCCCATTGAACTCTCCTTAGCAATTACTTTATATCTATCTACCTCTGTAGTGATTCTAAAGTCTGGATTAGTATGTGCGGTTGTATAAGGATACTCATACCACTCGAACGTAGATGGATTATCTGTTGTTGCTACGAAGTTAGCAATCTCGCCATAGCAATAGATATTCTTCTTTGCCACTTGCAGATTCTCTGGCTGATGGAACGTAATGTTCAATGTATCGGTGGCGATACAACTGTGTTCGTTCTTAGCCACGAAGGTGTAGAGACCTGTCTCGCTAATACCCTTATCCAAATTAGGATGAGCAACGCCTAATGTCTGATTGTACAACGATTTGATTGTATCCTTAATGTTGTACGTATTAGCGATTTCATAGATTGTGATGGATTCACCCACACACATATCGTGTTGAACCGTCAATGGACGTACTTCAGGATAGATTGTCACTACAATTGTTGTATCCAAACTCAAGCAGTTACTGTAATCCTGAATATGACGAACTTTATAATAACGAGTTCCTGCTATTTCAGTGTTCACGTATGAGTTGACCGTATCAACCACAGATGGAACGGAAGAGATATTCTCCCATATCAATCTCAGGTTGGTCTCTGATGGCATACCTTCCAACAAATGGTCTCCTGTGTTTTGACAGAATCCCTGGCTCTCAACAGAAGGTGTAACTGGTTGTTTGTAGAAGGTCAATGTTGTGAGATCACTTGCGGTACATGTCAAGTTGTTAATCGTATATGAGTAATTAACCTTGTAGACGCCGCTCTCTGACAATGTGCGTGCATTGGCAGTGACATCATTCGTCTCTGTCGTACCGAAATAGACTGCATCTGTTACAATCAAAGAGGTCATATCCTTCGCAGTAGCTGATTGTTTTGCTATCTGTAAGAGATCGATCGTGTATGGTTGACAAGAAGCAGTGTCTGGCAATGCAATCTGAATTTGTGGATAAACAACCACTTTCACAGATGAAAGCTTACTTTCACAACCTGTTACTTTGTTAACTTGTTTTACAAAATATTCTGTCGTACCATCTTCCGTTATAGGGAAGTTGACCATATCCATATTCTCGAACACCTCTGCATTGTTAGCGTCATACCACTTCAGCATCAACAACTCATTGGTTGTAGTGCGTGTAGGGATCAAAACCTTCTCATCATCACCATCCTTCAACTGACAAAGGTTGATGATTGTATCAGGCAATGTCTGAGGGTTTGGCAATACTGTTACAGTTACATCAATGCTATCCTGACAGAACAAAGAGCCGATCTTCTTTTCTCCGATCAAACGGAAGGTCTCAGTCTCTTCTACTGCATCTGCATAAGGGAAGTTAGCTCCATCGGATGTGATGGCTCCTCTTCTCCATACATAACTGTCTGCATTGATAGCTTTCAAATCTGGCACCACATTACCGTAACAGATTGTCGTCATACCTTCTGTGGCAACTCCAATGGAATCGTAAACTACCACATCAATGGTATCCTTACGCTCACACTTAGACTCTGTCTCCTTCACAGCAACCAAGTACTTACCAGTCTTAGTCACACTCTCTGGTGTAGCTACAGTGGTCAAACTTCCTGTTGATGAGATATAACTATAAGTATAAGTGATTTCATCATCATTCGTCGAGTAATTAGGTTCTACCTTGCTTGGCAAATCGATACCTACGTTATAGCAGCTTTCCAACAAGCCAACTGGTTTGAACTCTAACTTCTTACGAATATCCATTGTGAAGGATAATGGTTCACTATAACAATGTGAAAGGGTATCAAGTGCCTTGATCGTGTAATCAGTAGTACCGGCATTGTTGGTTGACAATGTGAGGTCATCTGATTGTTGACGAATCTCACCACCCTCCCATACAAATGTTTGTGAAGATGTGTTAGTTCCATTCTTCTTAGCTGTTAAGACAATGTCGCCAATATTCTGACAAACGATTGTATCACCCACCAACGTTGGGATAGCTGGTTGAACATAGAACTTAACATTGATCTTTTGTGCCAACTGACAACCATTCTCATCTGTATAATAAGCTGTCAACTTACTATTATCTGCAATGGCTGTTATGTTTCTCAATGTATCTGCACCATTCATCACATAGTAGTCATACAATCCTTCTCCTCCATAGATGCTTGTATCCAAAGCCTCCTCCAAGTTGAAGGTGAATGGCTGACAGATTGTCTCTGGGTCACGCCACTTCGTACGTAACATTGGATGAACCTCAACAGTCATCTTGAAGCGTGGACTGACGCAACCGGTCACCTTGTCGGTCAAGTCTGCCCAATAGTTGTATGTACCATCTTCCTTGATGGATTGTTCCATCGATTCAGTCGTTGAAATTGGCTCTGTTGCATCTGCCTTGTCATACCAAGCGATGGAGTAGCTCTTCTTATTTTCTGTAGAACGATTGAAGTCGAACTTGATTGTGGATGAATTAGCTGCTGTGTCTTGGCAGACATAAACCACACTATCATTCAATACCTTTGGATTAGGATTTGTAACGATGGTGACATCGATACTATCATGACAGTACAATTCGCCTATCTGAGTGGTTCCTATCAAGCGAAGCACCTCTGTCTTAGCTGTATCACTTGAGTAAACCAAAGAATCGCTTGACAATTTACGTCCGTCTGCTCTTCTCCATACATAACTATCAGCATTGTTTGCCTTTAACGTGATTTGTGAATATTCACATACCTCGCGAGGACCCTCAGCAACGATGGACAACGAATCCCACATCTGTACGTTCACCTTCTCCTCACGCTTACAAACTGCCATTGAGTCGGATACCTTCACCACATAACCGCCAGTCTTTACAACGGCTGATGGATCAAATGTCTCCAATGAACCTGGCAATGAATATTCGTATGTCAACGTACCCTTGCCACCAGTCAAATGTTCCACTTTTGATTTTATATCCACTGGCACCATGTAACAGCTCTTCAAGGTGTCGAGTACCAATGCTTGGATAGAGTCGCGTACCAACAATGTCATCGTGTCTTCCTGACTGTAACACTTGGTTATGGTATCGTAAGCACGAATACGGTATATACTCTTACCTGCCTTGTTCAAATCAACCTCTTTAGACTTAGCCAATAGAGTCTCCTTATCGTTCAAGATCCACTCGAAGATTTGAGGGGATGGAGAACCATCCTTCACACCGTTCGATTTCACTGTCAACTCAATTACCTTTTGAGACTGACAGATATCAGTATCTCTTGGTACCGTTGGAACGTTTGGCTCTGAATGGAAGAGAACGTTGATGTCTTGTTTCATCTGACAACCCTTCTCATCAGTGAAGTATGCTACCAACTGACTGTTCTTAGCGATGGCAGTCTCGTCAGACAATGTATCAGAGCCATTCATCGTGTAATGGGTCAAAGCGCCTGTACCACCATAGATCACGTTTCTGTCTTCCAACACCTCTTTCAAGTTGTAGGTGAATGGTTCACAGATTGGTTGTGGGTCTTGCCACTTCGTACGAATCATTGGATGAACGATGACGGTCATCTTGAAGCGTGAACTTACACAACCAGTCAAGCGGTTGGTCAAGTCTGCCCAATAGTTGTATGTACCATCTTCTTTGATGGATTGTTCCATCGTTTCAGTCGTCGAGATTGGCTCTGTAGCATCTGCCTTGTCATACCAAGCGATGGAGTAGTCTTTCTTGTTATCAGTAGAACGATTGAAGTCGAACTTGATTGTTGATGAAGCAGCGTTGGTGTCTTGGCAAGCATAAATCACACTATCATTCAAGACTTTCGGATTAGGGTTTGTAACGATAGTGACATCGATACTATCATGACAATACAAATCACCTATCTGAGTAGTACCTATCAAGCGAAGTACCTCAGTCTTGGCAGTATCACTTGAGTATACCAAAGAATCGCTTGTCAACTTACGTCCGTCAGCACTTCTCCATACATATTTCTCAGCATATTTAGCCTTTAATGTAATCTGTGAATATTCACACACTTCGCGTGGTCCAACAGCAAGGATAGACAATGAATCCCACATTTGTACATTCACCTCTTCCTCACGCTGGCAGACAGCCATCGAGTCGGAAATCTTCACTATATAACTACCCGTCTTCACTACTGCCGATGGGTCGAAGCTCTCCAAAGAACCTGGCAACTCATATTCGTATGTCAATGTGCCTTTGCCTCCGGTCAGATGTTCAACTTTTGATTTTATATCCACTGGCACCATGTAACAACTCTTCAGAGTGTCGAGTACTAATGCTTGGATAGAATCGCGAACCAACAGTGTCATCGTATCTGGCTGACTGTAACACTTGGTTACGGTATCGTAAGCACGAATGCGATATACATACTTACCAGCCTTGTTCAAGTCAACCTCTTTGGTCTTAGCCAATAGAGTCTCCTTATCATTCAAGATCCACTCGAAGATTTGTGGGGATGGAGAACCATCCTTGACACCATTTGATTTTGCCTTCAAGTCGATCACTTTTGGTGACTGACAGATATCCGTATCTTTTGGTACTGTTGGAACATTTGGTTCTGAATGGAAGAGGATGTTGATCTCTTGTTTCATTTTACAGCCATTCGCATCCGTAAAGTATGCCATCAACTGACTGTTCTTAGCTATGGCAGTCTCGTCGGACAACGTATCAGAGCCATTCATTGTGAAATGGGTCAAAGCGCCCGTACCACCATAGATCACGTTTCTGTCTTCCAACACCTCTTTCAAGTTGTAGGTGAATGGCTCACAGATTGGTTGAGGGTCTTGCCACTTCGTACGGATCATTGGGTGAACGATGACAGTCATTTTGAAACGAGGACTGACGCAACCTGTCAAGCGGTCGGTCAAGTCTGCCCAATAGATGAAGGTGCTATCCTCTTTGATGGATTGTTCAACAGACTCTTTTGAAGAGAAGGCTGTTTCGGAATCCTTCGTCGCATACCAATTGATGAGGTAAGCGTTCTTATTTTCAGCCGTACGGTTAAAGTCAAACTGAATAGTAGAAGAGGCAGCGGAAGTATCTTGGCAGAAGTAGATGGTACTATCTGGCAAAGCCTTTGGATTAGGATTTGTTAGGATAGGCACATCAATACTATCTTGACAAGCCAAAGCTCCGATTTGCTTAGTACCAATCAAACGAAGAACCTCCGTCTTAGCAGTTTCACTAGCATAAACCAAAGAGTCGCTAGCCAACTTACGTCCATCTTCTCTTCTCCATACATAGGAGTCAGCATATAGACCATGGAGTGTTATTTGAGAATATTCGCACACCTCCTTAGGGCCGTCGGCAGAGATTCTCAGTGAATCATGCAACACAACGTTTATCTTATCCTCACGTTGACAAACACCAAGGGAGTCTGAAACCTTCACAACATAAGTACCACTCTTCACCACAGCTGTTGGGTCGAAGAGTTCCAAAGAACCTGGCAAGTTATATTGATAATCCAATTTACCCTTTCCGCCAACCAAGTGTTCAACGTTAGCCGTAAGATCTACTGGCACATTGTAACAGCTCTTCAAGGTATCGAGAATAAGAGCTTGGATAGAATCACGGATCAACATCGTGAAGGTGTCAGGTTTACTATAACAGAATGTTTTTAAGTCATAGGCACGAACTTCATACGTATTGACACCGACGAAGCTTAGATCAGCCACGATAGAGTTTGCTTTTATTGTATCATGACTATTAATCACCCACTCAAAGGATTGAGCAGAAGGAGTATTATTCTTTAGTCCATTCGCCTTTGCATTCAACGTGATTGTTTTCAATGCCTGACACACATCAGTATCATTAGAGATAGTAGGGATGTTAGGTTCAGCATAGAATTGAACAGAAACATCTTGTTTCAATTCACAACCATTCAAATCCTTGTAGTATACTGTCAGTTTCGTATTCTCCTTGATAGCGGTCTCATTATGAAGTGTGTCGTTACCACTGAGAGCGAACTGATAAGTAGGGTTCTTACCACCGTACACCTTACCAGCCAAAGCCTCAATCAAGTTAAAGGAATCAGGCTGACAGATAGTATCAGGGTCAATCCAATGGATACCGATTTGAGGTTGAACATTCATCTTCATGGTAGCCAATTGGCTGACGCAATTTGTATTGCGGTCTACCAGATTAGCTCTATAAACATAGACACCATCTTTCACGATAGGTTGAAGTACATCTTCAATATCGTTTTGTAAAGTATCACCATCTGAATTGAACCATACGATAGCATAATCATTGATGTTCGAGCTACTACGATTGAAGTTGATATTCAATGGAGTAGTTGATGTAGTATCTTGACAAACATAGATGCTTGTATCTTTCAAAGGAGAAGGAAGAGAATCTACCTGTACGAAGTGAGTAACGACAGTCTTACAAGTGGAGAGGTCGTTGAGAGCACCCTCTACGGTGATGGTAGTATCGGCAGTTAAGCCAGATTGTTTATATGACGTACCGGTGCTAAGCAAAGTAGAGCCATAATACCAACCGTAAGCCATAGGACGATTATCACCTGTTACTTTCAGACCGATGCTATCACCCGAGCATATCTCTGTTTCACCCACAACTGAGAAATGAGGTAATTGATGGAAGATGACAGTCACCTTATTGGTTGCTGAACAACGAGTCAGATCATCATTCATCTCAAATTCATATGTAGCGGTATCTTGAACAGTAGAAGTGAGGTGTTCCAATTGAGATTGAAGCATTGTGATTGCACCTCTCTTAGCTGTCATTGTGACGTTAGAGCGATCTTTCAAATCAGGTGTGAAAGATTGATAAGCCAATTCCCAGAGGTTGACTACCGAGTCGGCACAGAATGCCAACGTATCCTTACCACCGATTGGTTTCACCTTGATAGGAGCAGCCACGATAGCAATAGCAGTAGAAGGGTCACCCTTACAAGAAGTGGTAGTGTCTTGGAAGTAAGCGCTCAACTGAGTAGTAGAAAGAGCCTCATTCAATGTGAATGTCAGACCCGTCGTATTGTTTTGCCAAATCAATTTCAAATGGTCAAAACCAGCAGTATCCGAAGCATTCACAACCAAAGGAGCATTATCGCGACAGAAGAAGAGGGAATCTTCGCCCTGTTCGATTAATGGAGCTTTAGGCTGACGATTGATAGTAACCACGAATGTATCTTCAGACGAACAGATACCATCTGAATCGATCATACCATAACCATATTGAACCTGATCAGAAGAGGAAGAATATTCCAATGCATTCATCTCAGCTTCTGTCAATGTAGTCTTATTCAAATTGTTGTCCAATTTGAAGTAGTAATCAATCTTAGGGTTATGACCACCGATTGAATTGGAATTGAGATAACTCTTGATATAAGAAGTAGCATCAAAAGTTTGAGGTTGACATATTGGAGAAGGATCACTGATACCTAATGAGATACGTTTATTAACTGTAACCGTAATCTCCTTGCTATTGAAACAGTGTGTTCCCTTGTTTATATTCTTTATAATACCAACATACTTAACATTGATTCTGGAATCAGCAAATGTGGTATCCGCATTGAAATAAGACACCTGTGTTTTATTCTTATCTTCCCAATAGAAGTGAAGATCGTTGTATAAGTTGTCTGAGTTGACAGAAGAGTGGTAATCCACATCAAGAGTATGATTACCCGATCCCTGACACAAAGCCGTATCACTGATTAACGGAACACCTGGCAAGGAGTCGATATCAATTACCACTGAGACGCTATCAACGCAGTTGAAAGAGGTGGTTGCCACCAATGTCAAAGTTTCATCTTGGGTTGCGCTAAAGGCTGTTTCGTTGATAATTCTAGAACCCTTGTTATACCACTCGTAAGAGTAAGGTGTACCTTCTGGAGTAGGCAAAGCAAACACCTCTCCCTCACACTTGTTCACCATATCAGGCTGCATCTCTGGAAGAGGGGCAAAATTAATTGTAACCGACCCATCGTACGAACAACCACTGATAGGTTCTGATACAGAAATATAATAGGTCTGTTCATCTTCAATGGTTTTAGCCTTAGTAGAAACAATATTACGAGCAGCCGTCTCTGTAAGTTTAGTACCACTAGCATTCTTTATTTCAAAGATAGGCTGTGCTTTTTTGATGACCATGTTATGAGGAGTGATTGCTTGTTCCACCAAATCCCATAAATCGACAGTTTCACCATAGCAAACCTGAATAGGTGCGATCGGAGCGAAATCGAAGGTCTTTTCAACGAGAACATCAATCGTATCATAATCACTCAAACAGCCAGTCACACTATTAAGGGTCTGTACCAAGTAGTCCGTCTCACTTGCAACGGAAGCGACAAACTTGTCAGCCGATTTCCATTTCAAAACCTCCATTGGTTTATTGACGGTCACGCCACCATCCGCAGTTAGATCCACATTATCGTTGAGACAGTAATACAAGGTGTCATTTAAGATATTTGGTACGGAAGGTTTTTCGCTGACAATCGATTGTACCGGAATCTTTTCACCCGAACATTTCGTATCGAAAAGTGAAACGAAGAATAAGTTATTGTTATAAGATGATAGGTATTCGCCAGGGACATCCGTATTAACAACAGCTAAATCCTTATTGATTTCCACAGTATCCTTGTCATAATACTTTATATTGTATGTACTACCATTGTGAACGAAATCAACCACCTTAGCACTTGGAGAAGCTTCGCACAACTTAATGCTATCCACAGAGAGATCACCTTTCACAGAATCACGAACCGAGATGGTGACGTTTACCCAAGGACCATCACAACCAATAGCGGTGGTTTGACGAATACAATAATAGTATTTACCCGGAGCATAAATTGGCATTACGATAGAATCCTGTTTTACAGTATTCCATTCCAAACGGATAGAATTGTGATCGTATAATGAATCGCAATCTTCTGTAAAATTATTCTTCTCAACAGCAGTCATGGTATATGATGATTCAGTAGCCTTAACAGGCAAGACTGCATTAGGGTAAACTTTATCATCACCCGGACAGAACTCTATCACGAAGTTTCGGTTAGTATAAATATATTTAGTCGTATCACCAATAAGCGGAGTAGAATGGATAGAATCACCCACCACAACAGTAAATTTGGAAGGTTTACTTACACAATCGTTACTATCGACGCGAACGACGTAGAAATTCCTTGAATGTGGAGATTCCGTAGAAATACGAGGATTATAAGGATTATAAGTGTACTTATTATTATCAAAATTATTCGCCTCAAATCCATTTTTAGGCAAGTCGAGAGAATCAGTTACCCAAACCCAACGATAAACGTTATTGTATCCAGTGACATATTCATTCAAATTCTCTGTCGGGTGATCTCCAGTACAATACAAAAGGCTATCACCTCCTTCAAATTTTGTAGTAGAATCTTCATAACAAATTGTCCTTATCACTCCAAGACTACCTTTTCCAAGACATCCGTTACCCGAATGGGCTTGTGCCACATATTTAGTGTAACGATAAACTTCATCCACGTTATCACATGAGAAATTAGATCTTGATTCATAAAGGAATCTACTCAATTTGATAGAATCTGCTTTTATTGAAAGCATCAAACTATCATCTGGGTCAGTACTAGGAATATATTTGTAAAACTTTACGCTATCCTCAGTGAACTTAGGGCTATTTAAATTTTTTATTCTACCAATTACATCCGAAACCTGCAATTCATAATTTTCACAAATCGAAATGGTATCCAATTTTATCGGTTTTGGATATGGGTCAAATCTTACAAATAGAGTATCCATTTCACTCAAACAGATGTCTCTGGAGAATGCAGCAGCATATTCAAAAGTTCCCTCTTTTCCACTAGGAATATTGACTGTATCTGCCTCACCAATCAATGAATCCCTTGTTTGATTCTTTGTTGAATCATGCATAATCCAAAACCACTTAACTCCTAATCCTACAGGAATAGTGCTTTTATCAATTCTAAGTGTGATATGATCAGTGGAATCTATTGATTGGCAATATGTAATCTGTTGATTTACTGCCTCCTCTTTATTTATAATATGAGGTCTCTCATTTATTGTTATATCAATAATTTTCAGATAGAAAGTTAACTTTTCTCCGAAACAACGATCGATATAGTTACGTTTATACAACTCAATTTTGTACGTGCCAGAATTTACACTTGAAACTATTGAGTCATCTTGTAAATTCCACGAATACGGATCATCAATCTTTCTATTTCTATTTAACCACAATTTGGAATGTACATTCCCCTCTAAATCTGTAATATCCGCATAGATATCATAATTGTTATGATCCTTAAAGATTGTGATAGGTTTCAATTTGTCATCACGACATGCATATATCGTCTTCCCCTCTTCTATCGTTGAATCCTTATAGGTTGCAACAGGTGCTTCCAAATCAGATTTAATAAATTTTATAACAATGGTTGTATCTTTACAACCCTTCCACGGAGATCTGAAGGATGCATAAGTTGTCAGATTTCCATCAATGGTATACTCTTTAGTATATGCTTCATCACTCCTCACATTATAACTCTTCGTTGACTGGTAATAATCAGTAGTATCTTTCGACTTATATAGTACGAACAGTTTGCTGTAATCAATCTTCATATTGACGATTGAATCGATAGAGTCTGGCGACAGCTCGGCTTCGCACTCCAAAAATTTATTAAATTTATCTGCGTCAGCATTACTTGCAGCCGATGAAGTAATGGATGGCAATTTATCAATAGTGCTGAGAAGTGCCGCCATTCTGGAGCGGTTGACACCATGGTCTCTGGCAAAATTCAATAATTTCTCTCTCTTGGCACGTTCCCAGATACAAGAATCCAATCGAGCTATTGAATCGATATCAAACTTATAGTAGTTGTACAGGAACTCATGGATGGAAGATGCTGTTATAGACGTTTGACTACAGAATGGAATCTCTATCGTATCAGGCACTTCAACACACTTACTTGAAGCATTTATGGTAATGTTTATAGAATCTGTCAAACGATTTTTTTGGAACAATCCCTCTGTAGTATGTGAAGAAGAACCATCTATACCATTACATCCGCCACCACCTCCACCACCAGGCAAATCACCATCTCCGGTTCCGGTTCCGGTTCCTTTACACCTCAACAAGTCAAAATAATCATCTATGTCTCCTAATCTTTGCATTGAATCTCTATTAACACTTTCCATCGTTGATTTCTCTTTTGAGGTATATCCCTCAACAGACATCTCAGCATCCTGGATAAATTCCGGTTTAGAAACACCATCATACGTTGAGATTCTATAAACATTATCATCAGCAGGCTTTGTATGCAATGTTAACTTGATTTCTATCACATCCTTATTCTTTATAGAAGAAGGGATGACCATATCTCCAAAATACAATGTTATCAATTGCTGTATCATTTTAGAAGGATTCTTTTCAAATAATGAATCATTCTTTTGTGTCACATCTCTTAAATATGCATTTACTTGATTAATCGTTTTTTTGTAAAAATTATCGATATTAGTGGTTGAATTATTTAAAAAATTAACTATTTCTGTAGAGGCTTGATCATTTGTAAGAGAAGGAGTTACCGTTAAAAACTTGTCTTGTTTTATCTCCACATTTTTATCTAAAAAAGTAATCTTAAAATCAGAAATGGAATCAACATATTCAGAAATAGGAATATTCAACTTAATATGAGTCAATCCGTCTTTGTTATCACCCACTGTCACAAACATTTTACATGTATACTCTTTGTCTGGGTCCAATTGGCGATCAGACACCTCAACAGGCATTGTGGCCTCAGGTACATCTGGTGCGCCAAATGCCAACACAGCACTAGTGAAAAAGTGGTTCTCATTCTCTCCTGCTATGTAAAGATTTAACGCCGCAGAGGTATCAGCTACATTTACAAAATCAGAAGCTTTCACAGACGCCACACTCAAATCGAACGCTCTTGTATATAAACCTTGATCCTGAGTGAGTTGACAACCTTCATACGAATAGAAAATAGAACTTCTAAATACATTTTTATTTTTCCAATTATTCGGTCCATTATAAACAATAGGAAGCGCTTTTTCGTTGCTCTCAATATATTCATTAGTTGTATTATACATACTACCAAATCCTGAATATCCAATGGTTAAGGAATCAACTACCATCTTAAATCCTTTTTTAAGGGCTAAGTTCGTCTCCAGATTATCTCCACTCACACCTTGATATCCTGTCTTTGCAAACTTATCGACATCATAAAACATAATCGACCTACGCTCTAACATGGGATGAGAATAAACCATAGCAAAAGACCAACCTGTTCCATTGTTTGATTTTTCAGGGGCTGGGCCCAATTTCACTTTTATATCTGCAACATAAATTCGATATCTGACCCCTACATCTAATAACTCCCTTTTAAACAAACTACTAAGACAACCTGACAACTTACAATGATGAGAATATAAATGGGCAGATGTAATCTCCTTTGTTTTTTCTGCCGTAATCGTAGTATCCTTTATCACATCAGCACCATCTTCTGAAGTGATAATTACCCTTACCTGAGTATTGGGTTGATCATTTAAAGGATTTCCATAAGTCCAATTTAATTGAGCATACGGGATTTCCATCTTACCACAAGCCGTATCTACATAAGGAACACAAAAATAGGCAAAATTTACATTGGTGAATTCCGATGAAGAATAACCACCCGGAACATTGTGAATATTTATAATTTCAGCTTCTTTATCTGTATTCGGATCTTTATACTTATCATCTGCCGGATTTGTATTTGTATTTCCCACCCAGATAAAACCTCCATATACAGTATTTTCCCAAGATGCCGTAATCGTATCCCCTGCTGCTTTAACCGTTGTACTTAAAGAAACAGCAAGGAACACTATTAATGTCGATAAAAGATTTCTATTCTTAAAAACAAAATGAATCATAACTTCTGATCAAAAATTTTCCACAAAAATTCTAAATATACTATAAGCAAAATAACACGCAACAAGTGTAATACACAAATTGAAACATAAACAAAATTTCAAAAACCATGCCAAAAATACAACTTATTTTGTTACGGATTCGTTAAAAATATAGAAAATCAGCCAATTTTACAATATTTTTTATTTTGAAATTATAATTTCTTTTCTCCCTTTTATTAAATAATGTCCATTTTTTAGCGTAAACTTTTTGGTTATATTGAAACTTTACAGACAATATTGATGGTCGTTCAACTTATATTTTTTTAGTTTTTTTTACACAACCAATAGAATTTAACATGATAATATCAATAGAAAACCCCTAACGGGGTATATGTTCTCGCAACCCCGTCTCTTTTGCTATTAAGAGATAGCCCCTACGGGGCATATGGTTGCGACGTGCAGGTTGCATTGCCCCGTTAGGGGCTTTCTCTTAATAGAACCATGCGAATACGGTCGCGTTGCATTGCCCCGTAGGGGCTTTCTATTAAATTAAAACATTGATTATAATTTCATTTGAAAGTATCATCTTTAAATGTTACATTTGCAAAGATTAATGAGAAGGTTGCCCTCATAAATAGATTATTATGAAGATATTATTAGCCACCATCGACCTAGAAAGAACAGGTGGAACCGAAAACTTTACTTACGCCATGGCCACCGCCTTGAAACGATTGGGGTATGATGTTGAATATTACTGCTTCGTTTCTGGTGAAATAGCTCGTAAAATTGAGGCTCTGGGCATCCCTTTTATGTCTCATTCTCACTATGACCTGATCATTGCCAACCACCTATACGTGGTCGACCGCCTCTGCGGGAAAGGTCCTATCATCCAAACTTGCCATGGTGTAATTCCGCCCATCGAACAGCCCTCTCCCTACGCCGATATCCTCGTCGGAATCTCTGAAGAGATAAAAGAGCATATCGAATCTCTTGGTTTCCCAATCTGTCATGTTATACTCAATGGTATTGATTGTCAGCGATTTAAGCCCATCAAGGAACTTCATCCTCAACTCTCATCTGTACTCTCCTTGTGTCAGGCAGACGAGGCTCATCAAATCATAAAAGAGTGCTGCGAGGAACTGGGCGTCGATTTTCATCGTAGCGACAAAACAAAGGATAACAATTGGGACGTGGAATCCCTCGTCAACAACAGCGATATGGTGATCGGTATTGGTCGCTCTATCTACGACGCAATGGCTTGCGGACGAACCATCATCGCATTCGACTACCGCTCCTACAACGGTGCTATGAAAGGTCGTGGCTATTTAACCTCCGAAAACATCACCGCGTCTCTCTATGACAACTGCAGTGGAAGAAAAAAGAATGTCATCAACACGAAAGAGGATCTGCTCCAAGCAATGAAACAGTACAATCCTACCGACGGAAATGACCTCAGACAATTCGCCTTGGAAAATCTAAATGTAGATATCCAGGTGAAAAAATATATTCAACTATACGAAGATTTCATGAAGACTCAAAAGGAGAGCATCTGGAACAGGTTGGGATGGCTCTTCCGAAGGAAAAGTCACCAATTCTACGTATGGCAAAAACACCTTTTCAGAAAGAAAAAATAAGCGTTTCAATTCAACCATGCAAAAGAGCGTATCAATCATCATACCGACTTACAACGGGCAACATTTATTGCAAGCCTTCCTACCCTCTGTCGCACAGATTGTCGATAAGAGTCAGTCCGTATCGGATTATGAAATCATCATCGTGGATGATGCCTCAACCGATACCTCTATCGATTATCTCAAATCAATCTCCATCCCTAAAATGAGATGGTTGCAAAACGCACAAAACAGCGGTTTCTCCATCACCATGAACAGAGGTATTCAAGAGGCTTCCATGGATCTTACCCTGATGCTAAACAACGACATGCTGTTGGCTGATGACTTCTTCGACCGTACAATTCCATCCTTTGCCGACCAAGATCTGTTTGGCATCTATAGTGAAATACGTGATCGGGAGGGGAAAGAGCTGATCGAAGGCAGAAAGATTCCATTCATCAAACATGGAAAACTGCACTACCAAAATAGTCCTACGAATAAAGTGGGAAACACCCTCTACCTTTGTGGGGGTAATGCTCTTGTCGATACAAACAAATTGAAAATGCTAGGGGGATTCAATGAACTCTTCTCCCCTTTCTATTTCGAGGACTTCGACCTTTCACTACGTGCATGGAGAAGAGGATGGAAATGTCTATACACCAACGAGACCTACTGTAAACACTGTCACTCCACCACCATCAACGCAGAAAACAAAAAAGAGTACATCGAAAAGATATTCCTACGCAACCAACTGCTACTCAACTATCTGCATAGCGACGCTGCAACACTAGGCAAATTCTCTTGCAAACTATTCTTCAAAAAGATACTTTGCACCATTGTCCGTAGCAACTCGCACAACAAATTCCTCACCTCACTGCAAGCCTTCAATGCCATCAAGGAGAAGGCACAACAACGGCGTGAAAAGGAGTACCTGCCCCTCATCCCCACAAAGGAAATCATACGTTCAATTGAATGGTGATTAGATATTGCAAAGTTCGCGATAGATCTCCACGTAACGTCCCAAATGTTTCTCATACGAGAACGACATTGCATACGCACGATTGGATAGAGCCTTCTCTTCATTAAACTCACTAATAGCAGTTTGAATCTTTGAAGCAATATAGTCTGGCTCAAAATGCTCGATAAATGTCACATGGTCGGCTCCAATCTCCTGCAATGAAGTCTGGTTGGAAGAGATAACCGGTTTCTCAAAAAACATCGCTTCGATAATAGGCAGGCCAAATCCCTCAAACAGAGAAGGGAAAACAAACGCTGTGCAATGGTTGTACAACCACACTTTCTCAGAATGCAGTATCTCACCCATTAAGTGGACATTATCAATATGCTCCTCCTTGATTCGTTTCCTCATCATTTCAGCATAGTCCGTATTATCCTTCCCTGCCAGATAGAAATCGTACTGAGGTAGCAATTTCATGGCATCCAACATCACGTGGAAGTTTTTCTTCGGCATCAACTGTCCGATGGAGAAGAGGAAAGGGCGATCACTTGATACAGCTGCAGGACGTTTTTCAACTTCCGACGACATAAACTCCACACCATTGTACAACACCTCGATGGGTTTCTGTAAATGGAAATGGTTCTGCACATCATTTTTAGCAAAATTGGATATACAGACTATCTTCTTTGCCTGACGGATCTTAGCAGCTATTCTACGTGTATACTTATTGATTTTTGCCTCATCTTTTTCGTATAGAAAATTGAGATCGTGAATGGTCAATACGGTAGGGGTCTTCTTTCGTGATGGTTTAAAGCGACTCAGCTGATGAATGGCATGCCAAGCATCGAACTTAGGAAGAAGAGAAGGAAACATCGTGTAAAGTTCCTTAGACTGATGATAAAAGACATCATTTCCGAAGGCACCTATGTATGACTTAGGGACCAACAAATGGACCTCAAAATCAAGATGTTTGGCATTGCGTTCAAAATATTTTGCATAATTGTATGCAACTTGTCCCAAACCACAATTCAGATGTTTTAATACGGATAAGTCTATCAGAACTTTCTTCATCTTATTTACAAGAATTAAGCAGCAAGCATTCTCGCTAAATTGTTGCAAATGTACACTTTTTTCGTAGATAATTTGTATTTGATTTTAACAAAATGATAATGAGATTTGTAAAAACAACAAACCAAGTGATTCAGATTATAACGGGCATATCGGTGTCGGTGAGACATGGGGATTTGCTATGGGGTATTATATGGCTAATAAAAAAATGGGGGAGAATAGATTCACCACAGAAATACAAATGACAAATAAAATATTATGGAAGTCTTAACGAAGTATTTGCCACAGACTGGGAATGAACCTCTCTCGAATTTTTACTTCATTCACCTCACCATTGTCATTTTTTTTATACCTTTGAATGTCAAATAAATTTTTATTTACGAAACAGACAGTAAGAAATTTTAAATATTAACTACAGCATTAGCTATTATTCGCATTCAAAAACAAAAGCGTCGGAAACTCTTGATTTTGGAATCGAAGGAGTAACAAGCTAATTCACGAAGGGCATCTGGCTCTCCGTTTCCCAATGTAAAGTTGATGCTCATACCGATAAGGTGTGGGCTAATCTAATTGGGAAACGGGGTTCACCGACGCTCCTCGTGAATGCGATAGAGAGGCCTGCACCTTTCTTTTTGCTACACCTTTCAAGTGATTGATAGTGATGCGCTAACTATCAATCATTATGGCAAATGAAATATTAAGAGCGGCTAATAAAAACAAAAAAGACGAATTTTACACTCAGCTTGTTGATATTGAAAATGAATTAAAACATTACAAAGAGCACTTTAAGGGTAAAACGGTGCTATGCAATTGTGATGATCCTCGCGTAAGCAATTTCTTTCACTATTTCAGCTATAATTTCGAACAGTTGGGTTTGAAGAAATTGATCACCACCTGCTACAAAAGCCAAGAGCGAGATTTGTTTAGTCAAAACGATTCGGAACGTGCTATATGGCTTGAATACAATGGCGACCACAATGGCAACCATATTCCTGATCCAGAGGAGATAGGCATCAATTATTTGAAAGGAGATGGAGACTTCCGTTCACCAGAATGTGTGGAGTTACTCAAACAGGCGGATATTATTGTCACTAATCCTCCATTTTCCCTTTTTAGAGAATATGTTGCTCAACTGATAAAATACAAGAAGAAGTTTATTATAGTGGGACACCAGAATGCTATTAGTTATAGAGAAATATTTCCTTTAATTAAGGAAAACAAAATTTGGCTTGGCTATGGATTTAAGGGTGGAGCTGGTCATTTTATCAGTAAATATGAAGATACTGCCACTGCTGGAGACCATCGTGAAGGTATGATTCGTGTTTCTGGTGTAAATTGGTTCACTAATCTTGAAATAAAAAAACGACATGAAAATTTAATACTCTATAAATGCTACAATCCAGATAATTATCCAACTTACGATAACTATGATGCAATAAATGTTGATAAAACGTCTGACATACCTATGGATTACAACGGTGTGATGGGAGTTCCTATTACATTTTTGGATAAGTACAATCCTGAACAATTTGAAATTATAGATGCCATTGGTAGATATAGTATGATTCAGGGACCCACACCTGAAACTCAGGGGAAATATTTAACCGATATTAATGGACAGCATAAATACGCCCGTATCCTCATCCGTCGTCGTCAGCCAAACCAAAAAGAATACCCACTATTCGACCAACAACCGAACATGGCGGCAGAAGGTACGGAAGAGTATGGAAAGGAGTGATATTATTCCGAAAAATCACATAATCGGAATAATGTAACGTAAAAAATAGGATAAAATCGGAATAATATAATACCTTTGTAGTGGTTTTATATCATAAATCGGAATAATATGGAAGGTTATATGAAAATCACAGAAGCGGCTGAAAGGTGGGGGCTATCCTCCCGCCGCATAAGGGTATTATGCTCCGATGGCAGAATCCCGGGCGTAATCCGCAAGGGAAATCTCTATTACATTCCTGCTAATGCCACACAACCTGTGGACGCACGTTCTTATAGCAAACGGGCAGACAAGAAAGTGTACACGCCACTACTGATGGAGGTGGATGCGCTGCAAAAAAAATTGGCAGACATGAGACCTCTCTCCCCTGCGGAAGTGGAAGCACTCAAAGAGGTCTTCGTGGTGGAACATACCTACAACAGTAATGCTATTGAGGGAAACACCCTTACCTTGCAAGAGACTGCCATGGTGCTGCAGGGAATGACCATCGACCGAAAACCTTTGAAAGACCATCTTGAGGCTGTGGGTTACAAGGAGGCTTTCGAGGCGATGGAAGAATTGGCGAAGCAAAAACATCCTCTGTCAGAGTACGATATACAATGCATCCATTCGCTTGTGCTTGCCCACCGACACGAGGATGCGGGGCGATACAGAAGAGTGCCCGTCCGTATAGCTGGCGCTCTGACCGAACCCGTACAACCCTACTTGATTCAACCCAAAATGGAAGAATTAATCACCGACATGGAGGAAAAGTATGGCAAGTTGCATATCGCTGAGCAAGTGTCGATTTTCCATCTACGGTTCGAAAGCATACACCCCTTCATTGACGGCAACGGACGCACTGGTCGTCTGCTTATGAACCTGCAACTCATCCGAGCAGGCTATCCGCCTGTGAATATAAAGTTCGCCGACCGTCGCCGCTACTACGAGGCATTCGATAGTTTCGCACGAAGTGGGTCGCCCGACGATATGATAACACTCGTGGCGGAATATCTCAGGGAAAGGCTTAACGCAGTGCTGGAGATACAGAATAGCATTTAATAGAGTTGAACTAAAATATTATTTCAATTACGATATAAAACCCAAGCTATATGGAAATCAAATTACATAAAATAACAGTCCGCGACCTGACCAATGGGTATGCGGACAATGCGGAACAAGGTGTGAAGGCGTATGGCGGCAAGCTGGATGTGCGTCCGCCTTACCAACGGGAGTTCGTCTATGGCGATAAACAACGTGCGGCCGTTATCGACACCCTCACGCAGGGCTTTCCCCTCAATGTGATGTACTGGGCGACACGCGACGATGGCACGTTCGAGATCATCGACGGACAACAACGTACCATTTCCATCTGCCAATATGTACACGGAGACTTCGCCTATTTCCTTAGATATTTTCATAATTTGCAGGAGGATGAGAAGGAGCAAATTCTCAACTATGAGTTACAGGTTTACATCTGCAGTGGTACCGACAGCGAGAAACTCAAATGGTTCGAGACCATCAACATCGCTGGTGAGAAACTGACCGAGCAGGAGCTCCGCAATGCGGTCTATGCTGGCAGTTGGGTGAGTGATGCGAAGCGCTATTTCAGCAAAAACAATTGTGCCGCCTATGGGTTGGCGAGCAAGTACGTGAGCGGTTCACCCATCCGACAAGACTACCTCGAAACAGCCATTCGATGGATCTCCAAAAGTAACATCGAGGTCTATATGGGCAACCACCAGCACGACCCTAACGCAGTCGCACTCTGGAATCACTTCAGTAGCGTCATCAATTGGGTGAAGGCCATCTTCCCGAAATACCGCAAGGAGATGAAAGGCGTGGATTGGGGAACCCTGTACGAAAAGTACCATGAGAAAGCATTGGATGCTGCCGCATTGGAAACGGAAGTGACAAAATTGATGATGGATAGTGACGTGCAGAAAAAGCCTGGCATCTACCCCTACGTGCTAGATAGAGACGAGCATCACTTAGGCATCCGAGCATTCGATGACAATACGAAACGAGAGGTCTATGAACGTCAGCAAGGCATCTGCAAAATCTGTGGAAAACACTTCGAGATAGAGCAAATGGAAGCCGACCACATCACCCCATGGAAAGAGGGAGGGCGCACCATTGCCGATAATTGCCAGATGCTGTGCAGGGAGTGTAATCGACGCAAGGGGGGTAAATGATTGTATTTTATGTAACTATTTTTGCGTTTAATAAAACTGTTTCGTTGTATCCGATTCTGTTGCCTTTTCAGGACGTATGTTCGTCCGTCCGTTCATGACCCAGGGCACCGCCCTGGCTGAATGGTATGTTATATGAAAAAACGCCCTGTAAGGGCAAAAGATATGAATTTTTATTCGTAAGTTTGCATAAAGAAAATTTAGCATGAATTGTGGATATAAAATGAAACTAATCATCAATTCTGATTTTAAGTCATACACCTCGTTTATCGAGTCGATACCTTCTATTTTTGACAAGGAAGGGGAAAGAATCTACAAGGCTAGGAATGAAATCAAAATATATGATGTTGATGGTGTCACATTCAACGTTAAATCATACAAAGTTCCCATACTGATTAATCGCATAGCCTATACTTTTTTCCGTCCTACAAAGGCGAAGAGAGCCTACGAGTATGCCTTGCGTCTGTTGTCGATGGGTATACAAACACCTACACCCGTGGCCTATATGGAGGAGAAGAAGCATGGACTTCTGACCCACTCCTACTTTATCAGTCTGCATACCCCTATGGAGGGTAATCTACGCCTCTTCGGGCTACCCGACCATCCGTTTGAAGAGATTAAGGACTTGGCCATTGCCTTTGCAAAATACACGGCCCACCTGCATGAGAAAAAGGTGCTGCATATCGACTATTCTCCAGGAAATATCCTCTATGAAAAGAGAGAGGATGGCTCTTATGAATTCTCGCTTATCGACATCAATCGAATGAAATTCTGCGAAGTGGATATGAAGACGGGATGTAAGAATTTCGCCAGGATGTGGGGAAATGATGATTTTTTTGAAACAATAGCTCGTGCCTACGCGAAAGAGCGCGGATGGGACGAAGAAGAGTGCAAAAAACTGGTGTTTGCCTATCGGGATGAAGACCGCCAGCAACGCAAAAAGAAAGAGGCATTTAAGAAAAAATGGAGAGGTTAGGATTTCTTCTTCAGTTCACTGTAATAACGCAACTGTTTCTCCTGTTTAGACTGATATTTAGCATGCAAAATAGCATATTTGGCATCCTTAGGCAATAAGGAATAGGTTTTATAACCTATAATCACCTCATGAACTCTCTTATGCCAATGAATAGAAGGTAAATTCTTAAAAATACGGAACTGATAATCAGGGAAATGATAATACTCTGAAGGGTCTATTCCATCCATATCATCCCAAACTGGTAACGTCTGATTCTCTTGTCGAATCAAGTTGACCCTTGGCAGACGGAAAGCCTCAATCTGAGGATTCTGAGCAATGATTGAATGAATGTGTTCCAACAAGTAAGGGGATGGTAGTTCATCCGCATCCAACTGGAAGATATAATCAGAGGAGGTGTTTTTCAACAGATTGTTTTTAAATGTTGCGAAATCGTCATTCAAAGGGAAAAGTGTCTGATGGTCTACCAAATCAGAAAACTCATCTAAGAGTGCAAGCACCTCAGAAGAGACATGGTTTTGATCCTTTTGAACGAGAATAGTATCATGCTGTTGCTTATACTGAGAGAGAAGGGTGAGCAGCTTGCGCAGTTCATCCGCCTCATTACAAACCGTGATGGCATAACAAAGTGATGCTGACGAGGATTCAGTAGACACAGAAAGATCTGCCCAGCGTTTTTTTAGTCTCAAAAACGTTGCCAAGAAATTCATGATTTTTTTTGTCAAATTCATCCGTTCAATCAATCACCCCAAAATATTATTATAAGCAAATGCGATGGTCAGAACTAACGTTAAAGAGCATATCCGCACGTTTAGGCATCTCTCTCAGCATATAGCGAGTCAATCGCTCGTAGTGGGAGATAAAACGGCGCAACTCTTCATCAGACATCACGCGAAGGTTCTTCTGACCTTTCGTTTTGATTCGCAATTTAGACTCTTGCAAAGAGCGCCACTCATAGACCTTGTCAAAAGAGGAGATCTTCAGCATAACCAAAATATCGATCTTATCGAATAGGGAATGGTAATTATCCTTCAGTTGACTGTTCACATAACGACGCCAAACGCAGTATGGGTCTTCATTTTTCTCGAGGTCGTTGATGGGAGAGAGCAGTTCTGTCTCCTTTTGTTCAACAGCCCCCATAAACCATCCGTCGAAAAGGATGACGTTAGGTCGACCAACAAACGTATCCCATTGAGATTCTGGGAAAGGATCGTCAGTTGCTTTATTGAATCGAGGAATAATGGTTTCAGTTTTCGGCGTTGCTTGCGACAAGGAGTTGATCACCTTTTCGCACAAGCGAACATTATGAGTGCCAGGCACACCCCTCGTGATTAAGAGTGGGTGAACATCCTTTGCCAATTGTTCCCGCTCGGCACGCGATAAATAAAAATCGTCGATACTAAGAGAGACAACCCGCATTCCGAATTGTTTTTCCAAAACAACACGGAGTAAATGACTGAAAGTGGTCTTTCCAGCACCCTGCGCACCATTTATACCAATGATCTGAGTTTTCTCCTCCGTATTTAGTCCCGTATGGATAAGATTAGCCAAAGGGAGGTATACGCGAGGTAGATCCTCCATGAGGACCTCGTCTAACATGAGTTCTTTCAAAGCCGCCCTGAAAGAAGTCTCCAAATCTATATCGTGAACTCCGTACATAATCAAAAATTTACCGTGATTTCAAAATCCTCTGTAACAACATTCTTAATTCATCCGTAGGCTCCGCTCCCTTTGTAATAAGGAAATTACCATCCTTATCAATCAAAAAGAACGATGGAATACTTTTAATTTTGTACAATTCTTTCACCTCATCCGAATTGTCTGCTAACATAAACTGCATTTTTCCAGAATAGCGCTGTGACAGTTTCTTTACTGACTCAGGGAGATCATACATACCTACATTTACAACCAAAAGATCACCTTTATAATCGTTTTGGAACCGAAGGAGAACATCCAAATCCTTCTGCGTTTGATCTATCACTGAGTTTTCAAAATTCAAATATATATATTTCCCTTTAAAATCCGAGAGTTTTTTCTTTTTTCCTTCAATTGTTTTCATCACAAAATTAGGAGCAGGGGCACCAATGATATTGATGGATGTGTGATTCAGAATATACGTCAGCAGATCTCTGTTTTGTTGGGAAGCAATACCAGCACCAATCTTTTGGAGAAGATCCATCACCTTAAACTGGTCAAACTGACTCTGATTGATTAGGTCGTACAACCACTTGATGGCCACCAACTCCTTTAACGATTGGTCTTTGATTCCGTAACGATTGGAAATCAGCATAAAGTACATCTTTGCATTTCCCTCCTCTATGACACGCTGGAATGACAAATACTGTTCTCTGTCATACTGCGTTTGAGGAATAAAATTGTCGAACAGATTATTGAACACATCCCAGAATGCAGGATTACGCTCATCAGTTCCCAACTCATTCAGACGTAAAATCAAACTGTCTTGGTATACTTGTGAAGAGGAGTTCAACAAAAGGAGAAAACGATACTCCATGTATCGACCTAAAAACTGATCCGCATACAAATCATTGAAGATTTCCTTCATCTGATCAATGGATTTCATAAGAGAATCCACCGTACCGCCATACATAATATGTTTCATGGAGTAGAAGTCGAACGCATCTTCAAACTCCATCAGTTTGTAGTTAAAATCACCTTGTTTTAATCCCGCTATCTGTACAAAAATGTCGGTTGGTTTAAAATACGGATCCAATTTTTGCGCCAATGTTCGCTCAGCAAATGGCGGTATCGTCACCTCATACTTCTTTCCTGGTTCCAAGAACAGAAAACCATTGTAGGTTTCGCTAGGAATAAAAACCTGAAGCGGAGAGGCAACATCCACATTAAAAGAAAAGGCACCCGATGTGTCCACCACACATGAATCTAAGGTGCGTTGCATTCCAACCACCTCATCCATATAGCAGTTCAATCGGATCGTCTTGCCAGCGTATGAAGGCTCCTTGCCAAAAACGGTAGTTTTCTTGGCATTCGCTCCCATTACAAGGGCAGATAACAGAATGAATATAAATAACCTCTTCATCTTTCAGTTTAAAAATACAAATTTAAAAAATAATTTCGATGTTCTTATAATGGTGAGTTCTATAAATTCATCGTTTTATATAAAAATGCATAGAAGAATACAACCTTGCAACACAATCCGGCCAATATTCCTTAATACCTCTCACCCAAAACTCCTTACACTGCTTCGGAATTCCCCAGATTCCACCTTCTCTGTTGTCACTACTAATTAAATATTCTTTCCTAAAATACTTCCGTTTGTCCAGCCATAAGACATCAAACACCATTGTACCCGAAGAATTATACTCCCCATTCTTAAGTATGAATCCAAATGCCAAACGGTTTGCATACCGACGAGGAATCGTATCGCCCGACCTCCACATCATAATAGAATCCTTCGATTCTAACAAGGTATGCCTGGTCATACCCTTAGGGACATAATAGAGCACACACTCTTTTATGTCGTATCCTTTTCCCCAAGGTGTTCCGTCGCGCTTCACAGGTATGAGCGTGTCCTTTTGCTGGAGAGGTAATAAGGTGTCATAGGTCCAAACCGCATACTCCAACTCGGCATTTCTGCCATCATATTCTAATTCTATCACAAAAGATCCATCATATTTTCTCAAAAAACGTTTCCTTCGATCTAATACACATAAATCCTTGGGGTCCATTCCCTCTATTTCCAACCGCAACAAAGCGCCATACCTTATTGGACGATTATACGTGAAATTCTTTATCACATTGCCCTTCATGTCCTTCCAAACAGGTTTATTCGTGTTCTGTTGCAACGTCATATCACGCTTACGGATATCCGCATTGGGGCAATAGACCACGGCTGATTTTCTTTCCTCTCTAAGCCAACGTTTAAACGACAAATAAAGCTGCTCATTCTCCACATAATTATAACCCGCATTGATTCTATTCCAGCAGCCATAAAACCATCCATCTAACGAGTCGGAATAGATAAACACGCTATCACAAGTGATGTCAGTTCCTATATAATGCATTGACTTCGGGATGATTACCTTTCGGAAGGAAGATGGGCTGTCGCTTAAATAGGGAAAAGAATCCACCCCCTCACGAATGATGAAGACGGAATCCCGCACCTCGCCAAAATCACTCCATTTCGGTCCAGGCTTTCGTTCCTCTGTTTTCACAAAGACCTCCAACGGCAATTGATACAACGTGTCATACGTGGCGACATAGAAGCGATAGCGACCATTCTTCTCGCAGAATCGCACATTCTCGTCCGCTATACCCGCTATCTTCACAGACTGAATACTCCTTCCCGAAGGAATCGTATCGACACCCACCAACGTGTCACCATCATCCGTGACGCAAGTCAGGCGATAGCTCTCCCGCATCCAACTTGTATCCCGCTTGCGTACATCATAATTGGGGCAATCAACATAACCACTAGGGCAATGGAACCTAGAATTAGGGCAACTGAACTTTTCATCATATGTACATTCCCATCCCCATAAAGCCTCCATTGTACTATGTGCCACGGCAGAATCCGATAGGAGAATTAATGAATCGCAAGAAGGATGATATTCCGGATATCGCTTACAATGCTTAGGGAAAACAATTTTCGAGTAATGAATGTCTTTCGGAGAACACTCCGGATATCCTTCCCAATTTCTAAAGGAGAGACCTTTCTGGTAATAGCGATCAGGGATGGACCATACCTGTTCCACCGTTTCAGGGATTTGCAACACTGAATCCACCGCACTTGGCAGCATAAAATAGAGCTGGGTCTTATCACGATTGTACAATGTGCCATCCTCCCATCGATAATAGGGATTCTTTGCATTCAGCCGCACCTCTTCCAAGCCAGGAGGCACTTCCGGGAGATATAAGTATTTCAACGAAGAAGGGATACTCAGCTCCCTTGCCGAAATAAGACACAAGCCAAGATGAACAGAATCAACCCCTTCGTCTATCACAATATTCTTAAAGTGCCATAAGAGGGAAATAAAATAATCATAAGGACTATCACTTTCATCACGCTCATAGAAGGTCCAACTGTCCTCCTCCGAGAGGTTCGAGCAGATATGCAAGATAGTATCATTCTCCACCCTAAAGAGACTCTTCTGCTTAGCCTCAACAGACCCGAAGGAAAGAAATGAAATTACAACGAAAAGATAAAAAAGTTTTTCCCTCATAACGATACGGTGACGAATTATACTTTTTCACAAATATAGAATATTTTGGGGTATTGTCCAATCAACATGATCATCAACAATGGGAATGAATCCCTATCTGCCTACGTAGAAATGCATAGGAGGATAACCTCTTGGAATACAATCAGGGAAAAATTCCGTAATCCCTACCAACCAGAACTCCTTGTACTGTCTCGGAATTTCCCAGATTCCACTTTCACTACTGTCTCTAATCAAAATCCCTTCCCCAAAATAATTCCGTTTGTTCAAGTATAACATGTCACACTTTATATAACCCGAAGGTTCGTACTCCCCGTTTTCTAGTATGGATCCAAACGCCAAACGATTTGCATACCGACGAGGAATCGTATCGCCAGACCTCCACATCAGGATAGAGTCCTTTGAGTCTAACAATGAATGCCTTGTTACACCCTCAGGAACATAATATAGTACACTCTCCTTCCAACGGGACCATCGCGTCCAAGGTGTTCCGTCACGGTTTACAGGTCTGATCGTATCCTTTTGTTGGAGAAACAACATCGTGTCATAAGTCCAAACAGCATATGCCAGCTCGGCAGTTTTACCTTCTCTTAATAAAGGCGAAAATCGTCCATCTATATTAATTTTGGGGAAATAACGTTTACTACCACAATCATATACGAACACACATAAGTCCCGGGAATCCATTCCCTCTATTTCTAACCGCAAAAAAGTATTACCAGACCGCATAGGGCGGTATGTCAAATCCTTTAATACGTTACCATTCATGTCCTTCCAAACAGGTTTATTCGTGTTCTGTTGCAACGACATATCACGCTTACGGATATCCGCATTAGGTGAATAGACAGCCGGACCATACATACGTCTAAATGCCAAATAGAGTTGCTCATTCTCCACGTAATAATAACCCGCATCAACAAAATCCGTTCTATCTAATGAGTCGGAATAGATAAACGCGCTATCACATGTGATGTCGGTTCCTATATAATGCATTGACTTTGGAATAATAATCTTTCGAAAGGGAAATGTCATATCACTCCTCGAAAAATTGGGCAAAGAATCTATCCCCTCACGAATGGTAAACACGGAATCTCGCAGCTCGCCAAAATCACTCCATTTCGGTCCAGGCTTTTGTTCCTCTGGTTTCACAAAAACCTTCAACGGCAGTCGATACAACGTATCATATGTGGTGACATAGAAGCTATAGGTATCATTAAACCTGCGAAACCGTACATTCTCATCCGCTATACCCTCTATCCTCACCGACAGGATACGACTTCCCGAAGGGATCGTATCAACTCCCACCAACGTGTCACCATCCTCCATGACGCAAGTCAGGCGATAGCTCTCCCGCATCCAACTTGTATCCCGCTTACGCACATCATAACTGGGGCAATGTACAACATCATAACCAGGACAATGGAACGTATAATTAGGGCAACGAAACTTGTCTTCTTCAATGAAATTCCATTTCCATCCGATATCTCCCCACAAATTCTCCATCATACTATGCGCCAAGGCAGAATCTGATAGAATGATTAATGAATCGGAATAATAAATAGAAAGCCCCTCCGGATATCTCTTACAATGCTTGGGGAAGACAATTTTTGAGTAACGACGGTCTATCGGATAACGATCTAGGAATCCTTCCCAATGTCTCGATGGAAGGTCTTTCAAGTAAAGCGTGTCTTTCGGGTAATAGCGTTCAGGAAGATTCCATACATGTTCCACCGTTTCAGGGAATTGCAACACGGAATCCACCGCACTTGGCAGCATAAAATAGAGCTGGGTCTTATCGCGATTATACAATGTGCCATTCTCCCATCGATAATAGGGATTCTTGGCATTCAACCGTACCTCTTCCAATCCGGGAGGCACTTCCTGAAAGAAATACAAGTATTTCAATGAAGAAGGGATACTCAGCCTCTTTGCCGAAATAAGATACAACCCAAAGTAAACAGAGTCAACCCCTTCATCTATCACTATATTCTTAATGCGCCAATAGGGATAAGTAGTAAAATAATCAGAAGGAGAAAGGCTATTATCATCACTTACACCAAAAGTCCAACAGTCCATCTCCGAGAGGTTGGAACAGACATGCAGGATGGTATCATTCTCCAACCTAAACGGGCTCCGATGTTTGGCCTCGACAGACCCAAAGGAGAGCAAGAATATAACACTGAAAAAGCAAAGAAGTTTTTCCCTCATAACGATACGATAACGAATTATACTTTATCACGAATATAGAATATTGGGGAGTATTGACCAATCAACATGATCATCAACAATGGGAATGAATCCCTATCTGCCTACGTAGAAATGCATAGGAGGAAGACTTCTGCCATAACAATCTTCGCAGGGTTGCGTAACATCTCCCAACCAAAATTTCTTGTACTGACTCGGAACTTTCCAAATATTATCGCTGACATTAATTAGCTCTCCATCTCCCAAATAATTCCGTTTGTCCAAACATAAAACATTATACTCCAAACGAGGAGAAAGAACACACTCCCCGTTTGTAAGCATGTATCCAAATGCCAAACGGTTTGTATATCGACGAGGAATCGTATCACCCGACCTCCATATCTTAAGAGGTTTGTCAGATAGCAACAATGAACGCTCTGTCTCCCCCTTAGGAACATAATATAGCACACACTCCTCCAAATCGTACCCTCCCGTCCAAGGCGTTCCATCCCGCTTCAGCAATCTGAGCGTATCCTTTTGCTGGAGAGGCAACAATGTGTCATAGGTCCAAACCGCAAATTCCAACTCAGCAGTCCTGCCATCATTTATAAATTCAAAAAATCCATATTTATTATTTCTAGGCAAAAAACGTTTCCTCCTACAATCATACACATATAAATCCTGAGGATTCATTCCCTCAATTTCCAACCTTAACCCAGTACCGGACGACACTGTGCGATATGTCAAATCCTTTAGCTCATCACCCTTCGCATTTTTCTTCCAAACTGGTTTATTCGTGTTCTGTTGCAATGTCATATCTCGCTTGCTAATATCCGCATTTGGGCAATAGGCCACAGCCGATTGATTACTCTTTATAAGCCAACGCTTAAGCGACAAATAGAGTTGTTCATTCTCCACGTAATAATAATGCGCATCGATATAGTGTAACCAATTATAATAATACGCTCCATCTAACGAATCGGAATAAATAAACACACTATCACAGGTGATATGTTCTTTCACATAATGCATTGACTTCGGGATGATCACCTTCCGGAAGGAAGATGGCCTGTCGCTCAAATAGGGCAAAGAATCCACTCCCTCTCGAATAGTGAAGACGGAATCACGCACCTCACCGAAATCACTACATTTCGGTCCAGGCTTTCGTTCCTCTGGTTTCTCAAAGACCTCCAATGGCAGGCGATACAACGTGTCATACGTGGCGACATAGAACCGATAGACATCCTCCCCATATCGCTTGTTGAATTTCACATTCTCATCCGCTATTCCCTCTATTTTCACCGATTCGATTTCCCTTCCCGAAGGGATGGAATCGGCCCCCACTAACGTGTCACCATTATCCAGAACACAAGTCATGCGATAGCTCTCCCGCATCCAACTCGTATCCCGCTTACGTATATCATAATTGGGGCAATGGATATCTCGTCTATCAATACTTCGTACCCCCCAATTGATACTATTCCACAAATTCTCCATCAGAATATGCGCCACAGCAGAATCAGAGAGGCAATACAGATAGGAACTCGACATCACGTCTCCATCCAAGCACTCCAAAAAATGAGGCGAATTAACGATCAACGTATCACAATGAATAATACAAGTAGCCTTCTTACAACGCTCAGGAATGATGACTTTCGAAAAATGACCATCCGGGGTTCCCCATATATTCTCCACCGTTTCAGGTACTTGAAAGACGGAATCACCATTTTTTCCCGAATGCCAATAATAAAGATTCTTCATGTCTCGGCTATACAAAGCGCCATTCTCCCAACGCAGGTATGGATTCTTGGGATTCAACTGAATCTTCTCTATGGGAAGACTTTCCCATAAAAAGAACTTCAAGGTAGAGGGAATGCTCACAAACCTCATGGGAGGTTCAATTCCATAACTACTAGAAATATAAACCCATGCGGAATCCACCCCTTCATCAATTACCACCGATGAGTGAAATAATGGCACACTAGGCTCATTGAGCTCAGAATAGCGCCACACTGGAGTATTTGAGCAAATATGCAGAATGGTATCATTCTCCAACCTAAGTAAATTCCGCTTCCGAGCCTCAACATTCCACACGAAGAGGGAAAGCAGACCGATAAAAAGAAGAAGTTTTTTTGCCATACGATTAATCATTTCTACTATTTTTATAATCCCACATCACCTGCCTACGTAAAAGTGCATGATAGGCAAACTCCTGGAAATACAATCACGGTGGAGTTGAAGTATTTCCAACATCCACACCTCCTTGGGATGGTTGGGAGGAATCTGCAAGAAGGGGTTTTTAGGGGTTAATTCCTTTATGTGCATATATATTCCACTATCATAAAGATAATTCCGTTTGTCTTTCCATTCCAGATGGTAGAAAATTCTACCATCCGTAGGTCCACACTCCCCGTTCTTATACAAAGCGCCCAAAGCCAACCGTTTCAAATACCGCCGAGGTATCGTATCCCCAGATTTCCAATACATGATTTTCTTACCCGACTTCATCAAGGATTCACAGGTTTCTCCTTTCGGCACATAATAGAGGCACGATCCCATCGGGTTAATATCGTCCTCCCAAGGAGAGCCGTCCTGCTTCACAATCCTGACTTGCGTCTTTTGCGGGAGGATCAGCAAGGTGTCATATGTCCGAACCGCATACTCCAACTCCAGATCGCCATACGCAGCGGGCACCCACCATATTAACTTTCCCGAACCATCTTTGTCGCTTTCCCATCTACTTTTCATCATAGATTTACGGTTCTTCCTTTCATAAAACACCCACAAATTCCTAGGATCAATGCCTTCAATCGTCAGCTGCGAAAATTCCCAAAAGGTTGTTGGACGAAGGCGCGTTAGATCAATAACATTACCCTGCGCATCCCTCCAAACCGGAGGATTTGTATTGTTCTGCAACGACAGATCACGTTTGCGGATATCCGCATTGGGAGAATAGACCTCAGCCCATTGGCCTTCCGCCATAAGCCAACATTTAAGCGACAAATAGAGCTCTTCATTCTCCACATAATAATAATTCGCATCGATACACTTCCATGCGTTATAACACGCTCCACGCAACGAATCGGAATAGATAAACACACTATCACATTCGATGGAGCCTTCCAAATAATGCGTACGCTTCGGGATGATCACTTTACGGAAGGAACCACGCAAATCTGGCAAAGAATCCACATCCTCACGAATAATGAGCACGGAGTCATGCACCTCACCGAAATCACTCCATTTCAGTTCTAACTTTGGCTCTGGTTCATTTGTTTTTACATAGACCTCCAATGGCAGACAATACAACGTATCATACGTGGCGACATAGAAGCGATAGCGATTATCCTGTCTGACGAATCGCAGATTCTCGTCCGCTATACCCTCTATCATCACCGACTGAATACTCCTTCCCGAAGAAATCGTATCAACTCCCACCAATGTGTCACCATTCTCCATGACACAAGTCAGGCGATAATTCTCCCGCATCCAACTCGTGTCCCGCTTACGTACATCGTAATTGGGGCAATGGATGATTCCTCTATCAATAGCACTTGCATTTTTATTTTTGATACTTTCCCACAAATTCTCCATCAAAATATGCACCACAGCAGAATCGGAGAGGCTGTACAGGTAGGAGTAATCCGACATCATATAGCTTTTCAAACAGTTCAGGGGATGTGTCGAATGAATGATTAATGTATCACATTTGAAACCATATTCAGGAGCCTTCTTACAACGTTCTGGAATGATGACTTTCGAAAAATGGTTAGGAATCTCCCATATATTTTCTACCGTTTCGGGTACTTGAAAAACTGTCTCATCTCCTTTTTCTTCTGAATGCCAAAAATAAAGATTTTTCATATCTCGGCTATACAAAGCGCCATTCTCCCAACACAGGTATGGATTCTTGGGATTCAACTGTACTTTCTCTATAGAAGGACCATCCCAAATAAAGAACTTCAAAGAGGAGGGAATGCTCAACAACCTTACGGGAAGAGGTGTAGAACCATATCCATAGGGAATATAAACCCATGCGGAATCCACCCCTTCTTCAATTACCACTGATGCGTAATAAAAAGGCATCTCCATACCAGAGAGCGACATATTCTCATAATACTGTTCTTGAATATTTGAGCAGATATGCAGGATGGTATCATTCTCCAAACGAAACGGACTCTTCTGTTTGGCCTCAATAGAACCAAAGGAGAGTAAGAATATAACACTGAAAAAGCAAAGAAGTTTTTTCCCCATAACGACACGATGACGAGTTGTACTTTGTCACAAATATAGAATATTCTGGTAAAACTTTACCAATTTAACAAAATCAAGTTATCAAGTAACAATACAACCATTATTTGAAACGGATGATATCAATAGATAGATAAAAGAAAACTTACTTTTGCCAACAAATTCAGACCTCACATAAAACGACTACACTGTTATATCCAATTAAACCTAAGAAAGTAGACAACCATTGCTTTTTAAGAAATGTGTGGAAAAGTCTACCCTGCGGCAATTTTCACTTTTAATAGTGAAGGTTGCCGCAAATTATTATATGCGTACGAGACAAACATAATCCCCCATTAGGGGTTTTCTTGTAAATAACGAAACCACCCAAACAAAAACCCCCGAAAGTTTTTCCAACCTTCGGGGGGTATTTCAATATAAATCGAATTATTTACATGCGAACTTTTAAAAAGCAGCCGCAATTAAGCTAAAGATTCCTATTAAGAGGGATATTGCTATGATTACGAGATAAATTATCGCTATAATTCCGTAGAATTTCCAGAATTTACGCATCTCCTGAAAACCATCTGTGAGAGCCTGTTCGTCATTGCTTAGAACAGCCAGTTTTAGCTTACGACTAGAGTTGTACATCTTCATAACAGGATATAAACAGACGAGTGCAATTACTATGTATAGAATACCCATTGCAGGGCCCATAAATGCATACATCGGATTACCCGCTTGCTGCATTTGCTGCATTAAAGACCCGAAACCAAACATAAAGAAAATAGCCGTAAACACAATAAAGATGATTCCTATAAATCCCATAATGGAGAGGAACTTCATCCATTTTGACATACTGAGCAAGGTTACTTTTGCCTCCTCGTTTACCGCTAATTGATCTACCTCTTCTGAAACAGAACTACTGCTTCTTTCTAATTCATTTTCCATTTTAATAATTTTGTTTTTATTGGTTTAACATTTTATAGCAACCTGCCCATAAAGAGTTTTTTTGTATTCTGCCCTATCTTTGCACAACCATAGACCCCTACGTTGCAAGTACATTACATATCTACACAAAAATAAATAATAAAAACATTTTAAAGGCTATCTTACGAATTAATTTTTAAAAAATTTTAACTGAACGAAAAAGCACAAAAAAATAGAGACGATGTACACATCGTCTCTACATTGGTATATAACACGTAATTAAGCGTCGATCGTAGCGTATGTTGCATTATCCTCGATAAATTGTCTACGTGGAGCCACATCATCACCCATCAACATTGAGAAGGTGTAATCAGCTTGAGCCAAATTATCGATATGTACCTGACGAAGGGTACGGTATTGAGGGTCCATAGTGGTCTCCTTCAATTGAGCAGCATTCATCTCACCCAAACCTTTGTATCGTTGAATCTTAATACCAGACTCTTGTCCACCTCCATATTTATCGATGAAAGCCTGTTTTTGTTGATCCGTCCAGCAATACTCCTCGACCTTGCCCTTAGAGCATTTATACAATGGAGGAGCAGCGATGTATACATATCCGTTCTCAATCAACTCACGCATGTGGCGGAAGAAGAATGTTAGGATAAGTGTGTCGATGTGACTACCATCGACATCGGCATCGGTCATGATGATAATCTTATGATAACGGAGTTTCTCCAGATTCAATGCTTTAGAATCTTCAGCCGTACCGATTGTCACACCCAATGCTGAATAGATATTTTTGATTTCCTCGCTATTCAATACACGATCCATCGTAGCCTTCTCGACGTTCAAAATCTTACCACGCAATGGTAGGATTGCTTGGAACTCACGGTTACGACCTTGTTTAGCGGTACCACCTGCAGAGTCTCCCTCGACAAGGAATATCTCGCAAAGCTCAGGATTCTTACCAGAGCAATCTGCCAATTTACCAGGGAGGCCTGCACCACCCAAAGCAGACTTACGTTGTACGTTCTTACGTGCATTAGCAGCAGCAATACGAGCACGAGCAGCCAACACTACTTTGTCGACAATCAGACGTGCCTCTTTTGGATGTTCCTCCAAATAGTTGGTGAGGGCTTCACCCACTGCTTGTTGTACAATACCAGACACTTCGTCGTTACCCAACTTTGTCTTTGTCTGTCCCTCGAATTGAGGTTCAGCCACCTTCACAGAGATAACGGCTGTCAAACCTTCACGGAAGTCATCACCACTGATCTCCACCTTCTCTTTTTCAAGAATCTTCAAGTCGTCGGCATACTTCTTCAAAGTACGTGTCAACGCCGTACGGAAACCAGAAACGTGAGTACCACCCTCGATGGTATTGATATTGTTAACGTATGAATGGATATTCTCTTTAAACTCGGTATTGTAGGTCATTGCGACTTCAACAGGTGTTCCATACTTATCTGTATTGATGTGGATCACATCTGGAATCAAATGTTCGCGCAATGAATCCAAGTATTCAACAAACTCACTCAATCCCTTTTCAGAATAGAACACGTCTGAGCGGAACGTGCCATCTTCCAACGGACGTTTGTCTGTCAACGAAATCTTAACACCTGCATTCAGATAAGCCAAGTCGCGTAAACGACCAGCCAAGATATCATATTTGTATTCATGAACGGTGAAAATCGACGTATCAGGCAAGAAGGTTACCTTTGTACCTGTAGTGTCAGCTGTGCCAACCTCCTTCACACTGTAAAGAGGCTTTCCACATGAGTATTCTTGTTGATAGCGTTTGCCTCCACGACAAACCTCTACCGACATCTTAGTGGAAAGTGCATTCACACAAGATACACCCACACCGTGCAAACCACCGGATACTTTGTATGTTCCTTTATCGAACTTACCTCCTGCATGAAGCACAGTCATTACAACTTCCAAAGCAGAACGCTTCTCCTTCTCATGCATATCCACAGGGATACCACGACCATCATCTTGAACTGTAATGGAATTATCCTCATTAATCGTAACTTCGATGTGCTTACAATAACCGGCTAACGCCTCATCGATAGAGTTATCCACCACCTCATAGACCAAGTGGTGCAAACCGCGCTCGCTAATATCTCCAATATACATCGCAGGTCTCTTACGAACGGCTTCCAAACCCTCCAACACCTGAATGCTACTGGCAGAATACGAATTTTTTTCTTCGCTCATATTATTTTGTTTTTTTATTTCTCAAACAAGCAAATATACTATTTTTTTACGATTTAGAGACGTTTTTTTTGTAAAAATGAATTGGCTTTTTACTGATTTTTTTTCTTCTTGCATTTAAGCGGAACAGTGACATGGGTGTCTGAATATCCCTTTAATTCCTCCAACATCTCATCCACTCTCTTTTCCCACTCGATTTGCTTATCACGCACCATGGAATGGTTGGTCTCATCATCATATTTATTCTGAAACTCCTTCGCCTCCTTGAGGTATTTTCTAAAGATAGCACTCACCTGCTCTTTCACCTTTTCCAACGGTAGAGCAGTCAAACTATCGATCTCCTTCCTCATCTTTCGGGTATAAACCTCCGTAATCTTAAAATGGGTAATCTCATGAACGAGCAATTCTTTCTCTTGATGATCTTTCAACTGACGTGATCTATCCTTCACCATGACAGACATTATCTCGTATGTCAACTCACACTCATTCATCACTGCCTGCATGGAAACCTCACTGTAAGTACGAGCAAAATCTGTGGAGATTTCTCCCCTAAAGTCATTCCATGTGATATTCATGGTGTCACTATATATGATATACTTCGTCGTGTCTGTGTAATCCTGAGAATGGGAGACAAACACTGCACTCACAAATAAAATCAAAAAAACTATCTTTTTCATTTTAGTGACACTTTAGAGGGGGCTATAAATTCATTTCGGGGGATTTTTGAAAATCACCGAAACGTTTATCTACCCGTGATTTATATTAATTCTTGTTTATTTATTTCTTGCTGGCTGTGCTCTTAGTGGATGTCTTCTTAGCAGTACTCTTTGTAGTGCTTTTAGCAGCAGCTTTCGGAGTAGCTGTTTTTGCGGTTGCACGAGAACTCTTCTTAACAGGTTTTTCGCCCTGTTTCTCGATTAATTCTTTGCATTGCTCCACAGTAAGCGTAGCAGGGTCTGTTCCCTTTGGAATCTTATAATTAGCGCCATTATGAGCGATGTACGGACCGAATCGTCCGTTGCAGACGTCAATATCCTCCGCTTCGAAACGTAAGATATATTTGTTTGCCTCTTGCTGGCGTTTCTCTTCTATCAATTCGATGGCGCGACTTTCAGTGATCTCCATCGGATCATCGCCCTTCTTCAAGGAGTAGAACTTAGAATCATGTTTCACGTATGCTCCAAATCGACCCACAGCCACTGTCATCATCTTTCCTTCATATTCACCCAAATCGCGTGGCAATTTAAAGAGATCCATCACCTCTTCAAACGTCACAGTCTCCAAGGATTGTGTCTTGCGCAATGGAGCGAATTTTGGTTTCTCCTCATCATCAGCCGAACCAATCTGTGCCACTGGTCCGAATCGACCAATCTTCACAAAGACAGGCTTTCCACTCACTGGATCAACGCCCACCTGACGTTCTCCCACCTTGTGCTCGGAACGTTGCTCTGCATTCTCAACACTTGGATGGAATGATTTGTAGAAAGAATCCAATGATTTGGTCCATACCAATTTGCCTTCTGCCACATCATCAAATGTCTTCTCCACATTGGCAGTGAAGTTATAATCCAAGATGTCTGGGAAATATTCTTGCAAATAATCATTAACGACGATACCTATATCGGTAGGGAACAACTTTGAGCGTTCAACGCCCACCAATTCACTCTTCGTTTCATCCGAGATAGTATCTCCTTTTAAGGTCAAAACATTATAGTTGCGAGCCTCTCCTTCACGATCTTCACGTACAACATATTCACGTTGTTGAATGGTCGATATGGTGGTAGCGTATGTAGAAGGACGACCGATACCCAACTCTTCTAGTTTATGTACCAAACTTGCCTCTGTATAGCGAGGTGGACGTTGTGAGAAACGTTCGCAAGCCTCAACAGAAGAGACACTTGAAAGAAGATCACCCACCTTCAATGGAGGAAGGAGGTTTTGATTCTCTTGTGTGTCATCATCATCGGTTGACTCCATATATACGCGAAGGAAACCATCGAAAATAAGCACCTCGCCCTCAGCCACAAACTTACGATTGTCGCCAGAGACAGAGATGGTAGCAATGGTCTTCTCCAATTCTGCATCTTCCATTTGAGATGCGATGGTACGTTTCCAAATTAATTCATATAGTTTTCTCTCCTGAGCCGTACCCTCAATCTCGTGTTGATTGATGTAGGTCGGACGGATAGCCTCATGCGCCTCTTGTGCACCTTTTGATTTGGTTTGGTACTGACGTGCATGATGGTATTTCTCACCAGCCATGGAGATAATCTCCTCCTTAGCTGTACTGATTGCTAATGATGATAAGTTGACGGAGTCGGTACGCATGTAGGTGATCTTTCCTGACTCATACAACGACTGAGCCACTCTCATGGTTTGGGAAACTGAGAAGTTCAGTTTGCGCGCTGCCTCTTGTTGCAAGGTGGAGGTGGTGAACGGAGCAGAAGGATAACGCTTGATTGGCTTATGCTCAACATTCTCGATAGTGAATGATGCTCCCTTGCAATGCTCAAGGAAAGCCTGCGCCTCTTTCTTCGTCTTGATTCTATCGGAGAGATCTGCTTTTAGATCCACCATCTTTCCATTTTTATCTTTCACACGGAAGATAGCACGAACACGGTAGGAGGATTCTGATTGGAAACGTTGAATCTCACGTTCACGATCAACAATCAAACGAACTGTTACGGATTGTACACGTCCTGCCGACAACGATGGCTTCACCTTCTTCCATAAGATGGGAGACAACTCAAAACCCACAATACGGTCTAATACACGACGTGCCTGTTGTGCACACACCAGGTTATCATCAATCTCGCGCGGATTCTCTATCGCATGCAGAATGGCATTTTTTGTAATCTCATGAAAAACGATTCGACGTGTATTTTCTTTCTTCAAGCCCAACACCTCGAAAAGGTGCCATGCTATGGCTTCTCCCTCGCGGTCCTCATCGGATGCTAACCAGACGGTTTCTGCCGCTTTGGCTTGTTTCTTTAGTTCTGCCACCAATGCTTTCTTATCAGATGGCACCTCATAATCGGGGGCAAATTTGTTTTCTATATCTATACCCAACCCTTTTTTCTTCAAATCACGAATGTGACCGAAACTCGACATCACCTTGTAGTCCTTACCCAAGAACTTTTCAATGGTTTTTGCCTTCGCAGGAGACTCTACTATGACTAAATTTTTCTGCATTTTCTGCATTAATTAATAGGAGCAAACTTCAAACTCCCTATATTTATTTGGTTTAACAATCAATTCTTTTAGACTCGTTTTTTACAAAAAGGAATAATTATCTTTTTGAAAATCGGGTGCAAAGTAACAAAAAAAAGTCCACAAATAAAACATTAAAATTTGTTAATGCTTTCAACTACCTGCACACATTACATCCGGAACACTTGGATAATTCGCCTCTGAAACGCTTCTCCACCAAAATTTTAATTTTATCCTTCAACGCACTTATGCGTACATTTTCCAACACATCATTTACAAAGGCAAACATCAACAACATCTTAGCTTCTGCTTCTGGAATACCACGAGAACGTAAGTAAAAGAGTGCATTGTCATCCATCTGTCCGGTGGATGCGCCGTGACTACATTTTACATCGTCAGCGTAGATTTCCAATTGTGGTTTGGTATACATCTTAGCTGTTGATTTCATGCATACATTACGGTTCACTTGATAAGCTTCCGTCTTTTGTGCATGAGGGGCCACATATATTTTGCCTGAGAAGGCACCCGTCGATTCATCGTCCATCACATACTTATACATCTCGTTGCTCTTACAATTAGGAGCCAAGTGATTGATATGTGTTGTGTTATCCACATGTTGTTTGCCATCGCCAACCACCATGCCACACAATAATGTTTCGCAATGTTCTTCTGCCAAGTCGATGGTCACCGTATTGCGTGTCAGTCCGTTGTGTAGTGTCAAATCATTCACCAACACATTGGATCCCTGCATCTGTCGGATGGTTAGGGAGGTGACAGCGGATGATTTCGAATGGGTGTTCTCCAACTTATAATGGTCGTAGATAGCATTTCGACCGACATACACCTCTGTCACTCTGTTGGACATGAACTCAACGTCCTCCATTGTATGCGCGCAGACCAAAACGCGAGCCTCAGAATTCTCTTCCAAAACGACTAGGTTACGTGCATTGGCCAGTGTCGGCATAGATGCATGCATCACAGAGATGATTTGAATGGGTTTCTCCAAACGTACATTCTCTGGAACATATAAGAAGAAACCATCCTGAGCGAATGTTGTATTGAAGGCAACTGTTGCCTCTTCATCAGCGTGTACTATCTTATTATAGTATTGTCCGACCAACTCCGGATGGGAGGTGGCATACTCATTAAGACTTCCGATCAAGACACCCTTGGATCTCAATTCCTCCATATCAGCTTTAGAAGATGCAGGACAGTAGAAGGTGTCATTCACTATAAAGAAGAGGTATGAATTAATTCCCTGTACCTCACATTTAATAAGGTCAGAAGAATTAACGGTATATTCAATTCTATTCAGGTTCATACCGTAATTTACGGCGAACGCATCAGTCAGGTCGGTGTATTTATGGGATTCCAAACGATGGGAGGGGAATCCAGCCGACTTGAATGCACGGAAAGCCTCCTCTCTATATTGATTCAAGAGTGGCGCACTCTTCGCACAAAGAGTCTTTTGGAACTCATTGTATATTTCTATGTAGGATTGCTCTGCATTTACTGCCATAACTTCTCTTGATTATTCTCCCAACTCTTTTTTTATCCAATCATATCCCTTCTCTTCCAATTCCAACGCCAACTCTTTACCTGCTGACTTAACAATCTTTCCTTTGTAAAGGACATGAACGAAATCAGGAACAATATAGTCCAACAAACGTTGATAGTGTGTGATGACGATACTAGCGTTTTGCGGTGTTTTTAGTTTGTTCACACCATTTGCCACAATACGGAGGGCATCGATATCCAATCCACTATCGGTCTCATCCAAGATAGACAATGTTGGTTCCAACATAGCCATTTGGAAAATCTCATTTCTCTTTTTCTCTCCTCCTGAGAATCCTTCGTTCACAGAGCGGTTGGCCAACTTACTATCCAATTCAACCAATTCCTTCTTCTCTCTCATCAACTTCAGAAACTCTGATGCAGGCAACTGTTCCAACCCCTTATACTTACGATGCTCATTTACGGCAGCACGCATGAAATTAACCATGCTGACACCTGGTATCTCCACTGGATATTGGAAACTCATAAAGAGTCCCTCGCACGAACGCGCCTCGGGAGTCATTTCCAACAAATTCTTTCCATTGAAAGTCACCTCTCCTTCCGTCACCTCATAAGCTGGATGTCCGGAAAGGACGGAGGACAAAGTACTTTTACCCGAACCATTGGGTCCCATGATGGCATGAACCTCACCCGCATGGATGGATAGATTAATTCCCTTCAATATCTCCTTCCCATTTATGGAAGCATGTAAATTTTTTATCTCTAACATATTGTAGAATCTTATTCAATTTCTAATTCATTTGACTATCTCATTAACCAACGGAACCCTCGAGGGAAACCTGCAATAGATTTTGAGCCTCAACGGCAAATTCCATTGGTAACTTATTGATCACCTCCTTGGCATATCCATTCACGATTAGTCCGACAGCATCCTCGGTACTGATACCACGTTGGTTGCAGTAGAAGATTTGATCTTCGCTGATTTTGGATGTTGTTGCCTCGTGTTCGACGATGGCGGTGTCGTTATTAATCTCCATGTAAGGGAAAGTGTGTGCACCACATTGGTCACCCAACAAAAGACTATCACACTGCGAGAAGTTGCGGGCACCAGTAGCTTTTGGCGAAACCTTCACCAAACCACGATAACTGTTCTGACTCTTACCTGCCGAGATACCTTTTGAGACAATATGGCTACGAGTGTTCTTACCGATATGAATCATCTTGGTACCCGTATCTGCCTGTTGGAAATTATTGGTGACAGCCACTGAGTAGAACTCACCCACTGAGTTGTCGCCTAAGAGGACGCAACTTGGGTATTTCCAAGTGATGGCAGAACCAGTCTCCACCTGTGTCCATGAGATTTTAGAAGAGACACCCTTGCAGAGGGCTCTTTTTGTTACGAAGTTATAGATACCACCCTTACCCTCTTTATCACCAGGGTACCAGTTTTGCACGGTGGAGTATTTGATTTCAGCACGGTCGTGCACCACCAGTTCGACGATGGCCGCATGCAGCTGATTCTCGTCACGCATAGGAGCCGTACAACCCTCCAAGTAGGAGACGTAGCTATCATCATCGGCGATGATCAATGTACGTTCGAACTGACCCGTGTTAGCCGCATTGATTCGGAAATAGGTGGATAGTTCCATCGGACAACGAACGCCCTTAGGGATATATACGAAAGAACCATCACTAAAGACAGCCGAGTTAAGGGCTGCATAAAAATTATCAGTATAAGGAACCACCGAACCCAGATAGGATTTCACCAAATCAGGGTAATTTTTTACAGCTTCGCTGATAGAGCAAAAGATGATGCCCAACTCAGCCAGGTTCTCTTTGTAAGTGGTTTTGACTGAAATACTATCCATGACAGCATCGACAGCCATACCAGAGAGATGCTTTTGTTCCTCCAAAGGAATTCCCAATTTATCGAAGGTTTTCAACAATTCAGGATCCACCTCCTCTAAATTTTTCGGTGACTCTTTTTTCTTCGGAGCAGCGTAGTAATAGATATTCTGGTAATCAATTTCAGGTATATTCAGATGAGCCCAGCGAGGTTCCTTCATTGTCAACCAATGACGATAAGCTTTCAAGCGATATTCAAGGAGCCATTCAGGTTCCTCTTTTTTCTTCGAAATCAGGCGGACAATCTCCTCGGATAGCCCTTTTTGGATAACATCCGTCTCAATATCCGTCACAAAGCCATATTTGTACTCCCCTTGGGTAACTTTGTCTACAATATTCTCACTCATAATATTTTAGGTAGGGTTATAAAATCATTTCGAGGGATTTTAAATTATTTCGATTTTTTTGTACAAACAAAGAAATCAAAAAGCACCGAAACGTCTATCAACCCGTGATTTATATTAATTTTGTTTTATATGGTGAATTTATGGGATTCACCTTTATTCGTCTAAAAACGTGCAAAGTTAGTAATAATAATTTTTGCGACCAATTTTTTAATTGAGATAGGGATAAACGAGGTGTTAATAGAAAGCCCCTAACGGGGCATTGTATCGTGTCGGTACGCGCATATTTCTATTAACAGAAAGCCCCTACGGGGCAATGCTACATGCACGTCGCAACCATATGCCCCGTAGGGGCTATCTCTTAATAGCAAAGAGCACAGGTTTGCATGAACATATACCCCGCTAGGGGTTTTCTAACGCCAACATCATTCCATCTCATGCCCCTCATGTTAATAGAAAGCCCCTACGGGGCATTGTATCGTGTCGATACGCGCATGTTTCTATTAAGAGAAAGCCCCTAACGGGGCAATGCTACATGCACGTCACAACCATATGCCCCGTAGGGGCTCTCTCTTAATAGCAAAGGGCACGGGGTTACATGAACATATACCCCGCTAGGGGTTTTCTATCGCCAACATCATTCCATCTCATGAAATATATATTTCTCATTGTATTCGACATTGAACAATTCCAAAAAAGAAACATATTCATTCCTAAACGACCGCTTTGCATGATGGATTTCCTGGTTTTGAATATACCTCACAACATTATCAATCTGTGACATGCCATACGAGAAGGCTCCAAATCCTTCTTGCCATGCAAATTGACACTTCACATATCCCCTCTCCTTAATCCACAACGTCGATGCTCTTTTTATTTCCAACACCAATTCTGAAATGGATTGTTTGGGTGACAAGCTTATCAAAATATGGATGTGGTCACTCATGCCACCTATCGCATACACCTTGTGGCCCCTGTTTCCGATTAATCCGGTTATGTATTTATAAAGTTCCTGACGCCATGATTGGGAGATTACAGCATCACGGTATTTTACCGCAAAAACAAGATGTATGTATATTTGATTATATGTATTTGCCATTTTTCGTTTGATTTAAAATTAATTATAGAAAGCCCCTACGGGGCATTGTATCGTGTCGGTACGCGCATATTTCTATTAAGAGAAAGCCCCTAACGGGGCAATGCAACATGCACGTTATGTGCTACATGCATTATAACGCAAGAAGACCCGATGGAGAACGTGTCATGTTTTTTATGTACGATACACGTAATTTAACCATATACAATCATTTAGACCAAGAAGGCCTTGTGTATAACCATATGCCCCGTAGGGGCTATCTCTTAATAGCAAAGGGCATATTTTACGTGAACATATACCCCGCTAGGGGTTTCCTATCGACATCATCATCCCATCTCATGCCCCTCATGTTAATAGAAAGCCCCTAACGGGGCAATGCATCGCGACCGTATTACGCATGGTTCTATTAAGAGAAAGCCCCTACGGGGCAATGCAACCTGCACGTTATGTGCTACATGCATTATTACGCAGGAAGACCCGATGGAGAACGTGTCATGTTTTTTATGTGCGATACACGTAATTTAACCATATACAATCATTTAGACCAAGAAGGCCTTGTGTATAACCATATGCCCCGTAGGGGCTCTCTCTTAATAGCAAAGGGCACGGGGTTACGTGAACTCTTAATTCATAGTCTCCACCCCATGAAATATATCAGACATATGTTCTCTTGCAGCAGATGGCGGAAATCCAAATTCTTTAGAGAAATGTTTCGAGAACCGATTAGGATCAGGGAATCCACATCTGAAGGAGACCTCAGAGACACGAAGTTCTTCTTGCAGAAGTAACTTTAACGCATACGCTAAACGGTATTTACGAATATATTCCGAAGGAGATAAATTATACCTTTCTTTGATTTTGCGAAAAAGTTGCACACGACTATAGCCTAACATCTGACCCAGTTTCTCAACTGTAAGATCTTCGTTCGAAATATTATCATTCAAACATTTTTTTACCTTTTTATCGAAAGAATCACCCATTTCATCAGCTGGTAAATCCTCCACCAATTTTTCAATTCTCTTAAACAATACCTGCACATCTTCCATCTCCATGGATGATTCCTCTTCTTTCGTCTCCACCGACAACGAGACTGACTCTTCTTCGACCCCATTCCTTTGCTTACGTCGTTTCCTGAGAAGAATAAAAATCACCGATAAAAGCGATAAAATTATTATTGTACAGAAGATTTTAAAGGAATCTGACTCCCACCACGCTGGTATACGTATAATGCAGATTTCCTGCTGGCAAATACCCGTGTCACCAGCCACCTTGACCCTTAAATGAGAAGTCCCCAAAGATATATCAGTAAGTAAAACCAGATATAGATTATCCATGACTTGCCACTTGGCATTCTCATCTCCGAAAGCGTAGTAACAACGGCACTTTTTTTCAAGATTTTTAAACTGTAACGATACTATTTTATGATGACGATTTATATAAATCGTATCACCCCATTTTACCAATTGTGATGTTGACTTTAATCGATCCGTCGTCGATGAATAGGTGAAAAATTTTTCAATTTCCAACGGGAAATATTCCTCCTGATCTAGCACATTCGAATTAATCTGATTATCCGTGCTGTCATCCATATTTACAATGTTAGCACTTGATGAGAAAAGAGCGCTCCCCACACTACTCTCACACCATTTACCACTAGATGGTTTTTCAAAAATTCGCCTGTTAGACAAAAGACCATCACGCTTACTTCCTGCTGCCAACTGCTTTAGATAACGATTAACTTTGCAGAAAAATTCATTTTTAAAATACTTCTCGTTCCCCAGAATAATTTCGCACGAAACATTGTTAACGTTATAAAAAGCAAACAATAACGTAATACACAAAAACCTTTTTTTCATTTTTTAATGAATTAAACCAAAATGAGCCTATCCCAAATTTATTGCCAGTGTGATTTTCTATAAACAACCCGAAAAATGTAAGTTTGTGCCATCCCCCAACATCACAACCTTCACATCTCACTTTAAGTCATTTTTTCACAACAATTTTATAATTATACACGATGCAAATTTATAAAATGATTTCACATATAAATCAATTAGATACGCTATGATTCACAGAATGAAACAAATAAACATATAATTGAAACGAAGATTCTTCATCTTTTTTCTATTCCTCTTTTCCCATCAAAGAATAAAACTGAATTCTAAAAGTTTATTTCAGTAAATTTATTATCAAAACAACAAATAAAGGTGGCTTCTTTTAAGGTGAGTTTATTGATTCGCCATTTTAAATTAAAAATATGAATTATGGGTTGACGAACGTTTCGGTTTCCCTTGATTTCTTTCGGTATCTTGCTGGTTGTCTGTCAATCTGTAGAAACGCAAAGTAGAGACGATGTGTACATCGTCTCTTTGCACATTGTCTCTACAAAATTCATTTCGTGGGGTTTCTGATTATGCTTATCTTTGCAAAAAAAGAAGATAATTAATAATATGGCACTTCATTACCTACAGGTAGAGAACCTAACAAAGTCATTCGGCGATAACTTTCTTTTCAAGGGTATTTCATTCGGACTCTTCGAAGGGCAACGCGTAGCCCTTATCGCTCGAAATGGAGCAGGAAAATCCACGTTGCTTAACATCATAGCAGGGAAAGAGTCGTACGACGAGGGGAAGATAACCTTCCGAAATGATATCCGCGTCGGCATTCTTCCTCAGGATCCTAAATTTGATGCTGGGAAGACCATCCTTCAGATATGCACTGAATCGGAGCATGAGATTCAGATGAAGCAAATGCTCGGTAAATTAAAAATCACCGATTTAAACGTGAAAACGGAGGTGCTCTCTGGTGGACAGGTGAAGCGTATCGCCTTGGCTCAGGTCTTGGCATCACAGCCCGAACTGCTCATCCTCGACGAGCCTACCAACCACCTCGACCTCGACATGGTGGAATGGTTGGAGGATTACCTGCGAAAATCACGTATGGCCCTCCTGATGGTCACACACGACAGGTATTTTCTCGACCGTGTTTGCAGTGACATTCTCGAATTGGATCAGGAACAAATCTTCTCATATAAAGGAAACTACTCCTACTTCCTCGAGAAAAAACAGGAGCGCCAAGATGTGCAAAACGCCGAACTTGCCCGTGCCAATAATCTATTCAGGAAAGAGCTGGATTGGATGAGACGACAACCGCAGGCTCGTGCAGGAAAGGCACAATATAGAATCGATGCCTTCCATGAATTGGAGAAGAAGGTGAAGGCTCGTCGGGAGACTGGCAACGTACAATTGGACGTGAAGGCAAGCTACATCGGAAGCAAGATATTCGAGGCTCAATATGTCTCTAAGAGTTATGGCGACCTCAAAATACTGGACAACTTCTACTACAATTTCAGTCGGTACGAGAAACTAGGTATCGTCGGAAACAATGGAACTGGAAAATCCACTTTTGTCAAGATGCTGGTTGGGGAAGAAAAGCCAGACAGTGGTAGCTTTGACATCGGTGAAACCGTTCGTTTTGGTTATTATAGTCAGACGGGAATGAAGTTTGACGATGGCATGAAGGTGATCGATGCCGTGAAGCAACATGCTGAGATGATTCACTTGGGAGACGGACGTAAACTGAGTGCTTCCCAATTCCTGCAATATTTCCTATTTACACCCGAAACCCAACAGAAATATATCGCTAAACTGAGTGGAGGCGAACGCAGACGACTCTACCTCTGTACGGTATTGATGAAAAGTCCGAACTTCCTGGTGCTCGACGAGCCGACCAACGACCTGGATATCGTCACTCTGAACGTGTTGGAAGAGTACCTGCAGTCGTTTAAAGGGTGCGTCATTGTCATCTCGCACGACCGTTATTTCATGGATAAGGTGGTGGATCACCTGTTTGTCTTTCATGGGAATGCTGTCATTCAGGATTTCCCTGGCAACTACACCAGCTACCGCGAATGGAGAGAGATGAAAGCCTATTTCGAACAACAAGAGAAAGAGACTCAACCAAAACCAAAAAATAACGTTTCCACCGAGAAACCAGAGAAGGAAAGGCCTCGCAAAATGAGTTTCAAGGAGAAAAAAGAGTTCGAGGACTTGACCACCGAGATAGCACAACTGGAGGAGGAAAAGAAAACTCTTGAGGAAGTTCTTTCTTCTGGTGCGCTGCAAGGCGACGAACTACTTCAAAAATCCAACCGAATAGGTGAGGTGATAGCGCAACTGGAAGAGAAAGAGATGCGATGGTTGGAATTGAGTGAACTGGCATAAAACAACAATACAATGAAAAAAATAGATTTACATGAACTTATTCCTGGAGGCAACAAATACGATGCTCATCAATATTTAAAGCCAACAGATGTCCGTTTTTGTCACGAACACTATATCCTACTATTTCCCGATGGATTCGGTATTTATCATAAGGATAACATTCAATATCCTCGTCACTATGTGTTGAAAGACTTGGAAATGACATACCTAGATATTCATACTAAATATAGATATAAAAGAGGCTCAAATTTGAACCCTAACCAACCTATACAGAATGATCTATGCTACCCAGAGTTCTGTTCTGTCGACTATACAGAACCGAACATCATATTAGTGATCCTTGTATCCAATAAGTTCATTCGAATAGTTTATGATACCAAAAGGAAGAAAATCATACATAGCTACATTCTTAGTTATTTTTACGAAACAGATTATAAAATAAATAGGAAGGGAATCATTGCGTATCCATCGGGTTTTGGCATTGAAATATCAGATTTCGAAGGACATAAAATTGACACGTTTAAAATTCCAAATAATCAAGGTTCTATAGAACTTCCATCGAGAAATGAATTTGGAATCGATAAATTGCTATTTTGGTCGCCTGACGCTCAAAAAATCGCCTTTTATCTCACAAATGATAGAGAGGTATCTCACTTCCCTGTCGGGGATCTAGCACAACAAAACGTGACCTATCCTTTTGCCGGTGAGAAGAGTGAAACCGTCACAATTGGAATCATCGACACAGTAACAAAAAAAGTCGCTTTCATCGACTGTAAACAAGACCCTGTTATACAAGAGGCACAGCAAACCATTTGTCATGACAACTCTTACTTGACGGGGATAACATGGTCGCCCGACTCAAATCATATCCTGCTTTTCGAATTAGAGAGAAGTCAGAAATACTACCAAGCAAAGAAATATTCGGCTGAAACAGGAGAGTTTGAAGAATTCTTATTCGACGAGGCATCTCCTACCTATGTTGAGCCAGAATATCCGTTTTATTTCATCAACGAACATCAGTTTGTATATCTTTCACAAGCAACAGGACATAACCATTTATATAGTTACGACCTAACAACAAAAGAGAGGCTGCAAATCACCTCAGGCGATTGGGATATCAACGGTGTATACGTCGTAAAAAAGAATTTGTTTTATTATAGTAGTTCCCAACGGAACCGTATCGGGAATGACATCTATTCATTTGACTTTACCACGCAAACGAGTACGCTTATCTCTCAAGAGATAGGGACACATCAATATTCCATTGATAGAAAATCCGGCCTATGGCTGGATCAATACTCAAGTATGCAGAATCCAGGTCACTTGAATTTCAATAACCACATCATTCCATTACATTGTTCACACAAACGCAAGAACTTACCCTATTCAGTTGAGGTGGGCACCATTTCGATCGACAATGACCCTATCTATTACAAGGCCGTTTTACCTAAGAAAATAACAGAGAAGAAGAAATACCCAGTCGTATTTTATATTTACGGAGGGCCACACGTTCGACTCATACAAGACCACTGGGGAAGTAGCACCAAAGGTTTTGAGGAGATGATGGCGCAAGAAGGATATTTTGTGTTTATGATCGACCCCCATGGTTCAGCAGACAGAGGTAGGGCTTTTGAAGAAAAGATATATCAGAACATCAATGTTCCGCAGATAGCCGACTACGACCAATTCATAGATTGGGTAATAGAGGAGAGTCCGTATAAGGAGCATATCAATCCAAAGAAGATGGCCATTTACGGGTGGAGTTTTGGTGGATATATGACGATCTCCATGCTATTGAACAGTCGTCATACCTTCCAGATAGGCGTAGCCGGTGGAGCCGTTGTTGACTGGCGAATGTATGAGGTCATGTACACCGAGCGATACATGGGCATTCGGAATGCTGAAACAGAAGCAATCTACAAGAAGTTTGATTTGAAAGAGCACATCCACAAGCTCAAGACCCCGTTATATTTGATACATTGCGATAGCGACACCACTGTTTTGTGGCGAAACACCCTATCATTATTGAAAAAAGCCAACAGTATAAAAAATTTATGTACCCTGATAGATTATTATGTATTCCCCGGACACGGACATAATGTTCAAGGCATAGAACGTGTTGCCTTGATGGAAAAGGTGAAGGGGGTAATTAGGCGGTATATATAAAATGGAATTTCAATAGAACAATAAACGTTCTATCCCCCATAAAATTTCATGTGCAAAAGAATTTTTTATAATTTTTTAAAAAAAATCTGTAAATTATTTTGTGGGGAAAGAAATAATTTGCACCTTTGTAACGCAAACAAAACAGGTAGATTTTTTCATAGTTAAGGTTTAGATTGATTAAGGGACGTTGTGAAACGTCCCTTAATTTTTTTATCACTCAGAAAATTAGCATAAAAAAGGAGGAGCAAAACCCCACTTTTTGCCATCAAAAATTCTTATTATTCTCTAAATTAGTTATTTTTGCAGTTATGGAGCAAATGATAGAGAAAATAGCAGCGAACTTGCCAATAACAGATCCAATTATGATCTTTTCATTGGTATTGTTTGTTATTTTGATTACTCCGCTCGTTTTAGACAAGATACGTATTCCACACATCATCGGATTAATAGCCTCTGGTGTCATTTTAGGAGAGAATGGACTAGGTTTGTTGAAGAGGGATGTCAGTTTCGAGTTATTCGGAGCGGTGGGAGTACTATACATTATGTTCTTAGCCGGTTTGCAAATAGACCTGACCGATTTCAAAAAGAACATGAAGAAGAGTGTGTTCTTTGGAATTCTCACCTTCTCCATTCCGATGATTTTAGGTACGGTCAGCAGTTATTTCCTATTAGAACACTTGTTTACAAAAATATATCCGGGGGATACCATCACCATTATATGCAAAGGTTTCTCACTTAAGGGTTACATCGCATTGGCGTCTTTGTTGATTGCAAGTATGTATGCGTCGCACACGCTCATTGCCTATCCTATTGTTGGTCGTTATGGTGTCACAAAAAACTCCTCCGTCAACATTACCATAGGCGGAACGATGGTCACCACAACGTTGGCCCTCCTCATTCTTGCCATTATCGTAGCGTTATGTAACGGAGACATTGGCAATCGCTATTGGATTCGTTTCGCCATATCCATTGCTATTTTCGCACTTATCATCGGACTCTTATATCCCAAGATAGCGGATCGTTTCTTCAAGCATCACGACGACAGTATTTTGCAGTACATATTTGTACTTGCCATGGTCTTTTTGGGAGGATATCTTGCGAAACTGGCCGACTTGGAACCCATCATCGGAGCCTTCCTTGTCGGATTGGCCTTCAACCGAAGAATTCCGAAGATTTCCCCTTTGATGAACCGTTTGGATTTCGTTGGAAATGCACTGTTCATCCCATTCTTCCTAATTGGTGTGGGAATGTTGATCGACCTACGTCATGTGTTCACCAGTATTGATACACTGATTGTAGCCATTGCGATGAGTTCTGTTGCTTCCCTATCCAAATACATAGCAGCTATCATCACGCAAAAAACATTTAGAATGACGAAGGAAGAGGGCTTGATGATATTCGGATTGAGTAACGCACAAGCAGCTGCCACATTGGCCGCAGTGATGATTGGATACAACATTATCATTGGCGAGACAAGCACGGGCGAGAGCATCCGACTCTTGAACGACGACATCTTGAATGGTACCATCGTGATGATTTTGGTGACTTGCACCATCTCCTCATTTGCCACAGAAAAAGCTGCCAAGAAACTAGTTCGATTGGAAGACCAATTGGAAGAGAAGATGACAGAGGAGAAATTGGTCGACAGAATCCTTGTTCCACTCTACAACCCTGAAACCCTAAGAAGTTTGATGGAGCTTGCCATCCTATTGAAGGTGGATAAGAGTAAGGAACCCCTCTACGCACTTACCATTGCCAATAAGAACGCGGCACACCTCACCTCCGAGGAAAAGGCGAAGAAATTGTTGGAGAAAGCGGCAAAAATTGCTTCCGCCACCGATAATTCCGTTCGAATGCTCACACGTTATGATGTGAACGTAACCAGTGGTATCATCCAAACAATCAGGGAAAACCAGATTACAGAAGTTGTCATCGGACTACACCATAAATCCAATTTCACGGACTCCTTCCTGGGTGATAAAACAGACAACCTGTTGAAAGGAACCAATCAGATGACACTCATCTACCATTGCATACAACCCGTCAGCACCATCAAGCGATTGGTGATTGCGGTGCCACCAAAAGCAGAGTTTGAGGTGGGATTTGTAAAATGGTATGATCGTATGAAGAATATTTGCAAGCAGATTGGAGCAAAAGCATGTTTCTATGCACATACCGAAACATTGGATCAGATTCGCACACTCGCAAAAAGAAACAAATTCGGCGTGGAAACGGAATTTTGTGAATTGGACGACTGGGAAGACTTCCTTGTCCTGACGAGAGTTGTTACTTCAAACGACCTATTTGTGGTGGTATCATCCAGAAAGACGGCCATCTCTTACGACCCTCTGTTTGACAAACTACCAAATCACCTATCTAAATACTTTGCCAAAAATAGTTATATTATATTATATCCAGATCAATTCGATGAGAATGCATCGGACAAATACATTGTTTAACAAAATATTATGAGTCAGTTTTATAAAACATCATTATTTTATTCCTTCATGAGAGTTTATACCAACTTCATATACAAAAGGTGGTATAGCACGATTGAAATCAACGGAGACATAAACATACCAGAAGGAGGCCCTGTCATTTTTGCACCCAACCATCAGAACGCATTTATTGACGCGATGGCACTACTCTCCTCATCACCCAGACCAGTTGTATTTTGGGTTCGTGCCGACATATTCAGCAACAAGATAATTGATTCCATTCTACGTTCTCTAAAAATGATGCCAGCTTATAGAATGAGAAATGGCTACAGCAACTTGAAAAAGAACCAAGAATCAATGTCCGACTCCGATGATGTTTTACTTCATGACGAATTTCTTTGTTTAATGCCAGAAGGAGGACAAGAAGAGTACAGAAGTCTGCGTCCTCTTGTAAAAGGTATCTTCAGAAGTGCCTTCTCCGCCCAAAGTAAAATAACAGATAAGAACAAATGGGTGAAGATTATTCCAGTGGGTATTGACTATGGCCATTATGACAAGAGTGGAAGACACTTAATTGTCAATTTTGGAAAACCAATTAGCATAAAGGATTACGCTCAGTTGCATGAAGAGAATGCGCCAGTTGCTCTTAACAAGATCAAAGAGGAACTAGCCAGAAGGATGGAGCCACTTATGCTAAACATTAAATCCAAAGATCATTACGATACATTCTATACCGCTGCATGTCTGCACAATCAGACCATGCTGAATCTGTTGAACCTACCCGATAACGAGACATCACGGTTGGTTGCTCGACAAAAAATTGTCGAGATCTTGGATAAGGCTGAAACAGATGAGAGATGTACGGAATACATCCAACAATTGGAAGATCTCTGTCAGAAATGGAGCAAGGATCATCCCGACGTTAGTTTCAGTGGAAGAATGCAAGAATTTGGCAAGAGTATCGATGCGAATCTTGTGGCCGACATTCTCTATTTGATCCTTTTTAGCTGGCTGCTCATCTATAGTTTGGCTATCAATGGAATAGGATATGCAATCTGCAAGCTACTCGGTAAGAAAATGCGTGGCACTGGATTTGAATCATCCGTTAAGTTTGGTTCGGCAGGACTGCTAATGCCCATCATATACATTATCGAAACAATCATTGCTGCGTTCTTCTTCAAAGACTTTATTCATACAGTTGCGTTCTTCTTCACATTACCAATATCATTCTCCTTCATGCTACGTTATAAATGGAGATTTGAACGTGTGAAAGAGCGTCTGCGAAACATAATAAAGAAATCACCTTATCCATCTTCGATTTCAACAATTATGCAACAAATCATCTCAACTATAGGTTTACAATAATAATATGGCAAGTGCAGCAGATATAAAAGACGAACTTTTTGCAGCAGCAATTCCCGGTAAAAGGGAGGTTTTATCCTCTTTTTTCAAAACAGGGGAAGGGCAATATGGAGAAGGTGACTTGTTTATTGGCGTAACCGTTCCCCAGCAAAGAGCAATTGTCAAACAGTTTGCTCCACTCTCTTTAGATGAGATCTCTATATTGCTGGCCAGTGAATTTCACGAATGTCGAATGACAGGACTGCTGTTTTTGGTAGATCATTTCAAGAAAAGCAAGAAGAATGAATCTATTCAGAAAGAGGTGTTTGATTTCTATTTGAGTTATACACATGCGATTAACAACTGGGACTTGGTGGATTTAACCGCCCCACAAATCGTTGGTGACTATCTTTTGAATAGAGATCGCTCGGTATTGCATAGCTTATCCAAAAGCACCAATATGTGGGAACGAAGAATTGCCATCGTCTCCACTTATACTTTTATTAAAAATGGCGATTTCACCGACACTTTCAAGATTTGTGACACGCTGATTTCTGACAAAGAAGACCTGCTTAACAAAGCAACCGGATGGATGTTGAGAGAGGTTGGAAAGAAAGATTTTGATGCAGAGTATGCTTATTTAAAGAAAAGATATAAGAAGATGAGCAGAACCTCTCTACGGTATGCCATAGAGAAATTCGAACCAGAGATGAGAAGTGCTTTCCTGAAAGGACAAATATAAAAAAAGGCAATGGATAACTTTGATATACGAAATAGTGCAAGCGAGAAGGAGAAGGAGTTTGAAAATGCCCTTCGTCCCCTCTCCTTTGATGATTTTGCGGGTCAGACGAAAATCATTGAAAACCTTCGCATCTTTGTACAAGCTGCCAAGATGAGAGGAGAATCGCTCGATCATATTCTATTTCATGGCCCTCCAGGACTAGGAAAGACTACACTTTCCAACATCATTGCCAATGAGCTTGGGGTAGGCTTCAAAATCACCTCGGGGCCTGTCTTAGACAAGCCAGGTGATTTGGCGGGATTACTCACCAACCTTGAACCACATGATGTCCTTTTCATCGATGAAATCCATCGTTTATCACCCGTTGTGGAGGAGTATCTCTACTCTGCCATGGAGGATTATCGGATTGACATCATGATAGACAAAGGTCCCAACGCCCGTTCCATCCAAATCGATTTGAATCCATTCACACTTGTAGGCGCCACCACCCGAAGCGGTTTGCTGACCAGTCCGCTGCGAGCACGTTTTGGCATTAACTGTCACCTGGAGTATTATGATATAGATGTATTGAAAGATATCATCATACGGTCGGCCACCCTATTGAATGCACCATGTGAGAGAGAGGCCGCCATCGAGATTGCCAGACGAAGCAGAGGAACACCGCGTATCGCCAACGCCTTGCTACGCCGAGTAAGAGACTTTGCCCAAGTGAAAGGAGACGGTACCATCAACGTGAAGATAACAAAATATGCGTTGGAAGCGTTGAATATTGACACCTACGGATTAGACGAAATCGACAATAAACTATTAAACCTTATCATCGACAAGTTCAATGGCGGACCTGTCGGACTCACCACCATTGCCACCGCATTGGGCGAAGATGCTGGCACCGTAGAGGATGTATATGAGCCTTATCTGATCAAAGAGGGCTTCTTAAAACGCACTCCACGAGGACGTGAGGTGACAGAACTTGCCTACAAGCATCTTGGTAAACTGAAGTTCAGCCAAATGGGGTCACTGTTTGATTAAGAAAGATAATTCTGAAAACACTTCATAATAAAATAACTAAAAGATGAACACACGAATTCTTCGATATATCATTGGGTTGTTTCTATGTATAATTATTTCACCCTATGTCAGAGGAGAAAAGAAATGGGATATTAAAATTGAGGCTGACACAATCGCTCAATTAGAAAAAAACTACAAAATAGACTATTTCATTGAAGATACCAGTTCCACCCCAAATGTCATCTCTGTTCAACATGATTGGAACAATGATGATTATACCGTAGAAGGACCTTCTCGTTCCAACAGTTCTGGTATGTCTTTCCACGACGGAAAACTTATTCACAATCACAAAACAATCTATCGATATACATTAAAATTTAAGAAAGAAGGTGTTTATTCCATACCACCCGTCAAATTTAAATTAGCAAATGGTAAACAACTGACTTCCGAGTCGATTATTGTTCGTGTAAAGAGCCAATCAGCCACAGAAACTACCCAAAACGAGAATAAAGTTGAAAGTAAATGTAATATTAGAATTAAAGCTGACATAACCGCTCAATTAGAAGAAAAATACAGAATAAACTACATCTGTGAAAATACCGATTCCCTCCCAAATATCATCTCTGTTCAACATGATTGGAATAAAGATGATTATACCGTAGAAGGCCCTTTTCGTTCCACCAGTTCTAATATGAGCATTAGCGACGGGAAACGTTATTCCAATTACAAAATAAACTATCTATATATATTAAAATTTAAGAAAGAGGGAGCTTATTCTATACCACCCTTCACGATTAAATTGGCAAATGGTGAACAACTGAGTTCCAAATCAATCAATGTTCAGGTAAAGAAGCAATCATCCATAAAAACCACCCAAGACAAGAATAAAAATTTTTCCATAATCGCTGAAATAAAACCCAACGAAACAGAAGTAGCCATAGGAGATAGCATAGAGTGTGATCTAATCGCATATATAGACGAGGAATCTCATGTGGTTGGTATTAATGATTGTTCTAAGTTTATTACCAACGCATATTATCATGAACAACATATTCTGGAAGGACATATGTATGAAAAAGTATCATATAATGGAGCAAAAATGAATTCTTATCTACTAAAAAGATTTATCGTTGTTCCATTGCAATCTGGCAAATTGACAATAGAACCAATATCCATCGGTTTAAAATATGATCAGCCTCAAAAAAGAAAAAATAACGTGGTTGACATCCCCTCTTTTCTTTTACCCTCAGACACTATAATAACAACAAAAGCTATCGAAATAAAAGTCTCAAACAAACGATTACCCACAAAGGAAACCAAATTAGACATCTCTGATCATCCACATAAATTAGGACTTATCATTGATTATTCAGGAAGCCTTTCCAAAAAAATTGACACGCTTTCTGAGAGTTTTCTTGAATTAGAAAAAATAGTTGTTGATGAATTGAAAAATAAATTGACAGACTACTCTACTACAATATTTGCAGGGAAACCTCACTATCCTACCGACCAGGAAATAGGAGAAATTCCCAACGTAAATCCATCGGAAAACAATAATGGATCTGCTGTCTACGACGCAATCATAGCAAGTGCTTTACGTGAAGGTGCTTTAACCTCCAAACAAAATTTCTCCATCATATTACTCACTGATGGGGATGACAATAGAAGCCATATCAGTGAATCCTACCTTATCAACCTCCTATTGAAAAATAAAATAAGAGTTGATATCATTGCCTTAGGCAGCAAAAAAGAAAATGTTTTTTACAAGTCTAAAGATGAAAAATATTACACAGAGATAATAAATCAACAAGACTTGGAACCACTGAAAAAAATAGCAAAAGCCACTAATGGTATATTTATCATGATAGAAAACAAAGAGCAGATTCCTAATGCCATTCAAAATCTTATGCAAAAGTTGCAAAAGGATGAATCGCCCAACTTAAAACCTGACAAGAGTTTTAACCCTAGCCAGGAGATGCTCAACGTATTCTATGAAATGATAATTTCAGAATCAAAAAGCGATTTCTAGAAACAGATCATCCCAAACGATATTCCATGAAACCAATAAAAATACTTGTCACATACAACCTATCCAGGTATAATTCTTCTGATATCTCTGAGGGATGTGATCATCTATTCCCTACGGATAAAACATTCTCCAAAGAAGAGATAATAGAAAAAATAGGCGATTGCGACGCACTGCTCTCTATGTTTAATTTGCCAATAGACAAAGAGATTATCGATGCAGGAAAGAATCTGAAGATCATCTCCAATTTTGGCGTTGGATTCAACAATATTGATATCGAGTATGCCAAAGCAAAAGGCATTGCAGTCTGCAACACCCCCGACCCTGTTATCGAGCCCACTGCCGAATTGGCTTTTGCGCTGATGTCTGACCTCTCCCGTAGAGTGAGCGAGTGCAATCGGAAACTGCAATACAAAGAGCCCATCAAATGGGGTGTCATGGAGAATCTCGGTACGGGTCTCTATAACAAGACCTTGGGCATTATTGGCATGGGACGCATCGGTCAGGCCGTAGCCAGAAGAGCCCATGCCGCCGGCATGAAGATCCAGTATTACAACCGACATCAACTTGCCGCTTCTATCGAGCAATTATACAACGCACAATACGTTACTTTTGAGGAGATTCTCAAAACCTCCGATTATATATCACTTCACACCCCATTAGATGATAGCACCCATCATTTACTCGATGAAAAGGCGATTTCATCCTCCAAGAAGGGAGTGTTCATCATCAACACCGCCAGAGGGCCCGTCATCGACGAAGAGGCGTTGGTCCAGTATCTGGAGAATGGACATATCGGAGGCGTAGGATTAGATGTATTTGAAAAAGAGCCAAATATACATGAAGGGTTAAAGGGGAAAGACAATGTCGTCATTGTACCCCATATCGGAACAGCCACACACGAAGCACGAAAGGCTATGTTCGAATATGCCATGAAGAATATTCAACTCTTTTTCGAGGGTAAAAATCCCCTAAGCAGGATTGTTTAACCACCCATTTTGGCGTTAAAAACGCACACGCTCAGTCACGAAACACCCTATAAAAATAGGGTGTCCAGCCCTTCTTTTCTACAATTTAACATTTTTTTATCGCTCAAGTATTGTTTTTTACAAGAAAAAGCCATACCTTTGCAACGCAATTCAAAAATGAGTTGGCTACATGCGGAGTGGAGCAGTTGGCAGCTCGTTGGGCTCATAACCCAAAGGTCGTCTGTTCGAGTCAGGCCTCCGCAACATAGGAAAACAAAAAAAGATGACTAGTTCTTAGTCATCTTTTTTTATTCCCTTTAGGCAAACGTTCCGAGCTAACTCATCATCCATTTTTTGCCGTTTCATCGAAAATCACTTCACTAATCCACCAAAGATAATTGGATCTGTATATTCTGCCGGACAGACATTCTCTGTGGAGATCGGACGAACAATGTAGGTATATTTTGAACCGATAGTTACATCGATTGGCAGAGGCAGTGCAGATAGGGATGAAAGATCATAATAGATATAGCTCGAATAACAACCTGTGGATTAAAAATTTATGACCCATCGGGGGGGAAATGATTGTTAATATTGATAGAAAGCCCCTAACGGGATATATGTTCTTGCTATATCGCGTTCTTTGCTATTAAGAGAGAGCCCCTATGGGGCATACGCAACGTGCAATGTCTATGGTGCCATAACCGATGGACGATGGGAAACGCATGGATGATGGAAGGGGATTCGGTGGGGGACAAATGACAATGACGGGAGCTAGCATCATCATGGGCGAATCAAAACGACAGTGCAAGCATCACCGAGGGCGAATGCTATTCGCCCCTACATATGCATGAAATATCGGTTTAGACGTGGAAATATGCGGTTTTATCGGTATATGAAACATTTTTCACCCTTTTTTGAACTATCATTCTCCGTTGCCGTGTTTAGATATGCTCTATCTTTGCCATGTAAACGGAAAAAAATATTTTCGTTCTCAGGAAACATTTATACTTTAAAATAGTAACCACAATCACTCTGTGAAGAGTTAGTTGTGGTTTTTTTTTGTTTTTACCATCACTACAATACTATCAAAATCTGTAAAATTTAGTATTTTTGCACTAAATTAGGAGAAGTTATGAATTTCAAGTTCGATGTTATCGTTATTGGAGCTGGACATGCAGGCTGTGAAGCGGCTGCAGCTGCAGCAAACCTTGGATCAAAGACTCTTTTGATCACAATGGATATGCATAAGATTGCACAAATGAGTTGCAACCCCGCCATTGGTGGAATCGCCAAAGGGCAAATCGTTAGAGAAATAGATGCTTTGGGTGGCTACACGGGTATCATCACCGACCTCACCGCTATCCAATACCGAATGCTGAACCGTTCGAAAGGTCCTGCTATGTGGAGCCCTCGCTCCCAAGCCGACCGCCAGAAATTTAGTGAGAAATGGCGAAACACCCTCGAAAACTTGCCTAACCTAAGTATGTGGCAAGACTCCGCCATCGAATTTGTAATGGATGGGAAAAGGGTCACAGGTGTAAAAACTGCCATGGGCGCAACTTTCGAGGCCAACGCTGTTGTGCTGACAGCTGGTACTTTCCTCTCGGGACTAATCCACTGTGGAAAGACTCAAATACATGCCGGCCGAATTTCTGAACCTGCCTCCTACGGACTGACCGAACAACTTAAAGAACTGGGCGTCAACACCAACAGAATGAAAACTGGTACACCTGTCCGAATTGATGGCCGTACCATCGATTTCTCCGTCATGACAGTGCAAGATGGTGAAGACGACTTCCATAAATTCTCTTTCCTTGATTTTAAACCAAGACCGCTTCAACAGAAGAGCTGCTTCATTACTTACACCAATGAGGAGACTCATAGAATTCTGCGTGAAGGATTACCAGATTCTCCCCTTTTCAACGGACAAATCAAGAGTATCGGTCCTCGCTACTGCCCAAGTATCGAGACTAAAATCGTCACCTTTGCCGATAAGGAGAGACACCAACTCTTTTTGGAACCTGAAGGTGAAACAACACAAGAATATTACTTGAACGGTTTCTCCTCTTCACTCCCACTCGATATTCAAGTGAAGGCGCTGAAAACAATCAAAGGTTTGGAAAACGCCAATATATACCGACCGGGCTACGCCATCGAATACGACTACTTCGATCCTACGCAACTAAAACATACGCTTGAATCGAAAATCGTTGAGAATCTGTTCTTTGCCGGACAAGTCAACGGTACCACAGGCTACGAGGAAGCAGCAGGACAAGGTATCATCGCTGGTATCAACGCACATCAGAAATGTTGCGGTGGCAAAGAATTCACCCTAAGTAGAGACGAAGCCTATATCGGTGTACTGATCGACGACCTTGTCACCAAAGGAGTGGACGAACCTTACCGAATGTTCACCTCACGTGCAGAATATCGTATTCTGCTCCGTCAAGATGATGCTGACAAGCGTCTGACCCCTAAGGCTTACGAACTGGGATTAGCCACGCAAGAGCGCTATGACCTCTTCAGAAAAAAGGAAGAGGAAATTCAAAAATTATCCGATTTCATCGAAAACTATTCGATAAAAACAAGCTATATCAACGACTTCCTTACCCAGCATGGAACAAGCGAACTGAAAAACGGTTGTAAGCTGGTCGACCTCGTTATGCGACCACAATTAACCATCGATCTGCTGAAAGAAGGAATTCCTGCATTGAAAAAAGAAATAGAGAAGATAACCTCCAGAAGAGACGAGATAGTCGAAGCTACGGAGATCAATATCAAATATAAAGGCTACATAGAGCGTGAAACATTAATAGCCAATAAGTTACATAGATTGGAGAACATTAAAATCAAAGGGAAATTTGATTACTCAACCCTGCATTCACTCTCTACGGAAGCACGACAAAAGTTGGAGCGTATCAACCCCGAAACCATCGGACAGGCTAGTAGAATACCAGGTATCTCGCCAAGCGACATCAATATTCTTCTCATTCTTTTAGGTCGATAACCATGCAAGAAGTATCTCATCTCAAACAAATCGTATTGTCACTTCCAGAAAAACCAGGAGTGTATCAATACCTCAACGACAAAGATGAGATTATCTACGTTGGAAAGGCGAAAAATCTGAAAAGACGTGTCTCCTCCTACTTCAACAAAGTACAACAGAGTATCAAAACAAAAGTTCTTGTCAAACAAATTGTAGATATCAAATACATCGTTGTCGATACAGAACAAGATGCCCTTTTGCTAGAAAACAGCCTGATTAAAAAGCATCAGCCACGCTACAATATTCTGCTGAAGGATGACAAAACATACCCTTCCATCTGCATAAAAAACGAATATTTTCCAAGAGTTTTCAAAACGAGAAACATCGTCAAAGATGGTTCAAAATATTATGGACCATATACCTACGCGCCCGCTTTGAGAACTATTTTAGAGCTGATCGAACAACTCTATCCCCTTCGAAACTGTAAACTGAACCTGACTCCCGAAGCCATTCAGCAAAACAAATACAAAGTGTGTCTGCAATATCACATCAAGAAATGCAAGGGATGCTGCGAGGGACTACAGAGCTGGGAAGAATACAAAAAAAACATTGAGGAAATCAAGCAAATCCTAAAAGGAGAAATCGGTGAAATCGAGAAAAACATCGAAAAAGAGATGATGAAATTGGCCGAAGAACTCAGATTTGAAGAGGCACAAGTGCTCAAAGAAAAACTCTACATTTTAAGCCAATATAAATCGAAATCAACCATTGTCAATCCACTTTTGACAAACATTGATACCTTTGCCATTGAAATCGATGAAAATAACGCTTTCATCAACTTTTTAAAGGTTACAAACGGCACCATCACACAAGCCTATACCCTCGAATATAAAATACGAACAGACGAAGAAAAAGAGGATATTTTAGCAAGTGCCGTCATCGAACTTCGCGAAAGATTTAAAAGTCAATCAAAAGAAATTTTATTACCATTTGATATTGGCTATGATTTAGGAGATGCAACGGTCACAGTACCGCAAAGAGGAGAGAAAAAGAAACTGTTGGACCTTTCGATTCAAAATGTCAAACAATACCGCTTTGATCGGATGAAACAGATGGAGAAGTTTAATCCGGAACAACGGGCGACAAAGTTATTGAAGACAATACAGGATCTCTTGAAACTGGATAAATTGCCCATTCAGATTGAATGCTTTGACAACTCCAACATACAAGGAAGCGATGCCGTAGCCGCCTGTGTAGTATACAAAATGGCGAAACCATCGAAGAATGACTATCGAAAATACAACATTAAGACGGTGGAAGGTCCGGACGACTATGCATCAATGAAGGAGGTGGTCAGAAGAAGATATACACGTCTGATGGAAGAGGAAAGTCCTCTGCCACAACTAATTATAGCAGATGGAGGCATTGGTCAGATGGAAGTGATACGAGAGGTGGTAGAAGATGAACTGCACCTAAATATACCGATTGCGGGATTAGCGAAAGATGACAAGCACAAGACGAAAGAGTTGTTATTTGGATTTCCACCGCAAGTAATTGGGTTAGATCCGAGTGATGAAACGTTCCGATTTTTTGGTTCGATTCAGGATGAGGTACATCGGTTTGCTATAAAATTTCACAGAGAAAAAAGAAGTAAATCGCAGTTACACAGTGAGTTAGATATAAAAGGAATAGGACCAAAGACACAAGAAAAGTTATTAAAAGCACTGAAAAGTGTCAAGCGAATCAAAGAGAGTGAAAGAGAGAAAATAGTTGAAATAATTGGTGAAGAGAAAGCCAATTTAGTATATAATTATTTTCATGATGAAACCGATAAAAAATAAAATATGAGAGTAGTAATACAGAGAGTAACGGAAGCGTCGGTCACCATAGATGGGAAAATAAAATCAGAGATTGGTGAAGGACTTTTAGTATTGGTAGGCATTGAAGACAGAGATAGGGATGAAGATATCGAATGGCTATCCAATAAAATCGTAAATATGAGAATATTTAACGATGAAAACGATGTTATGAATCGCTCTGTACTTGATATAAATGGAGAGATACTTGTAGTGAGTCAGTTCACATTGCAAGCATCGACCAAGAAAGGAAACAGGCCATCGTATATAAAGGCATCCAAGCATGAATTTGCCATTCCGATGTATAATAAATTTTGCGATAGAATCGGCAATTTATTAGGAAAAGAAGTTAAAACAGGAGAATTCGGTGCGGATATGAAAGTAAGGCTTTTAAACGACGGACCGACCACTATAATAATGGATTCACAGAATAAAGAGTAAATATGAATTACAAAAGAGAAGAATTTGAGATAATGGCACCAGTTGGCTCGTATGAGAGTTTGATGGCAGCCATTCAATCGGGAGCCAATTCGGTCTATTTCGGAATAGAGAAACTGAATATGCGTTCTCGATCAGCAAGTAATTTCACGACAGAAGATTTAAGAGAGATAGTAAGAATATGCAAGGAGCACAATGTAAAAAGTTACCTTACTGTCAACACGGTGATATACAACGATGACATAGAGTTGATGCATGAGATAGTAGACACGGCGAAGGAGGTAAACATAAGTGCGATCATTGCGGCGGATGTATCTGTGATGTTATATGCATTTGAGAAGGGAGTGGAAGTTCACCTATCGACGCAGCTGAACATAGCGAATGTAGAAGCGTTAAAGTTTTATGCAAGGTATGCCGACGTGGTAGTGTTAGCTCGTGAGTGCAACATGGATCAAGTATCAGCCATCTATCAAGCGATAAAAGCGGAGAATATTTGTGGACCGAAAGGTGAATTGATCAAGATTGAGATGTTCTGTCACGGAGCGTTATGCATGGCAGTATCTGGTAAATGTTATTTAAGTTTGCATGAGTTGAATGCATCTGCCAACAGAGGAGCGTGCTACCAGGTATGTCGACACGGATATCGTCTAATTGACGATGAAAGGGACATTGAGATCAAGGTAGACAATCAATATTTGATGTCGCCAAAGGATTTGAAGACGATTCATTTTTTGAATAAGCTGATGGATTCTGGAGTGAGAGTTTTCAAGATTGAAGGACGTGCGCGTGGACCAGAATATGTAAAGACGGTAGTAGAATGTTATAATGAGGCTATACTCTCATACATAGATGGAAGTTATTCAGAAGAGAAGATTAAGAATTGGGATGAGCGATTAAAGACAGTATTTAATCGAGGATTTTGGAATGGATATTATTTAGGACAGCGATTAGGCGAATGGAGTTCGACGTATGGATCTGAATCTACAAAAAGGAAAGTATACGTTGGAAAGGGCATGAAATATTATTCGAAGTTAGGCGTAGCTGAATTTTTGGTAGAGACAAAATATGGAGTTAAGAAAGGAGATAATTTAATTATAACCGGACCAACTACAGGAGTGATAGAAATAACGGCGGATGAGATTCAAGTAGATTGTAAAACAGCTGATAGTTGTGAAAGAGGTGAATTATTTTCAATTAAAGTTCCAAGTAAGATACGTCCTTCCGACAAATTATACAAGATAGTAGATGCATCGGAGGTACCGAATAACCAATAATGTTCCACGTGAAACATAGATAAAATGAAAATAGGAAATATAGAATTTAAGGAGTATCCATTATTTTTAGCACCGATGGAGGATGTAACAGATCCTGCCTTCAGATTACTATGTAAAAGATTTGGTGCTGATATGGTTTATTCTGAATTCATTTCAGCAGATGCTTTAATCAGAAGTATAGAAAGTAGTGCTAAAAAACTAACCCTATATGAGAAAGAGAGACCTGTTGCCATTCAGTTATATGGAAGAGAACCAGAACCGATACGTGATGCAGCCATCATAGCAGAAGAGGCAAATCCAGATATTATTGATTTGAATTTTGGATGTCCGGTTAAAAAAGTAGCAGGTAAAGGTGGAGGTGCTGGTCTGCTAAGAGACATACCAAAAATGCTTGAAATAATAAAAGCTGTGGTCAATGCGGTGAAAAAGCCAGTTACTGTCAAAACCAGATTAGGATGGGATGATAACAATAAAATCATCAACACCTTAGCAGAACAAATACAAGATTGTGGAGCCCAAGCATTGGCTATACATGGTAGGACAAGAGCACAGATGTATACAGGATCTGCAGACTGGACTTTAATTGGTGAAGTAAAAAACAATCCGAGAATAACAATTCCTATTATAGGAAATGGAGATGTGACAACACCTGAAAGAGCCAAAGAATGTTTCGATCAATATGGTGTTGATGCAGTAATGATCGGACGAGGAAGTATTGGTCAGCCTTGGATATTCAAAGAAATAAAAGAATACTTACAAACAGGAGAAAAAAGTAAAAAGGAGAGTTTCCGATTCTATTTGGATATTCTAAAAGAACAAGTGAACAATAATATAGAAATGCTCGATGAAATCAGAGGCATTCATCATACAAGAAGACACTTAGCTGCCTCTCCTATTTTAAAAGGACTCAATAATTTCAAACAAACAAGAATCAAAATTTTGAGAACTGAATCGAGAGATGAATTATTTGAAATATTAGACAACGTCGAAAAAGAATATGGGCTGTAGAGACAATATGTATATTGTCTCTTTTTTATAAACCTTTTCAAATTTTGAATATGTATATAAATTGTTCCACGTGGAACAATTTATATATTATATACATCCGTTTCTCAGGGTGGTACCCTGGGCTAGGAAATGGAATGCCCTTACAGGGCGAAGTAAAATTATCACATTGGATACATGATACACATATATTAACAATAATATATTTTTGCCCCGTTGGGGCAATACATTATATAACCCAGGGCGTTGCCCTGTGGTAAAAAAGTGTTCCACGTGGAACACTTGAATAAAAATATAAGGGAACGTTCCACGTGGAACATTATTAAAAAATAGAGACGATGTGTACATCGTCTCTATAAAATAACATATATTTAAAAAATTACCTAAATAACTAATGTGCCTCCAACCAATTATCTCCTACTCCACAATCTGCAATCAATGGAACTGTTAACTGGATGGCTGACTCCATCTCCTCCTTTATAATCTTTGATAATTTTTCTACTTCATTATTCGGTGCATTAAAATTCAACTCGTCATGGATCTGTAAAATCATCTTTGATTTTAATGACTCCTTTTTCAGACGATTGAAAATACGAACCATAGCAATCTTTATAATATCAGCTGCCGTACCTTGAATAGGTGCATTAATTGCATTTCGCTCTGCAAATCCACGAACTGTAGCATTACGAGAATTGATATCTGGTAGAAAACGCTTACGATGAAATAATGTCTCTACATATCCGTTTTCTCTAGCTCGTTCAATAATAGACTGCATATAAGATTGAATCGTTGGATAGGTTGAGTAATACTCTTCAATTAAAGTTTTAGCTTCTGCTCTTGGAATGGAAAGACGTTCTGCTAATCCAAAAATTGATATACCATATATAATACCAAAATTTGCTGTCTTTGCTTTTCGACGCATATCAGATGTCACCTCTGAAATATCTACCTTAAAAATCTTAGAAGCTGTCGACGAGTGAATATCCAAATTATCATTGAAGGCAGATACCATATTTTCATCATTACTAAGATGAGCTAATAAACGAAGCTCTATCTGAGAATAATCGGCCGATACAAATTTACAATCTTTATCAGCTATAAATGCTTTTCGAATCTCTTTACCTAATTCATCACGAACTGGTATGTTTTGTAAATTAGGATTCGACGAACTTAATCTACCCGTAGCAGTTACAGCTTGATTGAAACTTGTGTGAATTTTTCCAGTCGATGGATGAATCAATGTTGGTAACGCATCAACATAAGTAGATAATAATTTTTTGATTCCTCTATGTTGTAATATCAAATCGATGATTGGATGTTTACCTCGTAACGACTCCAACACCTCCTCCGAAGTGGAATATTGTCCCGTCTTCGTCTTGCGTGCTTTTTCATCCAACTTCAACTTATCAAAAATTATATCACCTACCTGTTTCGGAGAACTAATATTAAACTGCTCCCCTACTAAACCATAGATCTGCTGCTCAATCTGAACTAACTGTTCTGATAACTGAACAGAAATAGAATGAAGTGCATCAACATCAATTCGTACTCCCTCCCACTCCATATCAGATAAGACATAAACAAGTGGCATCTCAACTTCGTAGAAAAGATAGTCTAGCAAATTACTACTAATCAATGGTGTTAAAACATTTTTCAACTTCAACGTGACATCTACATCTTCACAAGCATAATCAGAAAGTAATTGATGATCAACCTGCCTAATAGATAACTGACCTTTTCCTTTCGCACCACATATATCTTCATAAGTAATCGTCTTATATTTTAAATAAACCTCAGCTAAATAATCCATGTTATGTCTTAACTCAGGTTGAAGAAGATAATGTGCAATCATCGTATCAAACAATGGTCCTGATACCTCGATGCCATACGAACGTAAAAACAAAATATCAAACTTAATATTTTGTCCAATCTTTGTTATTGATGAATTTTCAAGATATGGTTTGAAGTGAGATAAAAATTCGATCGCTTTACTTCGTTCTTCAGGTAAGTAAACAAAAAATGCCTCCCCTTCTTGAAAAGAAAACGAAATTCCGACCAAATTATCGTTTAAAGGTGATATTCCAGTCGTTTCTGTATCAAAACAGAAAAAATCATGACTATCAAAAAGTGATAAAATTTTAGATATATCTTCTTGATTTTCAATTAATTGATATGTATGACTAACAGATTTTAAGTCGCTGAGAGTTGAATATTTATTTTCTTCCGTACTCTCGGTGGTAAAATTATCAAAGAGCGAGAGTTGAGCAGGCTGAGATTTAACAGAAGAATTTCCTTCATATTTTGTGAGAAGAGATTTAAATTCTAATTCTTTAAAAATTGGAATCAACTTTTCTAATGAAGGTGATTTTAAAATTAAATTGTCAGCATGAAACTCATACGGAACATCCAAACGAATCGTAGCTAAAAATTTTGACAATTTTATATTTTCAACATTCGATTCAATTTTTGTTTTCAATGCACCTTTAATTTGATCTGTTGATAAAAGCAACTGATCAATAGAACCAAATTCTTGAAGTAACTTTACAGCAGTCTTCTCCCCCACTCCCGGACAACCAGGAATATTATCTGAAGCATCACCCATCAATCCCAACAAATCAATAATCTGACTAGTAGATGAAACTGACCACTTTTCTTTTACCTCCTCAATACCCATTGTATCATACCCTGCACCATGACGAGGACGATACATAAAAATATTTTCAGTAACCAATTGTGCATAATCCTTATCAGGAGTTACCATATAAACAGTGAAACCCTCGTCTGATGCCAAATGAGAAACCGTACCAATCACATCATCAGCTTCAAAATCTGGTACCTCAATAATTGGAATATTATAAGCATCCAACAACTGTTTGATAATAGGAATTGAGAGTTTAATATCTTCAGGAGTAGCTTGTCTTTGTGCCTTATAAGGTTCATACATACGATGTCTGAAAGTAGGACCAGAAGGGTCAAAACAAACAGCAAAATGAGTTGGTTTACAAGACTTTAAGACATCCTCCAATGTATTAACAAAACCTAAAACAGCAGATGTATTGAAACCTTTGGAGTTAATACGAGGACTTTTAATCAAAGCATAATAAGCACGATAAATGATAGCATAAGCATCAAGTAAAAAAAGCTTTTTTTCCATATTAAAAACTTAAAGTGGGTCTCATTAGTTCATTTATTCGAAATCCACAATTTATCCAAATTCATAATGGTGAATTGACATGATCCACCTTACTAATGACAAAGATAAAAAAGTAATTAGAAAGAAAGATGTTGTAAAGAGCAAAACCATTAAAATAAATGAAAAAATATTACTAATTTTGCAAAAAATTTAATCGACGATGATAAGTATCGAACAAATAAAAGAACCCATACAAAAGGAATACGAAGAATTTAAAATTAAATTCAAAGAAGCATTCCAAAGCAACAATGAGCTTATCAACGTTGTCAATAAATACATCCTACAAAAAACAGGAAAACAGATCAGACCATTGCTCACATTATTAGCAGCTAAAAGTTTAGGTGTTATTAATGAAGATACTTATCGATGTGCAATAGCAATGGAGATGCTTCATACAGCCAGTTTGATACATGATGATGTAGTAGACGAAAGTAATGAGAGAAGAGGACAAGCATCTGTCAATTCAAAATGGAACAATAAAATTTCCATCTTGATTGGAGACTATCTCCTATCTCAATCACTATCTATAGCCAATCAAACTAAAAATCTGAAAATACTTGATAAGATAACCAGTCTAGGTAAGCAACTATCTGAAGGTGAACTAATTCAGATGGATAATGTAAAAAATATCAACTGCAAGGAAGATAAATATTTTGAGGTGATCAAAAAGAAAACAGCCTCATTGTTTGAAACTTGCACATATACAGGAGCTGTATCTGTAGGAGCTAGTAGTGAAGAGATTGAAAAACTAAGAAAATTTGGTGAGATATACGGAATCTGTTTTCAGATCAAAGATGATATCTTCGATTACATATCATCCGAAAAGAAGATAGGTAAACCAGTTGGTAACGACATACGAGAAGGTAAAATTACATTACCTTTAATCTATGCACTCAATCAAAGTGAAGAGAAAAACACCTACTTAGAGATTATCAAAAACAAAAACTTCACGAAAGAGAACATTGAGAAAATAATCAATTTTGCCATTCAAAACAAAGGTATTGAATATGCTAAACAAAAGATGAGAGAATACCAAGAAAAGGCAAATTTATTATTGGAAACAATAGAAAATCAAGAGATTAAACATTCACTGCAATTAGTTTTGCAACATACAATAGAAAGAGAAGCATAAAAAAAAGGTTGTCAATCGACAACCTTTTTTAGTATCTCATCTAATATTAAAAATAAGAAATCTCACGACCAGATAAAGAGGAAAGTAGATGGTTGATCAGACGACTGGTACCAATTCTAAATAAAGAAGGATTCATCCATTCCTGACCTAAAATAGTAGCAACAATTGAATAATAAGAGACTGCAGTTGCAGTATCCGAAACACCTCCAGCAACCTTCAAACCAACCTTTTGGTTGTTGATTTCATTGAATTCTTTGATTGCATTGGCCATCACATAAACAGCTTCATAAGTAGCACCAACTGAGGTTTTTCCAGTTGATGTTTTGATAAAATCAGCACCTGCAGCCATAGCAATGATACAAGCCTTTTTGATAAGAACAGGATCATTTAACAGACCCGTCTCTAAAATAACCTTCAATTTTGCATTCTGACAAGCTGATTTTATTTCAGTAAGTTCATCATACACCTGTTGATAGTTTTGAGAACAGAAGTGAGATAAAGGCATAACAACGTCAATTTCAGTAGCACCTTCCATAATAGACATACCAACTTCAGCAATCTTTACCTCAATAAACGTATCGGAATGAGGAAAACCAACAACAGTAGCAATTTCAAGATCCTCCTGTAATGTATCCTTTACCGTACTAATAAACGAAGGATAAATGCAGATAGCAGCTGGATGAGGGAGAATCTCAAACTTTTCATCAAAACCATTTACTAAATCCACCAAGTTGGAAATAGAAGAAAAAGTATCATTTGAATTAAGAGAAGTCAAATCTATGCAACTCAAGATATTACTATAAACAGCATTTACATTATAGGTCTTAAAATTATCAGCAATGATGCGTTCAACCTGAGCTGTAACATTCTCTTTTTCTAAATTAGAAAAATCATACTTTGAAAATAATTCTTCGAAACGATCCATAAATATATAATAATCAATTATTTAAAGTAGGTTCTTTATCAACCTACAATTCATACTATACTAATTTAATTAGATGAATCTATAGTATTCACCTTAAGTTTTTCATTATTAATATGACGAGTGGCATCACGTTGAGTTTTCTTTTTCAAATTAGCAGCAAAAGCCTCTTCGAGGTTGACACCAGTCTGATTGGCAAGACAAACAAGCACCCAAAGAACATCGGCCATTTCATCTTGCAACGAATATTGAAGATCGGATGCTTTGGAAGATTGATCTCCGTATTTGCGAGCCATTACACGAGCCAACTCCCCTACTTCCTCCATCAATACAGCAGTGTTGGTTAATTCGCTGAAATAACGAACACCATAGGTTTTAATCCATTGATCGACGGTGGACTGTAATTCATCTAAAGTCATACCTTATCTTTTTATATAAGCTTTTCAATTTAAAAATTTTTTCATCTCTTTCACTTATCAACCTTTTCTATCTTATAAATTTTAAATTAATAAATAATATAAAGATAAATAAGTAATATAATAGGTTGTTAGTAACGTTTAAAGAAAAAATAAAAAAGATTTTTTTATATCAATTTTAAAAATTCATCCACATTATTAAAGCGAAAATGTTAGTAAATTATCATTGAAAATCTGTTATTTAAAAGGTTTACTAACACTCTTAACAACTGGGCAAAGATACAAATTATTAAAAGAAATTAGTGGTTGAAATGTGTAAATAAGTGGTTAAAACTTTTAGCAAAAATAAAGCTAAAAAATTTGGAGTTTAATGGTTGATGATTGTATATATCTTTTTTTCAAATAATAAACTTTATTTTTTATTTTTTACTTTCCTCAATTTTACAAGTTATTAACAGGTTTTTCAATAGGTTTGTAAACAAAAAAGGGCACCGAAGAAGGTGCCCTTAACTATTTTGTAGTACGAATTATTTAGTTAGGAATTGTTTAAGAATTAAAGAAATGTCTTCGCTGAAATAGTAAAATTCACCTTCAACACATTTCTCATAGCTTGCGCTTGATGTAGAAATTCTCTTATGTTTGAAGTTTAAGAAATCTTTATTGTTATTGTCTGAGATAGTACCAGAGATCTTGATGTGTTGACCACCAGCTCCGTATCCTACCCAAGCACGAAGAGCACGGCTACCCATGTTTAATTCTTCGATTACGATTTGAATCTTCAAAGAGTTATCCTCAAATTTTTGATCTTTATCAGCAAGAACAACGTTCTTTTTGACTCTTTTTTGAATTCTCTCTTGCAAGATAGTAGGGATCTTTTTAAGAGCTATTTGTAAATCTACATAACGATTATCGCTCTTTTCTGGCCATTCAATTTTAGACTCGTCGATAGGAAGAAGGTAAATCGTGTTATAATCATTCAGTTTAAAAATTTCTTTTATAATAACTGAATCAATTCCGTTCCAATCTTCAAATTCACCAACAGCAATTTTATCTTTTGCAGATGAAGTAAATACAACAGCTAATAGGATAGCTACAACTGAAAATAATTTTCTCATTTCTATATACAATTAAATTATGTATGGTTCTATGTTTAGTTTATTTTAATTGTGTTATTACTCAATAGCAGAACCATATAACTGTTGAATAATATAGCAAATCTAATAAAATAGTTTAAAAAAAAATAATTTCAGTTGTAAAAATATTATGTCAATTACTATTTGACTATTACATAATATCTTAACACTTTTTTCTAAAATTCACCATGATTTTCCTTATTATAGTTGATTACCAGATAACTATTCTCTCTTCTGGTTTCACATACATAGAGTCATTTTCAGAAATACCAAAGGCGCTATAGAAGAAATCTAACATAGGTACTTGAACATTTACGCGGTATTTTCCATTTGCGTGTGGGTCGGTGATGACTTGTTTACGAAGGAATTCGTCGCGATAGTTACCAGCCCAGATGCGTGAATATGCATATAAGAAACGTTGATCGTAGGTCTGTCCGTCGATCAATTTTTCAGGTTCTCCTGCTTTCAATGTATTCAAGAAAGCCTGATGTGCTATGTTAAGTCCTCCTAAATCGGCAATATTTTCACCCAAAGTAAGTTCACCATTACAATAGAGTGAATCGATGACATTCACTTTAGAGAAGCGTATTTTTATTTTTTCGGCAACTTGATTAAAACGTTCTGCATCAGAACTTGTCCACCAGTCGTGCAAGTTACCTTCCTTATCAAACTGTCTTCCTTGATCGTCAAAGCCGTGAGTCATCTCGTGGCCGATAACAACACCAATTGCGCCATAGTTAACAGCATCGTCACCTTCGGCATAGAAGAATGGTTCTTGTAATATACCTGCAGGGAAAACGATCTCATTGCTTAGCGGATTGTAATAGGCGTTGACTGTTTGAGGAGTCATATACCATTTATTTTTATCTACAGGTTTTCCCACTTCACTCATCTCTTTCATACTGTGGAAATAGGTGAGGTTGATGTAGTTTTCCACTAAGCTGAGAGATTTATCCACTGTAGCATTAGAATAGTCTTCCCAAACATCTGGGTAACCCACTTTAACAGTGATGGCAGCCAATTTATCTTTTGCTTGCAGTTTGGTGCTATCAGACATCCAACTAAGGTTATCGATACGTTGTCCGAATGCAATGCGAAGTTCTTCAATAAGGTCAATCATCCTGGTTTTAGCATTTTCAGAGAAGTGTTTCTCCACAAAAAGTTGTCCCAGTGGTTGACCCAAATTACTTTGTACCATATCGAGGGAACGTTTCCAAAGAGGTTTTAGTTCGGTGATTCCTCCCAATTGTTTGCTATAGAATTCAAACTTAGTCAACATATAGTCTTGAGACAGGTAGCCGGCCAAGTGGTTGATGGTGCTGAATGTCAGATAATCGTTCAGCACGTTAATGTCTGTTTGTTTGATAAGAGGGAAGATACCCTTAAAGAAACGCGGTTGACCGATTGTGATTTCTGTTGGTTTAACAGGGAAAGAGGAGAAGTAAGAATCCCAATTGAAATCAGGGATGAGTGACTTCAGCTCATCGTAGCTCATTTTATTGTAAGTCTTCTGAGGATCACGGTTTTCTACTTTTGTGTTCATCAAAGAGGCTAATTCCTTTTCGAAATTGTAGATAGCTTCAGCCCTTTGTTTGCAATTTTCGCCACCCAATAGTTGTAAGTATTTCGCGATCATATTTTTATATCCTTCGATGATCTCTTTTCCTTTTGTAGATTCATCGAAGTAGTAGTCGCGGTTAGGAAGTCCGATACCTTCTTGCCATAGTTCGGCAATGTTCATGGAACTATTTTTAGCATCAGGCGTACAAGCAGATGCAAAGAATGGGTTGCCAAGGTGAAGATGTTGGTATGCGATATACTGAGCGAAAGCAGAGTCTTGTAAGTTGTATGATTGTTTTTTAATATCATCCAAAATAGATTGAATAGGAGAGATTCCCTCTTGGTCTCGTTTGGCAGTGTCCATGGCAAGAGTGTAGAAGTCGCCTATTTTTTGTTTGTTAGACCCTATTGGAGCGTTAGAGTTTTGAGCAGTTTCGACAATTTCTTTTAGGCGTTCAAGATTTTCGTCATTGAGTACGTCAAAGGTGTTGAGTCGACTTTTTTCGCCTGGAATAGGGTGAGCGTTCATCCAGCCTCCATTTGTATATTGGTAAAAATCGTTTCCTAAAGTTACTGTTGTATCAAAATCACTACTGAGGAAATGAGCTTGTTTATTTCCATCACCATTGTTTTTGTCATTGGTACAAGCAAATAAGATGGAGGATGACAATCCCATAAGAATCATATTTTTTAGTTTCATAAAGTAGTTATTTTATTGTGTTTGGAATGTTAAAAGGAATTGCCCCACCTCTGTTTGCGAATACGGTGGAGAGTCCGTTTTCAGTTGAAGCTCTCAGCGATCCGTTGGCTTTATTATAGCACATAGAGGAGGTTACAGTGACTGTATTTTTAGAAGGAGTCACTAATCCGAAATTAGCATATTTTTGATCAGCCATGTAATCATTACGATAGATAAGTTGATCGTTGACATAGAAGTATAGTTCGTTATTAGTACGTTCTATGGCTAGTTTTGTTTCAGTTTGATCATCTAATTGGCATACATTCTTCTTAAGGATCACCTCGGCGATAGGTTGCATGCATTGCATGTGACCTACATAAGCTCTCAATTCATTGTAGCTATTGTTTCTGGATATGTAAAAATAGTTGCCTACGCCTGTTGTGTCGGAGATGGGATAACCTGCGATAATACCCACGCAATCACCATTTCCTGCCAATTTTGTTTTCAATTTAACCTCATAATAGAAATCACTGGTTAAATTTTTTCTTGTGTGTAAATAGACGATGTTATTGTAGTCGTTGTTTGTTGTGATGTTATAAGCATTATTGCTGATGTCATAGACGTTACCATCTGCATCTGTGAAATGTTTATTTTCGGAGAAATCGTATGATTCAACAAGATTTCCTTTATCACCCGAGAAGGTATCACCATATTTGAAAAAGTCAGGTTCTGGAGTTTTTGTATTAAACAGTTCGTCGAGGTAATATTTTTTACGCATACCGGAAAAGTTGACTTGCCAGCTACGTTCACGAACGATTTCACCTCCACACATAATGGATTTCCATTCGGTGTTGCTTAAGGTTTGGTTGTCGTGACTACGGTTAAGCAGTCCGTGTCCTAATTCATGAAATACAACGTCCTGACGAAGGTCTTCGCAGTTGTTGTATTTAGTCACATCTCTCCAATAAGTACGATCTATCTGAACAAGCAAAGGGTAGGTGTATGTGCATAGTCCAATAGTGGGACTTTCCAAATCTGCGAATTGCAAAATAAGTCCATCCTCTTCGAGGTTGAAGTTGAAACCTCTTTCTTTAGCTTCTTGAAGAAAGAGTTGCAGATAGGGATCAAGTTTAGGATCCACTTGATATATATCTCCCTTTTTGCAGGAAAAGAGCAGAAGGGAGATGAGTCCCAGTATAAGAATGCGGGTGTTTTTCATAAAATTAAATTAGTGTTTATGGTAACTTCTTTGAGCCTCCTCATATTTAGGTTCGCAGGTGAGTGTGATACCTAGTTTTTTAAATGTTTGCTCATCGATGGAAGATACCAAAACGGTGGTATGAGCAGTGGAACCTTTTAGTTTAGGCAATTGCTGCATAGCACGTTCAGCCAATTCATTATGAGCGGCAGATGAGGAGAGGGCAATCAATATCTCGTCTGTATGAAGTCGAGGGTTATTGCTACCCAGATATTCTGTTTTCAGGGTTTGAATCGGTTCGATGGCGAGGCGAGAAACCAAGTTGAAGGACTGGTCAATTTTACCTAAAGCTTTCAATGCGTTTAGGAGGGCAGCGGCCAGTGGTCCGAGCAAGTCGCTTGTCTTGCCAGTAACAATCGTTCCGTCTGGTAGTTCGATGGCAGCGGCAGGACGACCATTTGTTGTTTCCTCCTTTTTACGAGCAGCTTCCACCACTTTATAGTCGGTCACTTTCACATGCGCTTGATACATGAGTGACTCCAGTTTCTCTTTATTGTCGGAGCTTTCTCCATAGCGTTTTTTATCGCACAGGCACTTGAAGTAACGGCGGATAATCTCGTGTTTAGAAGCCTCTTTGCAAACCTCATCATCAATAATGCAGTTACCAGCCATATTGACACCCATATCGGTTGGACTTTTATACGGACTCTCTCCGTAGATAAGTTCAAAGGTGGCGCTTAAGACGGAAAATGCCTCCACGTCACGGTTATAGTTGACTGTGGTTTCGCCGTATGCTTCCAAGTGGAAGGAGTCGATGATGTTTACATCATTTAGATCGGCGGTGGCAGCCTCGTATGCAAGGTTGATAGGGTGTTTCAATGGAATATTCCAGATAGGGAATGTTTCGAATTTAGCATATCCTGCATTGATGCCACGTTTATGTTCGTGGTATAATTGAGAAAGGCAAACTGCTAATTTACCGCTACCAGGACCTGGAGCTGTGACAACAATGAGAGGACGTTGTGTTTTGATGTATTCGTTTTTTCCGTAACCTTTATCAGAAACGATTAACTCTACGTTATTGGGATATCCATCAATACGATAATGATGGTATACGGCAATACCTAATTCTTTTAATCTTTTTTCGAATAGTACGGCAGATGGTTGTTTGTTGAACATGGTTAAGCAGACGCTTCCCACAAAAAGCCCCACTCCATTAAATGCGTCGATCAATCGCAACACATCTTCATCATAGGAGATACCATAGTCGGCACGGATCTTATTAGATTCGATATCTTCAGCATTGATAGCAATGATGATCTCGATTTTCTCCTTGAGCTTAAGAAGCATTTGGAGTTTAGAATCGGGGTGAAAACCAGGTAGTACACGGGATGCATGGTAGTCGTCGAAAAGTTTTCCTCCTATTTCGAGGTAGAGTTTATTGCCAAACTTTTTAATTCTTTCAGCAATATGAGACGATTGCATGCTTAAGTACTTATCGTTGTCGAATCCAATTTTTCCGTCCATAGTTTATCGAATTTAATAGTGCAAAGTTATAAAAAAACAGATATCAGATTTGTATGTCTAATGGTTTTCTTTCAGCAAAATAAAAATTTATCAAATAGTTATCTAAAATTTTGTTAACTTTGCACGCTTAATACATAGTAACAATTTTAGAGAGATTATAATTTTTAAAATACAATATGTTCAAAATCGGTCTCGACATTGGTTCTACAACTGCAAAGATTGTAGTACTCGACGAAACAAAAAAGGTAATATATTCTTCATACAAGAGGCACATGGCGAATGTTAAGGGTGCCATCACTGGTTTCTTGGAAGAATTAAATTCTACGCTAAAAAATGAGAAATTCACTCTTTCTATAACAGGTTCTGTTGGATTAGGTGTTTCCGAAAGATATAATATACCATTCGTACAAGAGGTGATTGCGGCTACGGAATTCACCAAACAGGTTCATCCTGAAATTTCTACGATTATTGATATTGGAGGTGAGGATGCAAAGATTGTATACCTCAAAAACGGACAGGTGTCAGACCTTCGTATGAATGGAAACTGCGCCGGAGGAACGGGAGCTTTTATTGACCAGATGGCTCTCTGTTTAGGTGTTGAGGTGACAGATATGGATGGGTTGGCAAAGAACGCTCAACATATCTACCCAATAGCATCTCGTTGTGGTGTTTTTTCTAAAACAGATATTCAAAACTTAGTAGCAAGAAATGCTACGAAAGAAGATATAGCAGCTTCTATCTTCCGTGCGGTGGCTGTGCAGACTGCCAGTGCCTTGTCTCACGGATGTGAAGTACGTCCTAAGGTGCTTTTCTGTGGAGGACCACTCACATTTATCGGTTCTCTTCGTAAGGCGATTGCTGATTACTTTGAATTGGATATTGAAAAGGATTGTGTGGTGTTGGAGAATGCAAACATTATTCCAGCATGGGGAACAGCTCTTTTCAAAAACGATATGGAGCCGGTTGATGTGAAGGAGTTGACAGAGATTTTGAATCGTGAACCTCAGCCAAAGGTAACCAACAATCCAAATAAGAATAAGACCAACGTGACACTTCCTCCTATCTTTAAAGATGAAGAGGAGTTTATGGGATGGAAGGCTGAAAAGGAGAAAACACATATTCCTGTTGTTAATCTGAATGAATGCAAGGGTAAGACCTACCTAGGTATCGATTCTGGTTCCACGACCACGAAGATTGTCTTAATTAACGAAACAGGTGATATCCTTTATAAATATTATACTCATAATGGAGGTAATCCAATCGGGGCTGTTCGTCGTGGATTGGAGAAGTTGAAGATTCGTTGTGAAGAGGAGAAGTTAGATCTTGAAATCACAGCAGGATGTTCTACGGGATATGGAGAGGATTTGATCAAAGCTGCCTATTCGCTTGATTATGGTATGATTGAAACCATGGCGCATTATGTGGCGGCTAAGAATATGTGTCCGGATGTCTCTTTCGTTCTCGATATTGGTGGACAGGATATGAAGGCCATGTTCGTTGAGAATGGGGCATTGACTCGTATGGAGTTGAATGAGGCATGTTCTTCAGGATGTGGATCATTCATAGAGACGTTTGCACAGACATTAGGATGTGAAATCACAGACTTTGTATATCAAGCATGTCAGAGTCAGAATCCATGCGATTTGGGAACGCGTTGTACGGTCTTCATGAATTCAAAAGTGAAACAAGTACTTCGTGAAGGTGCAGAGGTAAGTGATATTGCCGCAGGATTGGCCTATTCAGTAGTTAAAAACTGTCTGTTCAAGGTTTTAAAGATAAAGAATTACGAAGAGTTGGGTCCTAACATTGTTTTACAAGGTGGAACCATGAAAAACGACTCTATTGTAAAGGCGTTTGAGAACCTGACGGGTAGAACAGTATATTGCAATAACGTACCTGAATTGATGGGTGCGTATGGTTGTGCTCTTTATGCAAAGAAGATGCATGATCAAAATAAAAAGCCTGTTGCGCTTGATAAATATTTGCATGCAGCAGAGTATGAATCTAAGATTCTCTCATGCAAGGGATGTGACAATAATTGCCAGATCACTAAGTATTTGTTCAAGAATGGCGGTGTTTATTATTCAGGTAATAAGTGTGAGAAGATTTTCAATAACGGAAAGAGTGATGTGAAACCAGGAATAGATATGAGTGCACGTAAGTACTACGAGCTATTCCATCGGGCGGAAGAAACGTCTAAGCTGATTTCACCATTGTTTAAGTTAGGTATTCCTCGTGCATTGAACATGTATGAAGAGTTCCCATTCTGGCACACATTCTTTACGGAGTGTAACATTCAGGTGGTATTGTCATCTACATCCACCTATAGAAATTATGAGAAGGGTGTTCACTCTGTGATGTCTGATAATATATGTTTCCCTGCTAAGCTGGTTCATAGTCACATTTATGAATTGCAGGAGAGTGGGGTAGACCGTATTTTCTTCCCTCGTGTGGTATACGAGAGAGTGGAGGATAATGCAGCTCATAATAGCTTTAACTGTCCGATTATCATTGGATATCCGGAAGTTGTCAATAGTGCTATTGATTCAGAAATTCCAATTGATTCACCAGTTATATCCTTTAAGGATGAGAAGTTGTTGTTGAAGCAGCTGATTCGTTATATGAAGACGTTTGGTATCTCTGAGAAGGTTATCAAAGAGGCACATAAGAAGGCTGTTAAGACATACAGTGAGTTTGGTTTGAATCTACGTAAGATTAACGAAGAGGCGTTTGAGAAATCTCAAAAGGAGAATCATTTAGCAATTGTACTTGCAGGTCGTCCATACCATACAGATCCGCTTATTCAGCATAAGATATCAGAGATGATTTCTCAGATGGGAGTGGATGTGATTACGGAGGAGATTTCACGTAAGAACAATTGTGATGAGAAAGAGGCGTTCATCATCAAACAATGGTCATTTGTCAATCGTATCTTGAATTCTGCTCAATGGGCGGCACGTCAGGGTAAGAATGTACATTATGTGGAGACAACATCCTTTGGATGTGGACCAGATGCCTTCTTTACAGATGAGGTTCGTAGTTTGTTGAATCGTTATGGCAAGCCACTGACATTGTTGAAGATTGATGATATCAACAATGTAGGATCCATGAAACTTCGTGTTCGTTCTTTGATAGAGAGCTTGAAGTTTGATGCGAAGGAGACTACAGAGGTGAAGCCATTTGTGAAACCGAAACGATTTGAGGTGGGAGATAATGAACGCAGGAAGATTCTTGCGCCATTCTTCACAGAATATTTGTCACCATTATTCCCTGCAGCCTTCAAGTGGGCGGGTTATGATTTGGAGTCGTTACCATTGAGTAATGCAGAGTCTAATGATGTAGGATTAAAATATTCGAACAATGAGGTATGTTATCCAGCTACGTTGATTGTTGGAGATTTGATAAAGGCATTGCAGTCGGGCAAATATGACTTGGACAAGGTGGCAGTAGCAGTTACGCAGTTAGGTCAGTGTCGTGCAGCCAACTATCCTCCATTGATTCGAAAGGCGATTGTAGATGCTGGATTTGAGCAGGTTCCTGTGATTGGTATCGGAGGAACGGATAACATTGAAGATCAGCCAGGATTCAAGTTGAATCTGATCAAGGCGGCTCCGTTGGTTATCTATGCCACTATGTATGGTGACTGGTTGTCCATTTTCTATCATGCGATAGCTGTTCGTGAGAAAAACAAGGGAGAGGCTCGTAAGCTAAGAGATCTCTATTTGGAGAAAGCGAAACCATTGGTAGAGAAGAATGATACGAAGGGATTGTTGAAGTTAACGGGTGAAGCAGCACGTGCATTCAATCAGGTGCCTATCTACGAAGATCGTGTCTATCCGAAAGCAGGAATCACAGGTGAGATCTTCTTGAAGTTTAATCCGTATGCACATCGTTATGTACCAGATTGGTTGATGGAGCATGGGGTAGAGGTGATACCATCTACGGTTCATAATTTCTTCTTCCGTGCCTTTGTCAATTATAAGTTCAACAGAGAGAACTTTGTGAAGCGATTTAAAGTGCCGCCATTGGTGATAGACATGGCTTATAATTTGATTCGTAAGGTCATGAAGAAGTTAGAGAGTGAGGCGTCGCAATTTAAGTTCTATAAGCCAGAGCAAGACATTAAGACCATCAGTGAGTATGCGAAGGATGTGATCAGTCTTTCGGCTCAGTTTGGAGAAGGATGGTTGTTGCCAGCAGAGGTGATAGCCTTTATAAAGGACGGATGTAATAATGTGGTAAGTATGCAGCCATTTGGATGTATAGCCAATCACATTGTGGCTCGTGGTATAGAGAAGAAGTTGAAACAGAAGTATCCTCAATTGAATATGCTTTCGTTGGATTTCGACGGAGGTGTCAGTGAGGCGAATATAGCGAATCGTCTGTTGTTGTTCACAAGTAATATGAAATAACATAGGATATTAGAGAAAATGGGAACGGGCGGCATTATTGTCGCCCGTTTTTGTTGATAGTAACCCATCAAGAATATTATTAGAAATCTTCTTTCATTCGTTTGATATCTGCTTCTAGTTCTTTGATACTCTCCAAATGTTCTATTTGACGTTGTGCGTTTTGTATTCTGCTCTTTTTGTTCTTCCCTATATGGGAGAATGAATCGTCAGCTTGTTTTGCCATAGATTTACAATTGAAGGTTTGCATATATTGATTCTTAGTGTTACAAGACTCATTGATATGCATAATGTTGATACAAATTTGAGAAAATTTCCTGAAATATGCAAACTCCCAATAGTATGTTCAGTAACGTAAAAAAGGCGTATCAAATGCAATTTTGATACGCCTTCAAGATGATTCAGTCGCTAATCATCATTTTTTCTTATTATCTTTTTCTTTCACTTCTTCTGCCGTTGTTTCTGTAACGGTTGGCTCTTCTTTTTTCTTTGCCAAGTACTCTGGCAGACTCATTCCTGCTTGGTCGAATAATTCTGATAATGGAGGAACGCTCTTCATTAGTCCTGACAAAAAGTTGGCTGTGCTTGTCTTGCCATCGCCATTTCCGCCACCATTATCCCAAACAGTAACTTTATCGATTTGGATTCCCTTGATGGCGTCAACTTGTGTCTTAACCAATTCAGGAAGTTTCTCAAGCAACAACAATGTGTAGGCTTTTGTGGCATCTCCACCAGCTGCTTGGATCATTCGGTCGTAACCATCAGCTTGCTTTGTAAGGATTTCGAACAAACCTTTTGCTTCTGCTTCCATCTTCGCATATATTGCATCAGCCTCTCCTTTTGCATTTACTCTCTTCTGCTCTGCCTCTGCCTCTGCTGCGATGACCAAACGTTTCTTTTCAATCTCTTGTGCGACGATGACGTTGGCGGTCTGCGTTGAACGCTCACGATCGGCACGTGCCTCCTCTGCTTTCTGCTCAGCTGCATAAGCCTCCTCCAACGCTTTTGCTTGTGCTACTTTCTCTGCTGCGGTTGCTTTACGTTGTGCTTCTGCCTCTGCTTCACGACGCTCTGCATCGGATTGCGCAATGTTTACCTTAGCCTCATTTTCACCCCTCACTGCAGCTGCATTTGCCTCTGCCGTACGAATACGTGTCTCACGAACTGCATCTGCCTTACCAATCTCTCCGATCTTCTCTTGCTCTGCCACACGAACCTTAGCCTCATTGATGGCCTTAGCTGCTGCCTCTTGACCTAATGCCTCGATATATCCACTCTCATCCTTGATATCGGTTACGTTTACGTTGATCAACTTCAAACCGATTTTCTTCAACTCCACTTCCACATTGGCGGTGATAGCTTCAAGGAACTTATCACGGTCGGAGTTCAACTCCTCAATACTCATTGTGGCGATCACAAGACGCAACTGTCCGAAAAGGATATCTCTTGCGAGTTCTTGAATCTGTTGTGCGCTCTGTCCGAGCAAACGCTCTGCTGCTGCAAGCATTGTATCAGGCTCCGTACTGATACCAACGGTGAATCGACAAGGTACGTCCACACGGATGTTCTGACGAGAAAGTGCATTTGTCAAGTTAGCATCGATACCTATCGGTGTCAATGACAGATAAGCGTAGTCTTGGATGATTGGCCATACGAATGTACCACCACCATGTACACATTTTGCACTCTTGTTTCCTCCGGATGTTCCATATACTACCAAGATCTTATCCGATGGACACCGGCGATAACGATTAATCAAAGCGGCTACTAAACCGATTAGAACCGCAACTCCAATGAAAATTAAAAATGTAGGTTGCATAAATTAATTTTTTATTATATGAATTTTATTAAACTTTTTCTACTCGAAGAATTTTGTTATTCAATATTTCCACTACTGTCACTTTTGATCCACTTGGAATCATCTCTCCATCTGTCACAGCATCTATTTCTTGAATGGAACCGTTGAAACTGATTTGTACCTTTCCAGATCCACTCCTGTTGGCAGGGATCCTTAAATAGACGTCGCATGTTTTTCCTATTGCGGTGTTTATATCATAAGCTCCGTTAGATTCAAGTTTCATCATCTTTTTGAAGACATATATGAAGATGGCAACAAACGCTAATCCGCATATAATAGAGACGAGTGCAAGGATGAAGCCATTGGATATTTTATCATAAAAACAAACGCCAGCCCAACTAAAACCTAACATGAAGTTGATGGCGTTTCGCATTGATAACAAGTCGGAAAATCCGCTCGAATCCATGCCGTCCCCACCATTCATGTCTATGTCCACATCAAGATCTCCGATACCAATAAACGACACAATGGTCTGTATTACGAATATTACGGATGAAATTAATGCAATTGCCCAATAAATTTTAATTCCAGGTTCCAAATTGCTGAACCAATCTATAAATGTTCCTATCATGACTGTACCCTCCTAGAATGAATTGTTTCTGTAAATGTATTCAATTATTTTTGATTCCCCAATATTTTTTCGACCAATAGCTTTTTTTTCATGCGAAATTCTTTGAATATTCGGACGATGAATTTATAGGATTCAATCTGTAAAGGGATAAAAAAAGCGAGCCACAAATGACTCGCTTTTGATTTGTATAGAAACCTGATTAGAGGTTCGCGTTGTACTTCTTCCAGTCAGCAACTGCAGGAAGAACGCCCATACCGATAACTTCGTCACGCATCTTGCAAAGGTGCTCGTAAGAAGCGTCAAGAGCTTTCTTCTCGTCAGCTGAAAGGTTAGCCTCAGTGTAAGAAACACCGTTCTCGTCGATAGTTGACTTCATAGCCATACATACGTTCTTGTAACCGTACATACCATCTTTTACGAAGCAACCAGCAGGCAAAGTGAACTTCTTACCACCCATAGCAGCCTCGATCATTTCGATAGCAACGTATGCAGGGCTCAAGTTAGAAGAACGACCACGAAGAGCGATGATGTTAGAACCACCTTGGATAGTCTTTTGTTTGATCTCTTCAAACTTGTCAGCAGGGATGTTATATTTAGAAAGAGGTTTACCCATTACCATAACGTCAGAAGTTACAGGAACCATCTTTTCTCCGTGTCCACCAAGAGTAGCGCAACCGCTAACTGCATATTGAGGAATACCGAAGTATTTAGCCAATTCGCTTTGAAGACGAGTAGAATCCAAACCTGCCAAAGTAGTTACTTGGTTAGGTTTCAAACCAGATTTAACCAAAACAACCAAACCAGTTACGTCAGCTGGGTTGAAGATAACTACGATGTGCTCACATTTAGGGCAATATTTCTTTACATTGTCACCGAAGTCAGCAGCGATTTGTGCATTACCTTTCAAAAGATCCTCACGAGTCATACCTTCTTTACGAGGAGCACCACCAGAAGAGATGATGAAAGAAGCACCAGTCAAAGCCTCTTCAACATTGTCAGTGAAAGTGAAGTTAACACCTTCGAAACCGCAATGACGCATTTCCTCATAAACACCCTCAAGACCTTTCAAATATGGGTCATAAAGAGTAATGTTGTTTGTTAATCCCTTAACGGCTGCCAATTGAGCCATTGTAGAACCGATAGCACCAGCGGCGCCAACGATAACTAATTTTTTGTTTGATAAGAAACTCATATTGATAAAATTTTATATAAAATTTATTCCTCTTTGGAATCGCAAATTTACAATATTCTTCTTTCATTAAAAAAAAAGAAGTGTGAAAAAAAGTTTTGAATTGAAATAAAAAAAGTGGCACCACAGTGGGTGCCACTAACAGTTAGTTTTTTCGTCCTCAAGGGTTACTTTTTAATTAACTTTTTAACTGTAATAAATTTAGAACCATAAATTTTAACTTGATAGATTCCTTTTTGTAAGTTGTGAGTGATATAATTGTCATTATTCAAGTTTTCAATTCGTTCTACCTCTTTACCCAACATATCGTAGATAACAATTCTCTCTACTTGAAAAGGTGCATCGATAGTGAAGCTCTCTTCTATTGGGTTAGGGAATATGTTGACTGCAATTTCGTTATTAATGTCTTCCACTGAATGGCACGTATCGCAGAGCAATTCTGGAAGGATTAACTCGCCTCCTTGCGAATCACATTTTTGGAATTTCTCTTTGTATGGTTCTGCTAATTTGCTTTTAATATATTCTCCGGATTCTGATACGTCGTTCCAATTACCTAAAGATACTGCATTAGGTTTCAGTGCAGCGGATGTCTCGTTTTTATCGCAGAAACTCCAGTTGGCCCAACTGATGTTATTGTCATCCATCCATTTCATCCATTTGTCACATTCATTTAAATATACACCTCCACTACCATCTGCTTTGGAAGTACCAAACTCTGTAACAAAAAGGGCTAATCCTTTTGAAAGAGCTGTGTTTGCTTTGCCTCGTAGGTAATCGGTATGTGTACCGGAATAGAAGTGAAGCGTATACATTATATTGTCATATTGCAATGGATCCTTTGCAGCTTCATCTACATCCTGACTCCATGTTGGAGTTCCACATACAATGATAGTGTATGGGTCGGCTTTTCGGATAAGTGGAATGATATTATCTGCGTATGTTTTTACAGTAGACCACTTCACATTATTTCCATTGGGCTCATTACAAATCTCATAGATGACATGTTTGTCTTCTCTGTGATTTCTTGACATATAGCTCCAGAAGTAGGTGGCATCATCAAGTGTGTTGTTTGGATTACCACTTCCTTGGTTGAGTACGTGCCAATCAATCAAACAATAGATACCATATTTCCCACAAATGGAAACAAGATTGTCGATGATTTGATGGTATTCATCGCGCGATTTCCATTGGTTGGTGGTGTAGCCACCCCATTCATGCGTGTAAACAGCAATACGGAACAAGCTAATGTTCCAATCCTCTACCAATGCTTTGATTGATGCCTCTGTGTAGGCTTGTGGATTCCATGCTATTCCATGTGTACTCATACCTCGCAACTGAGTTGGATATCCACACTCATTCACGAGTTGTCCATTTTCTACTCGTAACTTTCCATTGATTGCCACTGGGGAACCTTCAGGATACTCGGCGTAAGCCATAATCGACGATAATAACAGCATACAACATGCAACGATGCCTTTTGCTAAAAAATTTACTTTAACCATAACACCTATACTTTAAAAATACATAACCACAATTAAAAAGTTAACACTCAACTTATCCATTTTATACTATATCTTAAAATATTAAAATACATTCTCAATGCAATAATGCACTGTCGTACTTAATATTATGTGAACTGATATTTTAAATATCCGTTCTCAGGAAACACTTTACAACGGCAAATATATTTATTTTTTCTTTAGTAACAAATTTTTTCAAAAATTTATTTTTCTTTTTGTGTCAATTCACTCTCCTTTTTTGAAAAAATGCACCCGCAGTAATTCTGTCGATATAGGTTATGTTCCTTGGATAATTGAATGGATCGTTGGTATCCTCCCTTTTTCTTAAAATCAGATGGTAGGTGTTTGACTTGGTAGATGGCACTTAGTTCGTTTCCTATCACATTTATCTTCTCTGCATTTTTCAGCGGACTAATCGATAGGGTGGTAGTGAAGTAGTCAAATCCCATCTGTTGTGCATATTGGGCCGCACGTTCCATGCGAAGCCTGTAGCATACGAAACATCTGGCTCCTCCCTCTGGCTCTTTCTCCATACCCTTCACTTTTTCGTAAAAATCTTGCGACTGATACTCTTCGGCGATCAATTGAATGGGATGTTTGGGTTGAAGTTCGCTAATGAGTCGTGCCTGCTCCTTTACTCTTTTTTCATACTCTTCGGCAGGAGCTATGTTGGGATTGTAATAGAGGACTGTGATGTTGAAATAGTTGGATAGATACTCCAACGTATAACTACTGCATGGCGCACAGCAACTATGCAGTAATAAGGAAGGCACCTCCCCAGTCTGGTTCAGTGCCTCTATTATCTTATCTAATTCTTTTTGAAAATTTGGTTGATTCATGTTAAATCACTTCAATACCCATCTTTTCACAAAGTTGAAGACTCAATTCTTTTAGTTTGAACTTCTGAATCTTACCAGATCCTGTCATTGGGAATTCATCGATAAAGAAGACATACTTCGGAATCTTGTAACGTGCGATCTTTCCTTTGCAGAATTCACGTACGTCTTCACTTTCCATCTTGACACCTTCGTGGAGAATGATGAATGCTCCCACTTCCTCTCCATATTTTTTGGAAGGAACGGCTGCCACCTGCACGTCTTTAATGCCTGGCATGTGGTATAGGAACTCTTCGATCTCACGCGGATAGACATTCTCACCACCACGAATGATCATATCTTTTATACGACCTGTGATTCTGTAGAATCCTTCTTCGTCTTTCACACCAAGGTCTCCAGAGTGTAAGTATCCATTCTTATCAATTACTTCAGCTGTAGCTTCTGGGTTTTTGTAATAACCTTTCATGACGTTGAATCCCTTGCAGCACATCTCACCTTGTACACCTACAGGACACTCTTCTCCTGTTTCAGGGTCGATTACCTTCACATCAACGAAAGGATAATCTTTACCTACTGTGGTGCAACGTTTCTCGAAGGAGTCTTCTATGCTTGTTTGGGTCATACCAGGAGAACTCTCCGTCAATCCGTACACACTGGTGATGGTCATGAACATTTTCTCGCTCACCTGCTTCATCAGTTCAACCGGACAAAGAGAACCGGCCATGATACCTGTTCGAAGAGAACTCATATCGAACATACTGAACATGGCATGATTCAATTCTGCGATAAACATGGTAGGAACACCATAAAGGGCAGTACAACGCTCTTTATGAATAGAGGCAAGCACCACCAATGGGTCGAATTTCTCCACCATGACTTGTGTACAGCCATGAGTAAGACAGTTCATCGTAGCAAGTACTACACCGAAGCAGTGGAAGAGGGGCACGCAGACACACAATTTGTCATCTTGCGTGAACTTCATGCGCTCACCTGTAAAGAATCCGTCGTTGGATATATTATAATGTGTAAGCATGACACCTTTAGGGAATCCTGTGGTACCGGAGGTGTACTGCATGTTTACCACATCGTGACAAGAGACATTTTTCTTAGCCTCCGTCAAATCTTTATCTTCGATATTTTGTCCAAGAAGAAGCAATTCGGCAGTGTTATACATTCCGCGATATTTTTCAGCGCCGATGTATACCACATTTTTCATGTAAGGGAATTTTTTGCTTTTGAGGTGGCCACGTTCGCACTCTTTCAATTCGGGCAACATCTTGTTGGTCATCTCCACGTAGTCGCACTCCCATGTACCGTTTGTGATGCATAGGGTGTGCATGTCGGAGTTTTCGCAGAGGTACTCCAATTCATTTTGTTTGTAGTTGGTGTTAACGGTAACGAGAACGGCACCGATTTTAGCAGTTGCGTAAAGGAAGGTTAACCAATCAGGTACATTGGTTGCCCAGATACCCACGTTACTACCTTTTTTAACACCTATGTAAATTAATCCTTTAGCAAGATTGTCTACACGTTCGTTGAATTTTTTCCAAGTAAAACGAAGGTCACGATCGGAATATACGATGTATTCCTTGTCGGGAGTTTTCTCAGCCCAATATTCAAGCCACTCCCCTAAAGTTCTTTCTGATAACTGTTGCTGTTGCATGGTGGTTGTCGATTGAGAAATTAGAATGGAGTGTATACAACGGCAAGGATTTTAGCAGCTTTATTGTTGCCTCCATGCACGTGATGGTTAACAATAGAGTCGTAGAAGATACTATCGCCTTCGTTGAGAGTATAAGTTGTTTTTCCGTAGGCGATTTCAACAACACCTTCCATAACGTATATAAATTCTTCACCTTCGTGAGCTGAGAGGGTGAATTCTTTCTCTTCAGATGGTTGTATGTCGATGATGAATGGCTCCATGTGGCGACCTGCTTTTTGTTTAGCAAGAGAATGGTATTCCATGTTTTTGCGAGCAGAAGTGCTGCTATTGGAGAAGCTAATGCTTTCCGCGCGGTCAGAAGCACGGCAAACAACAGGTCCCAATTCATCGTTATCATCCAAGAATGTACCCAATCGAACACCGAGAGCGCGAGCCACTTTGATCAGATGACCTAAAGATGGAAGATTTTGATCGTTTTCGATAGATTCAATTTGTTGGGTCGAAAGACCGCTGCGTTCAGAAATTTCCTCGATGGAAATGTTTTTTGATTCGCGGATAGCTTTTATCTTAGAACCGATAACCGAATTGCTTGACATACCTTTTAATAATTAATAATTTGTGAAAAAAAAATTTCGGTGCAAAGATAGAGAAAAATAAGAAAAATTTTTATTTTTGGAAGATAAAACGTATAATGAAACGTAAAACAAAATTAGTCATGAAATTTTTCTCAGAATTTAAAGAATTTGCCATGCGCGGAAATGTCGTTGACATGGCAGTCGGTGTTGTGATTGGTGGCGCATTCGGAAAGATTGTAACGTCATTAGTTTCGGATATTTTTATGCCTCTTATCTCTTTGGCAGTTGGTGGAGTTGATTTCACCAATTGGTTCGTACAGTTAGGTGGACGTGATGTAAAGGTTTACGACACTTTGGCTCAAGCACAAGAAGCCGGTGTAGCTGTTCTAAGTTTTGGTAACTTTTTGCAGGTAGTATTTGATTTCATCATCGTTGCACTTTGTATTTTCTTATTCATTAAAGCTATAAACGCATTAAAGAAGAAGAAAGAGGAAGAACCAGCACCTGCTCCAGCACCATCAAAAGAAGAAGTGCTTTTGACAGAGATTCGTGATTTATTGAAAAATAAATAATCATTCATATATATAATATAAGTATAGACCGCATCGATTCTGATACGGTCTTTCTTTTTTCAGTCTGTTTATAAATATGGAAAAACTAACAGTAATTAAGGTAGGTGGCAAAATCGTAGAAGAGGAAGCCTCATTGAACGATTTGTTGCAAAGATTTTCTAAGATTGAGGGACGCAAGGCGTTGGTTCATGGAGGAGGACGATCTGCAACGGCATTGGCGACTCGTTTGGGTATTGAGAGCAAAATGGTGGACGGACGCCGTGTGACAGACGAGGAGACGTTGAAGGTGGTAACCATGGTGTACGCCGGATTGGTGAATAAAAACATCGTTGCACGTCTTCAAGCACTCAACGTGAATGCTTTGGGATTGACGGGGGCAGATTTAAACTATATGCGCTCTGATAAACGTCCTGTCAAAACTGTCGACTATGGATTCGTAGGTGATGTTAAGGAGGTTAATTCCGATTTGTTGGCCGATTTGATTCAACGAGGTGTGGTACCTGTCTTAGCACCTCTTACACATGATAAGAAAGGAAATCTGCTCAATACGAATGCAGATACCATCGCAAGCGAGGCAGCAAAGGCATTGGCAAAGTCTTTTGAGGTTACTTTAGTCTATTGTTTTGAGAAAAAAGGAGTCTTAATGGACGCTGAGAATGAGGATAGTGTCATCAAGGAAATCAATCATTCGCAGTTTGAAGAATATGTTGCAAAGGGAATTATCAAGGAGGGAATGATTCCTAAATTGGAAAATTCATTTGCAGCGATTGATTCTGGGGTTAAACAGGTGGTTATAACAAAGGCAGATCTGTTGGGTGAATCAACAGGAACAGTTATCAAAAAATGAGATAACAGTTAACTAAAAAAACACAAATAATGCGAATGGTGCGATTTGTAAAATTTCAAGTCTTCCATTCGCATTTTTCATATCTACTTAAAAATCAAATAACAAAATGAAATTTTTTTTGAAAAAAAATGCTTTTCTATTTCTTTGAAAAATGATTATTTTTTAACTTTGCGGAAAGAAAATAAAATACATTTATATAAATGGCTGAATATAAGAGAATTAAGACGGCGTTAGTCTCTGTTTATCACAAAGATAATTTGGATACGATTATCCGTAAGTTACATGCGGAGGGTGTTCAATTCATTTCGACAGGTGGAACGCAAGCATTCATTGAGTCACTTGGCATTCCATGTCAGGCAGTAGAATCATTAACTACCTATCCTTCCATCTTAGGAGGACGTGTTAAGACGTTGCATCCTAAAATCTTCGGCGGTATTTTGGGTCGCCGAGATGTTCCACAGGATATTGCACAGATGGATCAGTATCAGATTCCTGAGATTGATTTGGTAATTGTGGATTTATATCCATTTGAGGATACAGTTGCTTCAGGTGCTGAAGAGCAAGCAATCATAGAAAAAATCGATATAGGTGGTATCTCGTTGATTCGTGCTGCTGCCAAGAATTTCAAGGATGTGGTGATTGTCGCATCGAAAGCTCAATACGAGCCATTCTTGAATCAATTGAATGAGTCTGGAGCTCAAACAACTTTGGAGACTCGTAAGTGGTTTGCAAAAGAGGCGTTCGCAGTCTCTTCTCACTACGATTCTGCTATTTTCAATTATTTTGATGGAGACTCTGCTTCTGCATTACGTTATACCGCCAACAATGCTAAGATGCTTCGCTATGGTGAGAACCCTCATCAGAAGGGAATCTTCTATGGCAATTTTGACGATATGTTTGAAAAATTGCAGGGCAAAGAGATTTCATACAACAACTTGTTGGATATCGACGCAGCAGTGAATTTGATATCCGATTTCGATGATGTCACATTTGCCATCCTCAAACACAACAATGCATGTGGTGTAGCATCACGTCCTTCAGTGTTGGACGCATGGAGGGATGCTTTGGCAGGTGACCCTGTTTCTGCTTTTGGTGGTGTATTGATTACGAATGCTGTTATCGATAAAGCTACTGCAGAGGAGATCAACAAGATCTTTTTTGAGGTGATCATTGCACCTGATTATGACACAGATGCGTTGGAGGTACTCACACAGAAGAAGAACAGAATCATTTTGGTTCAGAAAAATACTAAGTTACCAACAAAACAACTTCGTTCGGTGTTGAACGGTGTGTTGGTACAAGATAAAGATATGAAGACGGAAACGGAAGAGGATATGAAGACCGTTACAACAAAGACTCCATCTCCATCTGAGATTTCCGATATGATATTTGCGAATAAGATTGTGAAACATTCTAAGTCTAATTCTATTGTTTTAGCGAAGAATGGTCAATTGTGTGCCAGTGGTGTAGGACAAACATCACGTGTGGATGCGTTGAAACAAGCAATTGAAAAGGCGCACTCTTTCGAGTTTGACTTGAACGGTGCTGTGATGGCGTCAGACGCATTTTTCCCATTCCCTGATTGTGTGGAGATAGCTAAAAATGCAGGTGTGACAGCTGTTGTTCAGCCTGGTGGGTCAATTAAAGATCAGGAATCCGTTGATTATTGCAACCAAAATGGTGTGGCAATGGTAATGACTGGATTCAGACATTTTAAACATTAATTAGAAAATTAAATAAGCAAATGGGTTTGTTTTCTTTTACGCAGGAAATAGCAATGGACCTTGGAACGGCCAACACCATTATCATTCATAATGATAAGATTGTGGTGGATGAGCCTTCTGTGGTTGCATTGGATAGTAAAACCGATCAGCTGATTGCTATCGGTGAGAAAGCACAGAAAATGCATGGAAAGGCACACGAGGGAATCCGTACGGTTCGTCCGTTGCGTGATGGTGTGATTGCAGATTTCGGTGCTGCAGAGCAAATGATGAGAGGAATGATAAAGATTGCTACTTCACATAATCGTTGGTTTTCTTCTCCTTCATTGAAAATGGTTGTATGTATTCCATCAGGAAGTACGGAAGTTGAAATCCGTGCTGTCCGTGACTCATCCGAGCACGCTGGTGGTCGTGAAGTATACATGATTTATGAACCAATGGCAGCTGCCATCGGTATTGGTATCGACGTTGAGGCTCCAGAAGGAAACATGATCGTCGATATAGGTGGTGGTACTACCGAGATCGCTGTTATCTCTTTGGGTGGTATCGTTTCTAACAAGTCAATCCGTATTGCGGGTGATGATTTGACTGAGGATGTTGTTGAATATATGCGTCGCCAACACAACATTAGAGTGGGTGAACGTACAGCAGAATTGATTAAGATGAAAGTAGGCTCTGCGTTGACAAGCCTCGAAGATCCTCCAGAAGATTACATCGTACGTGGTCCTAACCAAATGACTGCATTGCCTATGGAGGTTCCTGTCTCTTACCAAGAGATTGCTCATTGTATCGAAAAATCTATTTCTAAAATAGAGGCTGCTATCTTGGGTGCATTGGAACAAACACCGCCAGAGTTGTATGCGGATATCGTATCAAAGGGTATCTGGTTGGCAGGTGGTGGTGCCTTGCTAAGAGGTTTGGACAAACGTTTGTCTAACAAGATTGGTATTCCTTTCAATGTGGCGGAAGATCCTTTACACGCAGTTGCAAGAGGTACGGGTGTTGCCTTGAAAAATGTGGATAAATTCTCGTTCTTGAGAAGAGGATAAATTCTCGTTCTTGAGAAGATAAAGTTACATATCCAGATAACATAAGCCACAGAGTACCTACATTCGTCAGATGCTTTGTGGTTTTTTTTTCTTTTTTGTTTCTGAATAATAGATGAGGTCTCTCATACGTTTTTTACTGAAATACAAGACTCTTTTCTTCTTCCTATTTTTGGAAATCTTGTCTTTGGTTATGATTGTTAATTATAACCAATTTCAGCGTGTTCATTTCTTAAGTTCAAGTAATATTGTGGTCGGCTCTCTTTACAACCTTACAAGTAAAGTCTCCAACTACCTTTCTTTGTCTTCCGTTAATCAGGCATTGGTGGAAGAGAATGCTGAACTAAAATTCCAAAATGAGAAGTTGAACTTTCAGTTGGATCGTATGCGATATGATACATCCTATGTCAAAAGAAATGATTTTGCAGAGGATAAACATTTCATCTTTCGCACCGCTCGCGTTGTTCATTCATTTACAAACATGAAAAACAACTACCTTACCATCGATAAAGGTGAATGCGATGGTATCCAAAAGGGTATGGGTGTGATTAATGAAAAGGGTGTGGTCGGAATTGTATGCGACGTGTCGTGTCACTTTTCTGTTGTAATACCTATCCTTAATTCAAGAGCCAGAATCAATGCGAAAATTGCTGGAAAAAGTAATGTGGGAACTGTTTTGTGGACGGGACATGATGTACGTTATGCAAAGTTAAAAGAGGTCCCTCAATATATTCCTGTTGAACTTGGTGACACCGTTAAGTCAAGTGCTAACACAGCAGTCTTCCCTGAAGATGTTATGATTGGAACGATTACTGAGATTGAACGGTTGAACAATGATTTTTATTTGATTGATGTGAAGCTATCGGTCGACTTTAGTAACATCAAGTATGTAGACGTGATTGAATTCCGTCATAAGGATGAGTTGGAACAATTAGAAAGAAAAGAGGATTCAAAATGAATGGCGCGTTGAAATATGGATTGTTGTTTATCGGGTTACTCCTATTACAGGTGTTGATCCTCAATAATATTTTGTTCTTAGGTTTCATAAATCCTTATCTGTACATCTATTTCATTCTTATTCTGCCTTCGTCTGTCAACAAGGATATAACCCTCTTATTAGGTTTCTGCCTTGGACTTATGGTTGATATCTTCTGTGGCTCAATCGGTTGTCATGCTTTCGCTACTACTTTGTTGGCTTATCTGAAACCTCATTTCCAAAAGGTATTCGGTCCGCGTGAGGATTATGAGACAGTAACACCTTCCTTCCGAACTTTTGGTATGAAAGAATTCCTTCAATATACCATCATCTTGGTGTTTATTCATCAGTTGGCTTATTTCTTTGCAGAAGCTTTCACTTTCACAGGCTTTTTCCAAACACTATTGAAGGCAATATGTTGTGCCATTTTCACCATTTTATTCATCTATATTATTGAAAAACTAAAATATAAACGTTAGTTGATGAAATGTTAAATGACGTATATGGTAATAGAAGATTAGTAATCGGGGGACTAATGATTTTAGTTGTCCTTATCTATGTTATTCGTCTGTTTGACTTACAAATATTAGATGACACTTACCAAGACAAAGCGGATAGTAATGCCTTCTTGAAAAAGATTGAATTCCCTGCGAGGGGATTGATAAAGGATCGTAATGGTGAAATCCTTGTATTTAATAAACCTGCTTATGATGTGATGATGGTAGTGCGCGAAATGAAGGATTTCGACACCACTACTTTCTGTCAATTATTGAATATCACTCCGTTGAATTTTATTGAACGAACGAAGGAAATGCGTCGTCGCAAGGGTTATTCTCCTTATACTCCTCAACCATTTATGACTCAGTTGTCGGCAGAGGATTACGGTATCTTGCAAGAACAACTCTTCCGTTTCCCAGGTATTTCATTGCAAAAGAGAACCTTGCGCGACTATAATTATCATAATGCCGCCTTGTTGTTAGGTTCCATCGGAGAGGTGAACAAAAAGATGATTGATGCGGATCCTGATTTTTATGTTCAGGGTGATTATGCTGGTCAGAACGGTATTGAGCAAACATACGAGAAGTACCTTAGAGGAGAGAAGGGTATGGAAATCTTCTTGCGTGATGCTCATGGTCGCGTGCAGGGCCGATATGAGAACGGAGATTATGATGTGGCATCAAAGCCAGGTAATGATTTGACGCTTTCCATTGATATTGCCCTACAAGCTTATGGAGAAAAACTGATGCAGAACAAGGTGGGAAGTATCGCTGCAATCGATCCATCCACAGGTGAGATATTGGCATTGGTATCAAGTCCGACCTACGACCCGTCGTTGTTAGTGGGTCGAAAACGTTCCATGAATTATTCTAAGTTGTTGAACGATCCTTTGTTACCTTTGTATGATCGTCCGATGATGGCATGTTACCCTCCTGGATCTACATTCAAAACAGCTAATGCTTTGATTTTACAACAAGAGAAGATCATTCGGGAATATACGGCATTCCCATGTCATAGTGGTTACCATGTCGGTAGTTTCACGGTGGGTTGTCATGCTCACTTCTCTCCGTTGAACTTGGTGCAGTCGGTACAACATTCATGTAACGCCTATTATTGCGCAGGGTTCCGTGCGATGATGGATCATCCGAAATACAAGGGTATCTCCAACTCATTTGAGGTTTGGAAACAACATGTGGTGTCGTTGGGATTCGGTTATAAGCTGGGTGCTGATGTGCCGAACGAAAAACGTGGATTCATACCGAATTCAAAATATTACGATCAGATTTATGGCGAAAACAGATGGAAGTCATTGATGATTGTCTCCAACTCCATCGGACAAGGTGAAATCTTGGCGACCCCTTTGCAGATTGCTAACTTAGCAGCCATAATTGCCAACCGAGGTTATTATTATGTACCTCATTTGGTGAAGGATATTGAGGGGCAGCAGTTGGATTCGCTTTATAGGACAAAAAAGGTTTCTACGATCGACAGCATCTATTTCTTACCAGTAATTGATGGAATGGAATTGGTGATGAGTTCGGGTACTGGATATGCCTCTCGTATTGATAGTATCGCTGTTTGTGGTAAGACGGGTACGGCACAGAACCCACATGGAGAAGACCACTCTTTGTTTATGGCTTTTGCTCCGAAGAACAATCCGAAGATTGCCATCTGCGTTGTGGTGGAGAATAGTGGTTTTGGTGCGACATGGGCTGCCCCAATCGCTACGTTGATGATGGAGAAATATTTGAAGGGATACATTCCTCGGAGACGTCAATGGATGGAGGATCGTATCTTAAAAGCAAATTTATTACCGAAGAAACATGCCAGCGAGACAAATTAACATAGTTAAAAATATAGATTGGGTGACAGTCACTATATATCTGCTAATGGTGATTGCGGGATGGTTTTGCATCTATGGTGCGGTATATCATTTCGAGGATGCCTCCTTTTGGGATTTCTCCTACCGTTATGGAAAACAGTTGGTATGGATAGGATTCTCTATTGCGATTGCCTTTACGCTATTGATGTTGGATAGTCGACTCTATAATTTGTTTGCCTACGAGATTTATGCGGCACTCATGTTACTGCTGCTGATTACAATATTTGTGGCCCCTGAGATAAAGGGATCTCGATCGTGGTTGGTCTTAGGTCCCGTCAGCCTACAACCGGCGGAATTTGCCAAAACAGCAACTTGTCTTGCAGTGGCTAGGGTCATGAGTGCGACAGGTTTTAAAGTCACTCGACTTAGTGATTTCGTAAAGGTCTTCTGTTTTATTCTGTTTCCGATGATGTTGATTTTGTTGCAGAATGAGACGGGCTCTGCCTTGGTTTATGCTTCATTGCTATTGGTGTTGTATCGGGAGGGACTTCCAGGAATCTTTCTGATACTTCTGTTCTTCCTTGCGGTGATATTCGTTGTCTCGATTCGATTTGGCGACGTGCCTATCCTTGCTGCTTTCCCAGATGAGTCGTATGGTTTGTTTTTGGTGATTCTAATAACATTGGCTGTTCAGAATGGTTTTTTGTTAGTCTTTCAGAAAGATCGAAAAGTTACCATGACCATGGTGTTGTTTGATGTGATTGTCTTGTTTCTTGCCTATTTGATATACAAGATTTTCCATTTGAATTTCCGATTCACCTATGTTGGGTATGGAATTATCGCACTTAAATTCATCTATCTGATTGTTATCGCTTTCCAAAAACGGTTGTATACATATCTTTGGATTGGATTGTTTGCCATTGTATCTGTAGGTATTTCAAGTATGTCTGATATGGCATTTGACAAACTAAAGCCGCATCAGCAGTCACGTATACGAGTAACACTTGGTATGGAGAATGATCCGCAGAAGGCGGGTTATAATGTGAATCAGTCCAAGATCGCAATTGGTTCGGGTGGCGTTTCAGGAAAAGGATTCTTAAATGGTACACAGACGAAGTTGAAATATGTGCCAGAGCAGGATACCGACTTTATTTTCTGTACAGTGGGAGAGGAGCATGGTTTTGTTGGCAGTTTTGTTGTGATGATACTGTTTTTGGTTCTTATGTTGAGATTGGTATTCTTAGCGGAACGACAGCGATCCCTTTTCAGTCGGATATATGGTTATTGTGTCGCCTCGATTATATTCTTTCATGTGGCGGTCAACATAGGTATGGTTATAGGTTTGACGCCGGTTATTGGTATTCCGTTACCGTTCTTCAGTTATGGAGGCTCTTCTCTGTGGGGATTTACCATCCTGTTGTTTATCTTCCTTCGTTTGGATGCTAGTAGGACGGAGTATTTTGGATAATTGTACATTTGATCGGTTACTATTTTTGCCCTTCATTTCGATTAATTCACTATTCCGTCAAAAAAATCACAATTGCTCAAGACAGGGGAAAAAACATTTAGATATAGTAATTATTCAATAATTCGGATTTAATATAGTACTGCCTATCAACGAGATTGATGGTGTATGTACCATAAATATAAAGCCAAACCGAGACCCCTCGATTTGGCTTTTCTCCTAGATTGCTTCGTTCAGTTTATTTGGAGTTTAATTCGTTTTCAATAATATCTGTCATCACATCTTTGATGTCAAGTCCGGCAGCGCGCACCTGTTGTGGAATGAAGCTTGTTGCAGTCATTCCTGGTGTTGTGTTCACTTCCAACAAATTGATTTGGTCACCTGCTGTGATGATGTAATCTACGCGGATGATACCTTTTGCACCGAGGATATCATAAATCTTAGAGGTCAAAGCTTGCACCTCTTTTGTAACTTTGTCGGACAAGCGGGCTGGTGTAATCTCCTCTACCGAGCCATTGTATTTAGCATCTGTGTCGAAGAATTCATTTTTGCTTACCACCTCTGTGATAGGGAATACGACACTCTTCTCTTTGGTCTTATAGACACCGCAGGTGATTTCCGTTCCCTTCATGAATGATTCGATGATCACTTGGTTGCTCTCCACAAGGGCAGCATCTACAGCTTTCTGAATCTCTGAGACATCCTTCACTTTGGATGTTCCGTAACTACTTCCACCTCCATTAGGTTTGACGAAGATAGGTAGTCCCAACTCCTCTACGATAGATTGCCCATTAACAGGTTCTCCTTTATCAAGCAGAACAGATTTGGCGATAGGCACACCAAATGCGTGGAGGTATCGGTTACAGAAAAATTTGTTGAATGTAAGTGCGGCAGCTAACACTCCGCAGCATGAGTAAGGCATACGGATGAGGTCGAAATAGCCTTGTAGTTTACCATCTTCACCAGGAACACCGTGGATGGTGATGTAGGCAAAGTCGAAACCTTTCTTTTCTCCTTTCGAATTGGTAAAGGTAAAGTCATTTTTGTCGATGGGATATTTCACCCCATTCTCTTCAACTTGCCAATCTTTTCCTACAATGGTAACGATGTATAAATCGTATTTATCTTTGTCGATAAATGAGTATAATCCTTCTGCACTACGCAATGAAACGGCCAATTCTGATTGGTCTCCACCAGCTACAATCGCTATTCTTTTTTTCATTTTACATAGGAATCATCCTTGATTCCCCAGTTTAAAGTTGAACATATAGACACATAATCATGTCTGAGTATTATGGTGAATAATAAACCCACCTTAAAAAAAGAAGTCCCTTATGGGAAAGGAACTTCTTCGTTATCTTCATCTCTGTCTTGATTGGTCCACTGAACCATTTTTTGAAGGTTAGAGAATCTTTCCATCAAGACGTCATAACATTTGGCCAACACCTCAGCATCGTCCAAAATGGCTTCCTGCTCTTCGATAGCCGCTCTTCTATCTGATTTAGAAATGGACTTATCCGCAGAGAGTCGGCTGATCTCCTTTTTAGCCATGTTAATCTTATAGATTCGTTCTGCTACAGGATATTTTAATGTTGAGGCTCCATAGCCAGAATATGCCTTAATCAGGGTAATGTTATATACATGATAAATCAATCTGCCATTTTCAATTGTTACATCACAATCAATGGAAAGATTGTCTGAATAGGTACCAGAGAATGAGTTGTATCTTTTTTGAGTGTAAAATACGTTGTTGAACGTCATTGACTCATCCTTCTTCTCATTAGAGAATGATAGGCTGACACAACTGATGGTGTAGAGCCACTCTTTCACTATACGATAGCAGTCTGATTTGGTTACATTGATGGTCATCGTGTCTGTGATTTCACAGTTTCCATCTTTGTCTACTTTAAATTTATAATCTTGTGCATTTACGCTAAGGGCAGAAAATACACATAATAGTCCGAAAATTAGTCGTTTCATATTCTTTAAGTATTAGAGAGATTTTATTCTCTTGATTATACACCATAAAGGGTGAAGGTTGGCAAACCGGCATTATCAGCACCATTTTAGTTTTAAATCATCATTAATTTTCACACCACACTTATTCTTCACTTCATCGTTTTCATGTAAATATAAAATGACAGTTACCTTTTATCACCTATCGCAAAAATAAAACAATTAAGTGTACAAATTAAATTTCTCGTCAATAAAGTTTACCTTTGTCGTGAAACTTTCTTAAATGTGGGTTTATAAATTCATTTTTTAAGGGAGAAGATCAATATACCTAAAAAACGTAATATGCAAAAAGAGTTCATTTCGTTAAAAGAACTACTGGTCAAAGTGAAGGATGTGATTACTTCCTCTTTTGACACTACCTATTGGATTTGTGCTGATATAAGTGACTTTCATGAGGACATCACCCGAGGACATTGTTACCTTGAGTTGGTGGAGAAGAATGATAAAAAGTTGATCGAAGCCAAAGTTCGTGCGGCTATATGGGCGAATACCTACCGTTTTCTGAAACCTTATTTTGAGCAACAGACGGGACAGTCGTTGCGAACAGGAATGAAGGTTTTGGCAGAGGTGTCGGTCACGTTTCATGAACTATACGGACTTTCATGTGTTATATTGAATATCGATCCCACTTTCACGATTGGGGATATGGCACGCAAAAAGCAGGAGACGATCCAACAGTTGAAGGAGGATGGTGTATGGGAGATGAACAAACAGGTTGAGATGCCATTTCTGATAAAAAGAATTGCGGTCATATCTTCTGCTTCTGCTGCTGGTTTTGGCGATTTTTGTCATCAGTTGCAAAGTAATGACAGAGGTTTCCAATTTTCCTTTCAGCTATTTCCTGCAACGATGCAGGGGGAACATGCGGCAGAGAGTATCATTGAGGCACTTGATCGTGTGTTCGAGCAGAAGGATCAATACGATGTGGTGGTGATTATACGAGGAGGAGGAGCGACGACCGACCTTTTAGCTTTCGACGAATATGATTTAGCCTATGTGGTCGCTCAGTTTCCGTTGCCGATTCTTACGGGAATTGGCCATGAGAGAGATGAGTCGGTGGTTGATATGGTGGCTCATACGAGGTGTAAGACACCTACTGCAGTGGCAGCCTTTATCTATGAGAAGATGTTGATGGAGGAGACCCATCTGTTGGATTTGGAAGAGAATATAAAGATGGGAATCAGTTCTATTTTAGATGGAGAGAAGGTTCGTCTTAATGAATTGTCTGCATGTGTGGTGCGGGATTGTTCTCATAGGATTATGGTGGAAGAGCAGTCGCTCACACTGTTGGGCAGTCAGCTTCGACATGCATTCCAAGAGAGGTTGAGTCGGCAGATACATCATGTGGAGTTGATGGAGAACACACTGTTGCATATCTCGCCAGAGGCTATTCTTCGAAGAGGTTATTCCATCACGACGGTCGATGGAAAGGTGTTGCGAAGTGTCTCGCAAGTGAAAAAGGGATCTGAATTACGAACAGTCGTATCGGATGGCGAGGTGAGAAGCGTGGTGAAGTAAATGTGAAAAAAGAAAAGAAGATATTTGTAAAAATGTGGATGTCCGTTTGTATATTTGCATTATTAGATGAAAAATAGAATAGCGTAAATGAAACAATATTTGGATTTATTGAACAGAGTTCTGACTGAAGGATCAGCCAAGGAAGATCGAACAGGAACGGGAACAATTAGTGTGTTTGGACATCAGATGCGATTTAATTTAGAGGATGGTTTTCCATTGCTAACGACAAAGAAGTTGCATTTGAAGTCTATCATCTATGAGTTGTTATGGTTTTTGCAGGGAGATACGAATGTGAAGTATTTGCAAGATCATGGTGTGCGTATATGGAATGAGTGGGCGGATGAGAATGGAGAGTTAGGTCCCGTGTATGGACATCAATGGCGTTCGTGGCCGGATTATAAGGGAGGCACAATAGATCAAATCAGCAATGTTGTGAATATGATTAAAAACAATCCAGACTCTCGTCGACTGATTGTTTCTGCATGGAATGTGGCCGAGGTGGATAAAATGGCGTTACCTCCATGTCACACATTGTTCCAATTCTATGTGGCAAACGGAAGGTTGAGTCTGCAATTGTATCAGCGCAGTGCCGACATCTTTTTAGGTGTGCCATTCAACATTGCATCGTATGCTCTGTTGTTGATGATGGTGGCGCAGGCTACAGGATTGAAAGCAGGTGATTTTGTTCATACGTTGGGTGATGCTCATATTTATAAAAATCACTTGGATCAGGTGAAACTGCAATTGACGCGTGACCCAAGGAAGTTGCCTATCATGAAGATTAATCCAGAGAAAAAAGATATATTCTCATTTGAGTATGAGGATTTCACATTGGAGGGCTATGATCCGCATCCACATATTGCGGGACAAGTTGCTGTGTGATGAATAGAAACAACAAAATGTATAATTAAAAACGACAGATTTATGAGTAAGAAATGTTTATTATTTATGGCTTTGTTATGGTCAGTATGTTTTATGGCCAAAGCTCAAGAATGGAACGTGCCAGCTTATTCGTTTGAAGGAGTGCAACCAGGGGATCCAGAAGGAAGATATGCAAAGTTTAACGATGATATTATAAAATGCCATGATTGGTTGCAAAACACACCAATTGGGACAGATGAGATGAAACGTATAGAGGCTAAGCGTTTTTTGTTGAAATGGTCATTTGGATGTACTCAAGTCACGATAGTTATTCATTCAGATCTCATGTATGCAGATAGAAGTGAAAATGAGTTGCTTGTATCTTTTATAGGAGGATGGTCGAAATATGCACTTCAACATTTAGATAGAGATAAAGATGAGATAGCAGTTGATGCTGCAATCGCTGGAATTGAAGCAGAAATCGATTTATATAAGAAGAATGAAAAGACATTTTCAAGTAACAAGGAACTAAAGAAAAAGATTAACAATTTTATCTCTATGAAGAAGAAAAACAAGTTGAGAGATTATGTTAAGTCGGCTATAGATGGTAGTACCAAAAAGAAGGAAAAAGTAACGAAAGAATAAAGCTAAAACGACAGATTTATGAGTAAGAAATGTTTATTATTTATGGCTTTGCTTTGGTCGGTTTGCTTTATGGCTAAAGCTCAAGAATGGAACGTGCCAGCTTATTCGTTTGAAGGAGTGCAACCAGGGGATCCAGAAGGACGATATGTAAAATACAACGATGATATTATAAAATGTCATGATTGGTTGCAAAACACACCTATAGGGACAGATGAGTTGAAACGTGTTGAGGCAAAAAGATTCATGCTTTCATGGGCATCTGGATGTTCACATGTCCTCATTACACTCGAGGCAGGACTTATGTATATTGACAAAGGTGATAATGAGATGATTATTTCCTATATAGGTGGATGGTCGAAATATGCGCTTCAACACTTAGATAAAGATAAAAATGAGATAGCAATTGATTGTGCAATTGCGGGCATTGAAGCACAAATCGATTTATACAAAAAGAATGAGAAGTTACTTTCAAGTAATAAAGAATTAAAGAAGATGATAAACGATTTCATCTCTATGAAGAAGAAAAAGAAGTTGAGAGAATACGTTAAGAAGATATTGGATCCTTGGTGGGATTTAAAAGAGTGATCTTAAAATACTTCTCTAAACAATAGAAAATAGGAAGGGCGAAATGCTTAGCATTCCGCCCTTCCTATTTATTTCGAACATTCTTTGTTATGCTCTTTCTGCGAGATAGTTATACAAATCACCGAATGTTTGGATTGATGTCATTTCAGTACCTTTAATCTTGACACTGAACTCTTCCTCAATCAAAGCAACCAAATCAACCAAACTTAAACTATCCAAATTTAAAGTTGTCTTGATATTCTTATCTTCTGCAATATCAGATAATTCTACTTCAAATTCATCGGCAAGTACAGTATTTACTTTCTCAATCAATTCATTTTTATCCATAACCAACTTTTTAATTAAAATTAACAATGCAAATTTCGCGCTTATTTCCGTATCCACAAAACAATTTGCACATTTATTATGTCACAAATTTCCAAAAAATAGGTGCAAATTTGGAAAATTGGGCTATTTTTGTGCACAAAATTAGATATATCGAACTTTAAAAAGGAAATTATGAACATCATTAGTTTAGCTGACTTTAAAAGAATTCCATCCCTTCCCATCTTGGATGATGATATCTTGGTGGTTCGTACCAATAATATGGCGTACATCCCCAAACCAAAATATCCGGTACGTATCAAATACTTCGTTTTTGTCTATTGTACGGCTGGTTCTTCCCGTTTTTCCATCGATACAAAAATGTATAGCATAAAAGCAGGAGAGTTTTTGCTCACCGCCTCTGATTGTGTGATGGAGTTTTTCGAAATCAACCAATTTGAAGGTTCCTTCATGGTCGTGTCGCAAAAGTATATGACCTCGCTGACTACCCAGTGCGCCTCTATATGGAAGCGTTTGGCCTCCATTTCACAAGAGGCGATTCATTCTGTCACTCCCGCCGAAGCGGTTCTCATTAGTGAGTATGTCGATAAGATGGCTAAATATTGTTTGGATGACACCATCCGTTTCAGAAATGAAATTATCTGTCACCAAATACTCTCCTTCCTTCACGAAATATGTAGCTTTCAGTCGGTGGTGAACATTGATACGAAAACACTTTTCTTGGATCGTAATCAGGAGATCTATGCAGAGTTCATGAAATTGGTCATCCATAATTTCAAAAAAGAACATTCTGTGAATTATTATGCGACTCAGATGGGACTAACCCCTAAGTACCTATCAGTATGTGTTAAAGCGGCATCCAACAAGACACCGAGTGAGGCCATTCAGAAGTTCTTGATTCAGGAGGCAATGGTGCTATTGAAAAATACCAATATGACACTGAAAGAGATTGTGGCGGAACTGAACTTCCCAACAGCTACCTTCTTTTGTCGCTATTTCAAAGCTCATACAGGTTTTTCTCCGAATGAATATCGGTTGAAATCCATGTAGGAATCTTCCCCTCATCTTTTCTCCTTTCTATTGGCTTAGATGAGAAAAAACGTGTAACTTTGCCGTTGTTTGATTTTGATGAAGGAAGAGTAACATGCAAAAGAGTGGTTGCCACTTCTGTCTAATATAAATTTACAAACGAGGAACCTTTACAGGGTTCTTAAAAAACGACGAGAGATGAAAAAATATTTATTGGCTTTTTTATTCGTTATTACAAGTGTTTGTTCTCTTTCTGCACAGGCATTAAGAGATAATGTCAAGTACAACAATCCAGAAGAACCTAAGAGTATAGGCATCGTTTTATATTCCAATGATGTAGAGACGGTATATAATGCAATGCGATTAGCTGCCTATTCACAAGAGTGGGATAATCAAGTTCAGATTTTCCTATTGGGAAAAGGTGTTGAATTGGAGAAACTGATGGCTGAAAATGCAGATATCAAACAAAAAGTGGATGAGTTCATAGAGTTGGGCGGTGTCATCATGGGATGCCAAACTTGTTTCAAGTCTCGTCAGATGGATGGAACAAAGATATGCAAGGTCTCATGTATACAAGATCTGTATGACTTGGTGAAGAAAAACCAAATCGTCCTTACGTTTTAATATAAAAAGAAATAGCAATTTTTAGTAATATGATTAAAGTTGGAATCATTGGTGGTGCTGGATATACGGCAGGTGAGACTCTTCGTATTCTCATTAACCATCCACAGGTGGAGATCACTTTCGTGAATAGTAGCAGTAATGCGGGTAATAAATTATATGATGTGCATGAGGGACTCTTTGGGGAGACAGAGATGACGTTTACGGATGCACTTCCATTGGATCAGATTGATGCATTGTTCATTTGCTCTGGACATGGAGACAGTAAAAAATTCATTGAATCGCATGAGATTCCTGCTCGTGTTAAGATCATTGATCTTTCACAGGATTACCGTGATGAGAGCAATGGTTTCGTATATGGGTTGCCTGAAATCAACAGAGAGCGTATTAAGAAGGCAACGAAGGTGGCTAATCCAGGTTGCTTCGCTACAGCTATTCAAATCGGTCTTCTTCCTTTGGCTGCCAAAGGTTTGATCAAAGGTGAGGTTCATACCAATGGTATCACTGGTTCGACGGGTGCGGGTGTAAAGCCAGGGGCTACATCTCATTTTAGCTGGAGAAACAATAACATCTCCATCTATAAAGCCTTTACTCATCAACACTTATTGGAGATTACACAAACTATGCGCCAGTTGCAGCCTGGTTTTGATCATGCTATCAACTTCCTTCCTGTACGTGGTGACTTCCCAAGAGGTATCTTTGTATCTCAATATACGGAGTGCGATTTGGAATTGGAAGAGATTCAGAAGATCTATAAAGATTTTTACAAGGATGCAGCCTTTACTCATGTGATGGATGCCAATCCAGATTTGAAACAGGTGGTGAATACGAATAAAGGTATTGTTCATGTGGAGAAACATGGTAACAAGGTGCTCATCATCTCAATGATAGATAACTTGTTGAAGGGTGCTTCCGGTCAAGCTGTACAAAACATGAATTTGATGTTCGGTTTGGATGAAATGACAGGTTTGAAATTGAAACCAAGCGGATTCTAATTTTATAGAATTTACTTTAAGAACTCATATATACGAAAAAAGGTCAGTGTTTAGCTGACCTTTTTTATTTTATTGTGGGATGAATCCATTACACATTAAATCTGAAATGCATGATGTCGCCATCCTGACCGATATAATCTTTTCCTTCGATAGCGATTTTACCTGCCTCACGACATGCAGCTTCAGAACCTAAAGAGACATAATCCTCATATTTGATTACTTCAGCACGGATGAATCCTTTCTCAAAATCGGTGTGAATGATACCAGCACATTGAGGAGCCTTCATGCCACGACGGAAGGTCCATGCACGCGTCTCGTCCGATCCGGAAGTGAAGAATGTTTGCAAATCGAGCAACTTATAAGCTGCTTTGATTAGACGAGCAACACCAGACTCTTTCAATCCTACCTCTTCCAAGAACATCTGACGTTCTTCGTATGTCTCTAATTCAGCGATATCAGCTTCAGTAGCAGCAGCCACAATCAGCATCTCTGCATTCTCTTCTTTGATGGCTTCTGCCACAGCTTGAGTATATTTGTTACCATTGACTGCACTACCTTCGTCTACGTTGCATACGTAAAGTACAGGTTTGGTAGTTAACAAGAAGAGGTCTTTTGCCAAAGGTTTCTCCTCTTTTGTTAGTTCAACCGTGCGGGCTGATTTGCCATTCAACAATGCCTCTTTATATCTAACTAAAATATCCAACAAGGCTTTAGCGGATTTATCACCTCCAGCCTTTGCTTGTTTCTCTGTTTTCTGAATACGACTCTCAACCGTTTCGAGGTCCTTCATTTGAAGTTCCATATCGATGATCTCTTTATCGCGTACAGGGTCAACAGAACCGTCCACATGTGTCACGTTATCATCATCAAAGCAACGTAGGACATGCAGAATGGCGTCTGTTTCACGGATGTTGGCAAGGAACTTATTTCCTAATCCTTCTCCCTTGCTGGCACCCTTCACCAAACCTGCAATGTCAACGATCTCGACAGTGGTGGGGATTACACGTTGAGGGTGATCGATCTCAGCCAGTTTGTTCAAACGTTCGTCGGGAACGGTGATGACACCTACGTTAGGTTCTATTGTACAAAAGGGAAAGTTGGCTGCCTGAGCCTTTGCGTTTGATAAGCAATTGAAAAGGGTGGATTTACCTACGTTGGGCAATCCAACAATGCCACATTGTAATGCCATATCTTCTTCTATTATTGTTTTTATTTTTTATTTTGCAAAGATACTTTAAATTTGCGCAAATCGTTTTATTTTAAAATTCAAATTTGAAAATATGAAGAAGAAATTGTTTTTATTGATGCTCTCTTTTCTCCCAATATTTTGTTTTGGACAGAAAAATGTGAATGTGGATGAAGCAAAAAAAATGATAGATGAGTGTAAGCAGTTACAGATTGTGGATGTACGTACGCCTCAGGAATTTGCTTCAGGACATATTGAAGGAGCTATTAACATCGATTGGCGCGATGCCTCATTTTCAGATAAGATTAAAAAACTGAAAAAGAAAAAAACGGTGTTGCTCTATTGCCGGTCTGGTCGCCGCAGTTTGAGTGCCATGAATAAAATGGTGGAACTGGGATTCAAGGATGTCTACAACATGGAGGGTGGCGTACTTGAATGGGGCAAGAAGTATAAGATGGTGACTCCTGATAAATAGTGAAAACAGATTATTTAATGTGTTGCGGAATTAGGGTTTCTATTGAGTAGAGACAAAAGAGGGCGTACCGAAATTTATTTTGATACGCCCTCATTATTTATAATAACAAACTTATTTAGCAATCTTAGCCCAGCTATCTTTCAAAGCCACTGTACGGTTGAAGACTAACTTGTCTGGTGTAGAGTCTGGATCTACATTGAAGTAACCGATACGTTGGAATTGGAAGTTTTGTAGGGTTTTCGCATTTTTCAACCATGGTTCTACCATAGCATTGGCGATGGTAAGAGATTCAGGATTGAGCAGTTCGCGGAAGTCTTTGTCCTTCTCGTCGCCTGGATTCTCCACGTTGAAAAGTCTGTCGTAGAGACGAACCTCTGCAGGGATAGCGTGTTGTACGGAAACCCAGTGAATGGTTCCTTTTACTTTTCTGTCGCTACCTGGCATACCGCTCTTTGTCTCTGGATCATATTCAGCATAAACCTCTGTCACCTTACCTTCTGCATCTTTCTTGCAGCCTGTGCATTTGATGATGTAGCCGTTCTTCAAACGAACTTCATTGCCTGGTGTCAGACGGAAATATTTCTTAGGAGCATCCTCCATGAAATCATCACTCTCGATATATAATTCGCGAGAGAATGGAATCTCACGGCTACCCATGCTTTCATCTTCTGGATTGTTGATGGCCTCCATCATCTCAACCTTTCCTTCTGGATAGTTGGTGAGGATAAGTTTGATAGGCTTTATAACTGCGTTGACACGCATTGCCGTTGTGTTTAATTCCTCACGGATAGTAGCTTCCAACAATGAGACGTCGATCACACCGTCATATTTGGTATAACCAATACGTTTGATGAAGTTTCTGATGGAAGAAGGTGTATATCCACGACGACGTAAACCGCAGATTGTTGGCATACGAGGATCGTCCCATCCACGAACCAAACCCTCTTGAACCAATTGTAACATCTTACGTTTACTCATCACGGTATAGGTGATGTTCAGACGGTTGAACTCTCGCTGTTTAGGGCGATAGTCACTATCTGCAAATTGGTCTATAAACCAGTCGTATAGTGGACGGTGGACTTCAAATTCAAGCGTACAAAGAGAGTGAGTCACACCTTCAAAGTAGTCGGATTGTCCATGTGCGAAATCATACATTGGATATACTTTCCACTTAGTACCTGTGCGGTGGTGAGGATGTGTTGTGATGATACGATAGATAATCGGATCACGGAAGTGCATGTTAGGATTAGCCATGTCAATTTTGGCACGAAGCACCATCTTTCCATCTTCAATCTTACCTTCAGACATCTCCATGAAGAGACGAAGGTTCTCCTCGACAGAACGGTTTCTATATGGACTCTCAACACCAGGAGTGGTTGGGGTACCTTTTTGTTTTGCAATCTCTTCTGCTGTTTGTTCATCAACGTATGCTTTGCCCTCTTTTATGAAACGAACAGCCAAGTCCCATAACTGCTGGAAATAATCAGAAGCGTAGTAGACATTTGCCCATTGGAAGCCAAGCCATTGAATATCCTCCTTGATGGAGTCAACATATTCAACATCTTCCTTCACAGGGTTGGTGTCATCGAAACGAAGATTACAGATTCCGTTATAGTTCTTAGCAATACCAAAATCCATGCAGATGGCTTTGGCGTGACCGATATGTAGGTAACCATTAGGTTCAGGAGGGAAACGGGTTTGAATACGACCCCCGTTACGACCTTCTTTTAAATCTTCCTCTACAATCTCTTCAATGAAGTTCAAAGTTTTTTTCTCTTCATTTTCCTGAATATTTTCAGCCATATAACTCTTTTTTGGTGGGTTTTATAAATTCATTTCGGGGGGATTTTTGAAATTTCTTTGATTCTTTTTTGTAGAGATGATGTGTACATCGTCTCCATTATGAGATACTGATAATCAGTAAGATATAGAATAAATCAAAAAGCGCCGAAAAGTTTATCTTCCCACGATTTATACTAACTTTTTGTTTCAACGATGAATTTATAGAATTCACCGTTTTTAATTCATGGTGCAAATTTATGTGTTTCGTATGAATTTACAATCATTAGCAGCTGATTTTATATGCGTTGAAGGACAGATAAATCGAAAAAGTTGACTGCTGCTAATATGTGGTTGAAGGCATCCGACTGTACCATCTCGTATTTCTTCCAATCACACTCTTTGGTAAAGAAATAGATTTCGATGGGCAATCCATTCTCTGTTGGTTGCAGTTGGCGTACCATATATAGCTCCTTTTTATCGAAGGATGGGATGGTTGCGATGTAAGCTTCCAAATAGAGCATGAACAGTTTTAGGTTGGTCGGATTTTCTCCGTTGATAATAATTTCAGGAGAAGTTTCCTGATTTTCCACTTTTCTGGAATTTTCCCATTTTTCAAGGTATGGTTTGATCAATGGGATGGATTTATATTTTTCAATCTCGTTGGATGTGCAGAAATGGATACTGTGCATATCGATGTTGAGAGAACGGGCTACTCTTCTTGACCCTGTTTTTTTGATAGTTTTCCAGTTTTGAAAAGAGTCGTTGAGCAGGGTGGCAGGAGGAATGGTCATTGTGGTGTTGTCAAAGTTTTGGATCTTCACCGTGTTGATGGTGATTTTACGAACTATACCGTTGATGTTGTGCTTGGGAATGGTGATCCAATCGCCAGGTTGCACCATCTTATTACCTAATAATTGCATACCGGAAACCAGATTGATGAGTGTATCCTTAAAGATGTAGGATAGAACGGCGGCAGAGGCTCCCAATCCTGTCAGAAAGGCTCTTGGCGATTTGTCCAACAAAATACTTGCCCCAATGATGATTCCGATAATTGCGATGATGTATCGAATAATCTGATATAATATGGTGTAGGGTAAATTACTTTTTGGCGTGTTTTTCTGCGAATAGGTTTGTTTCGTGTATAAGTAGCTGAGTAGGGATGAGATAAACAAAATCACCATTACCAGAATGTAGATATTGCATAGCTTGTTGATCCATACATACCAGTCTGATCCTTCATCAAAAGCGAGAGGAAGAAATAGATTCACCACAAAAGCGGGTATGATGGCGGCAATTGATTTCAGAAGACGTTTGTGTTGGACGGTCTCTTCCGACGTTTTTTTTGTGATCTTCGCGTGAATATGTAGAACTAACATGGCCAATTGCCGACATATCAAATCACATAAAACGGTTAGTGCTACAATCACACATAACCCTATCATCTTATCATGAATGCTTCCATCTCCATTCAAAATACCGATGTTGAATAAAAAATTCTGAATACCTAATACTAATTCTTTCATTTATTTTTTGATGGTGAATGAACGAATGAGAAAGTCTCTCCCATTAATGATTACTCTCTTCTCTTTGCAAATCCGTATCCTATTGGATTTTTGGGAGGACCTTCCTCCCCTTGTTTTTATTTGCAATATTATAATATCTTAGGAATTTATAAAAGCAAAAACAGAAGAATTTCCTTCAACTCATTCGGAAACCATGTTGCATCACCAACCAAACTAGATTGTCTAAATTAACGACATAAAATAAAGACCCATCAAACCCTACTGAGTGGCCTGTACAAAGAAAAATTAAATCTTTTCGGGCTTGATAGGTCTTGTATTGTTATGAAGAGAAGACACAACAACCATTCGAATGATGCGAAACTTGTAGCATCATTTTAATTGCTAATTATTGATAATCAATTTGTTATGTTATATTTCAGAATATAAATTCCCATAGCATATAATTTAAAAATGAATAGAACTAACTTAGTGATTAGGTAAATCTCAGATAGAAATTCTTGTTATGCAAGGTAGTTCATTCAATCATAACGTTGCAAAGGTATGATATGTTTTAATAAAAACAAAATTATTTGTCAATTTTATGGTGATATTCATATGATGTTATGTGATGATTTATGCGGATTTAATGGGGATTGATTCAGATTAAAGTGCTATCTTTGCATGCTCAAATTTAGAATTATAAGAGAACATTATGTCTAGCGAAGTCATTTTAATCAATATTCATGGTGAGGATAAACCCTGGGTGACAGCCTCTATAACAGAAATTTTAGGTAAATACAATGCAACCATTTTGGATGTAGGACAGGCCGATATTCACCACAATTTGTCGTTGGGTTTTATGGTTAAGATAAATGATAGTGAGCAGTCGGGTTACATTCTGAAAGACATATTGTTTAAATGCTATGAATTGGGTGTTCAGGTACGTTTTTCTCCTGTCACGTTCAACGAATATGATGATTGGGTAGACCGTCAGGGTAAGGGTCGCTATGTGGTGACTATGCTAGGACATGTGATTACAGCCAAGCAGATGGCATTGGTGACCAAGGCGGTGGCTGAACAATCGATGAACATTGACTCCATCAAAAGATTAACGGGTCGTCCTTCATTAAACGAGGATTATGAGCACGAACGTTCGTGCATCGAATTTTCCGTGCGTGGTGAGTTGGAAGATAAAAGTGTACTCTCTTCAAGATTCATGGAGATTTCATCGCAGGAAAATGTGGACATTTCATTCCAAAAGGATGATTTGTACAGAAGAAATCGTCGTTTGATATGCTTTGATATGGATTCCACCTTAATCAAGACTGAGGTGATAGATGAATTGGCAGATCGTGCAGGTGTGGGTGATGAGGTGCGCAAGATTACAGAATCGGCCATGCGTGGTGAGATAGATTTTTCAGAGAGTTTCCGTCGTCGTGTCTCTTTACTGAAGGGATTGGATGAGTCTGTGATGCGTGAAATAGCAGAAAACTTGCCAATCATGGACGGAGCTGATCGTTTGATGGCGGTGTTGAAGAAATGTGGATTTAAGATTGCCATCCTCTCGGGAGGATTCACCTATTTTGGAAAATATCTTCAGAAACGATTTGGCGTGGATTATGTCTATGCGAATCAGTTGGAGATTCAAGATGGCAAATTGACGGGTCGATATCTAGGTGATATTGTAGATGGAAAGCGTAAGGCAGAGTTGTTGAATCTGATTGCACAGGTGGAGAAGATAGAGTTGGAGCAGGTGATCGCTGTGGGTGATGGAGCAAATGACCTTCCGATGTTGAATCTTGCCGGACTGGGTATTGCCTTTCATGCGAAACCAAAGGTAAAGGCAAATGCACAACAGTCGCTCTCTACTATTGGATTGGATGGTATCCTTTATTTCTTAGGATTCCGTGATGTCCATTTGGATAACATGTAACAAATTAATTAAGGCGGGTTCTATAAATTCACCAGTTGAGTATTCCACAAAAAGAATTCATAGAACTCACCTTTACAGAAATAATTTTAAAAAGTAAACCAAAAGATTGGGGAATTACGTTAATAATTTTCTATTTTTGTGGTGATAAATAATTTTTAATCATTTAAATTTTTAAATCTATGTCTGTTAATAAAGTAATTTTAGTAGGAAATGTGGGCAAAGACCCTGACGTAAGGTATGTTGAAAAAGATGTTCCTGTTGCAAGTTTTCCATTAGCTACAACTGAGCGTGGATTTAAGCGTCAGGATGGATCGGAAGTTCCTGAGCGCACAGAGTGGCATAACATTGTTGTATGGAGGGGATTAGCCAAAGTGGCTGAGATGTATGTTCGGAAAGGCACCTCTTTGTATATCGAGGGGAAATTGCGGACTCGCTCGTGGGTAGATCAGAATAACAATACCCGTTATATAACAGAGGTAATTACAGACCAGATGGAGTTGCTTGGAAAACGTCCGGAAGGCGGTGTTCCTCCATTGTCAACATCTACAACGTCAACGAGTGAGCAGCCTGCTCAACAGCCAAATCCTCCATTCCCACCTGAGGAAGACGCTAGTAACGACTTGCCGTTTTAAAATGTTACTGATGATAAAAAATAACATCAGCTTATCAAGTAATTATATTCTCAATAATATTTCATATATTTGCAAGGACGGAAAATATCCGTCCTTGCTTGTTTAACAAAAATGTACTTCTTTGGATATACCACTTTTTAATTCAACTCAATTTCTATTTGAAGAACCTATGAGTTCTTTCCTATTGTATGGCTTGATGGCCATTGTTGCGGTAATATCTTTTATACACCTTTCATACATATCCTTCTTCGAGTCGGAGTTTTTCTCTCTGACCGTTAGTGAGGTGGCAGAGGTGAAAATTTCGAGTGACCCTAAGTTTAATCGGTTAAAGAATCTGTCGGAAGATCCGTTGAACACGTTGGGAAGTGTGATCATAGCTCGTTATTTTACCATAGTTCTTTCTCTGACGCTTAGCACCCTTTCCATCACATTTTTTCTAAGCAACATTATTAGTTCTTGGATCTGGATATGTCTGATTGTTGGAATCGTCAACCTATTGCTTCTGTTTGTTTTCGCGGAGTTTATACCTGATCGTTTAGTAAGTAAAGAGAATCCATACACCATTTGTCATGGTGCTACAATCATCTCTTTCTTTGCAGTTATCTTCCGTCCGGTTGTCGGACTTCTTGTTCGATCGACAGGTGTGGTGGGACGTCGTTTGGAATCACGTACGCAACGAAGTGCTGCCATTGACGATATCTCTGATTCACTCAATATGGGTGATGCGGAGTCTGACGAGAAAGATATTCTGAGGGGTGTTGTTAATTTTGGTAAGACCAGTGTGGACGAGATTATGCAACCTCGTGTGGATATCGTAGATATTGATTATAAAAGTGATTTTGAGACGGTCTTGAAGATTATTCGTGAGTCGGAATATTCACGTTTGCCCGTATACGATGAAAGCATTGACTATGTAAAGGGAATCTTATTCATCAAAGATTTTCTTCAGTATACTGATCAGAAAAAAGATTTCAACTGGCAAAGTTTGATACGAGAAGCATACTTTGTGCCAGAAAATAAAAAGATCGATGATTTGTTCAAAGAGTTTCAACAGAAACACATTCATATGGCGATTGTTGTGGATGAGTTCGGTGGAACCTCTGGTATTGTGACAATGGAAGATATCATCGAAGTGATTGTGGGTGATATCTGCGACGAGCATGATGAGGAGGAGACACAAATTACCCAGATTGATCCATCTTCTTATCTGTTGGATGGTAAATTATTATTGTCTGATTTTTACCGAATAGATAAGATTGACAAAGAGGTGTTTGAACCAGTGGAGGGTGATGCCGATACTTTGGCTGGATTGATTCTTGAATTGAAGGGATACATCCCATCAAAGGGCGAGATTGTTGAGGTGGACCGATATCACTTTGAGATCGTTTCGGATGATAAGCGTAGAATTAAAGAAGTTAAATTGACGATAAAAGATGCAAAAGAGTAAGCTATTGAAAATAGTGATGGGTATTGTTTTGATACTTGTATTTTTAGTATCATGTGAACCTCCACAACCCAAACCGAGAGGCTATTTCCGAATTGAGTTCCCTGAAAAAGAATATGCTTCTTATACGAATGATGAGTTCCCTTTCCAATTCACCTATGCCAAGAATGTGTCGGAAGTGAAAATAATAGGATTGGATAAGGATTCTCTATGGATGAATATTGTTTATCCTCGATATAATGCGTATATCTATTGCACTTATCGTGTGTTGCATAATAATTTTCAGTTTATCTCGGAAGACTCACGTCGTTTGGTCTACAAACCGCACACGGCCAAAGCGGATGCCATCACAGAACAACTTTATCTGAATGATGATAAGAGAGTCTACGGTGTTATGTATGAGTTAAAAGGTAATACAGCTTCCAATATTCAGTTTGTTATGTCGGATAGTGTGAAGCATTTCTTTCGTGGAGCTTTTTATGTTAATGAAAATCCCAATAAGGACTCCATTGCTCCCGTTGTTGATTACATACGAGAGGATATTGTTCAATTGATTGAATCATTAGAGTGGAAATGATGAAGAAACTAATTCATATCGCAATTTTCATAGGTGTTGTCACCTTGATTTATTTCCTTTCGGAACGTTTTTTCTTTCGATTGGATTTGACGTCAGAGAAACGTTACAGTCTATCAGAAAACACTAAGAATCTCTTAAAAGGATTGGATGATGAATTGAATGTGACAATCTATCTGGATGGAGATTTAAATGCTGGGTTCCTTCGACTACGAAAAGCTACGGTTGAGATGTTGGACGAGTTTGATGCCTATGCTGGTAAGAGAGTGAAATACCAGTTTGATAATCCTTCGGCAGGTGCTACCAAAGAGGCTCGTGAAAAAAAATATGATGAGTTGGAAAAAGAGGGAATACGCGGTATTATGGTCTATGATCATCAAGAAGAGGGAGAAGCCCGTCAGAAGATTGTTTATCCATGGGCAAAAATATCGTATAAAGGAAAAACTCGAAACATCAATCTGCTTAAGAATATACCTCGTAAATCGGGAGAGGAGAACCTGAATATCTCTATCGAGACATTGGAGTATGAGTTGACAGATGCATTACGCATCATCACTACAACCAAAGTGCCTAAAGTGGTTTTCTTGGAAGGACATGATGAATATCCTGAAATGCTCGTGGCAGACTTCATGCAGACGTTGAGTCACTATTATCGGGTGGACAGAGGTGTGATGTCGGGAAAGGTGGATGAGTTGAAAGATTACGAAGCGGTGATCATTGCGGCTCCGATGAAGAAGTTTTCAGAGGTGGATAAGTTTGTGATCGACCAATACATTATGCAAGGAGGAAGAGTCCTGTGGGTCTTGGATGGAGCTCGTATTACTTTGGATAGCCTCTCCACGTCGTCACGAACCATCGGAATTGATAACGACGTGAATCTAGTGGATCAACTGTTCAACTACGGTGTTCGAATCAATGCCAATCTGTTGCAGGATGTTCAGTGTTCGTTGATACCAGTTAACACGGCACGTGAAGGAGATGCTCCTAAATATGAACCGATGTCATGGTACTACTCTCCGTTGTTGTTGACCGTACCATTACACCCCGTTTCAAAGAACGTGGCACCTGTAAAAACTGAGTTTGTTAGTTCCCTCGATTTTGTGAATGATAATGAAAAGGTGAAAAAGATACCGCTCTTGATCACCTCTACAAGTACGCATATACAAAACGTCCCTTCCATCGTCAGTATGGAGGTCATCAATGTTGAGCAGAATGGGTTCTACTTCAATACTCGTAATGTTATGGCGGCTGCATCGTTGGAGGGAATCTTCCCTTCTGCTTTTGCCAACCGTATGATACCACAAGGTGTTACGGGAACTAATGAAATCATCAAGGAGAGTAAGCCAACAAAGATGATTGTTGTAGCTGATGGAGATGTGATTTGTAATGAAGTACAGGGAAAAGGGGCGAATGCGATGCCTCTCGCTTTGGGCTATGACCGCTATATGAACCAGCGATTTGGTAATAGCGATTTCCTTTTGAATGCAGTTAATTACCTTACGGATGATGATGGATGGATGCAGTTGCGTTCGCGTGAAATCCAGATGCGCCTATTGAATAAAGCCCGCGTGAAGGGAATGAATAAATTCTTCAAGGTGTTTAATATTGTCGTCCCTATTTTGTCCATTCTCTTGTTTGGACTTCTTTTCCATTTCATCAGAAAATGGAAATACACAAAAGAAATTTCTGTTAATAAACTACCGACAGATAACAAGAATGAATGATACTTTTTTTATTATATTTGCAAAGTAGATTAGATAATTAAAAAAGAGATATAATATGATATTTTCAGTTTCAAGTGCTAACTTATTGGCACATTTACAGACAATTAGCCGTGTTATCAATTCCAAGAACACGTTACCGATCTTGGATAATTTCTTGTTTAATTTGCACGATGGGGTATTGACGATTACAGCGGCTGACATGGAAACAACAATGGTGACGACAATGGAGTTGAATAGCTCCGAAGGAAGTGGAGTCGTTGCTCTTTCAGCTAAAATTTTGTTGGATACATTGAAGGAATTTTCCGATGAACCGTTATCATTCTCAATTAACGATGATAGCTATGCTATGACTATAAAGTCTAATTCTGGAGTATACAACTTTATTGGACAGAATGCAGACGAGTTCCCTAAGATGCGTCTTTTGGAAGATCAAAATTCGTCTATCACAGTTCCTGCCAATGTGTTGAATAAAGGTATCACAGCAACCTCTTTCGCAACTAGCGATGATGAGTTGAGACCTGTAATGGGAGGTATCTATTTCGATATTACAACAGAGGATGTGACCTTTGTGGCAACAGACGGTCATAAACTAGTAAAGATAAAAACAATCACTTCAAAGGGTGATTCCGTTACCTCTTTCATCTTGCCTAAGAAACCATATTCGCTTTTGAAGGCAATCCTTCCAAAGGAGTCGGGTGACGTTAAGATTCAGTTTGATTCTAAGAATGTTTACTTCACTTTGTCAGATTATCAAATGATCTGCAGATTAGTGGAGGGAACTTATCCTAATTACAACTCGGTTATTCCAAAAAGCAATCCTAATAAAGCAACAATCGAACGTAATGGTTTCTTGAATGCATTGCGTCGTATCTCTGTTTATGCAAATCAATCGACCAACTTAGTGAAACTTGATTTTGCTGAGGATAAGGTGGTGATTTCAGCTCAGGATTTCGATTTCTCCATTTCAGCTACTGAAACATTATCTTGCAGTTATGAGGGTAGCCCTATCTGCATCGGATTCAAATGCTCCATCTTGATTGACATGTTGAATAATCTTAATTCTGAAAATGTTATTATAGAACTTTCAGACCCTATTCGTGCTGGTTTGATCGTTCCATTGGAGCAAAACGATACAGAGGATGTGTTGATGTTGCTTATGCCAATGCAATTGCCTGACTAATTAGATTAAATTTTATAACAAATATGGAAGCGTATGAGATATTGCGCTTCCTCTTTTTTTAGATTGATATGGAATTGAATTTAAAGAAACCGATCATCTTTTTTGATCTGGAAACAACAGGTTTGAATATTGTAAAAGATCGTATTATAGAGATTTCAGCCATTAAGATTTGTCTGAACGGAGATCAGGAAATAAAAACAAGAAGACTGAAACCTGTGGATGCAGAGGGAAATCAGATGAAACTACCAAAGGAAGTGGTGGATTTGACCCATATTACTGACGAAGATCTTGCTGACAAACCTACTTTCAAAGAGATTGCGAAATCGTTGGCAGAGTGGATGAAAGGATGTGATTTGGGTGGATACAATTCCAATCGATTCGATATTCCATTGTTGGCAGAGGAGTTCCTTCGTGCTGATGTGGACATAGATTTGCGTAAGAGCAAGTTTGTGGATGTTCAGGTGATCTTCAACAAAAAAGAACAACGTACGTTAACAGCTGCATATAAATTCTATTGTCACAAGGATTTGGAAGGTGCCCATGGCGCAGAGGCCGATATTACAGCTACCTACGAGGTGTTGAAGGCTCAGTTGGATCGTTATCCAGATTTGCAAAATGATATGGAGTTCCTGTCTGAATATTCATCTCACAATAATAATGTGGATTTTGCAGGACGATTCATCTATAATGAAAAAAAGGAGGAGATCATCAATTTCGGAAAATATAAGGGACGTAAGGTGGCAGAGGTGTTGCTGACGGATCCTGGTTATTATGGATGGATTATGCAGAGTGACTTCACACTCGACACTAAGCGAGTTTTAACGCAGTTGCGTTTCAAATACGGTTTAAGATAATTTCTCATGCCGAATCCGTACTTTCGTTTTAAACAGTTTGTCGTGTATCAGGATAGATGTGCGATGAAAGTGGGTACGGATGGTGTGTTGTTAGGTGCATGGGCAGATGTTTCATCTGCTCATTCTATTTTGGATATAGGTACGGGGACAGGCCTGATTGCCTTGATGGTGGCACAACGTTCAGAGGCTAAGATAACAGCCCTTGAGATTGATGTTGAGGCTTCGCAGCAGGCACAGGAAAATGTAGATCGCAGTCCGTGGAATAACAGAATTGAGGTAGTGAATCAATCTTTACAGGAGTTTGCATTGTGTTCTCGAAAGTATGATCGTATTATCAGTAATCCGCCTTACTTCAATCAGTCGTTGAAATCTCCCAAGGAGGGTAGGACGATGGCTCGTCACACCGACTCGTTGAGTTACGAGGATTTGTTAAGGGGAGTGGTTTCATTGTTAGACGAACACGGTGTTTTCTCTGTGATTTTGCCGTATCAAGAAAAGGAGACTTTCATAGCTTTGTCTGAACGATATGGATTGCATCCGCTTCGTATTATGAAAGTATTGCCAACACCTACGTCCACTCCCAAACGATTTATGGCTGAGTTCTCCTTCGTCTCGACCTCTTGTGTAGAGTCGGAGATGGTGATAGAGAGTGAGGGTAGACATCAATATTCAGAGGCGTACAAACAATTGACAGAAGAATTTTATATCTCCATGTAGGGAACCCCAGTCGTTGAAGGCCTTGGGTTTATTTATATTTCCAGTTCTTATAGGGATTTCGGGCAAGATTAGCGTTGGTGTAACGTTTGTCTCCGGAGACTTCTTCTCCGATCCAGGAAGGTTTGATAAAAGACTGTTCTTCGCTTTTCAATTCTATTTCGGCTACTACCAGTCCGTCGTTGTCTCCCATAAATTCATCCACCTCCCAGCAGTTTCCTTCGAACATAATTTTGTAGCGATATTTTTCTACAGCAGGAGTTTTGGCGATGGAGAAGAGTTGTTCGGCATCCTCCATTGGAATGTCATATTCAAATTCCATTCTGGAAATGTTATTAGCTTTACTTTTGATGGTTAGTTTGGCCACCTCTCCTTCGATACGGACGCGGATGGTATTGTCACCTTTCTCATTTAGGTAGGCTTGTTTGTAATGTACACCTGTGGCACCCTCTTTCCAAGTACTGTTTTTCAGGAAGAATTTCCTTTCAATCTCTATGTTCATGGAGAAAAAATTATTTTTTATGCAGACAAAATTACAAATTATTTGTTGCTTGAGATAATATTTGTATTTTTGTTCAGTAAAAATTATTTTATTATGATGGATAATACAGAACCGCAAGAAATGAACATATTCCAAGTGATGGCTCGTGTGGGTCGTTCTATTGGTAAGTTCTTTTGCTTTATATTCTCCTTGGTGGGGAAGTTTGCCCAGTTGGCATATAAGTACAAAGCGTTATTTTTGTTCTTTATCATTTTGATAGTTGGACTTAGCATTTATCAGCGTCGCGACAGAGCGAAGATGTATCGTGCTAAGATGCACATTTTGATCAATGATGGAGATGTGTTCACGTACAAGACCTTATTGGATCAGTTGTCGGAGTATCCAAAACGTGAGGATACGGAGGGATTGGCAAGAATGTTGAATGTTCCAGATTCAATAGCAGCAAAGATTTATGGTTTTGAAGGTTTCCATGTGATTGATATTAACAATGATTCCATCATGGATTTTGTGGATTATGATAATGATGTAGATCTAGGAGATACATCCAATGTGATAGTTCCAAATCAAATGGTGATTCGTGCAAAATTGAATGATCTTTCATGTTGTGAAGAGATTCAGAAAGCATTGTTTGACTATTTTGCTCAAAACAATTATTTAAGTTCGTTGAGTATATCTCGTCTTAACACATTACAGGAAAAGGAGTGGATGTTCCATAATGCATTGTTAAATTTGGATAGCTTGCAGAAGGTGGAATTTTTCCAAGGTCCTAACTATTCTATGGAGTTCGCTTCCCAAAAGGATAGAACTAAACCATTTATGACGACCAAACGTCAGATGTATTATGATGATATGAAGAAGTTGTTTGATATCAATGAGGAGATTGCAGTTGATATGATGACTAATTTGGATGTGATGACAGTGATTTCTGATTTGCAACCAGAAAGGAAATTAGAGAATCCAACATGGAAGATTGTGTTCTATACAACAATTTTAGGAATGATTCTGTTCGCTATTATAGCACTCATATTGGAAAACAGAAAAAAGATGATTGCCTATCTAAAGAATAGCGAGAAGAAATAACACAAACAGAGTTTCCGTTTATTTGAGATATTTCTCAAGGAGGGGTTGCTAAAAAAAGGTTTTAGTGACCCTTTTTTATTGATACAAATACATTACTCGCACCAGTTCACTCCTCCTTCCAATTAACCAAATAAAGTTTCTTAGTGGCGCGAGTGAAGGCGGTATAGAGCCAGCGAAGATGTTCCTTCCCAAGCATCTCTTCTGTGATATAGCCTTGGTCAAGGAAGACAGTGCTCCATTGTCCACCTTGTGCTTTGTGGCAGGTGATGGCGTAGGCAAATTTCACTTGAAGGGCATTCAGCCATGGGTCTTCTTTCATCTGCTTGTATCGCTCTCGTTTATTTCCAATATGCATGTAATCTTCCTGAACTGCCATGAAGAGTTTATTGCTCTCTTCGTAGGTTAACGAAGGAGATTCACTTTGCAGTGTGTCTAGTAGGATGCGGGCATCTATTTCAACATCATAGTCGGGTAGGTAAAGTATGACGTCGGCAAAATGAAAGTCGTACATCTCGTATGTGTGACGGATCCTTCTGAGTTGTGCCACATCTCCATTGGCGATGAAATCGAGTTTCCCCTCTGTCTGTTTCGACCAGAAATAGTTGTTCTTAGCAATCATTAAAAGGTCGCCCGATGATAAGCTCTCTTCTCGATAAAGAATGCGGTTTCGAATGCCCATATTGAAAATGTTGGCCCGTTTGTTAGAACGGGAGATGACGATGGTGTCGTCAATCCCATTGTGACTGTATGCAGAAGAAATCTCTTCTATCAAATCTTCTCCCGTTATTTTCTGAACGTCGGGGAATTCAAAATTAACCTTTGGGAATGAGGAGAACTGTTCTTCGGAAATCAGTTGACGTAGGTGTGTGGCGTTCCATAGAATACCAGATTCGTTGGCTTGTCGAACCACGTCGGTGAGTTCGAAAGAGATGGTTTTTAGGTAGGACCCGCGGAAATAGTTGGGGTCGAGTGCCGGACTGATCTCTTGTCCCACAGGTGGTAGCTGAGCAGAATCACCCACAAGGATGAGACGACATCCTTCGGTTCCATAAACATAACTGACGAGGTCCTCCATTAGATTACCCGATCCGAAGTTCCCTTCGCTGTAGTTGGTGATCATAGAGGCTTCATCGACAATGAATAAAGTATGTTTGTGAAGATTGATATCGAGAGAAAAAACGCCATTCGGGTCGCCAGCCGTCTGTTGACGATAAATCTTTTTATGAATCGTATAGGCAGTATGATCGGAGTAGGAGGCTAATACTTTTGCGGCACGTCCCGTAGGTGCCATTAAAATGACAGGTTGTTTGAGTTCATCCATAGCACGAATCAATGCGCTGACAACAGATGTTTTTCCCGTTCCAGCGTATCCTTTTAGTAGGAAAATGGTGTCATTGGCAGAGATGACGAATTCACAAAGAGCCGATAGTAATGTTTCTTGCTGACTCGTTGGTACGTGAGAAAAATATGATTTAACCTTTTCAAATAAAAATTTATTCATCTTTTTTTAAAATAAACCGACAGAATGGGTGTCGATAAAACCTTTTTTTTTTATTTTTGTACACTCTTAATTTCGTAGAAACAAAAGTAAAAAATTAATTCGATATGAGAATTGCAGTTAAAAGCCTATTAGTGTTAGCTTCTGTATTATTAGTTTATATGTGTTACAGAAGTATTATGAACCCAATGGAGTTCGACAAAGAGAAAGACATCAGAGACAAAGCCGTAATAGCCAGATTGGTTGATATTCGTAAGGCACAGATTGCCTACAAGGAGACCAATGGTGTTTATGCGTCAAATTTTGATGAATTGCTCAAATTTGTAAAAGAAGGTAGCATCGAGATGATCTCTAAGAAGGGTGAACTAACAGACGAACAATTGGAAAAAGGTTTGACCGAGGAGAAAGCTCTTGCGTTGACCGAAGAGGAAGCTCCTAATTATGGAATTGAAGACTATCTTGAGTTTAAGGAGAATTTCCGTCGTGATACCATCTTCGTTAATGTATTGGAGCACGTATTTGGAAAAGGTTATAATGTTGACTCTTTGGCATACGTTCCAAACATGAAGGATACGAAATTTGAGATGGAGTCAAATATTATCAAATCAAAATCTGGTATTGAGATTCCTTTGTTTGAGGCTAGAACTTCTTACAAGACCTATTTGAACGGATTGAACCGTCAGGAGATTATCAACTTAACTAAACAAGCTGAGGCTCTTAACAAATATCCTGGTTTGAAGGTGGGTGATAAAGATAGCCCTAACAACAATGCAGGTAACTGGGAGTAATATGATTGAAATTTCAGATACATCTTTTGATTTATTAAAATCATCAAATTATACATTATCCATTCGGTTGATTCCGAGTGGATTTTGTTTTGCTGTGTCTGATAAAGAAATGAATCTTCTATATTTTGCTTCTTGTGAAGACTCTTTCCCTGCTGATAACGAAGTGGTGACAAAACCATTCGGACAGGTTTATTTGTGTGTCGACTCCAATACATATACGCTCATACCTAATCCGGTCTATCAACCCGAATTGCAAGAGCAATATTGGAATCTTAACTTTGGCTCCTTGTCGCCTATGGAAAAACTTCAGGCGGACAATGTCAGACTGACGGATATCGTCAATTTGTTCTCGTATCCTGTGTATGACCAACGGTTGATGGAACTGAAGAAAAAATTCCCTTTCGCACGTTTGATTCATCGACAAAGTGTTCAGCTCTGTTTGGCAACTATGCGTAATAAACAGACGAATAACAAACAACTCTTCATTCATATCCTGAATGCCTCTTTTGATGTTATATGCATGGAAAAGGGAAGCGTGATTTTAGCCAACACATACGATTATCATAATGAAGATGAATTCCTCTATTTCGTACTGAACATTTTCGAACAGTTGAAATTGGATTCACATACGATGGAGGTTGTTGTGGGTGGCTCTCCAGCAGGAAGAGAGAAAGAACTGCTTTTGAAATACCTTCGTAATGTGCAGGAGGACCCTCAGCCTATTATGAAGCCTCTGTCGGAGCCCTTCTTGAAGCATTCTGATATTTTGAATAAACAGTATACACTGATTAATATTCCATTTGCCATCAATTAATATATTATGCGAATTGTAAGCGGAGAATTTAAAGGGAGACATTTTACTCCTCCCAAGAACTTGAATGCAAGACCTACCACCGACATGGCGAAAGAGGGATTGTTTGATATCCTCTCAAATAGAATCGATTTTGAGGAGATTTCCGTATTAGACATGTTTGGGGGAACTGGCAGTATAAGCTTGGAATTTGCCTCTCGTGGATGTCAGCAGGTGACGCTGTTGGAGTTGAACAGCGTTAATTATGCCTTTATTCGCAAGGTGATGGACGAACTGAAAATAAAGACGGTGCATACATATAAAACAGATTCTTTCAGATATATCAACTCATGCAAAAGCAAGTTTGATCTGATTTTCGCAGATCCTCCTTTTGGTCATAAGGAGTTGCCCAATATCCCTGATATGATATTTGAAAAGAATCTATTGGCCGATGGAGGTCTCCTTATTTTGGAACATCCTAAGGAGTATGAATTCTCCAGTCATCCCCATTTTGTGGAGCATCGCCACTATGGACATGTAAATTTCACTTTCTTTCAATAATCCATTCACATGAATTATTTACATATCAACAACATGAGATTTCATTCCTTTCATGGCGTTATGGCTAATGAGGGAATCGTCGGAGGAGAGTATAGCGTCTCCTTTAAAATAGGTTATGACTTTTCGTTGGCGGCACAAAAGGATGATATTGCGGGGGCTATTGATTATGGTTATGTATATCAACTTGTCAAAGAGGAGATGAAGGTAAAATCTCAGTTGATTGAACATGTAGCGCAACGAATACAAGACAGGGTTTTGAAAGAGTTTCCAATGATTCTAACGATGGAGACATCTGTCACGAAATACAATCCACCCATCGAGGGTGTTTTGGATAGTGCAACAGTGGTGTTGAACTACTCGGCGGAGATAAAGTAGCAAAACAGAAGGGTTATCTGTTTTCTAAGTAAATTTCCGTCAGCCTGGATATGGCGTAATTAGACAACTCAGAGAGGGGCACCTTTACATATTGAGAATGACTTTTGTTTTTATAGGTACCTGTTGCTTCGACAAATTGTGCATGGATGTTTTGATGACTGAGCACATGTTTGATAGAAGGTTTCACGTTGAGTATTGTGATATTGGAGAACTCATCGGATAAAGCTTTTTCGATGAGCATTTGTTGGTCAGGACCGCAGAAGGGTTCATATAGTTCTACCAAAGGAAATTCGTATAGTCCTTGCCAGATATCCTTTCCATCGCGACGATGAAGGAAATAGTTGTTGTCGGGGTCGACAATTACCAAATAGATGAAATAGCGATTCCGTTGTATTAGTCTTTTCCCTTTGACAGGGTAGTTTGTCTGACTATTATGGGCGAGGCTCAAACAGGAGTCTTGCAGAGGACACTCGTCGCATTTAGGAGAAGACGGGAGGCAAACGGTAGCACCTAAATCCATCAACCCTTGATTGAAGAGGGCTGGTTTTTTCTTATCCAATAATTCATTGACGAGTTCAGAGAATTGTTTCTTTCCTTGGGTGGAGTCGATGGGGGTCTCTATCTCGAAGTAGCGGGATAAGACGCGGAAGACGTTCCCATCCAGTACCGCATGAGGAAGATTGTAGGCGAAAGAGGCGATGGCGGCAGCAGTGTAGTCGCCAATTCCTTTTAGAGAACGGATACCTTCGTAGTCGGTTGGGAATGCACCCTGATGTAACGTCATCATCTCCTTAGCAGCGGTGTGCATGTTGCGTGCGCGGGAGTAGTAGCCTAACCCTTGCCATTGAAGGAGCACCTCGTTTTCAGAGGCGGAGGCCAATGAAGCGATGTCGGGGAATCTTTCAATGAATCGTAAGTAGTAATTTAACCCCTGAGCAATGCGTGTTTGTTGAAGGATTATTTCGGAAACCCATATCTTGTAAGGGTCGGAAATCTCTCTCCAGGGTAGCTCTCTTTTATGGGAAAGATACCAACGTATGACTAAATCACTAAAAATCAGATTCATGAGAAAATGGCAAAAAAGAATATTAGCGCGACAACGATTAAAAGACAATAATTCAAAATTACGAAAAAAAATGCAACTAACTGTTTTTTAGTGAGTAAAAAAAGTTGTATATTTGCACCTCGATGAAACAAAAGTATATAAAGAAACATAAAAACTAAATTTAAGATGACAAAGGCTGAGATTGTAAATGAAATCGGAAGATCAACCGGTATTGACAAAACAGAAGTTTTAACAGTGGTTGAATCATTTATGGAAGAAGTAAAGAAAGCGATGGTAGGTGGAGAAGAAGTATTCTTAAGAGGATTCGGTTCTTTCATCATTAAGACGAGAGCTGAAAAGACAGCAAGAAATATTTCTAAGGGAACATCAATCAGAATTCCTGCTCACAAGATTCCTGCATTCAAGCCAGCAAAGACTTTCTTGAACAAGGTTTCAAATTCAAACAAGTAATTAATTTATTTTAATATAAACATTAAATTCTAACGATTATGCCAAGCGGTAAGAAGAGAAAAAGACATAAAATGTCTACTCACAAACGCAAAAAAAGACTGAAGAAGAATCGTCATAAGAAGAAATAAGTCTTATTGCGCAAAAGACAAAGGGCAAACTTGAGTGTTAATCTTAAGTTTGTTCTTTTTTTAAAAGATGGGATACGGAGGTATCCGTGTATTATTAAGGGAAGTCTAATTTAGGCATCCCGTTTGTTTCTTTAAAAATTGGGAATTATACAGCAGTTCCCTCTAAATTAACGATGAATAGCGAATTAGTAATTGACGTTCAAGCATCGGAGATATCCATTGCATTATTGGAGGAAAAGAGGCTGATTGAGGTGAACAAAGAGAGCCGTGTCAGTAAGTTTTCTGTTGGGGATATCTACCTTGCGAAGGTAAAAAAATTGATGCCAGGACTCAATGCAGCATTCGTTGACGTGGGTTATGAAAAGGGAGCATTCCTTCATTATCAGGATTTAGGTCCTAAGTTCCTTTCCTATAAGGAACTTATAAAACAGGCAAAGGCTGGTAAGAAGAATCTCTCGTTATCCAAAATTCCGATAGGAAAGGATATTGAAAAAGATGGGCATCTTACAGATGTTCTTGCACAAGGACAGGAGGTGTTGGTGCAGATAGCCAAAGAACCAATCTCCACTAAGGGTCCTCGTCTTACTTCAGAAATATCCATCGCGGGACGTTTTTTGGTGTTGATACCTTTTGCAGACAAAATATTTGTCTCCCAAAAGATCAAGTCTTCAGAGGAAAGAAATCGTATAAAACAGATTTTGAAGGACATAAAGCCTAAGAATTTTGGTGTTATTGTCCGTACTGTTGCAGAGGGTAAAAAAGTAGAGGATTTTGACTCAGAATTGAATTCATTGCTTAAAAGATGGAATGATTCAATCAATAAAATAAAGTCAGACTCCAAATTGCCTCTCTTGCTATACGAAGAGATGGGTAGAACAGTCAGTATTTTGAGGGATATCTTCAATCCTTCGTTTGAAAACATATATGTGAACGACGAAGGTGTTTATCATGAGATTTGTGATTATGTAAATATCATTGCTCCAGAAAGAAAAGATATCGTCAAACTATACACAAATGACGTCCCTATTTTCGATTATTTCTCTGTTACAAGACAATTGAAATCCTCCTTTGGACGTACAGTATCGTTCAAGAACGGAGCGTATCTTATTATCGAAAAAACAGAAGCCATGCACGTTGTGGATGTGAACAGTGGAAACAAGACACGTGCTGGAAACGACCAAGAAGCGAACGCTATCGAAGTGAATTTGGCAGCTGCAGATGAATTGGCTCGCCAATTGAGACTACGGGATTTAGGAGGCATTATTGTGGTGGATTTCATCGATATGGTTAAAGCCGAGAACAGACAGGAGTTGTATAACCGTATGCGTGATAACATGGCAAATGACCGCGCAAAACACAATATCCTTCAATTAAGTAAGTTCGGCTTGATGCAAATTACCCGTCAACGAGTACGTCCTGAAATGCACATCGACACCGAAGAGGTGTGTCCTACGTGCTACGGTAAAGGTGTCTCAAGACCTTCCATCTTATTTGTTGATGAATTGGAAAATAAGATAGACTATCTTGTGAACACACTAAAAACAACGAAGTTTAAACTTTATGTTCATCCTTACGTTGGCGCCTATATTAACCAAGGATTCCCTTTCTGCTCTTTGAAATGGAAATGGAAACGGAAATATAAGGCAGCTTCATTTAAAGTGATTACTTCTCAAAACCTCTCTTTCCTACAATATCAGTTTATCGATGATAAAGGAGAAGAGATTGATTTAAAAGAGGAGATCGAAACCGTCTCTCATTAAGAGCAGGTGGTTGCAAAAAACAAGGCGAGGTGCACTCTGGTGTGCCTCGCTTTTTTTATGGATGTTGGATGAACTATATAAATTAAAATTTAGCGCACATAAAGGAGTGTCCTTCGGACAGAAATCATAAGTTTCTCAAAAAAAAGAAGGTTGGTTCTTTCGAGCCAACCTTCTGATTATTTATGATAAGGTATTATTTTACAGTGAATTTTTCTGTAGAAATACCATTCTCGCTTTGTACTGTTACATAGTAAACGCCAGAAGCTAATGATGCGTCAATTTTTGATACACCAGCAGCAATCTTTCCAGTGTATACTGCAACACCTTGGATGTTGAAGATTGTTACGTCTGCATCGCAGTTAACAGAGATGTTCAAAGAGCCATCCTCAGATGGATTAGGCCACAAGCTAACAACTTGGTTGTTTACATCATCAACGTCAACACCATTGCTTGGGTCACCAATGATCTTAAGAGAACCCAAACCAGAACAAGAGGACATGAATACGATACCCAATTTATGCTCACCTGTTTCATTGAAACGCAAACGGAATTTTTTGTTTTGTGCGTATGGGCATTTAGGAGTAGTCCATCCCCAATCATTGTATCCACCATCTTTAGTACCTCCTTTGCTAGGTTGTAATTCTAGGGCACGGTTAATTTCATTTCCATTTTCATCAACCAGAGCATTCTTACCATCAACGGTAAATGCAATGATGTTGTAGTCTATATGGTTAGTTGTGTAGGTTTCAAACTCATAGTCGCCCGGATGCTTTACATCGATGGTATATTTCACCCATTCTCCTTGACCAATGTAACCTAAGTTAAAGTAGCCGTCTTCAGGATGGTCCTCATTGGTATAACCTACATCTACGTAATCGTCGCCACGAACACCATCATACATACCAGCTGCTCCAGCGTTACATGGAAGAGGAGAGCATGGAATCCAATCTCCCTCATCAAAATCATAGTAAGCATTGTAGTTTCCTCCCTTGTCGAATTTCTCTAATTGCAAATAGAAGTCGTTCACACCATCAAACACTTGTGCGCCATCGTATGCGGATGATTCGCAGTATTTGAAATTATCACCTTTTCTTAATTGTTCTCTGATGTAGTTACCAGCATCAGACCAGCTTTTATTATTATATCCACCACCTGTGAAAGTACCAGATGTCTCACCTTTATCAGCCCAGCTCCAGTTAGCCCAACTGATGATTTGACCGCCAAGGTTCTTACCGTTACATACAGACAACAATTTGTCTGCACTTTTTGTGTCGCAACCGCTATCTCCTGTGTGGCTGGAGAGACCCCACTCTGTTACGAACAAAGGAATGAAAGCTGACGCAGAACTCAACAATCCTAAGTATCTCTCTTGGTCAGCAGCATAATAGTGGAAACTGTACATTACGTTTAATCCCATCTCATCAATTGGATCCAAGAATGGGAATACAACAGCTTGGTCCCATTGAGGAGTACCTACCAATACGATAGCATCAGGGTCTCCACTTTTGATGATAGGAAGGATTTGTTGACAGTACTCTTTTATCCAAGCCCATACATAATCTCTTCCTAATTCATAAGGGTCACCTTCAATATTGTAGTTTGGCTCGTTGCACAATTCATACAATACGTGGTTGTAGTTCTTTTGTTGAACGTAGCTGGTGATGTTCTGGAAGAAGCTTTTTGCCTGGCCTACCATGTCCATTGGATTTCCTTTGGAACCATCTCCTTCACGATCTCTTAGTACATGCCAATCGACAATACAATACAAACCTTGGCTTGCGCAAAAATCGATACAGCTCTTAACCCAACCTTCGTTTATGCCTTCACCTTCATTGATATACATGGCGATACGAGCCATATTAGCACCTTCATTCTTCATGGCAGCGAAGTCTCCTTCGTCGTCATAACAGCCTTTAAACCATGAACCGTGAGTACTCCAACCCCTTAGCTGGATTGGTTTTCCACTTTCTGTACACAATTGGTTACCAACCAATTTCAGTCCTTCTAATGCATTCGCAGAAAATGCAAATGCCAATAAAAGGGAAACTAATGTAAAAAGTTTTTTCATTTGATATTATATTTAATGTTTAATAAATTTCTTACCTAATAGGAGAAACAAAATTCATGCCAATTTAAGAAAAAGAAATACCACTAGCTTATCCACACAGAATCGCCAACATTAACATCTACATAGACAAAAGAGGAATGTGCTTTACTATGCCATACTTTACAATGCTTTTTATTAGGAATACAATTGCACAATCAATAACACTCTTCTACCTATAATTCACAAAGTTATATAAACGGATTATAAATAACAAAAAAAATGGAAGATTTAACAAAAAAGTAGGGTGTTTTGGTCGGGTTGTGGCTGGGGGTGTTCGAGAAAAATTATTGTCTGTATGGAGCAATGTGTGTATGCATCAAAGTAGAGAGGCGCGCCCGTAGAGAGGCACGGCCGTGCCTCTCTACAATGGTCCATACGTATTAATGTTTTTGTTTTTTCCCGATTCGAGATCTATTTTAACGAAATTTCCCCCAAAAACTTCCCATTATTCCGAAGATTCACTATATTTGAAGAAATATCTAATAACGAATTTTATTATAGATTAATTTTTATGCAATACGGATTTTTCGACGACGAACACAAGGAATACGTCGTTACCAAACCAGACACTCCGAAGTCTTGGAGTAACTACTTGGGTGATACCCGTTACGGAGCAATTATCACCAACAACGCGGGAGGTTATTCTTTCTTCCGCTCTTCTGTTCAAGGTTGTTTCTTAAGAATCAAGTTTAATAATGTGCCACTGGATCAACCAGGTCGCTACATCTACTTGCACGACTGTGAGTCGAAAGACTTCTGGTCTGGCTCTTGGCAACCTGTGGGCAAACCTCTCGACCAATACAAGAGCGAGTGCCGCCACGGTTCTGCTTATAC